>NZ_JACKSJ010000001.1 GCF_025821665.1 [Mycobacterium] manitobense
GACGACGAGGACGCCGATTAGGCGCGGCTACCCGGGACGACGAGGACGCCGATTAGGCGCGGCTACCCGGAACCGGCTCACCGAGCGCGCGGCACGCGCGATCCTCGAGCGAGTGGATGGCCTACGGAAAGGTGATCACGACCTTGTCGGCCACGCCCGGAGTTGCGGCCAGTTCGAGCGCGTCACCGACCTTGTCGAACGGCATGGTGTGGCTCACGATCAACGCGTACTTCTCCCAGTTCTCGACGAGATCCTTGGTCACCTCGAAGATTTCATCGGGATAGCCCATCGAACCGGTGACGGTGATTTCGTTACTCATGATGTTGACGAAGTCGATCGGCACCTGTTCCTTGTGCACCCCGACCACACCCAGGGTGGCGTGCCGTTTCGCCGCAGCCAGCGCGGTGTTCACCACGGCAGGTGCGCCCGCAGCGTCCAGGTAGA
>NZ_JACKSJ010000002.1 GCF_025821665.1 [Mycobacterium] manitobense
GGGCTGCCCGGCCGCGGCGTGCCTGCACTGGGGCGCGATGTGGGGTCCGGCCGCGCGCGCCGACTACGTCGATCCGCTCGGGCTGCTGGCGGGCACGGCGATCCGCCTCAAGCCGGTCGCCGGCTGACCTCCCCCGGCGAGCGGGAGCGCCGGGCGGGGCCCAGCCCTCCCACGTGACGACCGATAAAATCGGCGATCATGACGGAGCACGAGGCCGACATCGATCTGCCCATCGAATACCTCCCCGACGACGAGGGCTTCCGGTGGTTGACGATCGACTCCCCGACCGCCGACATGACGGGCTGGCGGGTCGAAGTGGGAGACGACGCACCGTGGCTGATCTTCCGCAGCATGAAACCCGACGAGAGCTACCGCGAGGTTCGCGAATTCCAGCGGGTGTCGTTCTCGGTCATCGGCGAGCGGTGGAGCGCTCCGGTCAACTGGGGCGAGCTCGTGGTGCGGTGGATGCCGCCGGACGCCGTCGAACAGTCGGCCTAGGCGACCCGGCGCCGCTTCCATCGGACCGAGTGCGGATCACGCCCGTGGATGCGCCTGGTCGTGCACCGCACGCAGCCGCGCGACGGTGACGTGCGTGTAGAGCTGCGTCGTGGCCAGCGTGGAGTGGCCGAGCAGCTCCTGCACGATGCGCAGGTCGGCGCCGCCCTCCAGCAGATGCGTTGCCGCACTGTGCCGTAGGCCGTGCGGGCCGATGTCGGGTGCGCCGTCCACCGCCGCGACGGTCTGGTGCACGACCGTGCGCGCCTGCCGCTGGTCGAGCCGCTTGCCGCGGGCGCCGAGCAGCAGGGCGGGCCCGGAGTCGGCAGTGGCCAGTGCGGGCCTGCCGTCGGCCAGCCACGACGAGAGCGCCAGCTGGGCGGGCTCCCCGAACGGCACCGTCCGTTGCTTGTCGCCCTTGCCGAGCACCCGCAGCAGCCGTCGCGAGGTATCGACGTCGTCGACGTCAAGGCCGCACAGCTCGCTGACCCGGATCCCGGTCGCATACAGCATCTCGACGATCAACCGGTCCCGCAGGGCGAGCGGATCATTCTGTTGCGCACCGGAAGTGGCGGCCGCCATGGCGTCGAGCGCCTGGTCCTGGCGCAGCACCGACGGCAGCGTGCGACGGGCCTTGGGCAGCTGCAGCCGGGTGGCCGGATCGGTGGCGAGCAGGCCGCGCCGCAGAGCCCACGCGGTGAACGTCTTGACCGCCGACGTCCGCCGGGCCAGCGTGGTGCGGGCCGCGCCGCCGCCGGCCTGCTCGGCGAGCCACGACCGCAGCACGGGCAGGCTCAGCCCGGCGACACCGGCGCCGGGCAGCCGCCGGTCGAGGAAGGCGAACAGCGATCGCAGGTCGCCGCGGTAGGCGCGGCGGGTGTGCGCCGAGCGCCCGCACTGCAGTTCGAGGTACTCGTCGAACTGGTCGAGGACCTCGTCGATCGTGGCCGTCACGCCCCTACCGTCGCAGAGCGCCCGCGGGTGTCTAGCCGACGCGCCGCAGTGTGTCCGGAGTGAGATCGGCCAGCGTCGGATAGCCGTCGACGGCCATCGTCAGGTCCGCCTCGGCCAGCAGTGACCGCAGCACGTGCACGACGCCGTCCACCCCGCCGAGCGCCAGGCCGTAGGCGTAGGGCCTGCCGACGCCGACCGCGGTGGCCCCCAGCGCCAGCGCCTTGACGATGTCGGCGCCGCTGCGGATGCCCGAGTCGAACAGCACCGGCAGCCCGTCGGCCGCGGCGACGACGTCGGGCAGGCAGTCGATGGCGGCCAGGCCGCCGTTGGCCTGCCTGCCGCCGTGGTTGGAGCAGTAGATGGCGTCGACGCCGCCGTCCTTGGCGCGCCGGGCGTCGTCGGGATGGCAGATGCCCTTGACGATCAGCGGCAGATCGGTCAGCGAGCGCAGCCAGGGCAGGTCGTCCCAGGTCACCGGGTTGCCGAACAGCGACACCCAGTGCAGCACGGCGGCCTGGGGATTCTCCTCGGGCGTCTGCGCCAGGGCGGCGCGGAACACCGGGTCGCTGGTGTAGTTGGCGAGGCACTTCCCGCGCAGCTGCGGGAAGTTCGACGTGGACAGGTCGCGGGGCCGCCAGCCCGGCACCCAGGTGTCGAGGGTGACGATGATGCCCCTGTAGCCGGCGGCCTCGGCCCGGTGCACCAGGCTGGCGGCCAGGTCGCGGTCGGTCGGGCAGTACAGCTGGAAGAAGCCCGGGGTGTCGCCGAATTCGGCGGCCACGTCCTCGAGCGGGTCCTCGGTCAGCGTCGAGACGACCATCGGAACGCCGGTGCGCGCCGCGGCCTTGGCGGTGGCCACGTCGCCGTGGCCGCCCTGGGCGCAGATGCCGATCACGCCGATCGGCGCCATGAAGACCGGGGACGGCAGGTCGAGTCCGAACAGGTTGAGCGACAGGTCGCGTTCGCGGGTCGCGCGGAACATCCGCGGCATCAGTCCCCAGTTGTCGAACGCGGTGCGGTTGAGGCGCTGGGTGCGTTCGTCGCCGGCGCCGCCCGCGACGTAGGAGTACACCGACGGCGGCATCGCGGCTTCGGCCTTGGCCTCCCAGTCCGCGAACGTCATCGGCATCGTCGGCAGGACGCCGGACAGGCCCTGCAGGTAGATCTCGAACTGGTAGTTACCGAAGGTCATGGCGGCCAGCGTGCCAGCCGGTGTGGGCTTGCGGCCAGCCCGGGTGTCAGCCGGCCTCGGCCTTGGCGAGTTCGGCCTTCCACTGCCGGAAGGTCTCCTCGGTGCGCCCGCGCCGCCAGTACCCGGAGATCGACGACGCCCACTTCGCGTCGATTCCGCGCTCCTTGCGGATGTAGGCCCGCAGGTTGTGCATCACGGCCTGCGCCTCGCCGTGGATGAACACCTGCACCTGGCCCGGCAGCCAGAGCGTCTCCTTCACCGCGGCGATCAGCGGCGCATGGTCACCCGCCCTCTCCTCGGGCACCAGGTCGGCCCGGCCACCCCGGTAGACCCAGATGACGAACACCCCCTCGGGCGCGGTGAGCTCGATCTGATCGTCCGGGCCTGCGACCTCGATGTAAGCCCGCCCGACGGCGTCGTCGGGCAACGCCTCGAGAGCCGCGCCGATCGCCGGCAGCGCCGCCTCGTCGCCGGCGAACAGGTACCAGTCGGCCTCCGGGTCCGGTGAGAACGCCCCGCTCGGCCCCATCAGGTACGCCGGCTGGCCGGGCTCGGCCGCGGCCGCCCACGGACCCGCCACGCCGTGTTCGCCGTGCACGACGAAGTCGATGGTGATCTCGCCGCGCTCGGCGTCGACCCGCCGCACGGTGTAGGTCCGCACGGTGGGCTGCTGCTCGGGAGGCAGCGCGGAGAAGCTGTCCAACGTCAGTGGGGTCTCCAGCGCCGACACGTCGACGCCGGGCGGCGGGAAGACGAGCTTGACGTAGGAGTCGGTGTTCTCGCTGGGCGTGAACGTGCCGAAGCCGCCGCTGTTCCCATTTCGGCCATCGGTGTTGTTGCCGCCCAACACCACTCGGACCATGTGCGGTGCCAGCTGTTCGCTGCTCACCACCTCGAAGGTGTGTATCGGCCGTCCAGCCACTGAGTTCCTCCACTACGTCTTGCAGTCGCCTCGACTATACGAGCGCGCCCGTCCCGGCGGCCCGCTACCGAGGGCGGACCAGTTTCCAGCGGCCGTCGCACTGCGTGACCAGGCCTGCGATCTCCATCGCCGCCAGCGGGCCGATGACGCGCGGGCCGGGCAGGCCCGCCGCCACGGCGATCTCGTCGACGGTGCGGGTGCCGCGGGCCGGCAGCGCGTCGTACACCTGCCGCTGCGCCTCGTCGAGCCCGTCCAGCGGCGACATCGGCCGCTGCTCCTCGGGGGCCAGCTCGCCCATCCGGCCCACCAGTTCGACGACGTCCTCGGCCCGGGTGACCAGCTCGGCGCCGTCGCGAAGCAGCCGGTGACAGCCGACCGACACCGACGACGTGACGGGCCCCGGCACCGCACACACCGTCCGGCCGAGCGTCCGTGCCCACCCGGCGGTGCTGGCGGCGCCGCTGCGGGCGCCGGCCTCGACCACCACCGTGGCACCCGACAGCGCGGCCACCAGCCGATTGCGGGTGAGGAACCGCAGCCGGCCGGGCCGCACGCCCGGCGGGTACTCGCTGATCACCAGGCCCTCCTCGGCGATCCGCCGCAGCAGCGCGGTGTGGCCCGCCGGATAGGGCACGTCGACGCCCGCGGCCAGCACCGCGACCGTCAGCCCGTCGGATGCCAGCGCCGCCCGGTGGGCCACCCCGTCGATGCCGTAGGCGCCACCGGAGACCACGGCCACGTCGCGGGCCGCCAACCCCGCGGCGAGGTCGGCGGCGACGTGTTCCCCGTAGGCCGTGGCCGCCCTCGTACCGACCACCGCGGCGGCCCGGCCGGGCACCTCGTCCAGGCGGACCTCCCCCACCACCCACAGCACCAGCGGCGGGTGGCACTCCCGCGGCCGCGCCGATCGGCCGAACGCCGAGAAGGCGAGCGCCGGCCACTCGTCGTCGCACGCCGTCACGATGCGGCCCCCGAGCCGTTCGACCGCATCGAGATCGTCCTGTGCGCAATCGATTTCGCGGCGCGCCTCGGTGTGGAACGCCAACCGTTCGCCGACTGCGCCGCAGCGGACGCGGTCGGCCGCCTCGCGGGCGCCGACGCGGGTGACGACTTCGGCGAGCTCGGGACACGGCGGCTCGGCCACCCGCGACAGGTAGGCCCAGGCGCGAGCGTCGGCGTTCATCGCGCACCGCCGAACTGGCGAAAGCCCAGCGCCGTGGTGACATCGTCGATCTCCGGAGAGGCGCGGCCGGCGAGATCGGCCAGCGTCCACGCGACCCGCAGCGTGCGGTCCATCCCCCGGATGGACAACCGGCCGCTGTCGACGGCGGTGCGCAGCGGTTTCATCGCCTGCGGGGACAACCGGAACCTGCGGCGCAGCAGCGCGCCGCTGACCTCGGCGTTGGTGCGGATTCCGTGCGGTCGCCACCGGGCCTCGGCCGCGGCACGGGCGGCGGCCACGCGCGCCCGCACCTCGCCGGTGGGTTCACCGTCCTCGGCGGCGAACGCCCCGCTACGGGCCGAGTGCATCTGCACCCGCAGGTCCACCCGGTCCATCAGCGGGCCGGACAACCTGCCCAGGTAGCGGCGCTTCTCGGCACTGCCGCACATGCAGTCCCGCGGGTCGATCGGTGCGCACGGACACGGATTGGCGGCCATCACCAGCTGGAACCGCGCGGGGTAGCGCGCCACCCCGTCGCGCCGTGCGAGCCGGATCTCACCGTCCTCCAGTGGAGTTCGCATCGCCTCCAGCACGCTGAGACCGATCTCGGCACACTCATCGAGGAACAGCACCCCTCGATGCGCCCGGCTCACCGCACCCGGGCGGGCCATTCCCGTCCCGCCGCCCACCAGTGCCGCCACGCTCGACGTGTGGTGCGGCGCCACGAACGGCGGGCGGGTGATCAGGGGCGCGCTGCCCGACAGCAGGCCTGCCACCGAGTGGATCGCCGTGACCTCGAGCGACTCCTCGTGCGACAGCGGCGGCAGCAGTCCCGGAAGCCGTTGCGCCAGCATGGTTTTGCCCACCCCCGGCGGCCCGGTCAACATCAGGTGGTGGGCGCCCGCCGCGGCCACCTCGACGGCGTAGCGGGCCTCCGTCTGGCCGACCACGTCGGCGAGGTCGACCGTCTCCTCGGGCGGCGCGGGCGGCGCGCAGATCCGTTCGGCGAGCGGCGCCTTGCCCGCAAGCCACGCCTGCAGCTGCCCCAGGGTGCGGGCGCCGAGCACGTCGATGCCGTCGATGAGGCTGGCCTCGGCGAGATTGTCCACCGGCACCACCACCGTCGGCCAGCCTTCCCGCTTGGCCGCCAGCACCGCGGGCAGCACGCCCTTGATGGCCCTCACCCGGCCGTCGAGCGCGAGTTCGCCCAGCAGCACCGCCTTCTCCAGCCGCGGCCACTCCTTCTTCGAGTGCGCCGACAGCACCGCGGAGGCCAGCGCGATGTCGTAGACCGATCCCATCTTCGGCAGGGTGGCCGGTGAGAGGGCGAGCGTCAGGCGCCTCATCGGCCACTCGTAGCCGCAGTTGGTGATCGCCGCGCGCACCCGGTCGCGCGACTCCTGCAGCGCCGCGTCGGGCAACCCCACCAGGTGCACGCCGGGCAGACCGTTGGCGATGTCGGCCTCGATCTCGACGATGTGGCCGTCCAGGCCGCGGACCGCCACCGAGAACGCCCGGCCCACCGCCATCTACCCCACCCCCTGCACGTGGGTGATCTCCGGCACCGGGCAGCGTCCGATGCGCACCCCGATGACATCGAGCCGCACCGACGCCCAGCTGTCGGTCTGACCTGCCAGCCAGATCCCCGCCAACCGCCGCAGCCGGTGCACCTTCTGCGGGGTGACCGCCTGGGCCACCCCACCGAACCGATCCGATGTCCGCGTCTTGACTTCGACGAACACCACCGCCCGCGCCGCCGGGTCGGTGGCGATGACGTCGAGTTCGCCGTAGCGGCAACGCCAGTTGCGGGCCAGCACCCGCAGCCCGAGCGATGTGAGGTGCTCGACGGCGAGCTTCTCGCCGAGTGCGCCGATCTCGGCGCGTGTCCACGTGGTCATGGCCGCAACGCTGGTCCGGCGCACCGACAGGAGACCGGAGTCCATCCCCAGCCACGGGTTTGTCCACATTGCCTGCAGGACCGGGTTTCGCAAGCGTTAAAAACGGGGTATACCGGCGCGTCACATCCACTCGATCTGCGAAGTCGCAGGAGGTCCACATGAGTGCCAGACCGACCCAGGGCGTGGTCGACAGGGCCACCGACAGCGACGCTTTCGAATACGCGGCGCGCGCCGGCTTCGCCATCAGCGGGGTGCTGCACCTACTCGTCGGCTACATCATCCTGCGCATCGCATTCGGATCCGGCGGCAACGCCGACCAGTCCGGCGCGCTCGCCACGATCGGCAACCAGACCGGCGGCAAGATCATGCTGTGGATCGCGGTCGTCGGACTGGTCGCGCTCGGCTTGTGGCGGCTGGCCGAAGCGGTGATCGGCTCGAAGCCCGGTGAGAGCTCCGGCCGGGGACAGGACGACTCGCCCGCCTGGAAGCGGGGCAAGGCCGTGGCGCTGGCGATCGTCAACTTCGCGATCGCGTTCTCGGCGGCGCGCTTCGCCACGGGCAGCGGCCAGTCCAGCGGCCAGCAGAACTCCGGCATCTCGGCTCAGCTGATGCAGTCGGGCTGGGGCAAGCTGCTTCTCGTCGCGGTCGGCCTCGGCGTGATCGGCGTCGGCGGTTACCACGTCTACAAGGGCGTGACGAAGAAGTTCTTCAAGGATCTCCGGGTGTCCGGCGGCAGCGGAGTCAAGGCCGTCGGCATCGCCGGCTACGTGGCCAAGGGCCTCGTGCTCGCCGGCGCGGGCATCCTGGTCATCGTGGCGACCCTGCAGGCCGATCCGGCCAAGGCCTCCGGACTGGACGCCGCGGTCAAGGCCCTCGGCGAGGCGCCGTTCGGCAAGTTCCTCCTCATGGCCGCGGCGATCGGTATCGCCGCGTTCGGCGCCTACAGCTTCGTGCGGGCGCGCTACGGGCGGATGTAGAACACCCACCGACGCGCCGAACGTGCGCTCAGTGCGAGATCCCGGCCCGGATGTCGCAGTGAGCGCACGTTCGGCGTTTCAGCGGAGGATCAGTCCTCCAGCGCGTCGAACAGCGTGGCCAGCTGGCTCGGGGTGACCGCCGTCCCGCACCGGTTCCGCAGGTCGGTCAGCGGCCGGGCGATGTTCTGCAGGTCGAAGTACTCGTTCGGATGGCCCTCGAAGTATCCCCGCACGTTGCGCTCGGCGTCGGCGGCCGGCTGATTGACCGCGGCGGTCAGCACGTCGTTCGCGCCCGGGTGGGCGGCCAGGTAGCCGCCCGCGGCGTTGAGCACACCGCTGGCGGTGGTGGCGTAGCCGCTGGCGCTGCACGGGTCGGGCTGGGCGCTCGCCGTCGGGAGTGCGATGGTGGCGGCCGCGGCACCGCCGAGCAGGCAGGCGGCGAACGCGCCGCCGATTCCACGGCGCACGGTGGTTGCTGGGGATGTCATGTCGTGTCGTTCCTCGTGTCGTCGGGCCGGGCCCGGCCTTCGGACCCGCTGGTCAATTACCCGCCCGACGCACGCTCAACCGCACCGCGGCGTTTGCCGGACAGCGGTAGGTTCGAGCAGGTGAGCCTAACCGAACGTCTGCTCGCCCACGGCGACGACACCGCGGTGCTGACCTCGGCGCACAGGCTGAGCTACCGCGACCTCGCCGACCGGGTGGGCGCCGCCGCGCGCACGCTCGGACCCGACCGCAGACTCGTGCTCCTCGAGACCAGCAACGACGTACACACCCTCGTGCACCATCTCGGCGCGCTGGCCGCCGGTCACGTCGTCCTCCCGGTGCCCGCGGGGCGCGACCACTCGGCGATCCTGCACACCTACGACCCCGACGTGGTGGTCACCGCGGACGGTGTGCACCACCGCCGCGACGGCAGCCGCCACGACCTGCACGCCGACCTCGCGGTGCTGCTGTCGACGTCGGGCAGCACCGGTTCGCCCAAGCTGGTCCGGCTCTCCCGCCGCAATCTGACCGCCAACGCCGCCGCCATCGCCGACTATCTCGACATCCGCCGAACCGACCGCGCCGCAACGACTCTGCCGATGTCGTACTGCTACGGCCTCTCGGTGGTGCACAGCCATCTGCTGCGCGGCGCCGGGCTGATCCTCACCGAGCGGTCGGTGGTCGACGACGACTTCTGGCAGCTGTTCCGCCGGCACCGCGGGACGACGTTCCCCGGGGTGCCCTACACCTTCGAACTGCTGGACCGCATCGGGTTCGATTCGATGGACCTGCCCGACCTGCGCTACCTCACCCAGGCCGGCGGCCGGCTGCCGCCCGAGCGGGTGCGCCGCTACGCCGCGCTGGCCGCCGACCGCGGCTGGCAGCTGTTCGTGATGTACGGCGCCACCGAAGCGACCGCCCGGATGGCATATCTGCCAGCGCATCTCGCGGCGACGCGGCCCACCTCGATCGGCGTGCCGATCCCCGGCGGATCGTTCTCCATCGAGCCCACCGACGGCTGGCCCGACGGCACCGGCGAGCTGGTGTACCGCGGCGCCAACGTCATGATGGGTTACGCGCACAGCCCGGCCGACCTCGCGCTCGCGCCGGGCGGCGACACGCTGCGCACGGGCGACATCGCCCGCCGCACCGCCGACGGCCTCTACGAGGTGATCGGCCGCCGCAGCCGGTTCGTCAAGGTCTACGGTCTGCGCATCGACCTGCAGGCCGTCGAGTCCGCGCTCGCCGAGCGCGGGGTGAGCGCGTTGTGCACCGATCTCGACGACGGCCTGGCCGTCGCGGCGACCGGCCCGACGGACGGCGCAGCGTTACGGCGCCTCACCGCCGAGGTCGCAGGCGTGCCCGCCGACACGGTGCACGCGGCGACCGTGCCGGAACTCCCGCTGCTGGCGTCGGGCAAGCCCGACTACCCGGCCGTGCGGGCTCTGGCCGGCCGTCCAGTCGATCCGCCCGACACGTCCGACCTGCGTTCCATCTTCGCCGACGTGCTGCAGATCGAGCCCGCGGCCGTCACGCCGGAGCGGAGCTTCGTCGACCTCGGCGGCAATTCGCTGTCCTACGTGACGATGTCGGTGCGCCTCGAGCGGGCGCTCGGAAGGCTGCCCGCCGACTGGCAGCGCCTCCCGGTGCGCGACCTCGAGCCGGCCGGCCGGCCGGCCCGGCGACGCTGGGGCGCGACGCTGGAGACCAGTGTGGCGTTGCGCGCCGTCGCGATCGTGCTGATCGTCGGCTCGCACGCCGGGTTGTTCGAACTGTGGGGCGGGGCGCACCTGCTGCTCGGAGTGGCCGGCTACAACGTCGGCCGGTTCTGCCTGACACCGCTGCCGCGCCGCGAACGGCTGCGCCACCTGCGGACCACCATCGCCTGGATCGCCGTCCCGTCGGTGCTGTGGGTGGCGCTGACACTGCTGTTCAGCGACCACTATCACGCGTCGAACCTGTTGCTGGCCAACAAGTTCCTCGGCCCGCACGACAGCATGACCGCGGGCCGGCTGTGGTTCGTCGAGGTGCTGGTGTGGATCCTGGTCGGGGTCGCGCTGCTGTGCGCGTCGACCGCCTTCGACGGGTGGGAACGGCGGTACCCGTTCGCGGTCGCCGCGGTGCTCCTGGGGTTCGGCACCGCGCTGCGCTACGACGTGCTCGGCCTCGACCTCGGCCGGAACGCCTGGTTCACGGTGCTGGCCTTCTGGTTCTTCGCGGCAGGCTGGGCCGCGGCGAAGGCGACGACGGTGTGGCAGCGCCTCGCCGTGACGTGCGTGGTGGCCGTCGGCCTGATCGGCTACTTCGGCGACCCGCTGCGGGAAGTGATGGTGCTGACCGGTTTCGCGTTGCTGATCTGGCTGCCTGCGATCCGCTGCCCGGCGGGCCTGACCGTGGTGGCCGGCGTGGTCGCCGAGGCGTCGCTGTACACCTATCTCACCCACTACCAGGTCTATCCGCTAGTCGACGGCCATCCCGCCGTCGGCGTCGTCGCCGCGGTCGCGGTGGGTGTGGCGCTCACCCAGGCGGTGACGATGCTGCGCAGGCGGCTACTCCCGGTTCGCGATCAGCCCCTCCTGCACCAGCGTGGCGGCGACGACGCCGTCGTCGCTGACCAGGCTGGCGGTGATCACGGCGCGGCCCCGCGCCGCGGCGGGTGAGGTCGATTCGAGCAGGTTCCAGTGATCGGCGCGCACCGGTTGGTGGAACCACACCGAGGAGTCCGTGGTGCCGCTGCGGTGCGTGCGGGCCTGCATGGAGTGGCCGTGCGCCTGCAGCGCCGGATCGATCATGTACAGGTCGGTGACGTAGACGGCGACCAGGGTGTGGGTGAGCGGGTCGTCGGGCAGGTCGACGGTGGCGCGCCACCACATCCGCCGCACGAACAGGCCATCCGAGCGTTCGTCGGCGATGCGGATGTCGAGTTCGTCCAGCGGCAGCGACGGCGCGGGCCCCGGCGGCCCGGTCTGCGGCAGGGTGTCCGGATGGGCGGGCATCGCGGATCGCCGCCCGTGCTCGGGTCCGGCGATGGGGGCGGCGAACGACACGGTGGCGGTGGTGAGCAGGCGACTCCCCTGCTGCGAGTCGACCCGGCGTGCGGCGGCGGTGCGGCCGTCGAACACCGGCGTGACGGTGTAGTCCACCGGGTCGCCTGCCTCGCCGCCGCGCAGGAACTGCAGATGCATGTTGGTCGGCGGGCGGTCGGCGTCGACGGTGCGCGCCGCGGCCGCGAGGCTCTGCGCGGCGAACTGTCCGCCGAATGACCGCTTGCCCGCCGGGCCGCTGGCCGCGCCCGTCCAGCCGCCGTCCTGCGCCGGCTGCACGTCGAGCAGGCTGAGCAGCCGGCTCATTCGGAACCCGTTGCCACGACGCCGCTTCCGACGAGACGGCCGACGTCGCCGGCGCCCAGGCCCAGCCAGTCGGACAGCACCGCGGCGGTGTCGTCGCCCAGCGCGGGCGCCGCGACGGCCGGCGGGTAGACACCGCCGATCGCCATCGGCAGCCCCGGCGCCAGATACTCACCGATCCGCGGCTGGTCGAGGCGGGTGAACAATGGGTTGTCTGTCACCCGGTCGTCGGTGGCGACGTCGGCGAAGCTGCGGTAGCGCTCCCACAGCACCGACGTCGTGGTCAGGGCAGCGGCGATCTCGTCGGCGGTGTGTTCGGTGAACCAGACGGTGAACAGCCCGGTCAGCGCATCGCGGTGGCGGTACCGTTCGCCTTCGTCGGTGAAGTCCGCGCCGAGCGCCTGGCCCAGTGCGGCAACGGCTTTGGCGGTGCCGGTGGTCTCGGTGAGGTCGCGGAAGTGCCGGTTGGTGAGCGCGACGACCATGAACGCGGCGCCGTCGCTGCTGGTGAAGTTCTGCCCGTAGGTGCCGAAGAGCGAGTTGCCGATCCGCTGTCGCTGCGCGCCGTTGACCATCACCTCGGTCAGGAAGCTCAGGTTGCCCGCGGTGGCGAGGGCGACGTTGTCGAGCGGGATGGCGATCCGCGCGCCGGTGCCGGTGGCGTCGCGGTGCCGCAGCGCCGTCGACACCGCGAGCGCGGTGTACAGCCCGCAGGTGACGTCCCAGGCGGGCAGCACGTGGTTGACCGGCGTGGCCAGCTGCGCCGGACCGGTCACCAGCGGGAAGCCGACCGAGGCGTTGACCGTGTAGTCCACCCCGGTCCCGCCGTCGGCGCGCCCCGACACCTCGACGTGCACGATGTCGGGCCGGCGCGCCACCAGCGTGTCGTACGAGTGCCATTGCCGGCCGGCCACATTCGTGATGAAGACGCCGGCGTCGGCGATGAGCCGGGTGACGAGGTCCTGCCCCTCGGGTGAGCGCAGGTCGGCCGCGACGGACCGCTTGCCCTTGTTCAGCCCGGCCCAGTAGATGCTGTCCCCGGTGTCGGTCACCGGCCAGCGGCGGTAGTCGGCCGCGCCGCCGATCGGGTCGACGCGGATCACCTCGGCGCCGAGCTGCGCGAGCGTCATCCCGGCCAGCGGCACCGCGACGAAGCTCGAGATCTCGACGATCCGGACGCCGGCCAGCGGGCGCGTCGGGTCGGGAGCGGGTTCGGCCATCCGCTCAAGCTAGCAAGCGGCTGTCAGAGCTTCGTCACGGTGAGCACCGCCGACTCGATGGTGTCCTCCGAGAGCAGCACCTGCAGTGCCGCATCGCCGAGCGGGATGAAGCTGTCCTCGCCCGCGACGCGGGCCAGCCGGCCGGTGTAGCCGTGGGCGAGCAGGGTGGCGAGCAGTCCTTCGCCGACGCCGCCGGTGGTCCTGGTCTCGTCGACGACGAGCACCCGGCCGGTGGCGCGCGCCTCGCGCAGCATGTCCTCCACGGGCAGCGGCGCCAGCCAGCGCAGGTCGACGACGCGGATGCCGATGCCGGCACGCTCCAGACGGCGCGCCACCCGCAGACTCATCCGCACGCCGTTGCCGAACGTCAGGATCGTCAGGTCGGCGCCGTCGCCGTGGGTGCGGGCACGCCCGATCGGCGCGACCTCGTCCGGGTAGCGCGCCAGCCACTGCTCGTCGCCGTCCTGGTGCAGGTCACGGGTGTGATAGAGCGCAATCGGCTCGAGGTAGACGCACACGGTGCCCGCGGCGTCGGCGGCTGCGGCGCAGGCGTGCAGCATCGCCGCGGCGTCGTCGGGCCGCGACGGGGAGGCGATCACCACGCCGGGGATGTCGCGGATCGCGGCGATCGAGTTGTCGTTGTGGAAGTGGCCGCCGAACCCCTTCTGGTAGCCGTATCCGGCGATCCGCACGATCATCGGGTTGCGGTACTGCCGGTCGGAGAAGAACTGCAGTGTCGCGCCCTCGCCGCGGATCTGGTCGGCGGCGTTGTGCAAATACGCCAGGTACTGGATCTCCGGGATGGGCAGCAGCCCCGACATGCCCGCGCCGAGCGCCAGCCCGAGGATGGCCTGCTCGTCGAGCAGGGTGTCGAACACGCGGGCCCGCCCGGCCGCGTTCTGCAGTCCGCGGGTCACCCCGTACACGCCGCCCTTGCGGGCGACGTCCTCCCCGAACACCAGTGCCCCGGGCCTGCGTTCGAGGATCTCGCGCAGTGCTCGGTTGATCGACTGGGCGAGGGTCAGCGGCTCCCCGCCCCTGCCCGCCACGGGCACAACCAATTCCGTGCGCGCCGACGCCGCCACCGCCTCGGCCATCGTATCGCGCAGCGGCCTCACCACCTCGGCTCTCGTCAGGAGTTGCGGCAGCCCGACGACCTCGCGCGCCGCGGTGAGCACCTCGGCACGGACGGCCTCGTAGCGGTCGATCACCTGCTCGGGCGTCAGCACACCCGCGGCGACGAGGTGGGCGGCCGTGCCGAGCACGGGGTCCCGGTCGAAGTCGGCCATGATCTCGTCGGGCCTGCGGTAGGCGGGCTCGTAATCCGAACCCGCGTGCCCCATCAGCCGGACGGTGCGCAGGTGGAGGAAGGCCGGCCTGCGGTGGCTGCGCACGTACTCGGCGGCCGCCTGTGCCACGTCGAACGTCTCGGCCGGGTCGGCGCCGTCCGCCGCGAAATACGTCAGTCCGGCGCGGTTTTCATAGGTCCTGGCCACCCAGCCGCGCGGTGTCGGGGTGCTGATCCCGATGCCGTTGTCCTCGCAGACCAGCAGCAGGGGCATCGGCAGACCCTGGTAGGCGGAGTGCATCGCGGTGTTGATGGCGCCCACCGCGGTGGAGTGGTTCACCGAGGCGTCGCCGAAGCTGCACACCGCCAGCGCGTCGTCGGGCCAGGCGCCGGTGACGCGGAGCTTGCGGGCCCGGGCGATGGAGAACGCCACGCCGACGGCGCGCGGCAGGTGCGAGGCGATGGTCGACGTCTGCGGGATCACGTTGAGGCCGTGGCTGCCGAAGACCTTGTGCCGTCCCCCGGAGATGGGTTCCGCGGCCGCGGCGACCAGTCCGAGCAGCACGTCGCGCACGGCCCTCGCCATGCCGTCGACACCGCCGGCCTGGCCGGCCCGCGCCAGGAAGAAGCCACCGGACCGGTAGTGCAGCAAGGCGGGATCGGTGACGCGAAGGGCGGCGGCCACCGCCGCGTTGCCCTCGTGCCCGGACGAGCCGATCGTGTAGTAGCCCTTGCCTTCTGAGCGCAACTCGCGCGCGGCGATGTCGAGGTGGCGGCTGCGGAGCTGGGCGTCGAAGACGTCGAGGGCCAGCGGTGCGGTGAGCCTTATTTCGTCACGAGGGGTGCCTGCAGTCATCGCTGGCACGGCCGCGAGGAAGTTCGTGTCGATGGACTCGGCCATTCACGCCGTCCCGGTTACGGCGGGCAGGACGTCGCGGGCGAATTCGACGATGCGCGCCGCGTCGGCGCCGTCGGGGTCCTGGTCGGGGTCGTAGATCGCGAGGCTGGCACCCACACACCCGCCGGCCTCGGCCATCGCCAGGATCAGCGCGGTGAGCTGCCGCCACGTCAGTCCGCCGGGTTCGTCGGGGACGCCGGGCAGCCCCTGCGCGGGGAACTCGACGGGGTCGAGGACGTCGAGATCGATGTGGAGCCACCAATTCTCAGCCGGCAGCGCGGCCAGCGCACGGCGCCCGGTCTGCGGCGGGTCGGCGGCGACGTCGGCCAGCGGCGCCAGCCACACCCCGCAGTCGGCCAGTGTGCCGACGTTGAACTGCCTGCGCCACGACTCGTCGCGGGGTCCGAGCACCGCCAGCCGGTCCCGCTGCAGCGCGGGCAGCCGTTGCGCCAACGGGCCTTGCAGGAGTCGGCCGGTGATGCCGAGCAGCAGACCGATCTCGGTATTGGCGGCCTCGCCGTCCTCGGACACGTCCAGCGGCATGGTGTCCTCGTGGCCGTCGACGAACACCAGTGCGGTGTCACCCGCGTGGTCGCGAAGGCCGGTGACGACGCCGAGGAGCATGGCGCAGTCTCCGCCGAACACGATCGGGAACCGGCCTGCGGTGACCGCGGCGCCCACCCGTTCGTTGAGCCCGTCGGTCATCGCCAGCAGGGCGGGCTCGTTGATCAGGCCGTTGGGGCCGCGGGCGGATTCGGCTGTGGGCAGCGCGATGTCGTCGTCGCCGACCACGCCACCGACGGCTCCGGCGAGGCCGGCGGCACGCAGGGCCGCCGCGGCGCGCGCCTGGTTGCCTGCGCGTCCGTAGCCGTCGAACGGCACACCGATCAGCTCGACGGTCGTCATCGTCAGATGAGCTCGATGGCCTCGGCGATCGACGGCAGCACCCGGCTGGGCCGGAACGGGTACCGCTCGATGTCGGCCTGCGTCGTGGAGCCGGTGAGCACCAGGATGGTCTCCAGCCCCGCCTCGATCCCCGCCACCACGTCGGTGTCCATCCGGTCGCCCACCATCACGGTGCTCTCCGAATGCGCCTCGATCCGGTTGAGCGCACTGCGGAACATCATCGGGTTCGGCTTGCCCACGAAGTACGGCTCCCGACCGGTCGCCTTGGTGATCATCGCCGCCACCGAACCCGTCGCAGGTAGCGGGCCCTCGGCCGACGGCCCGCTGACGTCGGGATTGGTCGCGATGAACCGGGAGCCGTTCAGGATCAGCCGGACCGCCTTGGTGATCGCCTCGAACGAGTAGGTCCGCGTCTCGCCGAGTACGACGAAGTCGGGGTCGACGTCGGTGAGGGTGTAGCCGGCCTCGTGCAGCGCGGTGGTCAGGCCTGCCTCGCCAATGACGTAGGCGGACCCACCGGGCAGCTGGTCGGCGAGGAATGTCGCGGTGGCCAGCGCTGACGTCCAGATCGAGTCCTCCGGCACCGTCAGCCCCGACCGCGACAACCGGGCCGCCAGGTCGCGCGGGGTGAAGATCGAGTTGTTGGTCAGGACCAGGAACGGTCGTTCGAGTTCGGTCAGTCGCATCAGGAACTCGGCGGCGCCCGGCAGGGCATGCTCCTCGCGGACCAGGACGCCGTCCATGTCGGTGAGCCAGCACTTCGGTGTGTCACGCACCCGTTCAGTGTGTCAGCCGTGGCAAGTGCCCGCTGCGAGGTAGTGCTAACCCCCACCAGGCTGTGAGGCCAGCAGCATTCCGGCCGCACCCCGGTGGCCATAGCGTCATTCCCGTACCGACTCGAAAGGGATGACGGACATGGTTGCCACGGAAATGATTGCCGGAGAACGAATTCTGCGCTCGTGCGGTCCGACCGCCATCGACGCGGAGCTGGCCGCCCGATTCGAGCGGGACGCACTGCCCTACGTCGACCAGCTGTACCGGGGCGCACTGCGCCACACCCGCAGCCGGGTCGACGCCGAGGACCTCGTGCAGGAGACGATGATGAAGGCCTACGTCGGCTTCGCCACCTTCCGCGAGGGCAGCAACCTGCGGGCCTGGCTGTTCCGCATCATGAGCAACGCCTGGATCGGCGCCTACCGGACATCCCAGCGCCGGCCCGACGAGTTCCTCACCGACGAGCTGACCGACGCCCAGTTCTACGCCACGGCGGCGACGCGGCCGTCGGCCGAACTGGAGGCCCTTGCGGCGATGACCGACGACAACGTCCGGGCCGCACTCGACGCACTGCCGGAGGGCCAGCGGCTCGCGGTGTACTACGCCGACGTCGAGGGCCTCAAATACCAGGAGATCGCCGACATCATCGCCGTGCCGCTGGGCACCGTGATGTCGAGGGTGCACCGCGGCAGGCGGCAGCTTCGCCGACTGCTCACCGACGTCGCCGCGGAACGCGGCTACCTGGCGCCGGTCGCCGTCGCGTCCTGAACCGCCTCACTCCGGCAGCCGGAGCTCCGGCTTCTCGACCTCTTCGATGTTGACGTCCTTGAAGGTGATCACCCGCACCTGTTTGACGAACCGCGCGGGCCGGTACATGTCCCACACCCAGGCGTCGGAGAGCCGCAGCTCGAAGTACACCTCGCCGTTGGCGTTGCGGGGCACCATCTCGACGCTGTTGGCCAGGTAGAACCGCCGTTCGGTCTCCACGACATAGCTGAACTGACCGACGATGTCCTTGTATTCGCGGTACAGCGAGAGCTCCATCTCGGTTTCGTACTTCTCGAGATCCTCGGCACTCATGGGCTGCGCTGTCCTTCTGCTCGGTTCATGTCATCTTTCCTCACCCGACGTCGCCCCGCTGCTCCGGCTCCTGATCCAGCGCGTCCAATACTCCGCCGGGGGCGTCGCGCACCACCACCTCGGTGCGGCTACCCGCGCGTCGCACGTTCACAAACGAGTACCGGTGCTCGGGACACGGCCCCAGGTCGGCCAGCGCCGCGGTGTGCGTCGGCGTGCAGTAGCCCTTGTGCAGCGCGAACCCGTAGCCGGGATGCTCGTCCTCCATGGCAACCATCAGCCGGTCCCGGCTCACCTTCGCCAGCACGCTCGCCGCCGCGATACACGCCGCCGCCGCGTCACCGCCGATGACCGGCAGGGACGGCATGGGCAGCCCCGGAACCCGGAACCCGTCGGACAGCACGTACCCCGGCCGCACCGGCAGGCCGGCCACCGCACGGCGCATCCCCTCGATGTTGGCGACGTGCACGCCGCGGCGGTCGACCTCGGTCGAGGAGATGAACACCACGTGATAGGCCAGGGCGTAGCGGCGGATCAGCGGAAACAGCCGCTCACGCTCCTTCTCGCCCAGCTTCTTGGAGTCGTCGAGGGCGGCCAGGCTCTCCAGCCGGTTCGGGCCGAGCACACACGCCGCGACGACCAGCGGACCGGCGCAGGCACCGCGGCCCACCTCGTCCACACCCGCGACGGGGCCGAGCCCACCGCGGTACAGCGCCGATTCGAGGGTGCGCAGTCCGGCGGACTTCCGCATCACCGCCCGGGGCGGCCAGGTCGCCGGCACGCTCAGCCTCCGCATCTCGCGCCGCGGCTCGATCGCCGCCGCTAGGAATCCGTCTGGGGGTTCACCGAGCCGACGCCACCCCACCGCGACGGCGGCCACGCGATGAACCGCGCCTTGCCGATCACATTGTCCACTGGCACGGTGCCCGCCGTCGGGTCGCCCGTGCACAGCAGCCCGCGCTGCGCGTCGGCGGGCTGGTTGCTGCAGTGCGCCCGGGAATCGGCGGAGTGGGTGCGGTTGTCGCCCATCACCCACACCCTGCCGGCCGGCACGGTGACCGGGCCGAACTCATTGCCCAGGCACGGGTAGATGGCGGGATCGGCCATCATGGTCTGCGGGTCGAGGTACGGCTCGTCGAGCCGCTTGCCGTTGACCGTCAGCCCGGTCGCGGCACGGCACTCCACCGTCTGCCCACCGGTCGCGATCACACGTTTGACCAGATCGTTCTCGTCGGGCGGCACGAAGCCGACGAACGAAAGCGCATTCTGCACCAATCGGATCGCGGCGTTGTCCGACCGGATCGACTTGTAGCCGATGTTCCAGTTCGGCGGGCCCTTGAACACGACGACGTCACCGGGTTCGGGCTGGGTGAACCGGTAGGTCAGCTTGTCGACCATGATGCGGTCACCCACACAGCCTGGACATCCGTGCAGCGTCGGCTCCATGGACTCCGACGGGATCAGGTAGGGCCGCGCGACGAACGTGAGCATCACGTAGTACAGAACCAGCGCGATGGAGACGAGGATCGCACCCTCGCGCAGCGCACCGCGCTTACGGTCCGGCTTGTCCTGCTCGCGATCCGGCTCTCGGTCCGGTCCCGCTTCGTCGACGGTGTCCTCGGCCATCCCGTCGGCTGGTGTGTCGGCGGGGTCGCTGGATCGGGTCACCAGGTCAGACTAGCCAGCGTGGCGTGCCGACCGTCGGAACGACCACAGCGCGGCAAGTCAGCGCTTTTCCTTGATCTTCGCCTTCTTGCCACGCAGTTCGCGCAGGTAGTACAGCTTGGCCCGGCGGACGTCACCGCGGGTCACCACGTCGACGTGGTCGACGTTGGGCGAGTGCACCGGGAAGGTGCGCTCGACGCCGACGCCGTAGCTCTCCTTGCGGACGGTGAAGGTCTCGCGGATGCCACCACCCTGCCGGCGGATGACCACACCCTTGAAGACCTGGATGCGCTCCTTGGACCCCTCGATGACCTTCACGTGGACATTGATGGTGTCGCCGGGGCCGAAAGCCGGGATGTCGTCGCGCAGCGACGTCTGGTCGACGAAGTCCAGCGTGTTCATCGGTGACACTTCCTTGTTTGTTCGCGGCGTCGGGGCAGGCTGTCGCAGTGCGGCGCGCCACCGTGCCGGGGTGTTCCGGGCGTTTCGAGGTGTATCACGCAGCACACGGACGTACCGGCCGCTGCGGACAACTGCTCAATTGTGCCAGACGGGCACCGTTGCAGCGAAATCGCCGTGTCCACCGGCGGCGACCGGCCGGGGCCGGACGGGCGGGCGTGCCCCCCACCGAGCCGTTAGGCTGGAATCACCGGCCAGGGCAACGGTGCGACCGCCGGTTCCGATGACTCCCGAAAGTATGCCGAGGAGAGATATGCGACGGCCGTGCAGGGTCGTGACGGCCGGCGCAGCCCTGCTGGCCGCGGCGCTCGCGATCTCCGGGTGCGAGGCGCGCGTGTACGGCACGCCGCCGCCTCCGGCCGAAGCCCCGCACCTGACGGTGGTGGCGCCGGAGGGCAGCTTGGCCCCGCTGCCGATCGCG
>NZ_JACKSJ010000003.1 GCF_025821665.1 [Mycobacterium] manitobense
GCGCCTGTGCGCCTGTGCCGCAGCCGATGTCCAGCAGTCGCAGCCCGCGACCGCCGCCGGGGAGTTCCATCCGCCGGGCGGACAACCGGAGGTGCTCGTGGTAGCCGGGGTTGGCGCCGACCAGCTCGTCGTAGGAATCGGCGCCCGCGTCGAAGGCCTCCGGGACGTTGTACGGGGTGGTGTTCATGCGGCGCCCCGCCGGTTCCCCGACCGCACCCACAGCAGCAGCACCGCGGTGATCATCGCCCAGCCGAACAGGAAATCCTCGATGGGGATGTCCCAGGGAAACCGGATACCGGTGGAGTGCTGTTCGTTGTACAGCACGATCGGTGCGCTCAGCTTGGTCAGCCAACCGTCGACGAGCACCTGGAATCCGAGCACGATCGCGATCGACACCCAGTACGCCGGCCGGCGGAACAGTCCGGTGTGCAGCACCCGCAACTCCCAGACGATGACCACCAGCACCGCGATCACCGCCGGCAGGGTGTAGCCGAGGCCGGTCACCGGTTCACCTCCTGATCGGAGCGGCGCCGGGCC
>NZ_JACKSJ010000004.1 GCF_025821665.1 [Mycobacterium] manitobense
GCCCGCCGCAAAGCCGGCGCCGGTGGAGGAGCCCGCCCCCGCCGCAAAGCCGGCGCCGGTGGAGGAGTCCGCTGCCGGAGCGCCGCCGGTCGCGCCTGCCCCAGCGGCGCCAGGCGAGGTCACTCCGGAATCGCCGGCAGACCGCGTGGAGTCCCGGGAGCCGAAGTCCCCGGAGGCCCCGGAATCTCCGGCCGGGCGGTCACCGGAAGCTCCCGAGTCTCCGGCCGGAAAGGCCCCGGAGGACCCGGCCGCGAAGTCCCCGGCCGCGAAGTCCCCGGAAGAGAAGTCGCCCGCGGCCGACGCGCCGGAGGCCGCGCAAGCCGTCCGCGAGGTCCGGCCGGAGACCCTGCTCGCCCCCGAAGAGGACGTGCAGGTGGCCCGGCGCGCGGAACCCGTCGTCCAGAAGGTGGTGGAGGCGCCGAGGCAGGAGCTGGACACCCTGTCGAGGGCGGTGTTCTCCTCCGAGCGGCGGGACCGTGACCGCGACGACTGGGACAAGGACCGCTGGGACTGGGACAAGGACCGCTGGGACAAGGACCGCTGGGAGAAGGACCGCTGGGACCGCGATCGGGACCGGCACTGGGACCGCAAGGTGCGGCAGTGGAACCGCGACTGGGTGGAGTACGACCGCTTCTACCGGCCCACGTTCTTCAACCCGTACCGCAACCCGGTGCGCATCGTCTACGTGTACCTGAACCGGCCCCGCATCGTGTACATCCCGCCGCTGGCGCGAATCGTGTTGGAGGCGGCCGAGTTCGCCGCGTACAGCTTCACCGCCGTCGTGCTCGGCGCCGCCGACACCGCGGTCGACGTCGCGGTCGGCACGTTCTTCGGCGGCGGCTACGTCCCACGGCCCGGGTTGCCGTTCCCGCAGCCCCCGCGACTGGTGCGCTACGACAACGTGCCGGTGCAGGTGCGCTATCCGCAGGCGGTCTATCAGCCGTTCCGCGTCAACCGCATCGTGGACATGGGCGAGGACGCCCGCTTCGGCGAACGCAAGGTACTGCTCGACGGCGCGACGCCGGCCTGGGGGGTGTGGACCCAGAATCCCAGCGGTGAGCGGCAGTTCGAGGTGCACCGCACCCAGCAGTTCCCCGGCCTGGACGAACCGCAGGCCGCACCGCTGCCGGGCGACTATCCGCTGCGCCTGGCCGCCGACGAGTCCTCACCCGTCGACCGCACGCAGGTGGCGCTCTACGCTGCGGCCGGCGCGGTGGGGGCGTTGGGCTTCGCCGCCCTCGGTATGGCCGTGTACCTGGGCCGCCGCAGGCCCCAACCCTGACGCAGTGGGTGAGATCGACACCACGCGACTGAAGCGCGAGTGCGCCGCTGCGTGGTGTCGATCTCACGCTCGCCCGCAGCGGGCGGTCGATCTTGAAGTCGTTGACGGTCGCGACCATTCGCGATGACGGGGCCGCCGCCGTCGGGCATCATGGCGGAGTGCCCGAGGTTCGAGTAGGTCCACTCCTGCGACATGTGGGCCAGACCGATGCCACGGTGTGGGTCGAGACCGACCAGGCCTGCCGGGTCGAGGTTCTCGGCAGCACCGCCGACACCTTCGAGGTCGAGGGCCACCACTTCGCCATCGTCTGCGTCACCGGCCTGGACCCGGAAGTCGAGCATCCGTACGAGGTCCACCTCGACGGCGTGCAGGCCTGGCCGCCGTTCGGCTACGAGCTCCCGCAGCCGCGGATCAGGCTGATGCCGCCCGAGGGCAATCTGCGGCTGCTGTTCGGGTCGTGCCGGGCCTCGGCGCCGCACCACCCGCCCTACACCCGCCAGCACATGTGGCACTCCAAGGGCCAGGGCATCGACGTGCTGCGCGCCTACGGGATGCGGATGCTGCGTCAACCGTCGGCGCTGTGGCCGGACGCGCTGATGATGCTGGGCGACCAGCTCTATGCCGACCAGGTCAACGACACCATCAGGGACATGGTCGCCGAACGCGAGGTGCACGCCAACGGACCGGTCGAGGTGCTCGAGGACTTCGAGGAGTACTGCATCGGCTACTGGGACGCCTGGAGCGATCCCATCGTCCGGTGGATGCTGTCGACGATCCCGACGTCGATGATGTTCGACGACCACGAGATCAACGACAAATGGAACACCTCGCTGGAATGGCTGCGGGAGAAGCGCCAGACCGACTGGTACGAGACGCGCATCATCGGCGGCCTGATGGCCTACTGGATCTACCAGCATCTGGGCAACATGTCGCCGGACGAGCTGGCCAAGGACCACACCTTCCAGCGGGTGCTGGAGACCCGGCAGGGCGCCGAGCCGATCAAGGAACTCGCCCAGATGGCGGAGAGGGACGACGGCGTCTCGCATTTCAGCATGTGCCGCGACCTGGGGCCGGCCCGGCTGATCGTGGTCGACGCCCGCACCGGACGCCAGCTCGGCGCCGGCCGCCGCCAGATCACCACCGACGAGGAGTGGGACTGGATCACCTCGAAGGTGGACGGCGACTACCGGCATCTGCTGTTCGCCAGTTCGCTGCCCATCCTGCTGCCCTACGGCATGCACCACATCGAGGCGTGGTCGGAGGCAGTCAGCGACGGCGCCTGGGGCAGGCGGATGCGGGGATTGGGGGAGAAGGTCCGCATCACCGCCAACCTCGACCACTGGGCCTGCTTCCAGGACAGCTACCGCAAGTTCGAGGATCTCGTGATCGACGTCGCCGCGGGCAGGCGGGGTCGTACGCCGGACACCATGGTGATGTTCGGCGGCGACGTGCACCACTGCTGGGTCTCCGAGGTCGAGGTGCCCGAGGAGGAGGCACCGGCGCCGGCCACCCGGTTCTGGCAGGTGGTGTGTTCCGGACTGCGCAAGGAGCCGTCGGCGAGCGAGCGGGTGGTGCTGCGGCTGGGGCACACGAAACTGGCCGAAGCCGTGGGCAGGGCGTTGGTGAAGACGACCAAGGTCGGCATGCCGCGGCTGCGCTGGCGGCCGGTCACCATGCCGCACTTCCGCAACCAGATCGGCACCCTCGAGATCGCGGGCGGTGAGATGGGTGTGCGCATCGAACGCGTGGAGGGGCGCTGGCGAAAGCCACGGCTGGCCACCGTGATCGAGCACAAACTGCTCTGACACCGGCAAGGTGTCGGCCCGGTCACGAGACGGTGTCAGTCCGGCACGCCGACGGGCGGGCAAACCACATCAGTCACTACAGTCTCTGTAGTAACCGATGAAAGGTGGGTCATGCCGGCCTCGCGACGACTGGCATCGCTTGCCGTCGTATCGGCGACCGCCCTGTCGCTGGTCGTTCCCGTTCTGACGAGCCCGACCGCCGCTGCGGACCCCTGCTCCGTGTTCGACTCCAGCGGTTCGGCGCGCCGGGCGGCCCCCGAGTCCGCGACCCCCCGGCTGCCCGTGCTTCACCTGCCGATCGGCCGCAAACCCGCGCCGAAGACCACCCCGGCGGAGGCCGCGGCGGCCGACGCGGAAGTGGCCCCCAACACCGCGGCGCGCGCGGCCGCCGCACCCGCCGCGACGACGGCGACGGTGGTCGAGACGATCGTGGGGCCGGGCTCCGGCTCCTATCAGAAGTTCGGCATCTCCGGCGCCGACCTCGGCATCCTTTGGGACAACGGCTATTCCGGCGCGCAGCGGCAGGTGCTCATCGCCTTCGGCGACACCTTCGGCAACTGCAACCTGGCCGGCCAGGAGTGGCGCAACAACACGCTGTTCCGGAGCGCGAGCCGCGACCTCGCCAACGGCCTCGACGTCCCGGCGCCGCAGTACGGCAACCAGTTCGCGGGTTCACCCGTGCTGCAGAACCGGCCGAACTTCTCGCGGCAGGTGATCGACAGCCTGCGGCTGGCCGCCACCGAGGTGACGATCATCCCGACGGCAGGCATCTCGGTGGGCACCCGGCAGTACGTCAACTTCATGTCCGTCAGCCAGTGGGGTGCACCCGGGCAGTGGTCGACGAACTTCTCGGCCGTCGCGGTGTCGGACACCAACGGCGAGACGTGGACCGTGCCCGCCACAAGCATCCGGCCCAGCTGGTTCAACACCGTGCCCGGTGTGCCGTTCACCTGGGGGGACCAGAACTTTCAGATGCAGGCGTACCTGCGGCACGGCGGCTACGTCTACGCCTACGGCACCGGCGCAGGCCGCGGCGGCATGCCGTTCCTGTCCCGCGTCGCCGAGAACGCCGTCGCCGACAAGTCGGCCTACGAGTACCACACGCCGTTCGGCTGGCTGCGCGGTTTTCCGTTCCTGGCGATCCAGGTGGTGTGGGCGCCGGGCAGCGAGATGTCGGTGGCCTGGAACGACCACCTGAAGAAGTTCGTCATGCTCTACACCAACACGGTGAGCAACGTCGTCATGCGCACCGCCGACAAACCCGAGGGACCGTGGAGTTCGGCGAAGACCCTCGTCACGTCGGCCGCGGTGCCCGGCGGCATCTACGCGCCCTACATCCATCCGTGGTCGACCGGCAGCGACCTCTACTTCACGCTGTCGCGGTGGTCCGACTACAGCACGATGCTGATGCACACCTCGCTGAGCTAGACGTGCACGTTGCGCTGACCGACGGCGCCCCGCAATCCCGAACAGTTGTAACAGCCAACGCAGCCAAGGCAATCGGTGCATTCCACGCATCCGAGGCAGGCCAGGCAACGCTTGCAGAACGCGCACGCCACGCAGCCGACGCAGCCGGCCATCGCGATCGACATCGCGACGACGATGCTTCCGGCGACGCCTGCGCTGGCGGCGGTGGCAGCCGACCCGGCGACGCCTGCGCTGGCCACGGTCGCCGCCGACCCTGCGACACCCGCACTGGCCGTCGTCGCCACCGATCCCGCGACGACGGTGCTGGCCACGGTGGCCGCCGACCCGGCGACGATGCTGCTGCTGGCGGTGGCGGTGGAGCCGGCCACCGCCGTGCTGTCCGACGTGGCCTGCGAATCGACGACGTCACCGGAGGAGGTCTTCACGGCGTCGATCCTGCCAGTTCAGCCCGCCGTTTTTCCGTTGTCGACGACGTAGACCGCGCCGTGCACGGCGGCCGCGTCGTCACTGGACAGGAACGCGATCGTCTTCGCGACGTCGGTCACGTCCATGAAGCCGCGCGGCGATGCGATCCGCATGATGAGGTTCCAGTCCGCGTTCTCCGGCGCGGCGAACTCGGTGACCTGGGCGGTGCGCATACCGCCGGGGCAGATGGCGTTGACCCGCAACCGGTTCGAGGTGAACTCGATCGCCAGCGACCGGGTCAGCCCGACAAGACCGTGCTTGGCCGCGCAGTAGCCCGCCGAGTACACCTCGCCCTCGATGCCGGCGATCGAGGCGACGTTGACGATGCTGCCGCCGGCCTCCAACAGGTGCGGCAGCGCGGCCCGGCACAGGAAGAACGGCCCATTGAGGTTCACGGCCAGGTCGCGTTCCCAGTCCTCGTCGGTGACGTCGAGGGTGTGCCGCATCTGGTGGAACCCGGCGACGTTGACCAGTGCGTCGAGCCGGCCGAACTCGGCGACGCACTGCGACACCGCATCCCGGCACGCGGCCGCGGTGGTGATGTCCACCGGGGCGAACCGGCCGCCGGGCACGCCCTCGAACACGGCCGCCAGCCGGTCGGCGTCGCGGGCGATACCGAAGACCGAAGCGCCGCGCTCGGCGAACAGCTTCGCCGTGGCAGCACCCAGACCCGCCGAGGCGCCGGTCACCAGCGCCACCTTCCCGTTCAGTTGGCTCATGGGCTAGACCTTCTCACGCCGAGGTCCGTGGCCGCTCCGGCGGCACCGCGGCCAGTAGCGCGCGGGTGTACTCGTGCTCCGGGTGGGCGAACAACTCCGCGGCCGGCCGGTACTCGACCGCCTCGCCGTCCCGCAGCACCAGCACCTCGTGGCTCATCTGCTGGATCACCGCGAGGTCGTGGCCGATGAACAGGTACGTCAGTCCCAGTTCTCGTTGCAGACCGCCGAGCAGATCGAGCACCAGGGCCTGCACCGACACGTCGAGCGCCGCCGTCGACTCGTCGAGGATCAGGAGGTCCGGCTCGCCGGCCAGTGCCCGGGCGATGCTGATCCGCTGACGCTGCCCGCCCGACAGTTCGTGCGGATACCTCGATGCGAAAGACGCAGGGAGGTCGACCAGTTCGAGCAATTCGGCGACGCGGTCGCGGCGCCCCTGCCGCCCGTCGGCGAGCTTGTGCACCCGCAGCGGTTCCTCGATCGCGGTGCCCACCCGGTTGCGCGCGTTCAACGACGAGAACGGGTCCTGGAACACCAGCCCGATCCGGCGCCGCAGCGCCTTCACGTCGGCGCCCCTGACGGAGAACACATCGGTCTCGCCCAGCGTGGCGGTGCCGGCATCGGGTGTGACCAACCCGGTCAGCGCCGCGGCGACAGTCGACTTGCCGGAACCGGATTCACCGACGAGTCCCAGTGTGGTGCCGCGCCGGACGGTGAACGACAGGTTCTTGACGGCGTGCACCGTCGAACGGCCCGTCGGCGTCGTCACGGGGAATCTCACGTCGAGCCCCTCGACGGTGAGCAGCGCGGCGGACTCCGCCGGTGCGGGTGCGGGTGCGCCGCCCCCGAGCAGCGGCCGCGACGCCAGCAGCGTGCGGGTGTATTCGTGTCGCGGACGGGCGAACACGTCGACGACCGGCGCCTGCTCCACGGCCTCGCCTTGCCGCAGCACCGTGACGTCGTCGGCGACCTGACCGATGACCCCGAGGTCGTGGCTGATCCACACCACCGCGGCGCCGAAGTCGCGCTGCAGGTCGCGAACGAGTTCGATGATCTGCGCCTGGGTGGTGACATCGAGGGAGGTGGTGGGCTCGTCGGCGATCAGCAGTTCGGGGTCGCACGCCAGCGCGATCGCGATCATCACCCGCTGGCGCTGGCCACCCGAGAGCTGGTGCGGATAGGAGTGCAGCCGTGACTCCGGATCGGGCAGCCCGACGGCGGTCAGCAGTTCCATCGCGCGGCCGCGGGCCTGCCTGCGCGTCATGTTGCGGTGCGTCTCCAGCGACTCGGTGATCTGCCGCTCCAGCGTCAGCAGCGGATTCAGCGACGTGCCCGGGTCCTGGAACACGAACCCGATGCGGCCGCCATGCACGGCGCGCAGGGCCCGCGCCGACGCCCCGATCAGCTGGACGGGGTGTTCTCCGGCAAGGGAACTCGACCCGGTCACCGAGGCGCCGGGCGCATCCAGCAGGCCGGTGGCCGCCAGCACCGTCATCGACTTGCCCGAGCCGGACTCGCCGACGATCCCCACGGTCTGCTCGCGCGCCACGTCGAAGGAGATGCCGCGCACGATGTCACGCCCGCCGATGCGCACGTGCAGATCGCGCACGTCCAGGACGGGCCCGCTCATTGCTTCCTCCTGGCCTCGATCATGGTGCGCTGCTTCGGGTCCAGCACGTCGCGCAACCCGTCGCCCAGCAGGTTGAACGCCAGCACGATCACGAAGATCGCCGCCCCGGGGAACACCGCCATCCACCACGCCAGCGTCACGAAACCCTGGGAGTCGAAGATCATCCGGCCCAGCGAGGGCTGCGGCGGCTGGATGCCCAGCCCCAGGAACGACAGCGCCGCCTCCGACAGAATCGCGAACGCCAGCGACAGGGACGTCTGCACGATCAGCGGTCCGGCGATGTTGGGCAGGATGTGGCGGCCGAGGATGTACAGGTGGCCGGTGCCCATGGTCTTGGACACCGCCACGAACGGTTCCACCCGCACGCTCAGGGTGCTGGCGCGCGAGACGCGGGCGAAGATCGGCGTGTAGACGATGCCGATCGCCAGGATCGTCGTCGTCACGCCGGGCCCGAGCACGGCGACCACGGCCAGTGCCAGCAGCAGCACCGGGAACGCGAACACCACGTCCACGACGCGCATGAACACCGTGTCGACCCAGCCGCCGAGATAGCCGGCCAGCACACCGATCGTCACGCCGACCACGACGGCGAACACCACGCTGACCACCGCGACCCGCATCGACGCCTGAACGGCCGCCAGCACCCGGGACAGCACGTCGCGGCCGAGTTCATCGGTGCCGAACCAGTGTGCGCCGCTGGGGGACTGCAGCGCACTGGGCACGTCGATGTCGTTGACGCCGTAGGGCGCCAGCCACCCGGCGAACACCGCGACCACGACGACGGCCGCCAGCACCGCCGCGGAGAACAGGGTGACGGGATTGCCCAGCAGCAGCCGCCAGGACGCCACCCTGCCGCTTTCGCCGGCCGTCTGCGCAGGATCGGTCATGACAGCCGGATCCTCGGGTCGGCCACCGCGTAGAGCGCGTCCACGATGAGATTGATCAGCAGGAACAGCGCCGCGATCAGCAGCACCGCGCCCTGGATGACGGGATAGTCGCGCGCGGCAACGGCATTGAACACCAGCCGCCCCAGTCCGGGCCACGCGAACACCACTTCGACGACGATGACTCCACCGAGGATGGTGGCGAGCTGGATGCCGGTGATCGTCAGGATGGGGATCATGGCGTTGCGCACGGTGTGGCGGAACGTGACGACACGGGGCGGCAGCCCTTTGGAGCGGGCGGTGCGGACGTACCCCGCCGAGGCCACCTCGAGCACCGCCGAGCGGATGTAGCGCGTCATGATCGCCGCCGCGACCAGACCGACGGTGAGACCCGGCAGCACGATGTGGCGCAGCCAGCCCGCCGGGTCGTCGAACAGCGGGCGGTATCCCGACGTGGGCAGCCAGCCCAGCGTGGTGGCGAACAGGGCGATGAGCAAGATTCCCAGCCAGAAGTCCGGCACCGACACCCCGAACTGGCTGGTGATCCGGACGACGGTGTCGCTGAGCCGTCCCTCGCGCAGCGCGGAGTAGATGCCGGCGGGCACCGCGATCACCAGCGCGATCACGACGCCGACAAGACCGAGTGACAGCGTCGCGGGCAGCCGGTCCAGCAGCGTCACCGTCACCGGGTCACCGTTGCGGAAGCTCACGCCGAGGTCGCCGGTGAGCGCGTTGCCCAGGTAGCTGAAGAACTGCACGACGATCGGGCGGTCCAGCCCGCTCGCCGAGCGCAACGCCTCGTAGGCCTGCGGGGTGTAGCGGGTGCCCAGCGCGATGCGCACCGGGTCGCCGGGCACCAGGTGCACCAGGGCGAACACCACCACCAGCACCCCGAGCAGAACCACCAGGGAGTACAGCACGCGGCGCACGAGGAAGCGCAGCACGGGGTGAGACATGAACGCGCTCAAGCCGTTTCCCCTCCGGCCAGCTGCGCCGCACGGAAGCGGACCGCGCCGTCGCGGCGGGCCTCGACCCCCGACAGGTCGTTCGACCAGGCCTGGATCACCGACGGGTTGTACAGGTAGAGGTAGCTGACCTGATCGGCGATGATCGTGGCGGCGCGGGCGTAGACGTCGCGGCGCGCGCCGCGGTCGGTCTCGACGCGGCCCCGGTCGAGCAGGCGGTCCACCTCGGAGTTCGAGAACTTCTGCGCATTGCTCGTCCCGTCGGTGTGGTGCTGGGCGTAATAGAAGTCGTCGGGGTCGATGTTGCCCAGCCAGCCCATCATCAGGATGTCGAAGTTGCCGTTGTTCTGCTCGTCGAGCCACGTCGCGAAGTCGACGGTGCGGATGTCGACGGTGATGCCGAGCGGGGCGAGGTTGTCGGCGATGATCTGCGCGGCGGTGACGGTCTCCGGGTATTCACTGGTGACCAGCATGTCCATCCGCTGTGGCGCGGCATTCGCCTGCGCCAGCAGGTCTTTGGCCTTGTCGATGTCGTAGCGGTAGTTGTCGAAGGGTGTGTACCAGGGGTTGCCCTCGGGGATCGCGAGCTGGTTCTTCGCGGCGGTGCCGTAGCTCGTCGCCTGCACGATCGCGTCGCGGTCGATGCCGTAGGCGATGGCCTGACGCACCCGCGGGTCGCGCCACGGGTCGCGGGCCTCGTTCAGCGCGAGGTACCAGTAGTCGTTGCTCGGCGTGACCGCCAGCCGCTGGGAGCCGTCGTCGCGCAACTGGGCGACCCGCTGGGGTGGGATCGAATCGGTCCAGTCCACCTCGCCGGCCTGCAGCGCGGCCAGGGCCGTGGACGGTTCGGAGATGAAGCGGAACGTCACGCCCGACACCTTCGGCGGTCCCGCCCAGTACGACGGGTTGGCCTTCAGCGTGATCGAGTCGCCGCTGCGCTGACCCGCGAAGGAGAACGGTCCGGTGCCGACCGGGTGGGTGGCGATGCGCCCGCTCTCGACGTTCGCCCTCGACACGATCGCCATGCCCTTGAAGCCGCCGATGTTGGTCAGCAGGTTCGGGGTTGGCGTCTTGACCGTGATCCGCACGGTCGACGGGTCCAGCGCGCGGATGTCGGTCACCGCGCTGAACTTGTCGGCGTTGGTGAGCTGTTCGTCGATGATGCGCCGGTAGGAATACACCACGTCGTCGGCCGTGAACGGGCTGCCGTCGTGGAACGTCACGCCGCGCCGCAGGCGGAACGTCCACACCCGGGAATCGGGGCTGACGTTCCACGACTCGGCCAGCGCCGGGCGCATCTCCAGATCGGCGTCGGGTTCGACGAGCGTGTCGAAGACGTTCTCCAGCACCTCGAACGAGAAGTAGGCGCTGGTCTTGTGCGGGTCGAGCTGGTCGGGTTCCCCGGCGATCGCCGCGATCAGGTTCCCGGACGCCTCGTCGCCGAGGTCGACCCGCTCGCCCGTCGAACAGGACGTCATGCCGAGCACCAGGGCGACGACGGCGGCGATCAGACCGCCGAGCACGATCGGTCTACGGGTCACGCCATCTCCAGGGCTCATGCGGATGATCCAAGATCACTTACCCGCTGATCATCCGCCCCGAAACGCCCGGCTCCCGAATGCGCCGACCGGCAAACCGGTGACGAGCCGCGGCACTGCTGCGATACTCATCGCTCATGAGACTCCGTCGTGCGCTCGCCGCCACCGTCATGCTCGCCGGTTCGGCGGTCGGCTGGGCCCCGATCGCGCAGGCGCAGCCGCCCGACGCCCCGCCGGAGATCCTGCAGGGTGTCTACACCTACAACGAGGGTGGGCAGCCCGGCGCCGACTGGACCGTCTACCCGTCTTGCGTGCCGACGGTCGGCGACCTCCGCGAGCCGCTGTGGTTGCCGGTCGCATGCCGGCTGCACGTGATACCGGAACGGCAGACCGGCTCCGACGCCCTGATGACCAACGGGCTGTGGACGACCACCCGCAAGGTCAGCGACGGGCTCACGTGCCCCGACGGGTCCACCGCACCGGTCGAGCAGATCTTCTCGTGGAGCGGGGTCACGCTGGCGGGCACCCGCAAGTCCATCCACGGCGCGGTGTGCGGACTGCAACCCGCGATGACGTCGACGCCGTTCACGCTGGCCTTCAAGGAGCCGCTGCCGCTCCCGGTGGACCGCTACCCGCTGTTCTGCGAGCCGGGCGGACTGCGCCGCTGCTTCTAGACAGCGCTCAGGCGGTGAACCCGCCGTCGACGTTCCAGTTCGCTCCGGTCACGTAGCCGGCGTCGGGTCCGGCCAGGTAGGCCACGACTCCGGCGACGTCCCGGGTGTGCCCGTAGTGTCCGACGGCGATGGTCTGTCGCGCCAGGTCGGCGAATTCGCCCTCCTCGGGGTTCATGTCGGTGGCGATCGGGCCCGGCTGCACATTGTTGACGGTGATCCCGCGGGGCCCGAGGTCGCGGGCCAGCCCACGGGTGAGGCCGGCCACCGCCGCCTTGGTCATCGAATACACCGCCAGGCCCGGGCCCGGCACCCGTTCGGCGTTGATGCTGCCGATGTTGATGATCCGCCCGCCCTCGCCGAGATGGGGCACCGTCTGCTGGATGGCGGCGAACACTCCGCGGACGTTGACCGCGACGAGGCGGTCGAATTCCTCGAGCGGGAAGGTCTCGATGTCGCCGAACGCGGCCACGCCCGCGTTGTTGACCAGGATGTCGAGCCCGCCGAGACGGGTCACGGCCTCCTGCACGGCCGAGGCGATCTGGCCGACGTCGGTGCTGTCGGCGCGGATCGGCAACACCCGGGCGCCCGCCCTGGACATCTCCACGACCACGTTGTCCGCGTCGCGGGCGGACGCGCCGTAGGTGAACGCCACCGCCGCCCCGTCGAGCGCCAGCTTGCGCACGATCTCCGCGCCGATTCCGCGCGATCCGCCCGTCACCAGCGCGCGCCGTCCGCTCAACGGACCTTCGATTGCAGCCGTCATCGGGTCAACCTCTCGCTCGTGGGTGTTCCATCGACAAGCGCCGACGCAGATGAATCATTCCCGCCTAGGGTGAGGACGGCTAGCCGGCGAGACAGAAGAAGAGGTGATCGATGGCCAAGCGGATCGTGGTCTGGGGCACGGGGTTCGTCGGCACGATGGTGATCGCCGAGATCGTCCGTCATCCGCTGTTCGATCTGGTGGGCGTCGGGGTGAGCAGTCCGGAGAAGGTGGGCCGCGATGTCGGCGAACTCTGCGGACTGGGCGAGCCGATCGGGGTGACCGCCACCGACGACGTCGACGCGCTGATCGCGCTGGCGCCCGACGCGCTGGTGCACTACGGCCCGACCGCCGCCCACGCCGGCGACAACATCGCGCTGATCGCCCGCTTCCTGCGCGCGGGGATCGACGTGTGCTCCACGGCGATGACGCCGTGGGTGTGGCCGACGATGCACCTCAATCCGCCGGACTGGATCGTGCCGGTCACCGAGGCCTGCGAACTGGGCGAGTCATCGTGCCTGACCACGGGGATCGATCCGGGCTTCGCCAACGACCTGTTCCCGTTGACCCTGATGGGGTTGTGTTCGGAGGTCCGCACGGTGCGTGCCTCGGAGCTGCTGGACTACACCAACTACACCGGCGACTACGAATTCGAGATGGGCATCGGCCGCCCACCAGAGAAGCGCGCACTGCTCGAGACCTCTGACATCCTGGTGATGGCTTGGGGTGCAACGGTTCCGATGATCGCTCACGCCGCGGGCATCATGCTCGACGAGATCACCACCACCTACGACAAGTGGGTCACGCCCACCGACCGCACCACCGCCAAGGGCGTCATCGCGGCGGGCAATGTCGCCGCCGTGCGCTTCACGATCAACGGGGTGTACCGGGGCGAGACCCGGATCCAGCTGGAACACGTCAACCGCATCGGTGGCGACGCCGCCCCGGACTGGCCGACGGGCAGCCGGGACGACGTCTACCGGGTCGACATCGAGGGCACGCCCAGCATCTCCCAGGAGACGGCGTTCCGCTTCACCGACGGGTCCGGGCGCGACGCCGCGGCCGCGGGTTGCCTGGCCACCGGCATGCGCGCGCTCAATGCGGTGCCCGCGGTCAACGACCTCTCGCCGGGCTGGGTGACCGCCCTGGATTTACCACTCATCCCCGGTGCGGGCACAATTCGCTGAGTAACGCCGACCCCGCCGCGCGAGATGGACAACTGAACGGGGTCCATCTCGAGGGAGTGACATGGCAGACGGGCTGGGGTTGTCGGTCGGGGCGACCAGGCTGACCGCGGTCGTCGTCGGACGTACCGCGCTGACGCGGTCGCCGGTGCTGACGCAGTACCCGCACCGGCCCGCCGAGGTCGGCGTGCCCAGCGAGAACCCCGAACTGACCGAACGCGGGCTGATCCTCACCGACTTCGTCGACCGGGTCGGCGACCCGGTGGGCATCGTCGCCGCCGACGGCACATCGCACCGCGGGGAGGTGGTGCTCGCCGACGCACTGCGGGCCCTGCTGCGCGCACTCACCCGCGGGCAGGCGCCCGCGGACCCGGTCGCGGTCAGTCACCCCGCGCACTGGCGTCCGGCTGCCGTCGACGCGCTGCGTGGCGCACTGGCGGCGGTGCCCGACTTCGGCGCCGCACCGGTGGTGGTGTCGGACGCCGCCACCGCGCTCACCGCCCTTCAGGACGATCCCGGCCTGCCCACCAGCGGCGTCGTCGCGCTGTGCGACTTCGGCGGCACCGGCACCAGCATCACGCTGGCCGACGCGGGCAACGGCTTCACACCCATCGGCCCCACCGTCCGGCACCCCGACTTCTCCGGCGCGGCCATCGACCAGGCCCTGCTGACCCGTGTGATCAACGACCTGTCGGCGGCCGGTGACGTCGACCTGACCGGCACCTCGGCGATCGGATCGCTGACCCGGCTGAGGGGGCAGTGCCGCGCCGCGAAGGAACGGCTGTCCTCGGCGGCCGTCACGTCGCTCGCGGCCGATCTGCCCGGCCGCAGCAGCGAAGTCCGGCTCACCCGCGCCGAGCTCGACGACGCCGTCCGCCAGCCGCTCGCCGACTTCGTCGCGGTGGTGCACGAGACCCTCGAACGGGCGGGCGTGCGCACCGCCGACCTCGCCGCCGTGGCGTCGACCGGGGGAGGCGCCAGGGTCCCGGTCATCACCGCCACCCTGTCGGAGAGCTTCCGGGTGCCGGTCGTCACCAACCCGCAGCCCGAACTGGCCGCGGCGATCGGCGCCGGGCTGGCCGCGGTACGCGGCGGCGCCGACAACACGATGACGGCGATGGCCGCGGCGCCCGCCGCGGCGGCGCTGGCCGGTGCGGCGCAGGCCGACGACATGTCGCAGTCGAGCACCTTCCGGGCACTGGCGTGGTCGGACGCCGACGACATCCCCGACGTCGCGGCCACCGACCACTACGAGTACGACGCACCGGCCGACTCGCCTGCCGGCGACGACAGGCCCGCCGGATCGACCACCGCCCGCCCCGTCGTGGCGTTCGGGCCCCGCGACGACGACGACACCGCGGTGCCGCCGGTCCCGTGGTACCGCCGCCCGCCCGTCATCGTCGCTGTGGGCGCGCTGATCGTCCTGCTCCTCGTCGCATTCGCGGCGGCCTATGCGCTGAGCGGCGACGACGAGCCGGCCACCACGCCGACCACCACCCCGACGACCACCACGGCGCCCGCGCCTCCCCCGGCCGCGCCAGGGGAGACGCCTGCGCCGCAGACCCAGGCCCCGCCACCGGAGACCGTCTACGAGACGGCGCCGCCGCCGGCGGCCCCCGAGTCGCCCGCCCCGCCGCCGCCCTCCGAGGCGCCACCGCCACCACCGCCGCCGACGACCACCGCACCCCCACCGCCGCCGGAGACCACGCAGCCGCCGGCGTCGACGACCCGTCCGCCGATCATCCCGACGCTGCCCTACACCACGATCCCTGGGCTGCCGTTCGTCCCGGCGCCGCCGCCCATCGGCGGCAACTAGCCGTACCGGGCGTCACTGACTCTTGGGCCGCTTGAACAACACCAGGTGCGCCAGCGGGATCTGCATCTGCTCCGGTGCGGCCGCCAGCCGTACCGCCACCTCGCGCTCCAGCCGGTCGGCGAACGCGGTCACATCGCGATGTCCGTCGAGCGCGGTGGCCATGGTCGGGAACACCGACGCCCGCAGGAACTCCGCCCACCGTGCGCCGAACGCCGCCGCATCCTTGTCGACGCGGTACTGATCCCAGTACCGGTCCTCGGCGTCGAAGACCTCGAGGTGCTCGATCTCCAGCCGTTCGAATCGTCCCGAAGGCGCGAACGGTGCCATGAAGTCCGCCGCCTGCCTGCCTACCGTGGGAATGACCATGCGCGCCAATTCATCTGCGCCGATCACCCCGCCGGCGACGAGTTCGGCCAGCCCGTCGGTCAACGCCGCCAGCAGCGGCCGGTACCCGAACTCGCCGTGCTCGTCGACGGCCATCGTCATGACGACGAGCCGACCGCCCGGGCTCAGCTCGCGACCGCGGAAGGCGATGAACTCGTGCCAGTCGTTGGCGGCCTGCCTGGCGTAGGCGCTGCGCACGGCGTCATCGGCGCTGTAGGCGACCTGGATGTGGTCGGGGATCGTCGACGGCACCCGGCTCAACCACTGCACCGCCCAGGCCGACCAGCCCAGGTGCACGCTGTTCGACGGCAGGATCTGGGCATAGAACGACCGGCCGACCGCCGAGGCGTACGTCGCGGCGTCACTGCTCAGGTACGAGTCGGGATCTTCGGCCAGCGTGCGGAACATCGCGGTGAAGTCGTTGTCCGGCAGGTCGGTGTGGGCGACCAGTATCGAGTGCTCGGGCCTGGTACGCCCACGCAACGCCGCGATCGCGGCGCGGACCGGCAGCAGCGAGTTGTGCCCGGTCGACGCACCGTAGTCGGCCAGCACGATGGGATACGGGGCGGCCGGTAGCGGCACCGTTCTCGCGGCCTGCTCGAAAAGCGCGATGGCGCCGCGTAACCCGGCGGCCTGCAGGCGCGAACTGGCAGAGTAGGACCCGCTGCCGATGGGCTCGGGCCGCACGACGACACTCGACTCGGGCACGGCCAACTCCGGCCCCCTCTCGACGTGTGCGGGCTCGGTTCCAACGGTAACCGCCGGAGCCGGATGGCACCGCGGATCAGCAGGCGCCGTGACACACTTCGGCCCATGCAGAATGGTCGGCTGGCTGCCCGCATCGTCATCGGCGTCGCAGTCGTGACGATGGTGTCGGCGATCATCGGATTCGTCGTGACGATCGTGATGAACGCTTTCGTGTTCGACGATTTCGACGCCTACGGCGAGGTGCCGATTCCCGGCCGGGGCAGCGTCGACCTTCCCGCGGGTGAGGTGACGATCAGCTTCCACACCTTCACCGGCGGAACCGACGGCGGGTTCGCGGTGCCGCCGCTGCAGCTGCGGATCGACCAGCCCGATGGCGTGCCGGACCCGGTGCTCGCTGAGACCATGGGCGGTGTCACCACCGTCAACGGTGACACGAGGGTGGGGGTGTGGACGCTGCAGGTGCCCGCCGAGGGCCGCTACGACGTCGAGACCGGCGGTGAGGTGAACGGTTACATCAACCCGCAGCTGTCCTTCGGGCACGGCAGCGAGTACGGCTGGCTGCCGTGGGTGTTCGCGGGGCTGTTCGTGATGAGTGTCGTCGAACTGGCGGCGGGGCTCATGTGGTCACACCGCGCCGGCAAGCAGGCCAGGCCGGTGACGCCGCTCTACGACTTCGGGACGACGGCGGCGGATCCCGGTGGCGCATCGGCGCACAGCTATGCGCCGACGGACCAGGGCATCCGGCTCGAGCAGCTCAACACCCTTGCCGCGCTCCGTGATTCGGGAGCGCTGACCGAAGCCGAATTCGAGGCGGAGAAGCGGCGCATCCTCGACGGCTAGTGCCCGCGGGCGACCCACTCGTCGTAGTTCACGATCTCGTCGCCGACGGTGGTGGTGTCGCCGTGCCCGGTGTAGACCACGGTGTCGGCGGGCAGGCCGCCGAGCCGGCCCGAGATCGACGACAGGATGGTCGGGAAGTCGGAGAAGGACCGGCCCGTCGCCCCCGGCCCACCCTGGAACAGGGTGTCGCCGGAGAACACCGCGCCGAGTTCGGGTGCGTACCAGCACACCGAACCGGGGGAGTGCCCCGGTGTGTGCAGCGCCCGCAGTTCCACACCGCCCGCCCGGAGCGTGTCCCCGTCGGACACGGTGCGGAACTCCTTGTCGGGGTGGGTCATCTGCCACAGCATGTCGTCTGCCGGATGCAGCAGCACCGGTGCGTCGAGCGCATCGCCGAGCTCGGGGGCGACGGTGATGTGATCGTTGTGGCCGTGGGTGCAGACCACCGCGACCACGTTGCGGCCGCCGACGGCCATCACGATCGGCGCGGCGTCGTGCGCGGCGTCGAACACCACCACGTCGGAGTCGTCGCCGACCACCCAGATGTTGTTGTCGACATCCCAGCTGCCGCCGTCGAGTTCGAATTTACCGCTGGTGACGATCCGCTCGATGTTGCCCATCAGAGCATCACCACCGACCGCAGGACCTCACCGGCGTGCATCTTTCCGAACGCGTCCTCGATGCCGTCCAGGCCGATGCGTTCGGAGACGAACTTCTCCAGCGGCAATCGGCCCTGCAGGTAGAGGCTGATCAGCGTGGGGAAGTCTCGTTCGGGGAGGCAGTCGCCGTACCAGGAGGACTTCAGTGACCCACCGCGGGAGAAGAAGTCGACGAGCGGCATCTCCAGCGTCATGTCGGGCGTCGGCACGCCGACCAGGACCACCGTGCCGGCGAGGTCACGGGCGTAGAACGCCTGTTTCCAGGTCTCCGGCCGGCCGACCGCGTCGATGACGACGTCGGCGCCGAATCCGTCGGTCAGGTCCTGGATGGTCTCGACGACGTCGAGGTCGCGGGCGTTGATGGTGTGGGTTGCGCCGAACTCGCGGGCCCAGTGCAGTTTCTTGTCGTCGGTGTCGACGGCGATGATCCGCCTGGCGCCCACCAGCGCCGCGCCGGCGATCGCCGCGTCACCCACACCGCCGCAACCGATCACGGCCACGGTGTCGTCCCGGTTGACGGCGCCGGTGTTGATCGCCGCTCCGATGCCGGCCATCACGCCGCAGCCCAGCAGGCCGGCCACCGCGGGATCGGCGCTGGGATCGACCTTGGTGCACTGCCCTTCGTGCACCAGCGTCTTGTCGGCGAACGCGCCGATGCCCAGTGCCGGGGTGAGTTCGGTGCCGTCGGTGAGCGTCATCTTCTGGGCGGCGTTGTGGGTGTCGAAGCACAGGTGCGGCCGGCCCCGCTTGCAGGCGCGGCACTGACCGCACACCGCGCGCCAGTTCAGGATGACGAAGTCACCGGGCTCCACGTTGGTGACGCCGTCGCCGACCGACTCCACCGTGCCCGCCGCCTCGTGCCCGAGCAGGAACGGGTATTCGTCGTTGATGCCGCCCTCGCGGTAGGTCAGGTCGGTGTGGCAGACGCCGCACGCCACGATGTCGACCACCACCTCGCCGGGACCCGGGTCGGGGACGACGATGTCCACCACCTCGACCGGCTCACCCTTCTGTCGGGACACCACACCTCGCACCGTCTGGCTCATGGCGTACAACCTAACAACTGCTTGGTTCTGCCCGCAGGCTCGATGGGCCCGGAACCGGAGCCTCCTCGCGAAATTGCCGATGCCGCCTGAACGGAGGTCGTCAGGGCTACCGTTCATGCTGGCGCCCGAGAGGAGATCTCATGACGGATTTCGCCCCACTCGCCCACGTCGCCCTGACCGTGCGCGACCTGTCCGTCAGCGTGCCGTGGTACCGGGCGCTGATCGGCGCCGACCCGGTGCTCGACGAGGACACCGACGGCGGATTCCGGCACGTGGTGTTCCCCATCGGTGGCGGCATGCTGCTGGGACTGCACCAACACACCCGGCCCGCGCCGGAGGACCCCTTCACCGAATACCGGATCGGGCTCGACCACGTGGGGTTCGGCTGTGCGGACCGCGGCGACCTGGAGGACTGGGTGCGTCGGCTGGACGCGGCGGGAGTGACGCACGGCGGGATCGTCGACGCCGGCTACGGCTCCGGCCTGAGCTTCCGGGACCCGGACGGGATCGCGCTCGAGTTCTTCGCGCCGCCCGGCGACACGGCCGAATGAACCCGACGGCCGCATCGGCCGTCGTCAACGACAGAGACACCAACCGACCGCCCGGGAGAGAGCCATGACCACTGTCGACCACGAAAGACCCGCCGAGGCCACCGAGGACTTCGCCGCACGCATGGCGGGCGCGATCGACGCAGCCAGCCTGGCGCTGCTGCTCAGCATCGGACACCAGACCCGGTTGTTCGACACGATGGCCGGCCTGCCGCCCGCCACCAGTGCCCAGATCGCCGACGCCGCCGGACTCGACGAGCGGTACGTGCGCGAATGGCTGGGCGGAGTGGTCACCGGGCGCGTCGTGGACTTCGACGCGACAGCAGGCACGTATTCGCTTCCAGGAGAACGCGCCGCGGTGCTCACCCGCGCCGCCGGACCGGACAACCTCTCCCGGGTTGCGCAGTTCATCCCACTGCTCGGCGAGGTCGAGCAGAAGATCGTCGGCTGCTTCCACACCGGTGGCGGGCTGTCCTACGGCGACTATCCGCGCTTCCACACGCTGATGGCCGAGCAGAGCGGCGAGGTGTTCGACGCCGCGCTGGTCGATTCCGTGCTGCCGTTGGTGACCGGGCTGCCCGAGCGGCTCGCCGCCGGCATCGACGTCGCCGACATCGGTTGCGGCAGCGGGCATGCGGTCAACGTGATGGCGAAGGCGTTCCCCGCCAGCCGGTTCACCGGCATCGACTTCTCCGACGAGGGGCTCGGGGTCGGCCGGGCCGAGGCGGACCGTTCCGGGCTGGCCAACGCCCAGTTCGTCGCCGCCGACGTGGCCGAGCTCGACGCGGCCCAGACCTACGACCTCATCACGGTTTTCGACGCGATCCACGACCAGGCCCGGCCGTCGCGGGTGCTGGAGAACATCCACCGCGCGTTGCGGCCCGGCGGGGTGCTGCTGATGGTCGACATCAAGGCGTCGAGCCAAGTCGAGGACAACGTCGGCGCGCCGCTGGCGACCTACCTCTACACCGTGTCGACGATGCACTGCATGAGCGTGTCGCTGGGGCTGGGCGGGGCGGGACTCGGCACCTGCTGGGGCCGCCAGCTGGCCACCTCGATGCTCGCGGACGCCGGGTTCGACGACGTCGAGGTCCGCGAGATCGAGTCGGACATCCTGAACAACTACTACGTCGCCTGGAGATGACCCCATGACGACCATCGAGTCGCAGCCGTCGGGCACCGGCCGGCCACTCCCGCAGACCGGTGGCAACGGATTGTTCATCACCGACGGCGGTCTGGAGACCGAACTGGTCTTCCTCGACGGGATGGACCTGCCGAGCTTCGCCGCGTTCCCCCTGCTCGACGTTCCCGAGCAGCGGGCCCGCCTGCGGCGCTACTACGACGGCTACGTCGACATCGCCCGCCGGCTGGGCGCCGGATTCGTGATGGAGACACCGACCTGGCGCGCGAACCCGGACTGGGCCTCGCTGCTGGGCTACTCGGCGGAGCGACTCGACGCGGTCAACCGCTCGGCCGTCGCGCTGGCGGAGGAGATCAGGACGGCGGCCACGGCCGACGGCATCACCGTCGTGGTGAGCGGATGCGTGGGCCCGCGCGGTGACGGCTACGACCCCGGCACCGCCATGACGCCCGAGGACGCCGAGCGCTACCACGCGGTGCAGATCGGAACGTTCGCCGACACCTCGGCCGACCAGGTGACGGCGATCACGATGACCAACGCCGAAGAGGCGATCGGCATCGTGCGCGCCGCGGCGGCGGCCGGTATCCCGTCGGCGATCTCGTTCACCGTCGAGACCGACGGCCGGCTGCCGACCGGCCAGCCGCTGGCCGAGGCGATCGAACAGGTGGACGCGGCGACGTCTGCCGGGGCCGCGTACTTCATGGTGAACTGCGCGCATCCGACCCACTTCGCCGGCGTGCTGCGGCAGGACGGCCCGTGGGAGCGCCTGCTCGGCCTGCGCGCCAACGCCTCGGTCAAGAGCCACGCCGAGCTGGACGAGGCCACCGAACTCGACGACGGTGATCCCGCCGACCTCGCGGCCCAGCACCTGCTCCTGCGTGACCGGTTGCCCGCGGTGGCCGTGCTCGGCGGGTGCTGCGGCACGGACGCCCGCCACGTGTCGGCGATCGGCACCGCGTGGAGCACCACTTAGGCTGCAGGCGTGGCAGCACTCGACGCGATCGCCGACTGGCCGGTCGACCATGTCGCTGCGGCGGTCGTCGGGCCCGCGGGTCCGCTCGCCTGTCACGGCGACCAGCAGCGCCGCTTCGCGCTGGCATCGGTGACGAAACTGCTCGTTGCCCGCGCCGCGCACGTCGCCGTGGAGGAGGGCGCCGTCGAGCTGGACACGCCGGCCGGACCACCGGGGTCGACGGTGCGCCACCTGCTGGCGCACACCGCCGGCTACAACATGCGGTCCGACGAGGTGATGGCCGAGCCCGGAGCGCGGCGGATCTACTCGAATCACGGGTTCGCGGTGCTGGCGCAGACGCTCGAATCGGCCACCGAGATCGAGTTCGGCCGGTACCTGTCCGAGGCGGTGTTCGAGCCGCTCGGCATGACCGACTCGTCACTCGAGGGTGGCGCGGGGGTCGCGGGCTACGGCGCGACGTCCACGGTGTCCGACCTCGTGGCCTTCGCGCAGGACCTGCTGCGGCCCGCCACGGTGTCGGCGCAACTGCACGAGCAGGCCACCACCGTGCAGTTCCCCGGACTCGACGGCGTACTGCCCGGCTACGGCCGGCAGCGTCCCAACGACTGGGGGCTGGGATTCGAGATCCGCGACGGCAAGTCGCCGCACTGGACCGGCTCGGCGAACAGCGGGGCGACGTACGGGCATTTCGGCCAGACCGGCACGTTCCTGTGGGTCGATCCGGACGCGGACCTGGCGCTGGTGGTGCTGGGTGACCGGGATTTCGGGGACTGGGCACATGAGCCGTGGCCGGCGATCTCTGACGGTGTCCTGAGAGAATTCGGCGCAGACTAGCGCAACAGGTGTCTCACGAGGCACAATAGACACGCACGACACAGCTACAACTCGGAATCACCAGGTCGTTGGGGAAGACGTCCCTCGTGGAGCCGAAGGAGCAGCTATGCGTGCGTTGAACCAGTTCGCCGACGCGTCGACTGGCGTGGTGTACGTCCATGCCTCTCCCGCGGCGGTATGCCCGCATGTCGAGTGGGCGTTGTCGTCGACCCTCCAGGCGAGGGCGAATCTGAAGTGGACGCCGCAGCCGGCCATGCCCGGACAGCTGCGCGCGGTCACCAACTGGGTCGGACCGGTGGGCACCGGCGGCCAGTTGGCCAACGCCCTGCGCTCCTGGTCGGTGCTGCGTTTCGAGGTGACCGAGGACCCGAGCCCCGGCGTGGACGGGCACCGCTGGTGCCATACCCCGCAGCTGGGGCTGTGGAGTGGGGCGATGAGCGCCAACGGCGACGTGATGGTCGGCGAGATGCGGTTGCGGACGTTGATGGCCTCCGGCGCCGACATGCTGGCTGCCGAACTGGACTCGGTGCTCGGCACCGCCTGGGACGAGGCGCTGGAGCCCTACCGGGACGGCGGCGCAGGCGCCGAGGTCAGCTGGCTGAGCCGCGGAGTCGGTTAGGCAGCGGCCCGCAGCACGCGGAGCGCCCGCGGCACCGCCGACACGGTGACCGGCAGCGGGCACGCGTAGTCGCCATCGGCGTAGGCGTTGATGCCCGGTGAGTCGACGTGGACCCGGCGGGCCCGTGCGGTGGTCACCTCGGCGAGCCCGACATGGGTGCCCTTGAACACCGTGGGGAACAACCGGATCAGCTTGGTGCGTGACGCCGAATGCACCATCGTGATGTCCAGCAGGCCGTCGGTGTGGTCGGCGTCGGGGCAGATCAGCATGCCGCCGCCGTAGCTGCGGGTGTTGCCGAAGGCGGCGAGCGTCAGGTCGGTGACCGTCTCCTCGCCGTCGTCGAAGGTCAGCCGGAACGGCAGCAGCCGCAGCCGGGACAGCTCGGCCACCATCGCGACGTTGTACCGCATCCGGCCGTGCGGCCAGCGCATGCGGTTGGTGCGGTCGCTGACCAGCGAGTCGAATCCTGCGGCCATCACGGTCCCGAACCACTTGGCCGCACCGCCTGCGTCGTCGATCCGGCCGAGGTCGATCGTCTCGGTCCGGCCGTCGACGACGATGTCCGCCGCGGCCTCGGGGTCACCGGTGGGCACGCCGAAGGCGCGGGCGTGGTCGTTGCCGGTGCCCGCGGGGACGATGCCCAACGGCACGTCGCCCAGCGCGAGCGCCTGCAACGCCAGCGAGATCACCCCGTCGCCGCCCGCCACCACCAGCGCGTCGGTCCCCGCGGCGAGTGCCTCGTCGACGAGTCGGCGCGCATGCGCGGCATCGGTGCCGACGATCTCGCACACGTCGACCCCGCGCTGCTGGAAGCGGGCGACGGCGCGCTGCGCGGCATGGGGTGCGTTGCCGTGGCCCGACATCGGGTTGGTCAGCAGCGTGATGCGGCCGATCTGCCCTGTCACGGAATCAGCTTGCCCGGGTTGAGGATCCCGGTGGGGTCGAGCGCCGCCTTGACGGCGCGCAGCACCGCGACACCGAGGTCGCCGATCTCGTCGGCCATCCACGGCCGGTGGTCGGCGCCGACGGCGTGGTGATGGGTGATCGTCCCGCCGGTGCGGACCATCGCGTCCGACGCCGCCGCCTTGGCCGTGCGCCACTGTTCGATCGGGTTCCCGCGCTGTCCGGCCACCACGGTGAAGTACAGCGATGCGCCGGTCGGGTACACGTGCGAAATGTGGCACAGCACCAGCGCCGGCGTGCCGGAATCCGCCGTACTCTGCCCCGGGTCGCTTCGCTCCTGCCCGCCGAGCGCATCGGTCAACGCCTGCGTGACCGCGTCCTTGAGTGCCGGAACGTTCGACCAGTTGGTGGCGGTCTCCAGCGTCTCGCACAGCGCCCCGGCCGAGAGCAGCGCGTCACGCAGGTACGGCGCGTTGAACCGCCCGTGCTCCCACGCCCGCGCGGGCTCCTCGCCCAGCGACGTGCCGCCGTGGGCCGCGAGCACCGCCCTGGTCTCGTCGTGGCGGCTCTGCGCGTGCGCGGCGGTGCCCTCGAAGGTGGTGATCGCCAGACACCCGCCGGTGATCGACTGCTCACCGATGCTCTCGGACGTCGCCAGGTTGACGCCCGTCTCGGCCTCGTCGGACAACCGCATCACCGTCGGCCCGGCGCCGGTCTGCACGACGGCGCGCAATGCCGCTGCGCCGGTGGAGAAGTCGGGGAACGACCATGCCTCGTAGCGGGTCACCTCCGGGACGGGATGCACCCGCACCCGCACCCGGGTGATCACGCCGAACACCCCCTCGGAGCCGACCAGGAGCTGGCGGAGGTCCGGTCCCGCCGCCGACGCCGGCGCCCGGCCCAGGTCGAGCACGCCGGCCGGAGTCACGGCGCGCACACCGCGCACCATGTCGTCGAATCGGCCGTAGCCGGCCGAGCCCTGACCCGACGATCGGGTGGCCGCGAACCCGCCGATGGTGGCGAACTGGAAGCTCTGCGGGAAATGGCCGAGTGAGAAGCCCTGCGCCGCAAGCAGAGTCTCGGCCTGCGGACCGGTGACGCCCGCGCCGAGTTCGGCCTCACCGGAGATCGGGTCGAGGTGGTGCAGCTGGTCGAGCCGGCGCAGGTCCAGGGACACCACGGCGGAGAAGTCGGCGCGCAGCGGATCGACGCCGCCCACGACACTCGTGCCGCCGCCGAACGGCACCACCGCGATGCGCTGCCGGGCGCAGTGCTCCAGCACGCCCGCCACCTCTGCCTCGTCGCCGGGCAACACCACCGCGTCGGGGGCGTCCTGCTCGCCGCGGTCCCGCCGGCGGAGCAGGTCGAGCGTCGACTTGCCGCCCGCCCGCAGCAGCCGGCCCCTGTCGTCGGTGATCACGTGCGGGTCGCCGACGATGGCGGACAACGCGTCGCGGTCGCCGTCCGGCAGCGCCGACGGACGCAGCCGCACCTCATCGATCTCCAGCTCGGCGCGCGGCTGCGCGTCCACCCCGAGCGCCTGCTCGAGCAGCGAGCGAATGCCGTCCGAGAGCGGTTTCGCAGCGTCCGGGTCACCCCAGGCGTTCCACTTCATCGGCGGCGGTGCATCGGGTCGGCTCATGCGTTACAGTGTTACACATGCTGTCAAGCAGTAAAGTCTTGGAGACGTCCGTCGATGAACGCATCCTCGACGCGGCGGCCGAATGCGTGCTCGCCTTCGGAGTGGCCCGAGTGACCCTCGCCGAGATCGCCCGCCGCGCCGGGGTGAGCAGGCCGACGGTGTACCGGCGTTTCCCCGACACCCGGTCGATCCTGGCGGCGGTGCTGACCCTGCGGATCACCCATGCCCTGGACGACGTGCCCAGCGGCGGCGTGGGCCGCAGGTGGGTGGTCGAGCGCATCGTCGCGGTGGCAGGGCGGCTCCGTCGCGACGACGTCATCATGGCGGTCCTGCACGAGGCGCCGGAGCTGGCGATGCTCTATCTCTCCGAGCGCCTCGGAACCAGCCAGCAGATCCTGCTCGACACCGTCACCGGCGAGTTGAAGGCGGCCCAGGACGAAGGCAGCGTCCGGCCGGGCGACGCGCGCCAGCTCGCGGCGATGTGCCTGCTGATCACCCAGTCGACCATTCTGTCGGCCCAGACCATCGCGCCCATCCTCGACGCCGCCGCGCTGGCGACCGAACTCGAACACTCGCTGAACGGATACCTCGCACCATGACCGGTACGACGACCGCGTTGAACGCCGCCCGCCGCAGGACCGAGCTCACCGCCCTGGGCGACGGCGCAAGGGTCGATGTCGTCGTCATCGGTGGCGGGATCACCGGTGCCGGAATCGCGCTCGACGCGGTCACCCGCGGGCTGTCCGTGGTACTGGTCGAGAAGCACGACCTGGCCTTCGGCACCAGCCGGTGGAGCTCAAAACTGGTGCACGGCGGGCTGCGTTACCTCGCGTCGGGCCACGTGGGCATCGCCCGGCGAAGCGCCGTCGAGCGCGGAATCCTGATGTCGCGCAACGCGCCTCACCTGGTGACCGCGATGCCGCAGCTGGTGCCGCTGCTGCCGTCGATGAACCGCGCGTCCCGGGCGCTGGTGCGGACCGGTTTCCTGGCCGGCGACGGGTTGCGCAGGCTGGCGGGCACGCCGGCCTCGACGCTGCCGCGGTCACGCCGTGTCGACGCCGGTCGCACCGTCGCGCTGGCGCCGACGGTGCGGCGTGCCGGACTCGACGGCGGATTGCTCGCCTACGACGGCCAGCTCGTCGACGACGCTCGGCTCGTCACCGCCGTCGCCCGCACCGCCGCCCAGCACGGCGCGCGGATCCTGACCCGGGTGGCGGCGTCGCAGGCCACCGGGACGTCGGTCACCCTCATCGACCAGCTGACGGGGGAGTCCACGGTGGTCGCGGCCGCCGCGGTGATCAACGCCGCCGGCGTGTGGGCCGGTGAGGTGGACACGTCCATCCGGCTGCGGCCCAGCCGCGGCACCCACCTGGTGTTCGATGCCGCGGCCTTCGGGAATCCCACTGCGGCCCTGACCATCCCGATTCCGGGCGAACTGAACCGGTTCGTCTTCGCCATGCCCGAGCAGCTGGGCCGGGTCTATCTCGGGCTCACCGACGAAGACGCGCCCGGCCCGGTGCCCGACGTCCCGCAGCCGACCACGAAGGAGATCGACTTCCTGCTCGACACGGTCAACACCGCGCTCGACGTGGCGCTCGGGCATGGCGACGTGGTCGGTTTTTACGCCGGCCTGCGGCCGCTGATCGACACCGGTGACGGCGACACCGCGGACCTCTCGCGGGAGCACGCGGTCGTGGAATCCGGTGATGGTGTGCTCAGTGTCGTCGGTGGCAAACTCACCGAGTACCGGTACATGGCCCAAGACGTGCTCGACCGCGCCGTGGTGCTGCGCAGGCTGGCAGCCATACCCTGCCGCACCCGCAACCTGCCTCTGGTCGGTGCGCCCGCGAACCCGGTGGCGACCCTGCGCTCGTCGGTCGATCTGCCGTCCTCACTCGTCGCCCGCTACGGCGCCGAGGCGCCCAACGTCGTCGCACGCGCCACCTGCGATCGGCCGACCGATCCGGTCGCCGACGGAATCGACGTCACCAGGGCCGAATTCGAGTACGCAGTGACCCACGAGGGGGCGTTGACCGTCGACGACATCCTGGACCGGCGCACCCGCATCGGACTGGTCGAGTCCGACCGGGCGCGCGCGATGCCGGCCGCGGAGGAGTTCATCGCCTAGTACATATGTGATTTCGGCGCGCCAACGTTCGCTGAGCGATCGAAAGCGCGCCGAAATCGCGGGTTACAGCGGGATGTTCTTGTGGCGGCCGCGGCGGGCGGGCGCCTCGGCCAGCGCCTGGGTCACCTTGCTCCGGGTGTGCGACGGGTCGATCTTCTCGTCGACCACGCCGATCTCGATGGCGGAGTCCACGCCGCCGGCGATCCGCTCGTGCTCGGCGGCCAGCTCCTCGTGCAGCGCTTCGCGATCCTCGGGCGCCGCGGCGGCCAGCTTCTTCTTGTGCAGGATGCCGACGGCGGCCTTGGCGCCCATCACGGCGACCTCGGCGTCGGGCCAGGCGAACACCTTGGTGGCGCCCAGCGAGCGGGAGTTCATGGCGATGTAGGCGCCGCCGTAGATCTTGCGGGTGACCAGCGTGACCCGGGGAACGGTGGCCTCGCCGAAGGCGTGGAGCAGCTTGGCGCCACGGCGAACCACGCCACCCCACTCCTGGTCGACACCGGGCAGGTAGCCGGGCACGTCGACGACGACCACGATCGGGACACCGAACGCGTCACAGAGGCGCACGAAACGTGCAGCCTTCTCCGCGCTCTCGGAGTTCAGGCAGCCGCCGAGGCGCAGCGGGTTGTTGGCCAGCACGCCGACGGTGCGCCCCGCGAGCCGGCCGAGGCCGACCACCATCGAGGGCGCCCACTTGCCCTGGAACTCCTCGAACGGCGTGCCCTCGTCGAGCAGAGCGTTCACCAGGGGGTGCACGTCGTAGGCGCGCCGGGCGGAGTCGGGGAGCAGCGCGGTCAGGTCGGTGTCGCCGGCCTCGGCCTTGCTGCGGTCGAAATGACCCTGCTGGCAGAACAATCCGACGAGCCGGCGGCCACGCTCGTAGGCGTCGAGTTCGTCGTCCGCGACGATGTGGCACACGCCGGACTTCTTGTGGTGGGCCTCGGGGCCGCCGAGGGACACCATGTCGACGTCCTCACCGGTCACACTGCGCACCACGTCGGGCCCGGTGACGAAGACCTTGCTGTCGGGCGCCATGACGATCACGTCGGTCAGCGCCGGGCCGTAGGCGGCGCCACCGGCCGCGAAGCCGACCACCACCGAGATCTGCGGGACGTAGCCCGACGCCCGGATCATGGCCTCGAAGACCAGGCCGACGGCGTGCAGCGCCTTGACACCCTCGGCCAGCCGAGCGCCGCCGGAGTGCCAGATGCCGACGATCGGGCTCTGCTCCTCGATCGCGGTGTCGTAGGCGTTGACGATGTGACGGCAGCCCTCGACGCCCATCGCGCCACCCATGACGGTGCCGTCGGTGCAGAACGCGATGGTCCGCACACCGTTGACGGCGCCTGCGGCGGCGAGCACACCCGAGCGGTCCCGCTCGTGCAGCAGTTCGACCGTGCCGTCATCGAAGAACGAGCCCAGACGCAGCAGCGGGTCGCGGGGGTCGAGTGATTCGCCGACAGTCTCCGGTGCCATGATCGTCATGTATCCTCCTGTGCCCGTTCCGATGTCGGCTTGCGCCCCCGGAAGTCGTGTGTGTCAGTACTTTCCGAAGGCGACCGCGACGTTGTGCCCGCCGAATCCGAACGAATTGTTGATCGCGTATTGGTAATTGCCTGGTCGTGGTGAGCCGGCGACGACATCGAGGTCGATGTCCGGGTCCAGGTTCTTCAAGTTCAGTGTCGGCGGGATGACACCGTTGCGCAGTGCGAGCACCGTCAGGATCGACTCGACGGCACCGACGGCGCCGACGGAGTGCCCCAGCGCCGCCTTGGGTGCGTAGACGGCCGGCTTGTGGCCGCCCATCGCGTTGTTGATGGCCTTGCCCTCGGCGACGTCGCCGACGCTGGTGCCGGTGGCGTGTGCATTGACATGGTCGATGTCACCCGGCTGCAGGCCCGCGAGCTGGATCGCCCGCGTCATCGCGTGCCCGGCCTGCTCACCGTTCGGGTCGGGCGCCACGATGTGGTACCCGTCCGACGTGACGCTCGCACCCATGATGCGCGCCAGGATGGTGGCGCCACGGGCCTTCGCGTGCTCCTCGGTCTCGATCACCATCAACGCGCCGCCCTCGCCGAACACGAACCCGTTGCGGTCCTTGTCGAACGGGCGGCAGGCGCCCGCGGGATCGTCGTTGGTGGTCGACAGCACGATGCGCATCTGGGCGAAGCCGGCGATCGGCACCGCTTCGATCTTGGTCTCGACGCCGCCGCAGATGGCGACGTCAGCCTCGCCGAGCACGATGTTGCGCCAGGCCTGGGCGATGCCCTCCGAGCCGGAGGCGCAGGCCGAGACCGGGGTGATCACCCCGGCCCGGGCCTTGCGCTCCAGGCCGACCGCCGCGGCGGCCGCGTTCGGCATGTACATCTGCACGGCGAGCGGGGACACGGCGCGCAGGCCCTTGGCCCGCATGCCGTCGTAGGCGAAGAGCAGTTCCTCGGTCGAACCCATGCCGGTGCCGATGGAGACCATCAGCCGCTTGGGATCCACCTCGGGCGAACCCGCGTTCTCCCACACCCGCCGGCTCAGCACCGTCGACATCTTCTGCAGATACGACAACCTGCGCAGCTCCACACGCGTGAGCTCGCTGTCGAAGTCCTCCAGCAGATGCCCGCCGATGCGGACCGGCAGGTCGTACTCCTCGACGAACGGATCCTCGAGCTTGCGGATCCCACTCTGTCCGTCCAGCAGCCGCTGCCAGGTGGTTTCAACGTCCGTTGCCAGGGCGGTCGTCATCGCCATACCGGTGACGACCACGTTGGGGAAGCCGCTCCCCGTTGCTAACCCTGCCATTACTGCTCCGCTGATCCTTCCTCCGCGCAGGCGCTACTCAGTAGCGGCCGAACGCCAGAGCCACATTGTGGCCACCGAACCCGAACGAGTTGTTGATGGCGTACTGGTAGTCGCCGTAACGAGGCTCACCTGCAACGACATCGAGATCGATCTCGGGGTCGGGGGTTTCGTAGTTCAGTGTGGGCGGGATGACGCCGTCACGCAGGGCGAGCACCGTGAGGATGGACTCCAGGGCGCCCACCGCACCGATCGAGTGGCCCAGCGCCGACTTCGGCGCGTAGACCGCGGCGTGCTCCACACCGGCGACCCGGATGGCGTTCGCCTCGGCCGTGTCACCGATCGGCGTCGCGGTGGCGTGCGCGTTGACGTGCTCGATGTCCTTGGGCGAAAGGCCCGCGGTCTCCATCGCGCGCTTCATCGCGTGGCCGGCCCGAAGACCGTCCGCCGCGGGGGCGACCATGTGGAATGCGTCCGACGTGATGCCGGCACCCATCAGCCTGGCCAACGGCTTGGCGCCGCGGGCCTTGGCATGCTCCTCGGTCTCGATGATCATCATCGCGCCGGCCTCACCGAAGACGAAGCCGTCCCGGTTCTTGTCGAACGGCCGCGACGCCCCCGCGGGGTTGTCGTTGTTCGTCGACATCGCGCGCATCATCGAGAACGCCGCGATGGGCAGCGCCTCGATACCGCCTTCGACGCCGCCGACGACGGCGAAGTCCGCATCTCCCATGACGATCTGACGCCAGCCGTGGGCGATGGCCTCAGACCCGGAGGAGCACGCCGACACCGGGGTGATGACCCCGGCGCGGGCGCCCAACTCCAGGCCGGCGACGGCCGCCGCGCCGTTCGGCATGATCATCTGAACGGCGAGCGGAGACACCTTGCGGGGCCCGCCCTCGTTCATCGCGTCGTAGGTCTCGACGATCTTCTCGCCGCCACCCAGACCGGTGCCGATGATCACCGCGAACCGGTCCGGATCGACCTCGGGGACGCCCGCGTTCTCCCACAGACGACGGCTCAGCAGCTTCGACATGCGCTGCACGTAGGACATGCGGCGCATGTCGATCCGGGTCATGTGGTCGTCGACGTTGTCGACCAGGTGACCGCCGATGCGGACCTGGAGGTCCCACTTGTCGACGAACTCGTCTTCGAGGATGCGGATGCCGCTCTCGCCGGCCAGCAGGCCCTTCCACGTGCTCTCGACGTCTGCCGCGAGCGACGTGGTGGCCTCGACTGCGGTCACGACGACGTTCGGGAAACCGCCGTTAGCAGTGGAAGGCCTGGTCACGATTCCGCCGAGAACTTCTCGCGCAGCGCGGCGGCGGCTTCGGGGTTTTCTTCCTCGAGCTTCTGGATGTAGGCGACGACGTCACCGACGGTGCGCAGGCCCGCGAGGTCCTCGTCGGGGATCTTCACGCCGTACTTGTCCTCGGTCTGCACCGCGATCTCCACCATCGACAGCGAGTCGATGTCGAGGTCGTCGACGAAGCTCTTCTCGGGGGTGACCTCGGAGGGCTCGATACCGGTGACCTCTTCGATGATCTCGGCGAGACCGGCGATGATTTCTGTCTGGCTGGCAGCCACTGTGGCTCCTTCTATCGGGGTTGTTACTTGGTGGACGTTCTCTTTGGTTGGACGTTTTTCACTTGGCTGTCCCGGACGGCGCTGGCCGGGGCAGACGGTCAGAGCTCGTTCAGCCCGTCCAGATCGGCCGGAGTCTTGACGGCACGCGTCGGCACTCCCTTGAGCTCACGTTTTGCGATGCCCGCCAGCGCGCCTGCGGGCGGGAACTCGACGATGGCGACCGGTGCGAGGTCGCGGATCGTCGCGGTGCACAGGTCCCAGCGCACGGGCCGGGTCAGCTGGGCGACCAGCTTGCCCATGGCGTCGGCAGCCGAGGCTACCGGTTGCCCGTCGGCGTTGGACAGCAGCCGGGTGGTGGGCTCGGCGGGGGTGACGGCGTCGGCCGCGGCCGAGTAGCCGTCGGTGGCGGGCGCCATGAAGTGGGTGTGGAAGGCGCCGGCGGTGGCCAGTGGCCGCACTCGGGCCTTCTCCGGCGGATCCTCGGCGAGCTTGTCCAGCGCCGAGCGCGCTCCGGCGGCCACGATCTGGCCTGCGGCGTTGCGGTTGGCGGGGACCAGGTCGAGCGCCTCGAGGCGGGCCAGCACCTCGGCTTCGTCGCCGCCGAGCACAGCGGACATCCCGGTGGGCTCCAGCGCGCAGGCCTTGGCCATCTCGGCGCCGCGGGTGGCGGCCAGCCGCACCGCGTCGTCGGCGGAGATGACGCCGGCGATCGCGTACGCCGCGATCTCGCCGACCGAATGTCCCGCGACGACCGTCTCCGTGCCGGCGAGCAGCCCGCGGCGGTTCAGCTCCTCGTGCGCGAGCAGGGTGGCGGCGACCACCAGCGGTTGCGTGACCGCGGTGTCGGTGATCTCCTCGGCGGTGGCGGTGGTGCCCAGCCGGGCCAGGTCGAGGCCGGCGATCTCGGACCACGCGGCGATGCGCTCCCCGGCGCCGGGAAGTTCGAGCCACGGCGCGAGCATTCCGGGGGTCTGCGAGCCCTGTCCGGGAGCGAGCAGCGCGATAGGTCCTTGGGGCACGTCTCTAAGAGAACACTGTGAAGAGCACTTCGCGCCGTGTAAGAGATTATGAACCTTGTCTTATGTTTTTGTGGACAGTCCACAAAACTGCATGTGAAGCGACATCATCGACACCTCGCCGCAACGTGTTACCTGCGCCGCTGTGATGTCTCACCGGCCGGACGGACCGCCGGAACCTGCACAGATCCCTTGGTGGGCGCAGTCGGCTGATATGCCTTGTTGTTCAGCCGGCCCACCGTCACCGCCACCCGCAGCACGTAGGCGTCGCGGGGCAGCGTGGGATCCCGACCGGTGAAGTCGGCGATCCGTTTGAGGCGGTAACGGACGGTGTTTGGATGAACGAACAATTTGCGTGCGCAGGCTTCGATCGCACCGCCCGAATCCAGATAGGCGTCCAGGGTCTCGGTCAGCGCGGGCCCGGCGTCGGCCAGCGGCCTCATCACCTCAGAGGCGAGCGCGGCCATCGCGGTCGCGTCGCCGAGCAGTGCCCGTTCGGGCAGCAGCTCCCTGGCCGAAACGGGTCGCGGCGCCAGCGTCCAGCCGGCCACCGCGTTCATCCCGGAGATGGCCTCGGTGGCACTGCGGTGCGCACCCGCCAGCGTCGGCGCCGTCGGCCCGACCACCACCGGGCCGTCGGCGAACGCCCTCATCAGGTCGGTGACGAACCGGTCGGTCACTGACAGCGGCCCGGAGACGATCGCGACCAGCCAGTTGCCGTGCACATCGGTCAGGGCCGCCCGGTCGTTGCGGCTCACCACGTCGCGGACGTCGTCGGAGGCGAGATCCTTGCGATCGGGATGCGGCAGTCCCACGATGACGGTCGCGGGCGCGGTGGCGTCCCAGTTCAGTGCCGCGGCCTGGGACTGCAGTTCCGGTCCGATGTCGCCGCGCACCACCGCGTCGACCAGGTTGGCCTCCATTCGGGTGTCCCAGGCGCCGCGCGCCTCGGCCTGGTCGGCGTACGCGGTGGCCGCCGCGAACGCCAGGTCGCGGGAGTAGCGCAGGATGCCCGCGGTCAGCGCCGTGAGCTGCTCCTCGTTGCGGGCCAGTAGCGGCACGACCTCTTCGAAGAACTCCATCGTGATGCGGACCATCTCGACGGACTGGCGCAGCGCGATGCGCCGGCGGAGATCCTGGGGCACCACCTCGAAGGCCTGCGCGGTGTAGCTCACGTCGCTCTGCGGATCCCGCATCCACTCGACGAAGTTCACCACCGCGGCCTGCACCACGAGCTGCACGCTGGCCCGCTGCGAGGCCTCGAGGCCGGCGAAGAACGGCAGCCGCTCCTCCATGACGTGCACCGCCTGGGTGGCGAGCTGGCCGGAGAACTGCTTCAACCGGCGCAGCACCGCGTCCGGCACCGTCTGCAACACCTCGAGGGTCGACGCCGGCGGAACGTACCGATTGTCGGGCATCCCTAAAATCTACGCCAGTATTTGGCGGCTTCCTCCAACCGTCAGGCGACGCCGGGATCGGAGGTCTGCTCGGGGGCGGCCATCACGTCGTCGATCTCATAGCGCCGGGCCGCCTCGACGGCCACCGAGGAGTCGATGTTGCCGTCGCGGGCGAGTCCCTCCAGCACCGCCACCGCGACCGATTCACCGTCGGTGTTGAAATAGCGCCGTGCCGCGGGCCGGGTGTCGGAGAAGCCGAACCCGTCGGTGCCCAGCGTGATGTACGTGCCGGGCACCCACGGACGGATCAGCTCGGGCACACCGCGCATCCAGTCCGACACCGCCACGACCGGTCCGGCCGCGTCCTCGAGCACCTTGGTGATGTACGGGGTGCCCGCGGGCCGCTCCGGGTGGCGCAGCAGATCCTTCTCGACCTGGACACCGTCGCGATTCAGCTCGCCCCAGCTGGTGACCGACCAGACGTCGGCCGAGACGTCCCAGTCCTCGGCCAGCAGTTCTGCCGCCCGCAGCGCCGAGGGCATGCCGACGCCCGACACCAGGATCTGGGCGGTGTTCGACTTGCCCTGCGGCCCGCGCTTGTAGCGGTAGATGCCGCGCAGCAGGCCCTCGACGTCGAGCTCCTCGGGCTCGGCCGGCTGCTGGTAGGGCTCGTTGTAGATGGTGAGGTGGAAGAACACGTTCTCCGGGTTCTCGCCGTACATCCGTTCCAGACCGCTCTCGACGATGTAGGCGATCTCGTAGGCGAAGGCCGGATCGTAGGCCACCACAGCGGGATTCGTCGAGGCCAGCAGCAGCGAGTGGCCGTCGGCGTGCTGCAGCCCCTCGCCGACCAGCGTGGTGCGCCCGGCCGTCGCGCCCAGCACGAAGCCGCGGGCCATCTGGTCGGCCGCGGCCCAGAAGCTGTCACCGGTGCGCTGGAAACCGAACATCGAGTAGAAGATGTAGAGCGGGATCATCGGCTCGTTGTGGGTGGCGTAGGCGCTGCCCGCGGCGATGAACGTGCCGACCGAGCCGGCCTCGTTGATCCCCTCGTGCAGGATCTGGCCGACCTCGCTCTCCTTGTACGCCAGCATCAACTCCGCGTCCACGGACGTGTACAGCTGGCCGTTGCGGTTGTAGATCTTCAGATTCGGGAACCACGAATCCATCCCGAACGTGCGGGCCTCGTCGGGGATGATCGGCACGATGCGGTGCCCGATGTTCTTGTCCCGCAACAGTTCCTTGAACGTGCGCACGGTCGCCATGGTGGTGGCGACCTCCTGCTTGCCTGAGCCCTTCTTCAGCGCCTTGTAGGCGTCGCGGCCGGGCAGTGTCAGCGCCTTGGACTTCGTCCGCCGCTCGGGCACGAACCCGCCGAGCGCACGGCGCCGGTCGAGCAGGTAGCGGATCTCGGCCGCTTCCGGTCCGGGGTGGTAGTACGGCGGCAGGTAGGGATTGTCCTCGAGCTGCTCGTCGGTGATCGGGATGCGCTGCGCGTCGCGGAAGTCCTTGAGGTCCTGCAGCGCAAGCTTCTTCATCTGGTGGGTGGCGTTGCGGCCCTCGAAGTGCTTGCCGAGGGTGTAGCCCTTGATGGTCTTGGCCAGGATCACCGTCGGTTGGCCCTTGTGCTCCGTCGCGGCCCGGTAGGCGGCGTAGACCTTGCGGTAGTCGTGCCCGCCGCGCTTGAGATTCCAGATGTCGGTGTCGGACAGGTTCTCCACCAACTGCTTGGTGCGCGGGTCGCGGCCGAAGAAGTGGTCACGGACGTAACTGCCGTCGTTGGCCTTGTAGGTCTGGTAGTCGCCGTCGGGGGTGGTGTTCATCAGGTTCACCAGCGCGCCGTCGCGGTCGGCGTGCAGCAGCGCGTCCCACTCGCGGCCCCACACCACCTTGATGACGTTCCAGCCGGCGCCGCGGAAGAACGACTCCAGCTCCTGGATGATCTTGCCGTTGCCGCGCACCGGCCCGTCGAGGCGCTGCAGGTTGCAGTTGATGACGAAGGTCAGGTTGTCGAGCGCCTCCAGCGCGGCGACGTGGGCCAGGCCGCGGCTCTCGGGCTCGTCCATCTCACCGTCGCCGAGGAACGCCCACACGTGCTGATCGGAGGTGTCCTTGATGCCGCGGTCGTTCAGGTAGTGGTTGAACCGCGCCTGGTAGATCGCGTTCATCGGGCCCAGCCCCATCGAGACCGTGGGGAACTCCCAGAAGTCCGGCATCAGCCGCGGGTGCGGGTAGGACGGCAGCCCGCCGCCGGGGTGGCTGTGCTCCTGCCGGAAACCGTCGAGTTGGTCGGCGGTCAGCCGGCCCTCGAGGAACGCGCGGGCGTAGATGCCGGGGGAGGCGTGGCCCTGGATGAACACCTGGTCGCCGCCGCCGGGATGGCTCTTGCCGCGGAAGAAGTGGTTGAAGCCGACCTCGTACAGCGCAGCCGACGACGCATATGTCGAAATATGGCCGCCCACACCGACTCCCGGCCGTTGCGCGCGGTGCACCATGATGGCGGCGTTCCACCGGATCCACGCCCGGTACCGGCGCTCGACGTCCTCGTCGCCGGGAAACCACGGCTCCAGTTCGGTGGGAATGGTGTTGACGTAGTCGGTGGAGGTCAACGCCGGGATGGCGACGCGCTGCTCACCGGAGCGCTCGAGCAGCCGCAGCATCAGGTAGCGCGCCCGTGAGGGGCCGGACCGCTCCAGCAGTGCGTCGAACGATTCCAGCCATTCTGAGGTCTCTTCGGGGTCGATGTCGGGCAGGTACGACGCGACACCGTCACGGATCACCCGGACCCGGTCGGGCTCGGGTGAATTCGATGAGTTTTGAGCCAGGTCCTGGCGCGCGAACTCGGTGGTCAACTTCCGCTCCTTGGTAGTGCGGTACGGGGGTGCGGGCGCGATCGGCGCCAACGACCTCCATCGTCCTCCCATCGTGCCCGAACCGCACCGCTGGGGGTGAGGAGCCGAACTATCCGACGGTGGGGGGTGGCACGCGGTAACGTCTGCAGACCGTGCCGACCGGTGTGGTGCCTCATATTGACAAACCGGGCCGCCAGTCATCCGCGTCAGCAGGGCGGCGTGCGACGATAGGGCCGGTGCACTCACAGACACAAGGAGGACCGACGGTGGTCGCGGCGGCGGACGCCCCGAACTTCGCCCAGGGGCTGGGCATTGAAAAAGGACAGGTTGTCCAGGAGTTGGGCTGGGACGAGGACGTCGACGACGACATCCGGGCCGACATCGAGGACGCGTGCGGTGGCGAGCTGCTCGACGAGGATGCGGACGAGGTCGTCGACGTGGTCCTGCTCTGGTGGCGCAACGACGACGGCGATCTCGTCGACCGGTTGATGGATGCCATCACCCCGCTGGCCGAGGACGGTGTCATCTGGGTGGTCACCCCGAAGACGGGCAAGCCGGGTCACGTGCAGCCGGCGGAGATCGCCGAGTCGGCGCCGACCGCCGGGCTGATGCCCACGTCATCGGCCAACCTCGGGGACTGGATCGCCAGCCGGCTGGTGCAGCCGAAGTCCAAGGCCGCGGGAAGGCGTTAGTGCTGGGGCCGGGGGCGCAGGCACCCGACTTCACACTGAAGAACCAGCACGGCACGCCGGTGGCCCTCGCGGATTTCCGTGGTGCGCGCAACGTGGTACTGGTCTTCTTCCCGCTGGCATTCACCCCGACCTGTCAGCGCGAGCTCGACGAAATCCGCGACAACCTGTCCCGCTACGACAACGCCGACACGGCGACGCTGACCATCTCGGTCGGGCCGCCACCCACCCACAAGGCGTGGGCCGGCCGCCACGGCTATTCGTTCCCCGTGCTGGCCGACTTCTGGCCGCACGGCGCCGTCGCGAAGGCCTACGGGGTGTTCAACGACGACACCGGATATGCCAACCGCGGGACGTTCGTGGTGGACCGCTCCGGGACCATCCGGTTCGCCGAGATGAAGCAGCCGGGGGAGCCGCGCGACCAGGGCGTGTGGGCCGCCGCGCTGGCATCGTTGGCGTCCGCCGACTGATTTCCGATCGCAGGTCACCGCCGTGTAGCCTGCCCCGCACGGGCGTGTAGCTCAGTGGTAGAGCTCTGGTTTTACACACCAGCGGTCGGGGGTTCGAAACCCTCCGCGCCCACTCATGATCAGCCGTGAGACGCTTCCCTGCGTGTCGATCTCAGCGGGGGTGGCGGCCGGGTGTGCGGCCGATCTCGCGTTCGGCGATCCGCGGCGCGGCCATCCGGTGGCGTTGTTCGGCGGCGCCGCCGCCGGTCTGGAACGGGCGACCTACGCCGACAGCCGTGCCGCCGGGGCCGCGCACACCGGCGTGCTGCTCGGTCTGCTCACCGCGCTCGGCGTGTCGGCGCAGCGGACGTCGCGGCGCGGTGGCGGATTGGTGACCGCGTCGGTGACGGGCCTGGCGACGTTCGTCGCGCTCGGCGGTACGTCGCTCGCACAGGTCGGAGCCGACATGTCCGCGCTGCTGAACGCCGGCGACCTCGACGGCGCTCGCCGGCTGCTGCCGTCACTCTGCGGCCGTGACCCGTCGGTGCTCGACGCGGCGGGCCTGACGCGTGCGACGGTCGAGTCGATCGCCGAGAACACCTCCGACGCGCAGGTGGCGCCGCTGTGGTGGGCGTCGGTGGCCGGCGTGCCCGGCGTGCTGGTCTACCGCGGCGCGAACACCCTCGACGCGATGATCGGGCACCGCTCGCCGCGCTATGCGAACTTCGGCTGGGCCGCGGCGCGTCTGGACGACGTGCTGAACTACCTCCCGGCCCGGGTCGCCGGTCTGCTGGTGGCGCTGTGCGCCCCGGTGGTCGGCGGCTCGCCCGCGGCCGCGGTGCGGGCCTGGCGGCGCGACGCCGCGCGCCATCCGAGCCCGAATGCCGGCGTGGTGGAGGCGGCGTTCGCCGGTGCGCTCGGAGTGCGGCTTGGCGGGCCGACGCAGTACGCCCACGAGCTGGAGATCCGCCCCACCCTCGGTGACGGCCGCATCCCGGAGGCCGCGGACGTCGGCAGGGCGGTGCGGCTGTCGCGGGCCGTGCAGCTGGCCGCCGCGGTGCTGGCCGTTCTGCTCAGCGCCGCCGGCCGTAGCGGTCGGCGATCTTCTGTTCGGCGGTGAGTGGCGCAGGCGGGGCCGCTGCCGCCGCGGCCGCCGCGGCCTTCTCCAGTCGGCGCTGCCGGATCTCGGAGTACACGAAGTAGCCCAGCCCGATGGGGGCGATGATGCCGAACGCGATCCACTGGATGCCGTAGGACAGGAACGGCCCGGCGTCGAGGTGCGGCAGCGGGATGACCCCGAGGCCGCCGGGCTGGTCCTCGACGAGCTGCAGGTAGGAACCGGTGAGCGGGACACCCGTCAGCGCCGAGACCTGCGCGGTGTTGATCGAGTACACCTGCTCGAAGCTCTCGGCGCGCATCGGCTTCTTGTCGGCCGCAACCTGTTCGGAGTCGCGCAGCCGCGCGGTGATGGTGACCGTGCCCCCCGGCGCGGGGTCGATCGGCGGCACCTGGGAGCCCTGCTCCGGTTTGGCGTACCCGCGGTTGACCAGCACGGTGGGCCCGCCGTCGACGGCGAACGGCACCAGCACCTCGTAGGCGGGGTCGCCGTCGACCACCCGCAGCCGGGCCAGCACCTGTGCGTCGGGCAGGTAGTGCCCGGTCGCCGTCACCCGCCGCCACTGGTCGTCGACCGCCGACGAATTCTGTTGCGGCAGCAGGGTTGTCACCGGAACCGGATCCGCGGTCAGCGAGTAGGCGATCTGGTCGTTCTCTCGGGAGGTCTTGGTGTTCTTGCCGAGCTGCCACGGCGCCAGCACGGTGAAACACAGGTAGGCGAACGCCATCACCACGACGAACAGGGCGAGCCAGCCCGGTCGCAGGAAGAACGCCCACCGTCGCATCAGCTGGCCAGCCCGCGTTCGGCGAGGCGTTCGTCCACCCAGTCGTGCAGGCCGGGCAGCGCCGCTTCGATCACCCGGAACACGTCCTCGAAATCGTCCTGGGTGCCGTAGTAGGGGTCGTCGACGTCCAGCGCGTGCGCGCCCGAGCGCGGGTCGAACGAGCGCAGCATCCGCAGCCGGTTGGACGGCACGCCCTGTTCACCGAGCATGCGCAGGTGGTTGCGGCCAAGCGCCACCACGAGGTCGGCGCTGCGGTGGTCGTCGTCGACCTGCGCCGCGCAGTGGGCCGACGGGTAGCCGTGGGCACGCAGGACGCGACCGGCGCGGCTGTCGGCCGGGTCGCCCGCGTGCCAGCCGCCGGTGCCCGCGCTGCTCACCCGCACCACCTCGGCCAGGCCGCGCTCGGCGATCTGATGGGCGAACATCTTCTCCGCCATCGGCGAGCGGCAGATGTTGCCCGAGCAGATGAACGTGACGTGCAGTGGTTCATCCCCGGGTCGCGTCGCTCCTGCCCGCCGTGGGTCAGACACCGAGCACCTCGCGCAGGTCGGCCACGGTGGCCACGTGCGCCCGCCCGCGCACAGCGCCGGGTTCGGTGAAATCGGTGCGGCCGTAGCCCCAGTCGACCACCACCGTGTCGATGCCGTGCGCGGCGGCGCCCTCGACGTCGTGGCTGCGGTCGCCGACCATCAGCACCCGCTCGGGCAGCGGCGTCAGCTTCGCCAGCGCATGGGCCACCACGTCGGCCTTCGCGGCGCGCGAGCCGTCGACGCTGGCGCCGGCGATCACCTCGAAGTGGTCGGCCAGACCGAAGTGCTCGAGGATGCGGTGCGCCGTGGGTTCGGCCTTCGATGTGGCCACCGCCAGCCGCACGCCGGCCGCCCGCAGATCCGCCAGCAGGCCGGGGATGCCGTCGAACAGGCTGTTCATCGACCAGCCGCGCGTCGTGTAGTCGGCCCGGTAGGCGGCGACCGCGGCGGCGGTGCGGTCCCCGAGCCCCATCGCCCCGAGCGTGTGGTGCATCGGCGGCCCGATGATCCGGCCGGCCAGGTCGCCGTCGGGCACCGTGGCGCCGACCTCGGCGAGCGCGTGCTTGAAGCTCGACACGATCCCGCGGGCGGAGTCGGTCAGGGTTCCGTCGAGGTCGAAGAGGACCAGCTGCGGTCGCGTCCCGGCGAGCGTGCTGTCCAGCGTGTCCGTCACACCGCCATTGTCCCCGACGCGGTGCGTCGTCCCGAAATCCCACCGGACGGACCGCCCATTACTGTCGTGATGTGGGGAGTGTCCGTCTGGCCGAGATCATCGACGTCCTCGACGACGCGTATCCGCCCGGGCTGGCCGAGGGCTGGGATTCGGTGGGCCTGGTGTGCGGCGATCCCGACGAGGCCGTCACGTCCGTGACGGTCGCGGTTGACGCCACCGCCGACGTCATCGACGAGGTGCCCGACGGCGGGCTGTTGCTGGCGCACCACCCGCTGCTGCTGCGCGGTGTGGACACCGTGGCGGCGAGCACCCCCAAGGGCGCGCTGGTGCACCGGTTGCTGCGCTCAGGCCGGGCCCTGTTCACCGCGCACACCAACGCCGACATCGCCCGACCCGGCGTCTCCGACGCACTGGCCGAGGCGATCGGGCTCGAGGTGGGCGACGCGCTGTCCCCGTCCGGCCCGGGTACGAACCTGGACAAGTGGGTCGTCTACGTGCCGACCGAGGATTCCGACGCGCTGCGCGAGGCGCTCTTCGCAGCAGGCGCCGGCCACATCGGTGACTACTCGCACTGCAGCTGGACCGTCGCCGGAACCGGTCAGTTCCTGCCGCACGACGGCGCGAACCCGGCGATCGGCAGCGTCGGCGCCGTCGAGCGGGTGCCGGAGGACCGGGTCGAGGTGATCGCACCGGCGAAGCTGCGGGCACACATCCTGGCCGCCGTGCGATCCGCCCATCCCTACGAGGAACCCGCGTTCGACGTCTTCGCGCTGGCGCCGCTGCTGGGCGACACCGGCCTCGGCCGGATCGGCGAGCTGCCCGCCCCAGAACCGCTCTCGGTGTTCGTCGCGCGGGTCCGCGCCGCACTGCCCGAGACGACGTGGGGGGTGCGCGCCGCGGGCGATCCGCGTGCGACGGTGTCCAGAGTGGCAGTGTGCGGCGGCGCGGGGGATTCCCTGCTGGACGCCGTGACGGCCGCGGACGTGCAGGCCTACGTCACCGCCGACCTGCGCCATCATCCCGCCGACGAGCACCGGCGGGGCTCGCCGGTCGCGCTGGTCGACGTAGCGCACTGGGCGAGTGAATTCCCCTGGTGCCACCAGGCCGCCGAGCTCGTGCGCGGCCGGTTCGGCGCCGCACTGCCGGTGCAGGTGTGCCCGGTGCGCACCGACCCGTGGAACGTCGAGGACGACCGTACGGAAAAGAGGACATGAAAGCCGAAGTAGTGCACCAGCGTTCATTGCTCGAGCTGGCCCAGGTCGACGCCGAGCTGAGCCGCATCGACCACCGGACCAAGAACCTCGCCGAGCAGCAAAAATTTGACGCCGTGCAGGCCGAGCACAGCGCGGCCAACGACAGGCTGGCCGTTCTGCGGATCGCGCTGGACGATCTCGAGGGCCAGGCGACCAAGCTCGAAGGTGAGATCGACTCGGTGCGCAAGCGGGAGGACCGGGACCGCTCACTGCTCGACAACGCCACCAACGCCAAGCAGATCACCGAACTGCAGCACGAACTCGAGACGCTGCAGCGCAGGCAGGCCAGCCTGGAGGACTCGCTGCTGGAGGTGATGGAGCGGCGCGAGGAGTTGCAGGAGCAGCAGGCGGCGGCGCTCACCGACATCGACGACCTGCAGACCGGTCTGAGTGCCGCCCGGGCGGCGCGGGACGCGGCGGTCAACGAACTCGGCCAGACCCGGCGCCAACGTGCCGAGCGCCGTGACGAACTCGTCGAAGCACTCGACGCCGAGCTGGTGAAACTCTACGAGCGTCAGCGGTCCGGGGGCGGTCCCGGGGCGGGCGCGCTGCAGGGCCGGCGGTGCGGCGCCTGCCGGATCGAGATCGACCGCGGCGAACTGGCGAGGATCTCCGCCGCGCCCGAGGACGAGGTGCTCCGATGCCCGGAGTGCGGTGCGATCCTGTTGCGGGTCAAGGACAACGGCTGATGAAGGTGATCGTCGAGGCCGACGGCGGGTCGCGCGGCAATCCGGGTCCCGCCGGCTTCGGTGCGGTGGTGTTCTCGTCCGACCGTGCCACCGTTCTGGCCGAGAGCAAGCAGGCGATCGGACGTGCCACCAACAACGTCGCCGAGTACCGCGGGCTGATCGCGGGACTCGAGGAGGCCGCCGCGGTGGGCGCCACCGAGGTGGCGGTCGCCATGGATTCCAAGCTGGTGGTCGAGCAGATGAGCGGCCGCTGGAAGGTCAAGCATCCCGACCTGGTCGAACTGCACCGCGAAGCACAGGGTGTGGCGGGCAGATTCGAGCGGGTGGAGTACCGCTGGATACCGCGCGCACAGAACTCCCACGCCGACCGGCTGGCCAACGAAGCCATGGACGCCGCCGCGGGAATCGGTGACGGCCCGTCCGAACCGGCGGAGAACCCATCTGCGTCGACACAGGTGGTGTCCAACCCGGCGGGGTGGACCGGTGCCCGGGGCGCACCCACCCGGCTGATGCTGCTGCGGCACGGGCAGACCGAATTGTCCGTGCAGCGGCGTTATTCCGGCCGAGGCAATCCGGCGTTGACCGAACTGGGCCGCAGGCAGGCCGACGCCGCGGCGGCATACCTCGGTGAGCGCGGCGGGATCGCGGCCGTCGTGACGTCGCCGCTGCAACGCGCGTACGACACCGCCGCGGCGGCGGCCAAAGCCCTCGGGCTCGACCTCAGCGTCGACGAAGACCTCATCGAAACGGACTTCGGTGACTGGGAGGGCCTGACGTTCTCCGAGGCCTCCGAGCGCGATCCCGAACTGCACTCGCGGTGGCTGCGCGACACCGCCATCGACCCGCCCGGCGGCGAGAGCTTCGACACCGTGGCGCACCGCGTCCGGCGGGCACGCGACCGCATCATCGCCGAGCACGGCGACGCGACCGTCCTGGTGGTGTCCCACGTGACGCCGATCAAGACCATGCTGCGGTTGGCGCTCGACGCCGGGCCCACGATCCTCTACCGGCTGCACCTCGACCTGGCCTCCCTGAGCATCGCCGAGTTCTACCCCGACGGCGCTGCGTCGGTGCGGCTGGTGAACCAGACGTCCTATCTCTGACCGGAGGCGCCGATCAGGACGTGTGCAGGTGCAGGCGCTCGCCGTGCGGCCCGAAGATCGCGAGCGCCTCGACCGCTTCCTCCACGGCGCCGAACCAGTGTGGCGTCCATGTCGAGAATTCCACCGCCTCACCGGGTTTGACGGTGAAATCCTGGTCGCCCAGGATCAACCGCAGTCGGCCCGAGAGCACGTACATCCAGTCCTGCCCCTCGTGCACCGGCAGTTCCTCCGGCGGCTTGCGGCGCCGCGCGCTGACCCGGATCTTGAACGCGTGCAGGCCGCTTGCCGGGCCCTGCCGGGTCAGCGGCCAGTAGGTGACGCCGTGATGGGTGCGTGAGCTGCTCTTCACCCGTGGGTCCTCGGCGTCGGGCGCGCGCAGCAGGTCGTCGGTGCTCACCGACAGTGCGGCGGCGAGGCGCGGCAGGTGGTCCAGAGCGAGGCGACGCTTGCCCGATTCCAGCCTGCTGAGCGTCGACACGTCGATGCTCGACCGGTTCGCCACCTCCTCGAGCGTGAGCCCGCGCTGTGTCCGCAACTCCCGTAACCGCCGCCGGACCCGCTGGTCGACGCTGTCTTCCTCCGCCGTCTTTGCCTGCATGGCAAAACAGCTTGGCACTTGACTGGTGTGCGCGGCAACCTCGGGACATGGACGAGATCTGGGATTGTGTGGTGGTGGGCGGCGGCGCCGCGGGTTTGAGTGCTGCGCTGGTGCTGGGACGTGCGCGGCGACGGACACTGGTGGTCGACGCCGGCGCGCAGAGCAACCTGTCCGCGCACGGAATCGGTGGGCTGCTGGGGTTCGACGGCCGGGCGCCTGCGGAACTGTACGCGGCGGGCAGATCCGAACTGGCGGCGTATCCCTCCGTGGAGCTGCAGACCGGTGAAGTGGTCGACGCCCAGCGTACCGACGGCGGGTTCGCCCTGCTGCTGCAGGACGGTCGACGGGTCGCGACGCGGCGAATCGTGTTGGCGGGCGGGATGTCCTACGACGTCCCGGCGCTGGCGGGGGTGGACCGGCTGTGGGGCAGGTCGGTGTTCCACTGCCCCTTCTGCCACGGCTGGGAGGTCAGGGATCAACCCGTCGCAGTGCTCGCCCGCGGACCACGCGCCGTGCACGCGTCGCTGCTGTTGCGGGGATGGAGCGACGACGTCGTGGTGCTCACCGACGGACCGGCGGACCTGGACAGCGAGGACCGCGCGCGACTGACCGCGGCCGGGGTCGACATCGACGAACGCACGGTGGCGGGGCTGCGGATCGTCGACGACGGGCTCGAGGCAATCGAATTCGCCGAGGGGGCGCGCATCGACCGGCGCGCCCTGATGGTGACCCCGAGGCTGCGTCAGCGTTCACCGCTCGCCGCTCAGCTGGGCGTGCGGTTCCAGGAATCACACCCCCTCGCCGAGGACGCGGTGGCCGTCGATGACCTGCAACGCACGTCGGTGCCCGGCGTGTTCGCCGCGGGTGACGTGTGCGTACAGGTGCCGCAGGTCGCGGCGGCGGTGGCCGCCGGATCGCTGGCCGGCGCGTCGGTGATGCAGACCTCGATGGCCGACGACCACGGGTTGCCGGTCCCCGAATGGAAGGAACACGTGAATGTCTGAGGCGCAAAAGTTCTGGGACGAGCTGTACGGCGCGCGCGAGCGGGTGTGGAGCGGCCGGGTGAATCCCTGGCTCGCCGAGACGGCCGCGCCGCTCTCGCCGGGGCGTGCTCTCGATCTCGGCTGTGGCGAGGGCGGGGACTCCGTGTGGCTGGCCGAGCACGGATGGCTTGTGACGGCGGTCGACATCTCGCCGACGGCGTTGGACCGGGCGGCCGCCGCCGCGGAGGCGGCCGGGGTGACGGCGCGGATCGACTTCCAGCGTCACGATCTGCTGGAGAGCTTCCCCGACGGCGAGTTCGACCTGGTGTCAGCGCAGTTCCTGCAGTCGCCGCTGGACTTCGACCGTGACACGGTGCTGCGCCGCGCCGTCGCCGCGGTCGCGCCGGGTGGAGTGCTGATCGTCGTCGACCATGGTGCGGCGCCGCCGTGGGCACATGAGATGGCGCGCAAGCATCGCTTCCTGTCGGTCGACGAGGTGATCGACCCCATCGGACTCGATCCCGCCGAGTGGCAACGGGTTCGCGCCGAGCCGGTCGAGCGTTCCGCCACCGGCCCGGACGGTGAGGCGGGGACCCTGCTCGACAACGTCATCGTGCTGCGCCGGGTGACGCACTAGGCCGAGGCTCAGGTGGCGTCGTGGAACACCAGGCCGAGGGTGAACCGCTCGCCGGACCGGACCGTCGACACGCCGTGGCGGACCGGCGCGGCACTCCAGCCGCGGGCGGAGCGCACCGGCCTTTCACGCGTGGTGAACACGAACCCGTGGCAGAACGGCACCGTCGTCGAGGTGCCGCGGGACTGTGCGCGGGGGCGCTGCTCGAGCAGCAGGAACTCGCCGCCCGTGTGGTCGATGCCGGGCTCGTTGAGACCGATCACCACCTGCAGGGGAAAGATCATGTCTCCGTACAGGTCCCGATGTAGCGCGTTCCAGTCGCCGGGGCCGTATCGGAGCAGGATTGCCGTCGACCGGGTCTGGCCCGCGGTGTGGCATGCGGCCAGCCACTCGTCGAGACTGTCGGGCCAGGGGGCCTCACGTCCGAGCCGGGACCACCAGTCCCGCGCGATCGGCAGAAGGCGGGGGTAGAGCGCGTGCTTGAGCTGCTCGACGGGCTCGGGTAGCGGGCGGTCGAAGTACCGGTACTCGCCGCGGCCGAAGCGGTATCTGCTCATGTCGATCGTCGAGCGGAACTGTGCGTCGTCGTCGTACCGGCCGCGTAGCTCAGCCGCCTCGGCGGGGGAGAGCAGCGCGGGCAGCAGGGCGCCGCCGAACTCGTCCAGTTCGGCGGCGACCCCCGCCCAAGCGGCGGAGTCCACGCGTCGCTGCCAATCATGGTGATGCACCGCCCCGCTCATCAAAAGAGCCTCGCCGCCCTGAGCTCCGCAGGCTCCTCCAGATCGAGCAGCAGCTTCTTGCGTGCGACGCCGCCCGCGTAGCCGGTCAGCCGTCCGGCCTTGCCCACCACCCGATGGCACGGGATCACGATGCTCAGCGGGTTGCGGCCGACGATTTGACCGATCTCGCGGGCCGTCAAGCCGCCGGCGGTATCCGCCAGTTCGCCGTACGTCGCCGTGGCGCCGTAGGGAATCGTGGTGAGCTGTTCCCAGACACGTCGCTGCGTGATGTCACCGCGCGGATCGATCGGCAAATCGAGTGTGGTGCGGGCGCCGACAAGGTAGTCGCACAACTGGTTCTGCGCCTCGGCCAGCAGCGGGTCGGTGTCCGCGTCGACGCGTGGGCCGAAGCCGTTCTTCGCCGGTCTTGGCCAGTGCCCCTGGAAATACAGACCGGTCAGCGCGTCGCCCTCGGCGGCCAGCGTCAAGTCGTCGAGCGGGCTGTCGATCACGGTGTGTCGGATGCTCATGGGCGTCCTCCTCTCATCATGTAGACGGCGGGGGAGTCGAAAGCGTGAGTTGTCGTACCCCTCTGCAATAATCGAATGTATGTTCGATCCGGCGCAGGCAAGCTTCGATCAGGTGCTGGCCGTCGCGCGTCCGGAGTCGGTCGAGGCGCGCGAACTGATCTCGGTTGTGGTGGCGGCGGCGCGGCGGGAGAATCAGCAGGCCGCAGCGCGGTTGACCGCGATCGGCGAGGTGTATGCACTGCGGATTTCAGAGCGCGATGAGCTCAGCGACCAGTGGGCCGTGGACACCGAATCCGCGGTGGCCGTCGAGATCGGCGCCGCCCTCAACATCGCCTACGAGCGGGCCAAGGATCAGGTCAGCCTCGCCCGCGGGCTGCGTGAACGCCTACCGTTGGTCGCGGCGATGTTCCGCGCCGGTGAACTGAGTCTGCCCATCGTCGAGACGCTGCTGCAGCGCACGACCCTGATCACCGACCCCGCCGTCTTGACCCACGTCGACGCCACCCTGGCAGGTGCGTCGGCCCGGCTGATGCGGCTCAGTTACGGCCAGATGTGCGGATATGTCGACCGCGTCATCGCCACACACGATCGAGATGCGGTGCGGCGCCGCCAGAAAGCAGCCGACGAGCGTGAGATCTGGGTCATCGACGGCCTCGACGGCATGAGCANTNTCGGCGGCACCATGCCCACCGCCGGGGCCCGAGTGTTCGACAACCGCCTCGACGCGCTCGCCGACACCGTCTGCCCGGCCGATCCCCGCACCAAGAAGCAGCGCCGCGTCGATGCCATCGAAGCCATCTCCAGCGGCGCCGACCACCTGCAGTGCCAATGCGGCAATCCCGACTGCCCGAGCAAGGACGCCGTCGCCGCACCCTTCGTCATCCATGTCGTGAACGGACCCGACGAGCACCCGGACACCGAAGCCCAACCGGCCGAGCCCGCCGAGTCCGCTGA
>NZ_JACKSJ010000005.1 GCF_025821665.1 [Mycobacterium] manitobense
GCGCGGCGGGTCGAGCACCGCCACGTCGGCCGGGCGCCGTTCGGCCGCCAGCGCCCGCCGCACCGAATCGGTGACCACCGACACCTGGCCTAGGTCGGCCAGCGCCGCACGCCCCGACCGGGACGCACCGCGCGAGGTGTCCACGCTGAGCACCCGGCCGCTCTCTCCCACCGCGGCGGCCAGCACGGCGGCGAACACGCCCGCGCCGCCGTAGAGATCCCACGCCGTCATGCCCGGCTGCAGTGCGGCCCATTCGCCGATCAGCGCGCTGTAGTGCCGCGCGGCGTCCCGGTGGGACTGCCAGAACGCGGTGACCGGCACCCGCCACTCCCGGTCGCCGACGCGTTGCACCGCCTCGTAACCGCCCTCCACCACCTCGGTGGCCGACCGGCCGCCGGTGCGCGGTCCGGACTGCACGACGTGGCGGGTGCCGTCGTCGTCGACCGCGACGTGCACATGCGCCCCCGGCGGCCAGGCGCGGTCACCGAGGCCGTAGAGCATGCCGGGCGGCAGCTGCGCACAGTTCAGGTCTTCGACCACGACCGAGCTGTGATAGCGATGAAAGCCCACCCGGCCCTCCGGCGAGGTGTCCAGCCGTACCCGGGTGCGCCACCCGGTGGCGGCCGGCGTGCCGACCGGCTCGGCGACCGGTTCGGTTCCCGCGCCGTCCTCGCCCCAGGTGTATCCGCCCAACCGGGCCAGCTGGTTGGCGACCACGGCGCCCTTCAGCCGGCGGGCCGCGTCCGGTTCGGCGAAGGCGAGGTCGCAGCACCCGGCGCCGTCGACCCCGGCGATCGGGCATAGCGATGCGATCCGGTCGGCTGACGGCTCGATCACCTCGACGACGTCTGCGTGCCAATAGGATTCGCGACTGCTGACCACCCGGACCCGGACCGTCTCGCCCGGCAGGGCGTAGCGCACGAACACCACGCGGCCGTCATGGCGCGCGACGCAGCTGCCGCCGTTGGCGGCGGGCCCGGCGGTGAGGACGAGTTCGCCGGGGTCCACCGGCGCGGCGGCGCTCACTCCAGGAAGCCCCTCCGGGCGTCACCGGGGGCCGACTGCGGCGCCAGCGTCTTCAGCCGCTCCGAGGAGCTCAGCTGCCATGGCACCGACGTCACCATCACGTTCGGCTCGAACAGCAGCCTGCCCTTCAGCCGCAGGGCGCTCTGGTTGTGCAGCACCTGCTCCCACCAGTGCCCCACGACGTACTCGGGGATGAAGACGGTGACCACCGTGCGGGGCGACTCCTTGGTGACCCGTTTGACGTAGTCGAGCACCGGACGGGTGATCTCCCGGTAGGGCGAGGCGATCACCTTGAGGGGGACGTTGATGTCGCTGTCCTCCCACTTGTGCACCAGCGCACGGGTTTCGCCGTCGTCCACGCTGACGGTGATGGCCTCCAGCTGGTCGGGACGGGTGGCCCGCGCGTAGGCCAGCGCCCGCAGCGTCGGCAGGTGCATCTTCGACACCAGCACGATCGCGTGGTTGCGGCTGGGCAGCACGATGTCGCCCTCCTCGGCCTCCTGCTCCTCGAGCTCGCGCGCCACCGTGTCGTAGTGCTTGCGGATCAACTTCATCAGCACGAACAGGATCACCATCGCCAGGATCGCGATCCACGCACCGACCAGGAACTTCGTCACCACCACGATGACCAGCACGGTGCCCGTCGCGGTCAGGCCGATGCCGTTGATCACCCGGCTGCGCATCATCTTGCGCCGCACCAGCGGATCGGTCTCGGTGCGCAGCAGCCGGGTCCAGTGCCGCACCATCCCGATCTGGCTGAGCGTGAACGACACGAACACCCCGACGATGTACAGCTGGATCAGCGCGGTCACCTGGGCCTGGAACGCGACCACGAACGCTATCGCGGCCAACGCCAGGAACAGGATGCCGTTGGAGAACGCCAGCCGGTCGCCGCGGGTGTGCAGCTGGCGTGGCAGGAAACGGTCCTGGGCCAGGATCGACCCGAGCACGGGGAAGCCGTTGAACGCGGTGTTGGCGGCGAGCACCAGGATGAGCGCGGTGACCAGAGCGATCAGGAACAGCCCGATCGGGAAGTCGTGGAACACCGCGTCGGCGAGCTGGGCGATCAGCGTCTTCTGCTGATAGTCCGCCGGGGCGCCGCCGAGCTGTTCGAGCGGCCGCTCGGCCATCTGCACGCCGGTCTCCTTGGCCAGCATGATGATGCCCATGAAGAGCGTGACGGAGACGACGCCCAGCAGCAGCAGCGTCGTGGCAGCGTTGCGGGACTTGGGTTTCCGGAACGCCGGGACACCGTTGCTGATCGCCTCCACACCCGTCAGCGCCGCCGACCCCGAGGAGAAGGCGCGCGCAACCAGGAACACCAGCGCGAAACCAAGGATGTCGCCGTGTTCGGAGTGCATCTCGAAGTCCGCCGACTCTGCGCGCAGCGGTTCGCCGAACAGGTGGATCTGCACGAACCCCCAGACCAGCATGATGGCCATGCCGACCATGAAGGCGTAGGTGGGGATCGCGAAGGCGGTGCCGGATTCCCTGATGCCGCGCAGGTTGAGCGAGGCGAGGATGAGGATCGCCGCGACCGCGAACCACACCTTGTGCTGACCGATGAACGGCACGGCCGACCCGATGTTGCTCATCGCCGACGACATCGACACCGCGACGGTCAGCACGTAGTCGACGAGCAGGGCGCTGGCGACGGTCAGGCCGGCGGTCGGGCCGAGATTCGTGGTCACCACCTCGTAGTCGCCACCGCCCGACGGGTAGGCGTGCACGTTCTGCCGGTAGCTCGCGATCACGATCAGCATCACGCCGGCGACGGCCAGGCCGATCCACGGCGCCATCGAGTAGGCGGTCAGGCCGGCGACCGACAGCACCAGGAAGATCTCCTCCGGCGCGTACGCCGTGGACGACAGCGCATCGGAGGCGAAGACCGGCAGCGCGATCCGCTTCGGCAGCAGCGTGTGCGACAGCCGGTCACTGCGGAACGGGCGGCCCAGCACGAGCCGACGCGCCGCGGTCGAAAGCTTGGACACGAGGTCCAAGGGTAAGCGCAGTCTCGATTGGCGGTAGCGTTCGACGTGCGCGGAGTCGAAGTCCGTTTTCTCCGCCGACGTGCTGGGTGAAAGGGACCGTCAGGTGCGTGTAGTGGTGATGGGGTGCGGCCGGGTCGGCGCGTCGTTGTCGGACAGCCTGTCGCGGATCGGCCATGACGTCGCCGTCATCGACCGCGACAGCACCGCCTTCCATCGGCTGAGCCCGGAGTTCCCCGGCGAGCGGGTGCTGGGCATGGGCTTCGACCGCGAGGTGCTGCTGCGCGCGGGCATCGAGGACGCGGGCGCGTTCGCCGCGGTGTCCTCGGGCGACAACTCGAACATCATCTCGGCGCGGGTGGCCCGCGAGACGTTCGGCGTCGAGCGGGTCGTCGCGCGGATCTACGACGCCAAGCGCGCCGCGGTGTACGAGCGACTGGGCATCCCGACGGTGGCGACCGTGCCGTGGACCACCGACCGGTTGCTCAACGTGCTGACCCGGGAGACCGAGACCACCAAGTGGCGTGACCCGTCGGGCAACGTCGGAGTCGCCGAACTCCCGTTGCACGAGGACTGGGTCGGCCGCCGGGTGACCGACCTGGAAGCCGCCACCGCGGGGCGGGTGGCGTTCCTGATCCGGTTCGGCAGCGGCCTGCTGCCCGACCCGAAGACCGTCATCCAGGCCGGCGACCAGGTATACATCGCCGCGGTGGCCGGGCACATCGCCGAGGCGCTGGCCATCTCGGCGCTGCCGCCGAGCGAGGACAGCGAGGCACGATGAAGGTCGCGATTGCCGGCGCCGGCGCCGTCGGCCGCTCGATCGCCCGCGAGCTGCTCGAGAGCAATCACGAGGTGACGCTGCTCGAACGCAATCCCGACCACGTCGACGTCGACGCCATCCCCGCCGCGCACTGGCGGCTCGGCGACGCCTGCGAGCTCAGCGAGCTCGAATCGGTGCGCCTCGAGGAGTTCGACGTGGTGATCGCGGCGACGGGCGACGACAAGGTCAACGTCGTGGTCAGCCTGCTGGCCAAGACGGAGTTCGCCGTGCAGCGGGTGGTCGCCCGGGTCAACGATCCGCGCAATGAGTGGCTGTTCGACGAGAACTGGGGGGTCGACGTGGCGGTGTCCACGCCCCGCATGCTGGCCTCGCTGGTCGAGGAGGCCGTGGCGGTCGGTGACCTGGTGCGGCTGATGGAGTTCCGCAAAGGCCAGGCCAACCTGGTGGAGATCACGCTGCCCGACGACACCCCGTGGGGCGGCAAACCGGTCAAGCGCCTCGAACTGCCGCGCAACGCCACGCTGGTGACGATTCTCCGCGGGGCACGGGTGATCGTGCCGGAGCCCGACGAGCCGCTCGAGGGCGGTGACGAGCTGCTGTTCGTCGCGGTCGCCGAGGTCGAGGACGAGCTGCGCGACGTGCTGCTCAACCGCCCGAAGTGAGCGCCGCTCAGCGGTAGGCGGGCGGCGGCGTCACGCGGTCGTGGCAGTTCGCCGCGGCCTGCGGGGTGATCCGGTCGAGGTCGACGCGATCGTTGCGGATGCCCACGGCCGACACCGCGCCCGCCACCACGAAGAGCCCGGCGATCACCAGCGCGCCCTGCCGGAATCCGTCGAAATCCATTGTGCCGCCGATGATCACGCCGGTGAATGCGATGGCGATCAAACCGGAGACCCGCGACACCGCGTTGTTCACCGCCGAGCCGACACCACTCTGGGCGGGATCGACCGCGGCGAGCACGGCCGACGTCAGCGGCGACACGGTGATCGACAGTCCGAGGCCGAAGGCCACCAGCCCGGGGAGCATCTGGGTCCAGAAGTCGAACGGCTGGTGGGCGGTGGCCATCAGCACGGCCCCCGCGGCGGCCACCATCGGGCCGATCGCCATGTACAGCCGCGGGCCGTGCCGTCCTGCGAGCGCGCCGAACCGGCGGGCCAGCAGGAACGACAGCAGCGGCATCGGCAGCGTGGCCAGCCCCGCCGCGGTGGCCGACAGCCCGGCCGCCTCCTGCAGGAACAGCGCGACGATGAGCGTGGTGAGCGACACGGCCGCGTAGAGGAAGACCGTCGCGAGGTTGCCGACGGCGAAATTCCGCGCGGCGAAGATCCCCAGCGGCATCATCGGATGCGGCGTGCGGCGCTCCCACCACGGGAAGGCCAGCAGACAGACCACGCCGACCGCCAGGCTCCCCCACACCGCCGGATGGGACATTCCGAGGCGCTGCTGCTCGATCAGGGCGAAGACCGTGCCGGTCAACCCGACCGCGGTCAGCGCCGCGCCCACCACGTCGACGGACGCCGACCGGTCGGCGGTGGACACCTCGGCGGGCAGCCGGGCGGTCAGGTAGAGCGTGATGGCCAGCGGGATCACATTGACCCCGAAGATCCACCGCCAGCTCAGCGCGTCGACCAGCACGCCGCCCAGCAGCGGGCCGACGACGAAGGCGGTGCCGGTCCACGCCGTCCAGGTGCCGATGGCGCGGGCCTGGGCGGCGCCGCTGAACCGGGCGTTGATCATGGCCAGCGAACTGGGCACCAGGAAGGCCGCGCCGACGCCCTGCAGGCAACGGGCCGCCACCAGCAGCCAGCCGCTCGCCGCCAGCGCGCACAACAGCGACGCGGCCGCGAAGACGACCAGGCCCCACCGCAGCACCGCGAGCCGGCCGAACTGGTCGGACACGGCGCCCGCGACCAGGATGAGCGCACCGAGCGCCAGCAGGTAGCCGTCGACCACCCACTGCTCGAGCGCGAGCCCGCCCGCCGAGCCCGGTGCGAGGTCTGCGCGGATCGCAGGCAGGGCGAGGTTGACCACCGAGCCGTCGAGGAACGCCACGAACGACGCCAGCACCGCTACCGCGATCAGCGACCGGTCGGACCCCGTCGTGGTGGCCATGGCGTGCCCGCCGGCCGGTCAGTCGGTCCGGGCGTCTGCGGTGTCGGCGTCGTCGACGGACCCGCGGGGGTCCGGGGCGTCGCGCACGCCGTGCTCGGCGTGCAGGGCGCGCTGAGCCGCCCGGATGGCGAGGTAGGTGACGAGTGCGGCGACGGCCGTCAGTGGCCAGCCCATGGCGATGCGGGCGAAGCCCAGCCAGCCGGTCTCGTCGGACTCGTACAGGTGTTCCTGCACGACAAAGCGCGAGGCGAACACCAGCACCCAGAACAGGGTGGCGACGTCGAACGCCCGCACCGCCTTGCGAACGTCACGCCAGCCGCGGTCGTGGCCGTTGACCCAGCCCCAGATGTAGCCGACCACGGGCCGGCGGATGATCACCGAGAGGCCGAACACCGACGCCCAGAACAGCGACATCCAGATGCCAAGCAGGAAATAGCCCTTGGATTCGCCCATCAGGTAGGCGATCAATGCGCAGAACGCGACGCCGAAGAAACCGGAGATCGCGGGTTGGGTGGTCTCGCGCCGCACCAGGCGCCAGATCAGGATCACGGTGGCCACGCCGAGCGCCGCGCAGATCGCGGGCACCAGGCCGGCGGCCGAGGACACCGGCACGAACACCACGACGGGCAGCGACGAGTAGATCAGGCCGCTGATGCCGCCCATCTGCGCGAGCAGCGCCTGCGCACTCGTGGGCTTGCCCGGCGCGTCTCCGGGCGGGGTCAACTCCGGATCTCCCTGCTCACTTCTGGATTTCGTAGTGCGGGTTGTACAGCGCCTTGACGCCGTTCTCCAGCTTGCCGATGCGGCCGTGCACCCGCAGAGTGCGGCCGGACTCGATGCCGGGGATGCGGCGCTGGCCGAGCCAGACCAGCATCACCGAGTCGGTGCCGTCGAACAGTTCCGCGCGGACGCCGCCCGCACAGTTCTTCGAGTTGGCCTCGACGCTGCGCAGCGTGCCCACCATCGTCACTTCCTGACCGCGCTGACAGTCGATCACCTTCTGCGCACCGGTGCCGACAGCCTCATCGGAGAGTTCCTCGACGTCGAGTTGCTCGGGGTCCTCCGTCAGCCGTCGGGTGAGCCGGCGCAAATACCCTTCGGCGGTGGCCATGGTCTCTCCTGACTAATGCAGATCCACTCTGGGTCTACCCAATCCAACGCCACGGTAGACCCCTGCGTTCCCTTTTGCCACGTGGGGTGCACAGCGCCACGCCGACGTTGCGACACGCGATGTGAGCCGGTGCGCGACGTGCTTGACGCACCCGGCACGATCGTGGAATGGCGGTCGATCTGCGCGGGGTGACGACGGTGCTGCTGGCGGGCACCGGATCCGACGACGACTACGTCTACCGGGCGTTCTCCGCAGCTCTGCACGGCGTCGGCGCGGTCGTGGTGACGCCGCCACCTCGACCGGATCGGCTCGTCGACGGCTACCGCGAGGCACTGGACGACGCGGCGTGCGAGGGCCCGATCGCGGTCGGCGGGGTGTCCATCGGTTCGGCGGTCGCCGCCGCGTGGGCGCTGGAGAACCCGGGCCTCGCGCTGGCCGTCCTGGCCGCGCTTCCGCCGTGGACCGGCTCCCCCGAGACGGCGCCCGCCGCGGCAACGGCCCGTCACTCCGCGCATGTGCTGCGCCGCGACGGACTGGCCGCGGCCACCGCGCAGATGCGCGCGTCGAGCCCGGCCTGGCTGGCCGACGAGCTGACCCGGTCGTGGGTGGGTCAGTGGCCGGATCTGCCCGAGGCGATGGACGAGGCGGCCCGCTACGTCGCGCCGACGTGTCCGCAACTCGAGCGGCTTGCGGCGCCGATGGGGGTGGCCGCGGCCACCGACGACCCGGTGCATCCGGTCGAGGTCGGCTTCGAGTGGGTGTCGGCGGCGCCGCGGGCGGCGTTGCGGACGGTCACCCTCGACGAGATGGGCGCCGACCCGGCGGTGCTGGGCGCGGCCTGCCTGGCCGCGCTGCAGGAAGCGTGATCTGGGCGCGCTGACGTTCGCCGGGCGATCGTCTGCGCGCCGAAATCGCGAGAGAACCTAGCCGCCGGTGATGGTGCGCAGCTGCTGCATCGCCGAACCCTGGGCGCTGCGCCGTGCGACCGGCTCGGGCGGCGGCTGCTGCTCCTCGGCCTCGGCGGCCGGCGGCTGCTGTCCGCCCGCCTGGGCGG
>NZ_JACKSJ010000006.1 GCF_025821665.1 [Mycobacterium] manitobense
CCACGCCACGCCGGCAGGCCAGCACCGCCGCCACCCGGCCCGCGGTCACCGCGGTCAGCACCGCGAGCCAGCCCGAGGCCGGTTCTGCGAACGCCAGCGCCTGCACGAGGACGGCGACCACCATCGCCGCGGCGCCGAACGGGCCCGCGGCACCGTCGCGCATCACCGCCAGCGCGCGTTCCGGCGGCCCGTAGCACCCGAGCGCGTCGACGGTGTCGGACAGCCCGTCGATGTGCATTCCCCGCGTCGCCAGCAGCAGCACCGCCACGGTCAGCGCCCCGGCCAGCGGGCTGTGGTCACCGAACGCCCATGACCCCGCCGCCAGCGTCGCGGCGGCCAGCGCCCCGAGCGCCAGACCGGCCACCGGAAGCGCGGTCAGCACACCGCGGCCGAGCGGCGCGGTCCACCGCGCCGGCGTCGGCAGCACGGTGCCGAATGCGAGTGCGCCTCCGATCGCACGGATCATGGTGCGTCGCTGGATATCCCGGCCTCACCGAACGTCGCCATGTCGGCGAGCGCGGCGACGGCCGCCCTGACCACCGGCAGTGCTACGGCGGCGCCGGTGCCCTCGCCGAGGCGCATCTGCAGGTCGAGTATCGGCTCGAGGTCGAGATCGGCCAGTGCCAGCGCATGCGCCGGTTCCGGGGACCGGTGCCCGGCCTGCCACCACAGCCGGGCGCCGGGCGCCATCCGGTCGGCGACCAGGGCGGCGGCGCTCACCACGACACCGTCGAGCAGCAGGGGAGTACGCCGGACCGCGGCCTGGGCGCAGAACGCCGCGATCGCCGCGATGTCGGCCCCGCCGCACATCCGAAGCAGCGCCGACGGATCCTTGGTGACGTCGCGCGCGCGGTACAGCGCATCGCGGACGGCCGCGGTCTTGCGGGCCCAGCCCGCATCGTCGATGCCGGTGCCCCGGCCCACCGCGGCGACCGGTTCGGTTCCCGTCAGCGCGGCCACCAGAACCGTTGCCGCCGTGGTGTTCCCGATGCCCATGTCGCCGGCGATCAGCAGGTCCGCCCCGGCGTCGACCTCCTCGTCGGCGATGCGACGGCCCGCCTCGAGCGCGGCGGTGACCTCCTCGGCGCTCAGCGCGTCCTCGACGGCGAGGTTGCCGCTGCGCCTGCGGACCTTGTGGGCGCCGACCGCCTGAGACAGCGGGGTGTCCACGTCGACGGCGATGTCGACGACGCGCAGCCCGGCGCCGGCCACGTCGGCCAGTGCGTTGATCGCGGCGCCGCCGCCGTCGATGTTGGCCACCATCTGTGCGGTCACCTCTGCGGGGTAGGCCGACACCCCGGCGTCGGCCACACCGTGGTCGCCCGCGAACACCACGATGCGCGGCCGGACGAACTGACGCGGCGGGCACACCCCCTGGCAGGCGGCCACCCACACCGCCAGGTCCTCGAGGCGGCCCAGCGCGTTGCGCGGTTTGGTCAGCACGTCCTCGCGGTCGCGCGCCGCCGCGGCCGCCACCGCATCCGGCGGGTCGATCGTGCCGAACACCGTCACGACGGGTCCTTCACCGGCACGGGCTGACCCGCGACCACCAGCACCACGCGGTCGCATTCGTCGGCCAGCCGCTGGTTCAGCTCACCCAGCTCGTCGGCGAACCGGCGGCCGGCCTCGGTGGCGGGCACCACGGTCAGCCCGACCTCCGGACTGACCAGCACCAACGGCGAGTCGACGGCCGCGACCGCGGCCAGCAGATCACTGACGTCGGCGCCGACCTCGCCGCCCGTCCAGGCGGCGCGACGGTCCATCACGGCGGTCAGCCAGCCGCCGATGTCGTCGACCAGGGTCGCGGTCGTCGCATCGGTCCGCAGCGCGGCTGCGACATCGGTGGTCTCGACGGTGGACCAGTGCGCGGGCCGCCGGTCGCGGTGGGCGGCGACGCGACGCGTCCAGCCGGCGTCGTCGGGACCGGTGGGCAGGGCGCCGGTGGCGATGTACCGGACCGGTGCGGTTCCGGCGGCCGCGGCGACGGCGCGTTCGGCCCAGCGCGACTTGCCCGACCGGATACCGCCGAGCACCAGGATGCGCACCGCGTCCTGGTCAGGCGACGTCGGCGCCGCGGGCGACCTGCGGCCGGGGCGCGCGCATCCGGCGCAGCTGGGAGGCGCGGCTGGCCGCGTAGAACCCGAGCTTCCAGCCCGTCTCGGTGTTGCCTGCGAACTTCTCGTCGGCCAGCCGGTTGACCTTGCGGCCCAGCAGCACGCCGTCGAGCACCATCACCAGCACCAGCCCCATCATCACGTAGGAGACGACCTGCTGGACCGAGGGAGCGGGTATCGAGAGCATGACGAAGATGAGCGCGAGCGCCGCGGGCATGAACAACCCGAGCACGTTGCGGCGGGAGTCGACGACGTCGCGCACGTAGCGGCGCACCGGCCCCTTGTCGCGGGGCAGCAGGTAGGCGTCCTCGCCGGCCATCATCCGCTCGCGCCGCTCGGACATCTGCGAGCGCCGCCGCACCTTCTCGACCTTGCGTTCCTCGCGGCTGAGCTTGGGGCCGCGCATCTCCTTGCGGCGGCGCCGAGCCTCGGCCGCGGTCAGCGGGGCAGGAGCCACCGGGCCGCGGCGCCTGCCGGCGTCGCGCTTGGGTGTCGGCCTGCCCTTGGGCGCGGTGGTCCTGGGCTGGGTGTCTGAGAGGCCGCCGTCGGCGGGCGGGGTGCCGGCGTCCTCGGAGACCGCAGGGGTGACGTCGGTGTCTTTCTTCCGGCCGAGCAGCTTCACGCCTGCCAGGGTACTTCCTGTCAACGGTGACTCGACGACCTGGGGATAAGTCGGGAATAGCGGCGGAACAAGGTACCGTTGACTGTGTGGACCTCCGTCAGACGGGGCACACCACCACAGACCACGCTCAGGGATGCAAAGGGAGAGCAATGACTGTTCAGGACGAGTCGGCGACCGCCACCGCAACCCACGGTGCGGTACTGACCGATGCCGCGGCCTCGAAGGCGAAGGCGCTGCTCGACCAGGAGGGCCGCGACGATCTGGCGCTGCGCATCGCGGTGCAGCCGGGTGGCTGCGCGGGCCTGCGTTACAACCTGTTCTTCGACGACCGGACCCTCGACGGAGACCTGACCACCGATTTCGGCGGCGTGTCGCTGACGGTGGACCGGATGAGCGCCCCGTACATCCAGGGCGCCACCATCGACTTCGTCGACACCATCGAGAAGCAGGGCTTCACGATCGACAATCCGAACGCCACGGGTTCGTGCGCGTGCGGTGACTCCTTCAACTGACCGGTCTCGACCGGGGTCAGTACTGCCCGCCACTGCGTAGCAGGTAGGAGCAGACGAACACGTCGTCGCCGCGTTCGAGCACCTGCGCGACGGCCTGTTCGTCTTCTTCCTGCTGCGATCCGCCGCGCCGCGGACCGCCCGCCGGCGTCACCCGCATCGTGAACAGCACCTGCGCCTGGTAGTTCGACAGCGGCACGATGGTGTCGATCGAACTCACCTCGGCGCGGTCGAACTGCTTGCGGAACGCGTCGCCGGCCAGTCCGGCCAGCGCCAGGTCACTCCGGCGTTGCTTGATGCCGTCGAACAGCCCGCACAGGGTGTGGCGCGCGACCGTCTCGTCGTCACCGTCGGCGAGCGCATCGAGGTAGTCCTGGATGGCGGCCTGCGCGGTCGCCGGGGTCAGCGCGCCCTGGTCGGCGTCGTCCCCACCCCGGGTGGCCAGCACGACACCAACCACCACCGCGATGACGACCAGCAGGCCGACCGCCGCGGCGAGCACCGCCCGCCACGGCCGCCGCCGCTTCGGGTACTGCACCGGCGGGGGCAGCATGCCGGGATAGGCCGACGGCACATTCTCCGGATACGGCAATGCGGGCGCCTCCTGCTGCGGCTCCGGCCGATACGGATGCTGGTGCTGCTGCGGGTGTGGACCCTGGGGGTGCTGGGGAAAGGATTCCGGGTACTGGTGGGGACCAGCCATGAAAAGAGACGCTCCGGGGTGTGGAATGGGCTTGCCTGTCTACAGTGACCGGGCGGGCACCTGGTACGCAGGTTAGCGCACCTCGGTGCGTGCCAGCCGGGCCGAGCGGCTCGCTAGACTTAGATAGCCAAGTTAACGAATGAAGGGTGACGCTTCGTGACCATTGCGGTGACGGGATCGATCGCGACTGACCATCTGATGCGCTTCCCGGGGAAGTTCGCCGAGCAACTGCTCGCCGAACACCTGCAGAAGGTCTCGCTGAGCTTCCTGGTCGACGACCTGGTCATCCACCGGGGCGGCGTCGCCGGGAACATGGCGTACGCGATGGGCCTGCTGGGCGGTTCGCCGACCCTGGTCGGGGCAGTGGGCAAGGACTTCGACGACTACCGCAACTGGCTGACCTCGCACGGGGTGAACTGTGACAACGTGCTGGTGTCGGAGACCGCGTACACCGCGCGATTCGTCTGCACCACCGACGAGGACATGGCGCAGCTGGCGTCGTTCTACCCCGGCGCCATGTCGGAGTCGAGCAACATCAAGCTCGCCGACGTGGTGGAGAGGGCCGGCAAGCCCGACCTTGTCATCATCGGCGCCAACGACCCGGCGGCGATGTTCCAGCTGACCGAGGAGTGCCGCACGCTGGGACTGGCGTTCGCCGCGGACCCCAGCCAGCAGCTGGCCCGGCTGTCGGGCGACGAGATCCGTGCGCTGATCGACGGCGCGACCTACCTGTTCACCAACGACTACGAGTGGGACCTGCTGCTGCAGAAGTCCGGCTGGTCGGAGGCGGAGGTGATGCAGCAGATCCAGCTGCGCATCACCACGCTGGGGGAGAAGGGCGTCGACATCGTCGGGCGCGACGGCACCTTCATCCACGTCGACGTGGTGCCCGAGACGCACCGCGACGACCCGACCGGCATCGGCGACGCGTTCCGCGCCGGCTTCCTCACCGGGCGGTCCGCCGGCCTGAGCCTGGAGCGGTCGGCGCAGCTGGCCTCGCTGGTGGCCACGCTGGTGCTCGAGGCTCCCGGGCCGCAGGAATGGACGTGGGCCAAGGACGCGGGCATCGCTCGCCTCGCGGACGCCTACGGCGCGGAGGCCGGCGCGGAGATCGCCGAGGCGCTCGGCGCCGACAGAGCCTGAAGAGGCGCTCGGCTAGAGCCCGGCTAGAGCTGCACCGGGTAGTGCGGCTCACTGATCCGCGGGGTGACGCTGCCCTCGACGAAGATCGCATGCCACAGCATGAAGATCAGCACCGTCCACAGTCGTCGGCTGTGATCCGTTGTGCCGTCGCGGTGTTCGTCGAGCATCCGGCGAACGGCAGCGAGGTCGACGAGGCCGTCGGCCTGTGACGACGCCACTGTCGCATACGCCCAGTCGAGCAGTTCCCCGGCGCGCAGCCAGTGCCGGATCGGCACCGGGAACCCGAGCTTCGGCCGGTTCAGCACGTGCGGCGGGATCACCGATTCCAACGCGCGGCGCAGTGCGAACTTCGTGGTCGCCCTGGTGATCTTCTGGTCGAGTGGCAGCCGGGCGGCGACGGCGAACACCTCGGGGTCGAGGAACGGCACCCGCAGTTCGAGCGAGTTGGCCATCGTCATCTTGTCGGCCTTGACCAGGATGTCGCCGCGCAGCCAGGTGAACAGGTCGATGTGCTGCATGCGGGCCACCGGATCCCAGCCGGCCGAGGAGGCGTAGATCGGCGCGGTCACATCGGTGTGGGTCCACTCCGGGCGGAAGCCCGGCAGCACGGCACGGAGTTGTGCGTCGGAGAAGCTGCGGGCGTTGCCGTAGTAGCGCTCCTCGAGGGTGAGGGAACCGCGGTGCAGCAGGCTCTTGCCGCGCATCCCGTCCGGCAGCGGCCGGGAAGCCCGGCCGAGCGACCGTCGCACGGGACGGGGCAGATAATTGAAAGGCTTGAGCGACAACGGCTCCCGGTAGATGGTGTAACCGCCGAACAACTCGTCGGCACCCTCGCCGGAGAGCACCACCTTGACGTGCTTGCGCGCCTCACGCGCGATGAAGAACAGCGGCACCAGCGCGGGGTCGGCCACCGGTTCATCGAGATACCAGACGATCTCGGGCAACGCCTCGACGAACTCCGCCTGGCTGACCACCTTGGTGACGTGCCGGGCGCCGATCGCCTCGGCCGACGCGACCGCCACGTCGACCTCGGAGAAGCCTTCGCGCTCGAACCCGGTGGTGAACGTGATCAGCCGGGGGTTGTGGCGCATCGCCAGCGCAGCGATGGCCGTGGAGTCGATACCGCCCGAGAGGAACGCCCCGACGGTCACGTCGGCGCGCATGTGCTTCGCCACCGAGTCCTCGAGCACCGCGGTGATCTCGTCGTAGCGGGCCTGCTCACCACCTGGCCCGGAACCGGCCTTGAACGGCACGGCGGCGAACCGCGGCGTGAAGTACCGCGACACCTCCGGTGTGCCGCCAGGCCGCAGGCGCAGGTAGCTGCCGGACTCCAGGCGGCGCACCCCGCGGTGCAGCGTCTCGGGCTCGGGCACGTACTGCAGCACGGTGTAGTGCTGGACGGCCCGTTCGTCGAGCGACATGTCGAAGCCCAGCGGCTCGGCGAGCTCGGTCAGGCACTTCTTCTCGCTGGCGACCGCGGTACCGCCGGGGCCGGTGGCGACGAACAGCGGCTTGATGCCGAACGGGTCGCGGGCGCAGAGCAACTCCCGCTCCACGGTGTCCCACAGCGCGAACGCGAACATGCCGCGCAGCCGGGGGAGCGCCGCCGTGCCCCAGTGGTGGTAGGCGGCGATGATGGCCTCGCCGTCCCCGTCGGTGTGGAACTGCGCGCCGTGCTCCGACCGCAGTGCCTCACGCAACTCCAGGTAGTTGTAGATCTCGCCGTTGAACACCAGCACGTAGCGGTCCGGCGACTCGGCGGGCCCCCAGCGCAGCGGCTGGTGGCTGTGCGCGATGTCGATGATCGACAGCCGGTTGAACCCCAGCACCACGTCGCGGTCGGACCACGTTCCCGGCTCGTCCGGCCCGCGGTGCCGCATGAGGTGCGATGCCCCCGACACCGCCTCGACCAGTGCGGGGGAGACCTCTTCAGACGGGTCACACAACAGCGCCAGCAGTCCGCACACCGCGCCAGTATGCGTCATTCCCGAGTCGCTTCGCCTCCCCCGGTGGGCGTGGTCTACGCTGCGTAGTATTCGCCTGGCTTCATCGACTTCTAGGAGGCGCCGACGTGACACCTCGCAGGCCGAAGGTGGTGGCACGGACAGCGGCTTTGGCACTGATCCTGGGTGCGACATCGCTGATGCTGACCGGTTGCAGCTGGTCTGAGGTGCTCGGCCTGGGCTGGCCGAACGGCATCACTCCCGAAGCCCACGTCAACCGTGAGCTGTGGATCGGCTCGGTGATCGCCTCGCTGGTCGTCGGTGTCATCGTGTGGGCCCTGATCTTCTGGGCCAGCGCCTTCCACCGCAAGAAGGACACCGACACCGAACTGCCCCGCCAGTTCGGCTACAACATGCCGCTGGAACTGGTGCTGACCGTGGTGCCGTTCCTCATCATCTCGGTGCTGTTCTACTTCACCGTGGTCGTCCAGGAGCGGATGTTGCACGAGGAACCCAACCCCGAGGTCGTCATCGACGTCACGGCCTTCCAGTGGAACTGGAAGTTCGGCTACCAGAAGGTGGCCTTCACCGACGGCTCCTTCACGTACGACGGCGCGGACCCCGCGCGCAAAGAGGCCATGGCGTCGGCGCCCGGCGCTGCCGGCGAGGTCGGGGAAGAGGGCTCGCACGGCCCCGAGCAAGGCGCGATCGCCGGCAAGAACCCCGAGGACCGCACCTACCTGAACTACGACAAGGTCGAGACGCTCGGCACCACTGAGGAGATCCCGATCCTGGTGCTGCCCAAGGGCAAGCGCATCGAGTTCCAGATCGCCTCGGCCGACGTCATCCACGGCTTCTGGGTGCCGGAGTTCCTGTTCAAGCGCGACGTGATGCCCAACCCGGATGCCAACAACTCCGACAAGACGTTCCAGATCAGCGAGATCCTGCAGACGGGCGAGTTCGTCGGCCGCTGCACCGAGATGTGCGGCACCTACCACTCGATGATGAACTTCGAGGTGCGGGTCGTCGAGCCCAACGACTTCAAGGCCTACCTGCAGCAGCGCAGCGCAGGCCGGACGAACGCCGAGGCGCTCATCGCGATCAACCAGGCGCCCACCGCGGTCACCACCAAGCCGTTCGAGTCCCGGCGCGGGCAGATGGCGCCCCAGGCGACGAGGTAGGACAACCCATGCACATCGAAGCCAGGCTGTTCGAGTTCCTCACCGCGTTCTTCGCGCTCTCCGCGGTGGTGTACGGCGTGCTCACCGCCATGTTCGCCAACGGCGGCGTCGAGTGGGCGGGTACCACCGCGCTGGTGCTGACCACGGGCCTGACACTGATCACCGGCACCTTCTTCCGATTCGTGGCGCGTCGTCTCGATACCCGCCCCGAGGACTACGAAGACGCCGAGATCAGCGACGGCGCCGGCGAGCTCGGCTTCTACGCTCCGCACAGCTGGTGGCCGATCCTGATCGCCCTGTCGTTCTCGACGGCCGCCGTGGGCACCGCGCTGTGGCTGCCCTGGCTGCTCGTCGCCGGCGTCATCTTCGTGCTGGTGTCGGCCGCCGGACTCGTCTTCGAGTACCACTGGGGCCCCGAGAAGCACTGACCGGCCGCAGGTGCGGAGCCACCGCCCGGGATCAAGGTCACAATCCGGGCGTCACTTCATCCCCGACCCGCGCCGCGCCATCCGTCCTCTCCACGGGGTTGCGTTAGTGTTGCCGAGGCGAAGACAGCCGCGTGAGGCAGGACGAGGCTGCGCCGGTGATGCAGTCGAGAAGGATAGGCGTAGATGAGCGGGCCGAATCCCCCAGGGCCGGACTCTCCGGGATCGGAAGAACCGGAGCAGGAGCGCGGCAGGCACTCCGCACCCGAGGAGAACACCGAAGAGGTCGCCAAGGCCGATCCCGGCATCGATTCCGGGGCGTCCGCCGACGTGCCCATTCCGACCGGTGCGACCGAGGTCTACTCACAGGCGTACTCCGCGCCGGAGTCAGAACAGTTCACCAGTGGCCCCTATGTGCCCGCTGACGCCGCGCTCTACGACTACGACAGCTACGACCCCGCCGTCGATCAGGCCGTCGCCACCACGCCGCCGCGCTGGCCTTGGGTGGTGGGCGTCACCGCCATCATCGCGGCCATCGCGCTCGTGGTCTCGGTATCCGTACTGGTCGCCAGCGACGACCCGGACGACCTCGCTTCGCCCGACACCAGCACCACCACCTCGGCCCCACCCGTGCAGGACGAGATCACCACCACGACACCGCCGCCGCCCCCGCCGCCGAGCAGCACCCCGCCGCCGCCTCCGCCGCCGGAGACCGTCACCGTCACCGAGCCGCCGCCGCCCCCGCCGCCCGCCAGCGCCAAGAGCACGAGCAACGGTTCGGTTCGGCGAAGAGCTCCGACGCGGCCGGCTCCACCTCCTCGT
>NZ_JACKSJ010000007.1 GCF_025821665.1 [Mycobacterium] manitobense
CGGCCACACGGCAATTGCTCGGCCACACGGCAATTGCTGTGCCCACCACTGCTGCGGCTACCACCACGACCGCCGCCGCCGCGACTGCACGTCGTCCCAGTCGGGCAGGAGGTTTCGCGGCAGCAGCGGTACGCGGAGCCTTGGGTGCCGTCACCGGTCGAGAGCTTCGACGAATTCTTGGCACGACCGGAACCGGTCACCCGGACCGGAACCGGTCACCCGGATCGAGCGCGAAAGCCCTGGCGAACACCCGGTCAAGCCCGTCCGGTGCGGTGCCCACCTGTTTCAACGTCTGCGCGTCGAAACGGGCGGTGCCGTCCGGCGTGCTCGGTCGAGCAGGTCCGTC
>NZ_JACKSJ010000008.1 GCF_025821665.1 [Mycobacterium] manitobense
GGATTTGGCGTTGTCCGACACCGCAATCGGTGTCATCAACGGATTCGGCTTCCTGATCGTGTACGCGGTGCTCGGCATCGTGATCGCCCGCATCACCGACCGCGGCATGTTCGGCACCGTCATCGCGGGCTGTCTGACCTTGTGGGGCACCATGACCATGCTCGGCGGCGCCGTCGGATCGGGCTTCCAGCTCGCGCTCACCCGGGTGGGTGTGGCGGTCGGCGAGGCCGGCAGCAGCCCGGCCGCACACGCATACGTGGCCCGCAACTTCGTCCCCGAACGCCGGTCGGCACCGCTGGCCGTCATCACCATGTCCATTCCG
>NZ_JACKSJ010000009.1 GCF_025821665.1 [Mycobacterium] manitobense
GCCGGCGGGGGCGCCGGGACCGGTCCGCGCGACATGGCGCCGTCGAAGGGCGCCGGCCTCGCGAGTGCCGCTGCCGGCCGACTTGCGGGAATCGCCAACGGCGTGGGCCAGGCGGGGTCGGCGGGTGCGGGCTCACCGGGTATGGGTGCCCCGCCGCCGTCCGGTCAACGCGGCGGCGCCGAGGAGAAGGATCACAAAGTCAACAAGGCGTTGCGCAGCAAGCGAAACGGCGAGTCGCTCTTCGGCGAGGCAACCGCGATCGTGCCTGTCGTCGGTGACGCCGGTGATCCGGCAGCGCGCAAGCCGGAAGCGTCTTAGCAGGTGCGGTCGCTCCGATCCCTGAGCGTCCTGTTGCCGCCGGTGCGTCCCACACAGGCCGATGAAGTGGCATCCACTCCCGGTTGGCGGGCGGTCCGCGAACACCCGGGAGCATCGCCGGCGGAGATGGCGATCCGGGCCGGGCGGGCCGCGCTGGCTGCCGGTGCGATCGCCCCGTCGCAGGTGGGGTGGGTGCTGCACTCTGGGTCGGGTGTGCAGGGCAGCACGGGCTGGCCTCTGCATCATCATGTTCAACACGGCATTGTCGGTTCCGTCGGCAACGCGGTCGAGGTGCGCCAGTACTGCGCCGGTGGCCTCACGTCGTGGGCGATCGCCGACCGCCTCGCGGAGACCGGCGGCGACGTCGTGTGCACCGGCGCGGACAACTGGTCGTGGACCGATCGGTTCGCAACGTCGCGATCCGTTGGTGGCGAACCGTTCTCCGACGCCGCGCACGCGGCCGTGGTGTCCACGGGCGGCGGCTTCGCGCAGATACTCGGTTGGGGCACGGCCAGTTGTCCCGAGCAGTCCGATGCCTGGCGCACCCGCGAGGCCTTCCACGAGACGGCCACCATGGCGGACTACGCTTCGACGCTCGAGGGCGTCGGCCGTGGGCGGACATCGGAGGACACGCGCAGCTCGTTTCGCATGCTGCAGCGTGCCGCCACGACGGCCCTCGCCAAGGCCGCGCTCAGCCCCCGGTACGTCACCCACTTCGTGCCGCACAGCTCGCACGGCGGCGAACCGTATCGCCGGCTGGCCCGCGTGCTGGGGCTGCCGTGGGCCGAGTCGCTGCACGAGATCGCCCTCGGGCATGGCTATCTGGGGGTGAGCTGCCAGGCGGCCGGCTTGATGCACCTCGCCGAATCGCAGCTGTTGTTCCAGGATTCGATCGTGCTCCTGCTCGCCGCGGAGTATCTGCTCAGCGCAACCGCCGTCGTTCTGTACATCAATCGGCCACCCGAGGTGAGCACCGACGGCCCGACGCTGACGGCCGCATGAGCGGCCCCGCCCGGCGACGGGTCGGCAGCATGGACCTGACCGACGTCGAGGTCCTCAGCCGTAACTTCGGGCGAGATTTCCTGCCCTACCCTCTTATGTTCACGCGCCCGACGCGCTTTCCCACCGCCGACGCCTACTCCGAGTACGCAGCCACGGTTCCTAACCGATTCGCCACCGGCGACCTTGGGAAGTTCGAGAAGTGGGCGGCGTCCTACGCATATGCCGATCTGCGGGTCGAGTGCCACGTTCAGTACATCCCGGCCGACACCCCGAGTGTCCGACTGGTGGCCAACCGTCTGGGGGACAACGGCTTTCTGGCTCAACAGCGGGGCGACGACGACATCGTCGACGTCGACGAGATCTCGGCCTACCAGCTCGGGGCGGTGATCGCCGAGACGGTTGGGTTGGCGAAGCCGGGCCGGCGGGCGCGGATCGCGGTGCCCGAGTACGTGCGCCCCGCCGCTGCCGTCCCCGAGTCGCGCGACTTCTCGGTTCATGACACTTTCGTCGACACCGGAATCGAGACGGTGGCACGGGCGGACATCGCGGCGTACGGAACAGTGCAAAGCCACTGGCGTCCCGTCCGCCGGTGGGGATTCGACGCGGGCAAGAATGCGGCGCTGTTCGTCCGCGTCCGCGACGACGGTGACTACCTCTACGAGGACGCAAGCCTCACCGCTGCTTGGCCGATGGACCGTCAGGCGCTCGCGCAGCGCATCGACCGCTTGATCGCTGAAGACGTTGCGGTGTTGCGGCGAGTCCGTCGTGGCTAGCTGCCTCGCGACATTGCTGGGCGAACCCCACGACGTTGCATCGGCGCGGTCGTGACCGTCCGGCGGCCGTGGTGGCACTCCTACCCTCAGCCGAAATTGTCTTTCGCGAAACTTCTGGGGCCCACCCGCGCACTGGCTGACGACGACTGGCCTACCATCGGCAACGTGAGCGCGACGTCATCCCGTTCGTCGGCCCGGTCCGAAGGGCCTCGGCCGACCCGTCGTGATCAGATCCTGGCCGCCGCGCGGGCGGCGATCGAGCAGTACGGTCCCGGCGCGATCACCGGACAGATCGCCGAGCATGCGGGGTTGGCCAGGCCGAACGTCTACCGCCACTTCGCCAGTAAGGACGACCTGGACCTGGCGCTGGCCCGGGTGGCGTACCGGGAGTTGCGCGCCGCGATCACCAGCCGCCTCGATCTGTGTGGCACCCCCCTCGACGTGGTCCGCGCTCCGATCGAAGCGCAAACCACCTGGGCCGGCGAACACCCCAATCTGTACCGCTTCCTGGTCAGCCGCGGCCATCAGCGGAATCGCGACGATGCGTCGCGAGGGGCCTTCGCGGCCGAGCTCGCCGCCGCCGGTGCCCGCTACTTCCCGCACTTCGCTGACGATCCCGAGGCCGCGGAGGCGACCCTGGTCTCGATCATCGGATTGGTCGACGCCTCGGTGCTGCGGTGGCTCGACGGACGCGTCGAGACGCGCGATCGGCTCGTGGACCGGCTGACGTCGCAAGCCTGGCTGCTCATCGACCATCATCTGCGTGAGTTCGACGTCCGCCTCGACCCCGCGGTGCCGCTGCCGGACGATGCGGCCGAGGATGCGCGAACCTGATACACCCTGTATCATTCGGTCGGGAGGCGTTGACGTTGACAAACGACGCGGCACGATACGAACTGGCCGAAGTGCTGGCCTTGGTCGAAGAGCAACTCGGCGACCTCGCCGCCGTGCAGGAGAAGCAGCGCGCAATGACTGCGTGCGCTCACGAAGCGGACGGCGCGGTCGAGGTCACCGTCGATTTCCGGGGTCATGTCCGCGAGATCGTCGTTGACGAGTGTTACCTCGATGAGCATGAGTTCGCCGACCTCGGTGAGCACCTGACCCGGGCCGCCCAAGCGGCCACCCACGACGTCGGCCGGCAGGTGACCGAGTTGATGGTTCCGATCAACCACAGGCGAATGGCGTTCCCATCGCTTTCCGACATCGTCGACGGGGCCCCGGATTTCCGCGAGTTTCTTCCTGATTGGGACGGCCTCAACGGCGCGCCGACGCCGACGAGAACCGAGCAGGACGACGGCGATCCTCCGTTCCCGACGCTACGGGGATGACAAGACCGGTGGGCGCGACCGGCACCCCTCGGGAGGCCCGGACGGCCGAGTGCTCTGAGGTCGGCCGACGCCTTGGCTGTCGCCGCAGCCGCACCGCGACTCGGTAACGGACTCGCCGCTGTCTAGTGATCGCGTCGGTGGCGAGGCGCGACGTGATCGTTGCGCGCACGTTGCCGTCACCCAGCTTTGTACGTCGATCATGCCTCGCGCCAACGGTTGTCGACGGCGGTGGACCGGCCGACGCGGAGGCGCTGGGCTTGCACGAGTTGTCGCCATGAAGATGACCAGCGGTGGTACACCGTGTATCATTTCTTCATCGAGCGAGCGCTGGAGGCCGCCTGAGCGGCGCAGATCGACGGTGAGGACCTGACCCCATGAGCGAACCCTTCGAGGTGACACCGGCGGAGCTGCGCGCCACATCCGAGCATCTGCACGACGTGAGCGACAGCATGAAGAAGGCTCTTTCGGCCCTGCGCGGCAGGCTCGCCGGCGAGGGTGCGGCGTGGGGTGACGACAAGATTGGACATCAATTCGCCGGTGGTGGCGGCGGCTACCTTGCGCAGCTGGACTGGGTTCAGGGCTCGGTGAATGCGAAAACCGGATTGCTCGACTATTACTCGAGCGGACTGAAGGGCGCCGCCGACTCGTTCGAGCAGGCGGACGAAACGCCATAGCTCCGAGACACTTCAGCACAGGACGTCACATCGCCATGGGACAAATGCGTGGGTATTGAGATACCGCCGTCCCTGCAGTGGGTGTCCTACCTGGCCGGTGACGAGTGGCCGCAAGGCGACGAAACCGCCATGTTCCGCATCGGCGACGAATGGAACACGTCGGCCGCCGACGTTCTCGGCCTGGTCGACGACTTGGCAAGGGTGCGGTCCGCGACGCTGTCCGTGCTTTTCGGCGAAACCGCCCAAGCTGCCGAAGAGCACTTCCAAAAGCTCTTCGACGGAGACCATTCGGTGGAGAAGCTCGGCGATGCACTGGCGGCGCTGGGCGAGCTGGCCGCCAACACCGGCACCGACATCGAGTACGCGAAGCTGATGATCGTCAGCACGCTGGGGATGGCGGCGGTTTGGATCGCCTTCTACATTCAGAGCGCGCCCTGGACCGGCGGCGCATCGACAGCACTTATCCCGGCCGTCGAGGCGGTCACCACATCGGTCATCCGGCAGATCGTGTTTCGACTGCTCAACGGGCTGCGCGCCGCACTGCAAAGCGCCCTCACCCGAACGATGGTCAAGCGCCTGGCCGGCGAGGCGGGCGAGGAACTGGTGCAGAGCCTCGCCCAGGAGCTCGCAGTGCAGGGCTTCCAGGTCAACAAGGGCTCGCGCAAAGACCTGGTGGCCGACATGTTCCGTCAGACTGCGATCGCGGGCCTGGCAGGCGGCGCGGCCGGCGGCGGTACCGCCCACCCGATGCAGTCGGCGTTGGGTAATGCCCGCACCCGAACGGGACGGGCGGGAAACGCTGCGGCGGTGGAGGTCTCGGCCGGCCTGGCCGGTAACGCGGCCGGCTCGGCAGCGACCGGCGGACTCGACCAACTCGACCTGGTCTCGCTGTTGGGTGGGGCGACCGGCGACGGGCTCAGCGGCGGCATGCACGGGGCCGGAACTCCCGGGGCGGGTCCGACACATGCCCCCGAACCGGAGTTGGACGGTTTGGTGCCCGCGCCCCGCACACCGCTCGACGACCATCTCGGCAGTGCCCGGCCGGCCGATCAGCCGGCAACACCCGTTGATGCCGGCCGCGCGGACGACACGGACGGCGCCTCCGAAACGTCGGCGCAGGCGCCGGACGACGGGGCGACCAACGGCGCACAAGACGTCGCTTCCCAGGACGACTCGGTGACCGGCGGCGCGCAGGTGGCCGGCGGGACCGCGCCAGATTCGGGCGTGACCGCTGACGTGGATGGGCCGGAGCCCGCTGTCGGGCAGACCACGCCCACCGAGACGTCGCATGCCCCGCTGAGCGATCCGAACACATCGACATTCGACAATGGCGCGCGCGCTGGCGGTGATGTCCTCTCCAACAACGGGTCCTCGAGATCGGAGGTAGCGTCATCGACGGCGGGCGCTCAAGGGTCGACCACCACGCCTGCCGCGTCGTCGTCGGCGAACGCTTTCGCCGCAGAGCCGTCGACCCCTCCTGCCTCAACGTCGGCCTCCTCCGCCGTACCGTCGGCCGTCGGTTCCACTTCGACGCCCCATGCGGCGACCACGACCATGCCCGCGTCGCCGACGGCGCCTGCGTCAGCGCCGACGACACCGGCGGCGGGGACCACGTCTGCAGCGGCCACTGCGGCGTCAACATCGGCCGCAGCGTCCGGGCAGTCGAGTAGTTCGACGCCTCGGGCCGCAACGCCGGAAGCGCTGGCGCCGAGGAGCGATTCGCCCACGCCCGCGCCCACTGCCACGGTGTCGTCGACGACGAACGGCGGCGCTCCGATCACCCGGGTCGCGGACGCGCGGGTCCCGCAAGCCGGCGTGGACTCCGATGTGGCGCCCGGGGCGGTCGCCGGACCTACCGTCGACGCTGCCGCGAATCCGCCGCCGATGAGCTGTGCGCATCGCGTGGCCGAATTCGTCTCGCAGCGGTACCGCCGCGTGTTCACCGTGGAGGCCGCGGCGACGCCGGACGGGGTGCCTGCGCGCGCGCTGTACACGGCCTTCGACTCCGCGGTGACGTTTCAGAGCTTCCGCCAGGTGGCTGCTGAGTTGAGTGCCATGCCGTCCGGATCGGCGGCGATCATGGCGTTCGCGTGGGCTCCCGGTTACGGCCGAATAGGCGGTCATGCGTGCCTCGTCGAGAACAACGGCGGTCGAATCGAAGTCGTCGATCTCGAGACCGGCGAGCGGTATCCGTGGCCGCCACGGTGGTCCGAGGACGAGGTGTCGCTGACAGCGGTCGGCTACCTCGACGAGATCGGCGATCCGAAGGTGCGCGTGGGCGACTCGGTGGATGGCCTGCGGCCGGCGGACATCATCGGCCTGGTGGCCGGCAGCGCCGACGTACGCGCGGCGGCGCGGAAAGCGTTGCTGCAGAGCATTCCCAGCGGTGACGCCACCGAGTTGAGAAATCCACTGGGCGATGCCGGCTTGGCGGTCACCCGGGCAAAACGCAACGCCGCGTGGTGGTCGACGCTGACGCCCGAGCAGCGCGAAGCCGTGATCGTGACCTACCCCGAGCATGTCGGCAACGCCGAGGGCATCCCGACCGACGCGCGGGACCGAGCCAACCGGATCGTGTTCGACGGCTTCCGCCGGGTGCGCGACGGGCGGCAGGTGAAGCTCGACGAGGGCGAGGCGCTCAACCCTACTGAGCTGAAGTTCATGTTGCGTGTCAACAAGATCGATTCGGCGCTCGCCGCTGGTGCGGTCGCTGCTGAACGCGCCGGGGTCGGGGGCCCGCACCTGCTGGCCTTCGACCCGTTCGAGTTCGGTGGTGACGGCCGCGCCATCGTCAGCTTCGGTGATGACCCTCAGTTCGCGCATGCGGTGTCGATCTACGTGCCCGGATTCGGGACGACGATCGCCGACGTCGGCGGCGTCATGCATGGCGCCCTGAACATCTTGCAATCCACCTTGGCGGAGAACCCGGGCCTTTCGGCGGCGTCGATCGGCTGGATCGGCTACGACGCGCCGAATGACCTGGATTCGTGGCGCGTCGCCGGCCCTGCCCTGGCGCGAGCCGGCGGAGACATCCTGCACGCGGACATCAAGGCTTTGCACGCCGTCCATGCCCCATGGCCCCCGGGCAGCGACCCGGCCGTCGGCATCATGGTGGTGGGGCATTCTTACGGGTCCACGACTGTCGGCTACGCGGCGCAGGGTCGTCGGCTCAACCGCGAGGTCCGTAAGGCGTTCGTGCTGGAGGGATCTCCTGGTGCCGGGCCCCAGCGGCACGCCAGCGACTTCGGTGACGCCCCGGTTGTCGCGATGTCGTCGTCGCGTGATCCCATCACCGCGCTCGGTGCGCGGAGCGCCGAATCGGACGGCCGTATCCTCGGGCGCGGGCTCGGTGTGGATCCCGCGATGAGGGAGTTCGGTGCGATCCGTGCGACGGCCGAATTCCCCTCGAGGATGGACGACCTCACGTCCGTCGGGACGCATCGCAGCTACCACGACTTCCTTCCGACCGAGGGTGCTCGGACCGAGCGAATGGTCACCCCGGACGGCGCGATCAGGACTGAGTCGCTGCGCAACATGGGCATGATCGGCGCCGGCCGAGCCGAAGACCTCGACCGCGAGCGTCATCGTTTCGATCAGGGCCGCGTCGGCATGCGCCCACGGTGGCGCACCGTCGAGCCCGCGATGAGCCGGAGACTACGCATCGAGGGCGACGTGGACGTTCCGGGGGAGGATCGCCACATCCGGCGGCGGTGGAACCCGCGCTGGCATCTCGACGGCGACTCACAGCTCAATCCATCTGAGACCACCGTCAGCCGGGTGCTCGGCGCGTTCCGGCGCGGCGCCTCGCGGAGTGAGTCGCGGCCGGCACCGATACCCCGGAAAGTGGCAGTGTCAGGCCATGTCCGGCAAGTGCTGCTTCAGCGTGTGCCGGACGGCGACGCATCCAAGCTCCGCAACCCGTTGGGCGTCGCGGCGCTGGCGGTCGAGCGGGCGAAAGCCAACCAGAGCTGGTGGCGGGGCCTGACCGGCGATCAGCGGCGCGGCTTGGTCGAGGCCTACCCCGAGGAGATCGGTAACGCCGAGGGAATCCCGGTAGCCGATCGGGATCATGCGAATCGCATTGTCTTCGAGGCTCATCGTGCTGTCCGCGACCGCCTGCAAGCGAGGCTCGACGTGGGAGAGGCGCTGCAGGCCGGGCAGATGGAGTTCCTGCTGCGGATGAACAGGGTCGACATGGCACTGCGCAAGGGGGCCACCGCCGCCCAACGCGCCGGGGTGGGCGGCCCGTACATCATGGCCTTCGACCCGATCGAGTTCAACAGGGACGGCCGCATGATCGTGGCCTTCGGTGACTATCCCGAACACGCGGAGGCGGTTTCGGTCTACGTCCCGGGCCTGGGTGCGACGCTCGACACGATCGCGTACCACATGCACTGTGCCTTCAATATCCTCCAGTCAACGAAGGCGGAGAACCCCGACCTGTCGGCGTCGGCGATCGCCTGGCTGGGTTACGACGCGCCCAACGACAGGGCAACATGGCGGGTGGCTGGGCAGTCACTTGCGCGCGCGGGCGGCGAGATCCTGCACAGCGACCTCCAGGCCTTCCATGCGGTGCACGCGCCGTGGCCCCGGCACGGCGACCCGGCCTTCGGCATCGCGGTGTTCGGACACTCCTACGGCTCCACCACCTTCAGCTACGCGAGCCGCAATCAGCGGCTCGCCGGCGTCGTGCGCCGAGGAGGGCTGGTGGGCTCGCCGGGCGCCGGTCCGCAGCGGCACGCCAGTGATTTCGGCTTCGAGCTGGTCGTCCTGTCGTCGTCACGGGATCTGGTGACCGGACTCGGGGGCAGCACACCGGGTTCGAAAGGTCGAGTACTGGGCCGGGGTCTCGGCGCGGACCCGGTGATGCGGGCGTTCGGGGCCACTCGCGTCACCGCCGAATTCCCCGCCGCCACCGACCGCGGCGACACCACCGGAACCCATAACGCGTATTTCGATTACGCCGAGATTTCCGGGCCGCGCGCCGGGTGGCTGCTGCCGCCGGACTCCGACGTGCGTTCAGAGTCGTTGGCCAACATCGGGCGATTCGCTGCGGGCCGGTTGGAGCGTCTCGAGCTCGAAGGTCCGCGCGATCTCGCGGGGCGACTACTTCGACGCACCGTCGAACCCGCCGCGAGTCGCCGCGGAGGCAGCGATCCTGCCAGATGGTGGAATCCGCGTTGGCGAGCCGGCGAATTGCCGACCGAAACGAGCGTGACAGCCGGCCCGACGCGGGGTCCGCTCGACCGGCTGCGGGAGCTGCTGGGGTCGCGCGAGCTGCCGCGGCATGCTGCCGGCACGCTGTCGGAGGTCGACGCGCTCGAGGCCTACGCCGAGGTCGTCGGCGCGCTGCGTGAGTTGAACCACCGACTGTCCCGCCGCGGCGTCAGCGCACGGGCGCGTGCACGGTCGCTGCACGAGCTCGAGGGTGCACTCCGGCGCTGGTCACTCGACCTGATGAGCGATCGGGCGCGTGGAGAATCCGTTGCCGCGCAACTGGACACGCGCACCTTCGCCGAAGTCGTCGCGGCGTACCGCGAGCAGGGCCTGATCGGCGACGCGCCCTACCGCGCGATCATCGACGTCGCTCTGGGCGACCACGACTCGACGGTGCCCTCACCGATCCGGGTGCTCGGCCTTCCGCCGCACGTCAGTGGCACCCTGTCGGAGGTCGATGCGCTCGAGGCGTACGTCGACGGCAAGCTGGCGATTCGCCGGCTCGACGAGCAGCTGATCCGCGACGGGGTTGGGTGGGCGGAGCGGGCGCGCACGCTCTGGGATCTCGAGGTCGAGCTGCGCGGCTGGACCGACAGCCTGCTCAGCGACCAAGACACGATTGTGGCGGCTGCCACACAACCGATGTCGTTCTTCGATCGGGTAGCGGCGCTGCGCGTCGACGGGATGACCGGGGATGACGTCTACCGCACGGTGCTCGGCACCGCGGTGTACGACAACCCGGACGGAACCGCAGTGCCGGGCCCGCCCGCCGGTGCACCAGCCGCTGCGGAAACGTCATCTCAGCGCAGTGCAGGAGAGCGATGGCGCGACGTGCCGCCCGGCGTCGACCCGATGGGCAACATGGCGGCGCAGGCGCTGGCGCTGCGGGTGCCGGCCGTCGACGTCGCCGACATCTGCCATCCGCTGGGCGACGCCCGGTTGGCTGCGGAACGGGCGCGGGCCAACGCCGCCTGGTGGTCGGCGCTGGACGGGCGTCAGCAGCGGGCGATGCTCGACGGGTACCCGCGCGAGATCGGAAACGCCGAAGGCATCCCGACCGGCGCACGGCACGAAGCGAACTCTCAAGCGCTGCAGGACGTACATCGCGAGCTGACAGCGCAAAGCAACCGTGGTTCGCGGCTGACCCGCAGCGAGCGCAGACTGCTGACGCGCATCGAGCGCATTCGGGCCGCCCTGGATCGCGGCCGGCGCGCTGCTGAGGCTGCCGGCGTGGGTGGGCCGTACCTGTTGGCTGCGGACCTGTCCGCGTTCAAAGGGAGGGGCCGGGTGCTGGTCGGCTTCGGTGACGACCCATACCAGGCGGATTCAGTGTCACGCCACGTGTTCGGCATGGGCACGACGCCCGATGCTATCGGCTACTGCATGGACACCGCCCTGCGCCAACTGCAGTCGACCCGCAGCGCGAGCCCGACCGTGTCGGCGGCCTCGATCGCCTGGCTCGGGTACGACGCCCCGAGCGGCCGGGGCTTGTGGCGGGCGGCCGGCTCGGGTGCGGCGCGTGCGGGCGGCGACATCCTCCACGGCGACATCGTCGCGTTCAACGCCGCGCGCCAGATGTGGGTCGCCGATGGCGAGCAGTTCACCGGCCACCACGTGTACGGCCACTCGTACGGGTCGACCACGCTGAGCCACGCCGCAGCGGGCGGGCGGTTGGACGGCCAAGGGCACCCGGCGACCCTGAGCGGACCGGCCGGACGGAATCCGGCAGAAGGGCCGTCGGAGTCGCCGGTGAACATCAGCCGAATCGCTGCGGCCGCCACCACCGCATACCGTGCACAGGACCTCACGCTGCGCCACGTGGATTCCAACCAGGCGTACGACGTCGGCCACGTCCTGGACAACGCCGGCGATCCGGCCGTGCTCGACCAGTTCGCCCGAGATCTGTCCGGGTACTGCGGCCCGTACCGCATCGAGCTCACCCCGGATGTGGTGGATAAGGAGGGTCGGCGCGCCGACCCCGACGTCGTCGACCGCCGGGTCCGCCTACAGGGGCCGATCCTCAACGGGACCCAGGAGGTCGGCCGCCTGGTGGTCACCTTCTTCCGCGATGCCGATGGCCGACTGGTCGTGCACCATAACCGCATCTACATCTCACCGACATTCCAGCGCAGAGGCTTCCACAAAGCGGTCCACCTCCAACTGGAGCGGCTGTACCGGCGCAGCGGCGTCGACCACACCGAGCTCAGCGCGGAACCACCTGGCGGCGGATACGCAGCCGCTCGTCAAGGCGTGACGTGGAACGAGAACTCGGAGGATCACGCCGCATCCCTGGGCAGGCTGCGCACGTGGGCGCTCGAAACGGCAGATCAAATCGAGGCGGACAGGCCCGAAGCCGCCGCCGTCCTGCGGCACGCGGCGGTGAGACTGCGCACCGGCGACGATCTGTTGACACCGCAGCGAATCGCAGCGTTGACCACTCCGGACTACCCGATGCTCGGCGCCGATTTCATCAACGCAGACCTGTGGGAAGGGGTCAAGTACCACCGCGACGACGCAGCCGAGCCGGCCACCGCGGACGTCAAGGCGACCGCGGTCACCGTCGTCGATCGACCTTCGGGCCTGCTGCGGGTCGACGGACCGTTGGTGGTCGCGCATCGCGGTGCGTCGGCCGAACGTCCCGAGCATTCGCTGGCGGCCTATCAACTGGCGCTCGAACAGGGCGCCGACGCAGTCGAGTGCGACGTCCGGTTGACCCGCGACGGCCACCTGGTGTGCCTGCACGACCGGCGTGTCGACAAGGTGACCACCGGTACCGGCCCGGTCAGCGCGATGACGTTGGACGAATTGCGCGAACTGCGGTTCCACGCCCGCGACGGTGCCACGGACGAGACCTTCGACGTGCTCCTGTTCGAGGATCTGGTGCGGCTGATGGTTGACGCCGACCGCCCCGCTCAACTGATCGTCGAGACCAAGCACCCGGTCCGTTACGGCTCGGCTGTGGAACGCGAAGTGGTCGCGATGCTGTCGAGGTACGGTTTGGCGTCGGCGAGGTCAACAGAAGAAGCGCGGGCGCTGATGATCTCGTTCTCAGCGGCTGCGATGGCGCGGGTCCGCGAGATCGCGCCGCGGCTGCCGACGGTACTGCTGGGCCGCAACGTACCTGCGAAGCTCGGGGGCGGCGCCACCGCCGCGCGGCTCCTGAATGCCGTCGGCCCAAGAATTGGAGCAACGGCGCTCGGGCCGTCGGTTCGTACACTGCGGGAGCATCCCGCCCTCGTGGAGGAGGCGGCGGCCCGGGGCCTCGACGTCTACGTCTGGACCGCCAACGACCCCGCGGACGTCGCGTTCTGCCGCGACCTCGGCGTGCGATGGATCGCCACCGACTACCCGCAACGCACCCGGGCTCAGCTTGCAGCGACGGATGCCGTTCAGCGCGAGGCCATTTCGCCGAGCACGCGTCGTGAGAACTGCGCGCTGGCCCTGGCCGACGTCCTTGCACGGCTCTACCGGCGTCCGTTCTCCGTCGACGCCGAACCGTCGGCGAGCGGGGTGCCGGCGCGAGCGCTGTTCGAGGCGGCGGGTTCGGCCGCCCGCGGTGACCACGACTACCGGCAGATCGAGCAGACGCTGCTGGATATGCCGATCGGGTCGGCGGCAGTTGTCGCGTCGTCATGGGCCGGGCACGAGACGACCGGTGGGCACGCATATCTGGCGGTCCATGTCGGCAACGGTGAGGTAGCGCTGTTCGATCCGCATACCCAGCAGTGGTCGGACTGGCCGCCGGCGTGGGGCCAGTCCGCGGTATCGCGCACCGCCGTCGGCTACCTTCATGCCGACGGCACACCGGTCACTCCGCTGGACGGCAGCAGTGACGAGCTGGCCGCCGCCACGGCGGTCGGCGAGGTACAGGGGCCGCGGGATCAGCCGGCCGGTCAGGTTCGAAGCGCTTTCGTCCTCGCGCAGCTGTCCGAGCGCGAGCGTCAGATCACGACGATGGTGGGCCGTGGATCGACCGACGTGGAGATCGCCCAGCGGTCATTCCTCAACATCGACGTCGTGCGAGTCCACCTGGTCCGGATCATGGCCAAGTGCGGTGTCCAGGACCGGAGTGAACTCGCGACCATGGCCCGTGAAGCGGGCGCCTGGCAGGAAGCGCAAGGTGCCGAAATCCCCTCTGCTCTCGCGAAGCTGAATTCGCGCGAGCGCGAGGTGTTGTTGCTGGTGGCGCAGGGATTCACAGACTGGCAGATAGAGATCCGAATCGGTTCGGCCGCGACAACCGGGCAGGCTGTCCTGAGCCTGATGGCCAAGCTCGGCATCTCACAGCGCGAGCAATTGCGGGAGTTGGCCGAAGAGATCGGTTTGGTCGAGTCGCGGACCACGCAGCACAGCACCGCGGCTGCCTCGCAATCGACCGGGCACGCGTCGGGCGCCCTCACCGACGACGAACGCCGGGTGACGACGTTGCTGGCGCGCGGACTCGCCGGGTCTGAGATCGCTGGTCGGCTGACGATGGGTGAGACGGCTGTCGAGCGTCATCTCAGCGAGGCGATGGCCAAGCTCGGCGCGCGGGACCGAGTGGGTCTGGTTGTGGCGGCGTTCGAACGGGGACTTGTGCGTCCCGCAGCGGCGGACGGGGCACGTGCGAGCATTCGTAAGATGTTGAGCGACAGCGAGATAGAGGCGATATCGCTGATGGTTCAGCTCCTTGATGACGCCGCCATCGGAAGGGCACTGTTCAAAAACAATGCAGAAGCCGCTGAGCGCCACCTCCGCGCCGCCATGCTCAAGCTCGGCGTCGATGAGCGGAGCCAACTCGCGGCGATAGTGATTGGAACCGGTCTGGTGGTGAGCTCGCAGCAGGCGCCGGCGCAGGATCGTCTCGACCAGCAGATCGCCAGGCTGGTGACCGTCGGTCGCACCGACCTCGAGATCGCGAGCCAACTCGCGGTCGGCCCGGCGGCGGTACGCGCCGCCGTCGACCGCGTGATGCACAGGCTCGGCGTCCGTGATCGCCGCCGACTCGCAGCGATCGGGTACGAACGGGGCCTTGTCCCAGTTCGGCGCGGGGCGACACGCGCCCAAGTCGAGGCAGCGAAACTGACGGTCAGTGAAAGGCAGGTTCTGGCGCTGGTCAGTCAGGGGCTGACGAATCCTGAGATCGACAAGCGGTTGGGTGTGGGCACCTCAGCGAATTCAGTAGTGAACGCCCTGATGGCCAAATTCCGCGTCAGCGAAGCGACGCAACTGGTGCGGATCTATCACGAGAGTGCGGCGGGGCTGACCGATGACCAGCTTCGGATGACGGCGCTACTGGCGGATGGACAGTCGGTCGGGCAGATCAGCAGAGCGCTGTCGATCGGCGAGCAACGGGTCCGAATGACACTCGCAGCCGCAATGCAGAAGCTGGGAGCGTCCGACTACGCCGAGCTGACATTGAACTTCCGCCGCTCTGGCCTGCGACCGTCGGCACTCTCCGCGGCCCAACCGCCGACGCGGCCGGACCCAGCGGGTGAGGCGATCGATGAGCGCACCATTGCCCGCTTCCACAGCCGTCAGCGGCAGGTTGTCGTCATGTTCGGCCTCGGACACACCGAGAGCGAGATCGCTCAGCGGCTGTCCCGGCCCCTCTGGGAGGTGGAGCGTCACCTGCGAGCGGCGATCTCCAAGGTCGGCCTCCGCGATCGGGCCGCGTTGCAGAAGAAACTGTCCGAGAGCAATCTCATTCTCCGAGTGTCCGAGACCGACGCCGGGGCGACGCTGAGCCGACTCTCCGGCCGCGAGGCAACTGTCGTCGGCCTGATCGCCGACGGTCTCAGCGACGCCCAGATCGACGGACGTATGTCGTGGACATCGGGCACCGCGCAGGACCTGGTGCGAGCGATCCTCGAAAAGACCGGCGCATCGACGCGCACACATCTCATGGCGCTCGCTTATCAGCGCCCGGTGCCGGTTTCGCCTGATCAAGTGCCCCCGGCCGAACGGCACGCTGACGCCATCACGCTGCGAGAGCTCGCGCCGGACGCGTTGCGCAACACGCTGGGGTTGCCCGACTATCGGCCGGGCACTCTGTCCGACATCGAGACGAGCGCGGTGTACAGCCACGGTGAGCACGAGTTGCAGCGTCTGAGCCAGCGGCTCGCCGCCGAGGGTCGCAGCGCCGAGTACCGGGCGCGCATGCTCTCCGGGCTCCGACGCTCACTGCGGCTCTGGACCTTGTCGCTGATGAGCAACCGCGCCGCGGCCGACTGGATGCAAGCCAACGAAAAGCAGCCCGACTTCGATGATCTCGTGGCCAGGCAGCGGGCCAAAGGTGTCGCAGGTGAGCAGGTATACGAGGTCATCATCGCCTCGGCCACGCGTGTGAATGCCGGTCCGGGCACGGTGTCAGACACGGGCACGGTCGCCGTTTACAGCAGGTTCGAGGCGCGCATCCGCGCGGTTCGGGACGAGCTGGTCGCCGCCGGCCGACCGGTCGAGGAGCAGGCCAGGAACCTGTACGAACTGCGACGCTCGTTGCGGCGCTGGACACGCGCCATGATGGGTAATCGGGTGGCAGCCGAGTGGCTCGAAGCCCACGAGGTCGACCCCACGTTCGACGAGCTTGTGATCCGCCATCGTTCCGCGGGGCTGTCTAATCACGCGGTGTTCGAGGCGATCATCGCAACGGCCACGCACAGCCACTACGGGCTGGGAACGCTGTCAGAGGCCGAAACCCGGACGGTGTATCTGCAATTCGAACTCCGGATGCGTACTGTCGCCGCTCAACTTCTCGACGAGGGCGTCAGCCTCGAGAGCCGGGCTCGGATCCTGTCGGAGTTGCGGCGCTCCCTGCGAAGCTGGACCCGCGCGTTGATGCGCAACCGAGAGCTGGCGGATTACCTGACCGCCGCCGAACCGAACGTCAGCTTCGAGGAACTCGTCGAGCGCAAGCGCAAAAAGGGGTTCCAGGGCGATGCGATCTATCAGGACATCATCGACAGTTCGACGCGGAGCCGGGCGACGGTGAACGAGAATCTGGGAGTGAACCCTGAGAAACCACCGCCGTTGCCGCCGATGCGGGGATCCAAGGACGATATGAGCGACCGAATGGAGCCGCCACGTGACTGAGAGCCGAGACCCGATGCCGTTGCGCTACGACCAGAAGGGATTGCGGGGTAAGCGTGCGCTGGTGCTCGTCGACGAGCCGACCGACGAGATCGACTGGCCGGCCGATCTGCCGCCCGGCACTACGACGGTCATCATCCTCGACGACGAGCCCAACCCGCACCACACGCTGCGTGTCCACCCACCGGATGATCCTGATCGAGTGGCGTTGGTGGTCTACGACCAGCTGGCGCTTCGTGACTGAGTCGCGCCGGACACCCACGGAAACGATCGAGAGGTATGAAAATGGAAGCAGCCGAGGCGATCTCATTGGCGGCTGAGTATGTCAGGTCGCGGGGTCTGAATTATCCGACCGACGGTCTGGAGGCTGACCGTTTCGAGGCCGGTTGGAGCGTGTTCGCGCCCGTGGAGATAGACGCGAACGATCCGCTGGCGTTTCTCGACATGCCTTTGGGGCGGGCGATCTTCCTGGTCGGGGACTCCGGACGGATCGAGGAGTCGTCGTCATCGGTGCCTCCGCAGCAGGCGCGCGATGCCTTCACCGCGCGCGAGCGCCTGGCCGGCGCAGGCGAGAACGGCGAGCTGCAGTGAGCACTCCCAGCGGCTACAGCGAGCGTGACTTCATGGCCGACCTCGGCGAGCGCCTGCGCGAACGGGAGGCCGAGGGTGAGCCGCTGATCGCCGGCTTCACCGTCGTCGACGAGCCGCCGGAGGGCGCCGACGGCTTCGGCGACGAGGAGGCCACCACCGCCGAGGCCTCGCGTCTGCTCGAACCGATCGTCACGGAACTGGCCGCGCTCGGGCCGGCGCGATGGCAGCGGTTCGAGGCGGTGTTCGCGTTCACCGTGACCGCGGAGGTCGCCCAGCTGAGGTTCTTCGTCGACGAACAGTCCGGGTTGGTTCCCGTTCCGAAGGCGATTGCGGCGGTTGTGCGTCAGCAACGTCTGGTGGCGGCTGAGATGCCGGCGGGGCCCTGGTGGCGGTTGCTGCTGAGTGTGACTGAGGGCGGCGAGATGACCGTCGACTACGACTACGGCGACGATCCGTTCCCCGACGACCAGATCCTGGCGCCCGAGGACTACCTCGCCGACCTGGACACCTTCCCGCGCAACTGGGTGCCGGTTTGGCTGGCCGGCTACATCGCCGGTCCGGACGCCCAGGGCCGCAGCCCGCGGCGTGCGGCGGCTCAAGCGTCAGCTGACAGGGCCGTCGGCCGCGGCAGCGTCACCTCCCAAGACGTGGCACCGCTGACAGAGGTCTGGGCGCGCTGGGCGGCGCTGTCGGCGGTGCACGTCGGCGTCGGCTCGGAATGGGGACCACGGATCAAGCCGGGCTACGGCTGGTTCGAGGGGAATGAGCGCAGCGGGTCCACTCTGTATGTGCTGCCCGGTGATCGGGCCGTGCTGTCCGGCGGCCGCTGGGGCTCAGCGTTGCTGGACGCCGCCTACAACGGTGGCGAGGACCTGCCGGCGTTGTACGCCGGCGCGCCGGCCTGGGTCACCGACGGTGTGCTCAACACGCGAAATCGCAATGGTCTGCTGAGCTTCTGCTACTGGTGGATGGGCGGTCAATGGCACCGCGGCGGGACCGACACGCACGACGAGCTGGTCGCCCTGCCGGCCGTCGGCACGGCCGACGAGACAGTCGATGCGATGGTCGCCGAGACCGGCGCTCAGACCGCGGCCCAGTGTCGCGCGCTGCTGGCGGCGGCCGCCGAGCGATCGACGACCTACGACGCCGTTGCCGCCGTGTTCGCCGAACATCCCGACGCCGACATCGACGCCGCGGTGAACCAGCTCGACGTGGCCGGCCTGATGGCGCGATAGCCCGAGCCGGCCGTTGTATCCGAAAGTCTCTGCACATCATCGTGAAGAAAGGTGATCAACCATGCCAGGAACGCCACTGCCGGCCGCCGATGAACGCCAGAGTCTCCTGGAATTTCTGGCCTTTCAACAGAACGCGTTCTTCGCGGCCGCGTACGGACTGACCGACGCGCAGGCCCGGTCCACGCCGTCGGTCAGCAGCCTGTCGATCGGCGGGCTGGTCAAACACGCCGCCGCCGTGCAGAGGGGCTGGGTGCAACGCGCGGCCTGCGCGCCGGACTTCCCGCCGAAGTACGACCGCCCGATGGCGGAGGTCATGGCCGAACACGCCGACCAGTACGTGATGCGCGACGACGAGACCCTGGAGCAACTGCTCGCCGGACTCGAGAAGCAGAACGCCGAAGCGCTGCGGGTGTTTCGCGAGGCAGACCTCGACTCCCAGGTGCCGGTGCCGCGCGACGTGCCGTGGTTTCCGCAGGATCTCGACCACTGGAACGTGCGCTGGGTCGTGCTGCACGTCATCGAGGAGCTGTCCCGCCACGCGGGGCATGCCGACATTGTCAGGGAATCCGTCGACGGCGCAACGATGTACGAGCTGATGGCTGCGTATGAAGGATGGCCGGAAACGGACTACATCAGGCCCTGGAATCCGGCCGCGTCGTAATCGGTATGCAGTGCGGCTGTTGGGCAAGGCATCGCCTTCTGCTGACCCTGTGCATGGTCGCATTCTCGGTCGCCGCTTGCGGCAGTGGTCAAGGAGTGGTCTCCGAGCAGCAACTGCGGGCGAGAAATACTGGTCTGGAAGCGGCTTTCGCGCAACTCGAGCGAGAGAGTACGCCCGTCGTCGTCGGCGTGTCGCTGGGCGGGGCACCAGCGCACGTGCGTGAGTTCGGACCGCTACGCGCAGACGGCGTGGCCGCAGAGGAGACGTTGGTCGACATGGGGTCCATCACCAAGACGGTCACGGGAGTGGCGATTTCAAGACTGGTCGAGCACGGGATGGTCCGTCTGGACGAGACGCTCGCCGACATCCTGCCCGACGTCCCCGCGGACAAGGCGGCGATCACAGTTGAGCAGCTGCTCACGCACAGCGGCGGCCTCACAGAGGCGATCGGCGACGATGCTGAGGAACTCGACCGCGGCCAGTTCCTACGGCGCGCGCTGGCGTCCGAGTTGGTCGGAGAGCCCGGTGGGCACTACGCCTATTCCAACGTCGGATACTCGATACTCGCCGCCATCATCGAAGTTCGCAGCGGTCGTCCCTACGACGAATTTCTACGTGCGGAGTTGTTGGCGCCGGCGGGTCTCGATGGAATCGGCTACATGGCCGCGTACGACGTCGGCCGAACGTTGCGCACTCCGAGCGGCAAAGGTGTCCTCGAAGCGAGTTGGGGCGGCCACGACGCCTCGTGGCACCTCATCGGCAACGGAGGGCTTGTGACCACCGCACGGACGTTCGTCGACTTCCTTCGAGCACTGACGGACGGAAAGATTCTCACACCTCCCTCGCTTGACCGGATTCGTGAGCCGAGGGTGGCCGAGGACGACGCAGGCACCAGCTTCTACGGTTACGGCGTTGTCGTGCAGGATCTCCCGCAGCTCGGCCGGGTGTACTGGCACGACGGTGGGAACGGCGTCTTCTCTGCCGAGTGGTCGGTTGACGCCGATACGGGCGACGTCGTCTTCGTCGCGGGGGTCGACGAGGGTGCGGAGGAGGGAACGGCCTCAGCGGCCATGGGTGTCCTGCGCGATCACCTCTACCGTTGAACGTCGACTCTCACCCCACGATGGAGTCGCGGTGGACGGGGCTGTGTCAGCTCGGGGCGAGAGCGCGCCGTTTCAGCCGCCCAGTCGCGAGAAATTGTCGGCGACGGCACCGGCCAGTTCCAGGTACGCCCTGACGGTGGCCGGTTTGAGCAACGCGAAGTCGACGTCGGCGCCTTCGGCTAGATGAGGGTCGAACGGCACGAGGTGGATCGAGGCGCAACGCGCCTCGAAGTGCTCGACGACCTTGTCCACCTTTATCGCCGCTGCGCTCGGTCGGGACGCGCTCAAGACCACATGGGCGTCCCGCACCAACCCGGAATGACCGTGCTGCATGAGCCAGTCCAGCGTCGCCGATGCACTGCGTGCGGCGTCCAGTGCGAGTGAACTGACGAGGACCAAAGAGTGCGCGAGATCGAGCACACCGGTCATCGCCGAATGCATGATGCCGGTGCCGCAGTCGGTGAGGATCACGTTGTAGTAGCGCCGCAGTACGTCGACCGTACGGCGGTACTCGTCTTCACCGAAGACATCGGCCGCGGCCGGGTCCTGTTCGCTGGCCAGCACCTCGAGGCGGCTGAAGGCCATCCGCGTGTGGCCCCGGACGTCGGCGTAGCTGCTGATACGTGGGTCGGAGATCAGATCGCGCACGGTCGACCGGTTCGTGGTGTCCCGGACACGCTCGGCAAGTGTGCCGCGGTCGGGGTTGGCGTCGACCGCGATCACCCGATCCGAACGGGTCATCGCCAGCGCCGAGCCCAATCCCAAGGTGGTGGTCGTCTTCCCCACGCCGCCCTTGACAGAGAGGATCGCCACCCGGAAATCGCCGGCAATGGGCCGGCGGATCCGGGCGAGCAGGGCGTCGTACTCACGCTGCCGACGAGATGCGCCGGGGTTGACATGGCCGCCGCTGAGTAGGTGAACCGTTCTGCGCCAACCTGATCGGGGTGACGGGCGATCGCCGGGAGCCGGCACCGCCTCCTCCAAGGACGGCGGCGTACGAAACGCCCGTGGTGGCAGCGAACCGAGCGGTGGAGGCGGGGGCGGAAACGGAACCGGCGGGACCGGCAGCACCCCCGGCTGCGGGACATAGCCGGTGGGCGGCGGGCCGGGCCATCCCGGTGGGGGAGGCGGCAGCCACCACGCGGGGGGCGGGTTGGATGCCGGCGTGGGCGGTTCGGGTACAGGTGGGTTGGCTTGTGGGAGGGGGCGGTAGCCGGTCGGCGTGTGCGGCGCCGGCACGGACTCCGGCTGGGTGTCGACCGCCTCGGCCGCCGTCGCATCGGCGAACATCCTCGGTACGGCGGCTGTCGGAGTCTGCCACGGTGGCAAAGCCATCCGACGTGACGACTGCGCGTTCGTCCCGTTGTCGTCGGCTCTTCCCGACGCCGGTGCGGGCCGGTTGCTGCGGTGCCTACCGTTGAGGCTGCTCAATTGGTCCTGCTCGTACATGTTGCTTCCCGAGTCCGAAGTGATACACCGTGTCATGCTACTCGTTCGCCCCTGCTTTCCGCGTTGCGCCGCCGAGGCCGGGTGGGCAGGACGGCCAGCGCCACCACTGCTATCGCGACGCAGAGTCCCGTCGCTGTCAGCGCGATGGTGCGGGGGCGCCGGTCGACATCCTCGGGTTGCGGCGGCTCGGCGATCGGCTGCGGGGCCTGCCGATCGGGCAGAGCGTCGGCGGGCGGCAGGAGGTAGGACAGCGCGGCGGCCGCATCGACGACACCGTAACCGGTTTCGGCGCTCGGCTGAGAGCCGGCGGTATGCGCGGTCCGCTTGATGACGTCCATCACCTGAGCCGCGCCCAGGCCGGGGAATCGTGACCGCAGCAGTGCGACCGCACCCGAGACGAACGGCGCCGCGAAACTGGTGCCGTTGATCGGCTGTGAGCCGCGCTGATCCTGCCAGGTGTTCGTCAAGCCCGGCCCGCGCGGGTTCAGCGAGGTGATCATCTCGCCGGGAGCGGCGACGTCGACCCACGGCCCACGCACGCTGAAGTCCGCCGGTTCCCCGGTGGGGGTCAACGCGCCCACCGTCAGGACGTAGTCGGAGTACCACGCCGGACTGACGATTGTCTGCACCGACGCCCACTGACGGTCCAGCGCCAGATTCGGGTCGGCGACAGGGTTCTGAGCACTGCACAGGCCTTGCTGATCGATGTTGCCTGCAGCGGTGACGACGACGACGTTGCGCTCGAACGCATACCGCACGGCCCTGCCGAGCTCGGCGTCGTTGATCGGAGTGCCCGCGGGAACGCAGGCGGCAACCGACAGGTTGATGACCGTCGCGCCCAGGTCGACCGCGCGGGTGATGGACCGTGCCAGTGTGGTGATGTCGCCGTATCCGCTGGACACCGCGTTGGGGTCGTCATCGTTGCGGCGGGCGCCTGCCACGTCGTAGGCGCTGGAGTGTTGCCGGATCGACAGGATCGTCGCCTCGGGTGCCACTCCGGTGAATGCGTCCTCGGGACTTGCTCTGCCCGCGATGATTCCGGCGACCACCGTGCCGTGTGCATCGCAGTCCTCGAGCCCATCGCCGGTCGACACGTAGTCGCCGCCGGCCTCCAGCGCGGGCAGCCGGGGATGCCTGTTGACCCCGGTGTCGATCACCGCCACTTTTTGGCCTGCGCCCCGGGAGAATCGCCACGCGTCGGTGAACGCGAGCATCTGGGCTGCGTGCGGCGCCAGGCCGAAGTCCGCCTGGGGCATCACCCCGGTCACGCCACAGTCGGTGATCCGTTCCGTCGGTTCCAACGGCGCCACCGGTCCGTTGGGCGGTGGACCGGGTGCCACGACGGGCGGGCCGACCGCGTGTGCGGGTGGAGCGGCCGCACACGCGGCCACCCATCCGGCTGTCGCCGCAGTCGCGAGCCATCGACGTAGGCCCGCCATCATGGGGAGCCGACCATCGAGATCGTCCCAATGAGCCCGTCGGCCCACAGGGCCACCGGGATCAACGCAACGAACGCCGAGTAGCGCAGATACGCGGTCGTCGGCCGCATCCAGCCGGGCGTCGCACCTGCCGCGCCCACCAGGGCGGCGGCCCCGACTGCGACCACGGCCACCGACAGCACGACCAGCGCCGCCTGGGCGATCACCGTGGCTCCGTCCTGCGCCCGCGCCGCGGCGATCACCACGATGCCAGCCGCCGGAATCCCGAACGAGGCCTGCTGGAGCGGGTCTCGTGCGGCCGCCGCCAGCAGCGCCAGCACCATCCCGCACAGCGCGGCGAACACCACCCGGGCCCAGTCGACGGGGGCGGCGTACAGCACCGTGGCAGCGCCGCCGGCCACGGTCGCGGCCAGGCCGGCCGACAAGGCGGAGCGCGTCCGCTCGGCTGCCCGCACGTCCGCCCAGACGGTTTCCGCGGTCGGCAATTTGGCATCGGGGCACGCGATGCGGTCGGCTTCGCCGAAGCCATCTACGAGCCGAGGCCTCGGCTCGTCGGGGTCCTTGGTGCCGGTGGAGACCCTGGGGCGCCGCAGCCGTATGCGTGATGCAGTCGGACAGGCGAACGCCGCCAGTACCGCGGCCACCGCGCCGGCCGTCGAGGCGCCCGCACCCGCGGCGTGCCCCAGCGCCGCCATCGACGCGGCGGTGAGGAAAACCCCGCACGCCAGCAAGGCCCAACCGCCCGTGCCGATCACCCACCGACACGCACCGAGCACCACGATCAACGCGGTGGTACCCGCGGCCAGCGCCAAGCTGCCCCGACCTTGCACCGCGACCCAGCAGAGCGCGGCGATCACCGGGATGATCGTCCACCCGAGTGCGATTCCGACGTCGGCCCGCCGGTAGACCCGATGGGCGAGTGTGGCCGCGCCGACTGTGGCCGCTACGACCAGCAGCGCCAACGCAACCATGGCCGGGCGGTGGCGCGCGAAGGCGTCGCCGGCCACGAAGTACGCCCATGCGAGTCCAGCCGCCATCAAACCGGCACAACCCATCTGACGCGCCGACTCGGCGCTCCAACCGGCGTGGGCGCTCTTGTTCAACCGGGCAGCCGCGTCGACCACGTCGTCGTGCAGAGTGGGCGGCGACAGCGCCCGCTGTCGAGTGAGTCGCAGCAACTCACCGCTGCCGACACCAGCCTCGCGCAGCGTCGTGTCCGGTGACAGTGAGGTGGCGGCGGGCGCCATGCGACCCAGCACCCAAACCTTGTGCCAGACCTGGGGCGCCGATGCCGATGTGTCCTCGGCCTCGTCGCCATGTCGTGACCGCACCAGCGCGATGAGGTCCGGCAGCAGGGCCGCGACCGGGACATCAAGGGGCAGAGCAATATCGAGTTGTGTCCGCTCACCGAGCACGGAAATGCGGATGTGCTCGGCGGCGGCAGACATCGACGGCGATCGGTCGAGTTCACGGAACCCGGTCACAGGTCGGGCATCCGGCAGAGTTGGATCACACCGCTGCGGACAGTGCGGGACACCAGCATGCCGCGACCCGGCGGCAGCGCGGTCGGCTTGTAACCGCCGAACAACGCCCCTTCGTCCCTCGAGCCGCTCATCACCAGACCGTTGCACGACAGGTCCTTGAGGCGGCCGATGATCGGATCCATCATCGCCCGTCCAGCGCCGCCGCTGCGCCGGGCGATCACGATCCGCAGGCCGATGTCGCGGGCTTGAGCGAAGTACTCCACCAGCGGCCCCAGCGGGTGGTTCAGTGAGCCGCTACCGATGAGATCGTAATCGTCGACCAGCAGGTAGATCTGCGGTCCACTCCACCAGGACCGCGCTTTGAGTTGCGCGGGAGTGACATCGGCCGGTGGGAGCCGCTCCTTGAGCGAGGCGGCGAGCGCCGTCATCAGCTCCGTGCAGGTCGGCGCGGCGGTGGCGTAACCGCCCAGGTACTCGTCGGCCACCGACCCGAGCAGGGAGCGCTGGAAATCGACGAGGACGATCTTGCATTCCTGTGGCGTCGAGTTCTCCATGACACCGGCGGCGATGTTGCGCAACAGACTGGTCTTCCCGCACTCGCTGTCGCCGAAAACCACCAGGTGCGGTTGGACATCGAATCGCAGTACCACAGGCGCCAACTCCGCCTCGTCGATACCGATCGCGATCCGGGACGAACTGAGATCTCCCGCAGCGCGTGCCTTTTCGACAACCTCGCCGCGGTCCAGCTGGTCGGGCAACAACCTGACCCGCGGCGCAGCGCGGTCGCCGTAATGGGTGCGCATCGCCGCCACCGCATCGGCCACTCCGGTCGGCAGATCCTCGACGGTGGAGCGCGAGTCTAGTCTGGGCAATGCGGTCAGGATGTGAAGGCGTTCGGCATTGATTCCCCGGCCGGGGCGACCGACGGGGACCAGTTCGGCGAACTTGCGGCCGACCTCGCTGTCGATCGGATCGCCCATACGGAGCTCTATGCGGGTGCCCAGCATGTCCTTGACCGCGGGACGGATCTCCATCCAGCGCGTCGCGGAGATCGCGAGGTGAACACCGTAGGACAGGCCGCCGATGGCCATCGACTGCAGTACCGGTTCCAAACTGTCGAAGTCACTCTTGATCGTGGCCCAGCCGTCGACCACGAGCACGACGTCGCCGAATTTGTCTCGCGCCAATGGGTCGGATGCCTGCTCGCCAGGGCGTAGCGTCGCCAGCCGCGCCTTGCGCTGGCGGAAGTCCCGCATCGATTCGATCCCTAGATCGCGGAACAGCCGCTCGCGGTCGCTGAGCAGTGCGGAGACCTCCGCGACCGTGCGCCGGACGCGGTCGGGCTCCATCCGTCCGGCCACGCCACCCACGTTGGGCAGTCCGTCCAGGCTGGCCAAGGTGCCGCCGCCGAAGTCGATACAGAAGAACTGCAGCTGCTCCGGGGTGTGTGTGGCGGCCGACGACATGATCAGGGTGCGCAGGGCCGTCGACTTGCCGGACTGTGGACCCCCGACGACGGCCACGTTTCCCTTGGCGCCGGAAAGGTCGATCGACAACAGGTCGCGGCGCTGATCATAGGGGCGGTCCACCACGCCGATCGGCAGTCGCAGACCGCCGTCGAGGTTGCGCGCGTCCTGCCACCTCGGATCCGGAAGCAGATCGTTGACGGCGGGACTCTCGTCCAGCGGCGGCAACCAGACTTCGTGCGCAGGACGCCCGTGCCCGCGGAGCCGATCGACGACGACGTCGAGGACGCTGGCCTGGGCGAGTCGGACGGCACCCGGGACCGCCGGTGCCGACACTTCGTGTCCGTTGGTCTCGATCGCCACCTCACGCGACGGCGGCGCCTTCGTCAGATCCTTCGCCACCGGAGTGGCGGTGAAGAGCTTCGGCGTCGACTGGCCGAAGACGGAGCTTCGGGGGGCGCCAGCGGAGGTGTCGGGTTTCACGTAGGGCCCGGATACGTAAGAAGCGTTGAAACGCAGTGGTTCTGATGCATCGCATTTCAGGAACGCCGATCCCGGGACGCTGGGCAGGTGGTAGGCGTCGGGGACGCCCAGCACGCTGCGGGACTCCCCGGCCGAGAACGTCTTGAGCCCGATGCGGTAGGACAGATGGGAATCCAACCCCCGCAATTTGCCTTCCTCAAGGCGTTGCGATGCCAGTAGCAGGTGGATGTGCAGGGAGCGGCCCAGCCTGCCGATCATCACGAACAGCTCGGCGAAGTCCGGCTTCTGTGCGAGTAGTTCGGAGAACTCGTCTACGACGATGAACAGTGCCGGCAGCGGGTCCAGCGGTGCACCGCCGGCCCGCGCCCGTTCGTACTCGGAGACGTTGGCGAAGTTGCCTGCGGCGCGCAGGAGCTCCTGGCGACGGTTCATTTCACCGGCGAGCGCGTCGCGCATCCGGTCCACCATGGTCAACTCGTACTCGAGATTGGTGATGATCGCCGCGACGTGCGGGGCGCCGTCGAGCCCGAGGAACGTGGCGCCGCCCTTGAAGTCGACCAGAACCAGGTTCAGTACCTCGGGTGAGTGCGAGGTGATCAGCCCGAGCACCAGGGTGCGGAGGAACTCGGACTTGCCCGAGCCGGTTGCGCCGATGCACAACCCGTGCGGACCCATGCCACCCTCGGCCGACTCCTTGATGTCGAGTTCCAGCGGCTGGCCCGTCGGCGTGATGCCGATCGGCACTCGCAGCCGCTCGCGCGCTGAGCGCTGCCGCCACACCGTTTCGGGCACGATCTCGGCCGCGTCGGGAATCTTCAGCAGTGCCATCAAGCCGGGATCGACTGCTCGCGAATTCGGTTCGAGGCTCACGATGTGTGCGGCGCTGGCGGGCCGGTAACGCCCGATGCGGCGCGCGGTCGCGGCCGCCTGTACCGTGCTCATCCGGTCCGGCGTCGCGAAGTGTTCCACGCCGGTACGCGTGCGGGCACCGACGCTGTCCTGCTCGATGACCAGCGCCAGGCCCCGCTTGGCGGCCAGGCCCTCGGCGCGCCCGCTGAGGTCGAACACCGTGACGCTGTCCAGCCCGACGTCGGTCACCAGCCGTTCGTCACCCGATACGTAACCGTCGTCGATCACCACGACGAGTTGGGGTATGCCTTGAGTCGGCTCGCCGTGCCGGGTGAACCTGCCTCGCTCGCCCAGTTCGGCTGACATCGTCGTCTCGAACATCTCGAGTGAGGGAAACAGCATGCGCATGGAGCCGAGACCGTCACGCGCGGTGGCGTGCTGAGCGTGCGGCAGCCATTTGACCCAGCTCCAGGCCTCGCCGTCGGGGTTGGCCGTCACCACGGCCATCCGGACGTGGTCGGGTCCGTGGAAGGCGCAGAGCTCGGCGATCATCGAGCGCACCAACGCACGGCAGTCGGCACGGTCACCCTCGAAGCCGATGGTGGGGAATGCACGCAGCGACACCGCCGTGGGCAGCGCGTGCACGACCGAGTGAGTGTGCACGAAACGTCGTAGCGCGACGGTGCACACCGGCTCGAGATCCTCCGGCGGACCGGTCTCGGGTGCCAGCAGTCTCGTCGCGAGCCGGTGGCTGCCGATCCCGACCCGGACATGGCAGAAGTCCGTGTCGTTGGGGCGGCGCTCCCACATCCGGCGGGAACCCGCGACGTCGACGATGGCGCGCGGGTCCGGGTGGCTCCACTCCAATGCGGTGCGTTGTTCGGCACCGGTCTCGGCGGCCTCGTCGCGCAGGTTGGCCAGATAGCTGAAGTAGTCCTTGCGCTCCTCGTTCAGCTCGGCCGCCGACTTTCCCGACCGACCACCCATGCCGCCCATGAACATCCCGGCCATGGACATCACCATCATCATCGGGAAGATGAGGAACATCGGGTTGCGCGTCAGATCACGCCCGCCCACCGTGATCATCAGCGCGATCATGCCGACGACGGCCACCACCATCACCAGCGGCATGAGTTTGACCAACAGGCGGCCGGGGATCACTCGCGGCACCTCGGGCGGTGCCTGGAGGTTGATCTCGCCACCGGGCATCCGCGGCGGTGCCAGCCGCAATCGGCGCACGAATCCCTGAGTGCTCAATACGCCTCCCGAAGTCACCCGTATGATACAGCGAGTATCACCCAGTGGCACGAGTGAGTTCACGGAGGGCAGCGATGACCATGACAGCGTCGGCGCCGCCGGAGCAGGACGCCGACGTCGCGTCCGAGCCGGAGCTCAGCCGGGTGTCCGTACTGGTGGGTCGGGTGCTGCTCGACGCCGGGTTGCCGGCCGAGGCGACGGTGTCGGCGGTCGTCGGTGACGTCATCGAACTCGCCAACGCCCAGTCGTCGCTCGAGTCGGGCGGCTCCGGGGCCTTGTACGACAGCACCGGGGGCCGATGGACCCTCGCGCGTGTCGGGGCGCAGGCTTTCGAGCCGTCCCGCACTCTGCGCGACGTCGGTGTCGCTGACGGTGACTTGCTGGTGATCCGCGAGATCGACGCGCCCGCTGCACCTTTGCTGTTCGACGACGTCGACGCCGACAGCGCCGAAGGCCAACGCGACAGCCGCGGGGCTTCTGCTGTGCGGTGCCTGCCGGTCGTCGCGCTGTGTGTCGTCGGCTCCGTCGTCGCCATGGTGCTGCTTGCACTCCGGTCGCCGACGCCGCCGGTTGCGGCGGCGGCGGTCGCGCTCGGCCTGCTGGGGCTCGCCGTGGTGACCCTGCTGCGTCACCGAGGAGTGGCCAGTCGGCGAGATGCGACGTGGCTGACCGCCGCGGCGCTGCCGCCGATCTTCGGCGGCAGCCTCTATGTGATCCCGGGAGGAGCCGTACTCACCGCCCTGCCACTGGCTTTTGCGCTCACCGCGCTGGCTGCACTGCTGGTTTTGCTCATCACCGACACGGGACGCACATTTTTCACGGGGGTGGTTGGCCTGTCGCTGGTGGGCGCACCCGCGATCACGTCCATGCTGCTCTGGCAGCCCCCGGTCCGGTCCGTCGGCGCACTGGCAGCGATGGCGTCGGTGGTGGTGATCTATCTGGCTCCACGAATCACCGTCCTGCTTTCCCGGGTGCCGATTCCTCCGGTGCCCACCGCCGGAGAACCGCTCGACGACATCGACACACAGGGCGGCACGACGGTGGAGGGTGTCAATGCGGTCGGCAGGCAGATCGTTCCGACCGAGCGTGACATGCTCGATCGGGTCGGGCGCGCGAACCGCTATCTGACCGGGATTCTCGGCGCCGCGACGGTGGTGGCGGCGACGGGAAGCTACTTCGCGGTCGACGTCAGCAACGGGTTCTTCTGGCAGGGAACCGCGTTCGCCATGATCGTGGCAGTCGTGCTGTGCCTGCGCGGGCGAAGTCACCACGAGCTGCTGCAAGCGGGGATGTTGATCGGCGGCGGAATGACTTGCGCGTTGGCGGTGATCGTCAAGACCGCGACTTTTCTGCCCGGCTGGCAGGTGAACGCGGCGGTGATGCTCGTCGGGCTTGCGGGCGTCGTCGCGGTGTGCGGGCTGGTCGCACCTCGGATCGCGTTCTCGCCCGTCATGCGTCGCCAGGTCGAGCTGGCCGAGTACATCGCGATCGGGCTGCTGTTCCCGCTCTGCTTCTGGGTCACCCGGCTGTACGCGTTCTTCCGGGAACTGGAAATCTGACGGGTGGCGCGGCCGTGCGCTCCGCCACCGGTCGATCACCCGCCGGCCGAGGAGCTCACCTGCTGCCCGCGCGGATCGGGCGCCATGCCGTCGTGTGCGACCAGCGCCGACTCCTGCGACAGCTGCGGCCCCGGCGGCAGCAGGGCCAGCACCGGCCATGGCGCGAGTTGCGGCATGTCGGCCTCGCCGTCGCCGCCTTTCATACCGGTCAGCCCGAGCGCAGACGCGCTCGCCGCGTCCTTGACGTGGAATCGCAATCCGGTGTCAGAAACGTAGAACAGCTGGCCGGCCGCCCGGCTACCCGGCTCGACGCCGGTGGCTTGCACGTACTCGCCGGTGCCCGGCCGCAGGTAGACCCCGTCCAGGCCGGGCCCGCTGGCGTCGAAGGTGGCCAGCCGGACCGGCGCCGCATCGGCCGGCAGCGGCAGGCGGTTCCCGATCAGCAGCCGAGTGGTGGCCTGCGCTGCACCGTGAGCGCGCTGCCACGCCATGCAGACCACCTGATTCGGTTCTCGGGCAACCACTTGCGGTGACTGGACGGGATAATGGTCGACCGCGAGCCGGCGGACGATCGGCGCCACGCTCGTCATGGCCGGCGACACACTGTGCGGGGCGGACAGCACGGGGTTGCTGTATCGGATGATGTCGGCAGTGGCCGCAGAGACCGGCTGGAGGCCGTCGGACAGCACGACGTACAGCGTGTCGCCGCGTGAGTCCGACGTGCGCAGGATCGATCCGACCCGATACGCCGGATCCAGGTAGGCGGTCGGCTCCCCGGCGCGCTCCACCGCGACCGGCAAAATGGGCGCGACTGCGGGGAAAGCGTTGAGCAGGCCGGGTGATATGTCGCGTATTGCGCTGCCACTCAAGTGAAGTGCTCTTGACACCACCGGGTCGCCGATGTCGATCTGCGCGCGCACCCCGTCGAAGATCAGGAACACGTCCGCACCCGACCGGGCCAGGATCATCTCCTGTGGCGCCGCGGCCCGGATGCCGGTGTACAGATCCGGGCGGTTCGCGAGGACCGAAGTCTCGATCGACGCGGCGCCGGCGGCTTCTGCTGTGGTCGGGGTGCGGGTGCTGTCACAGACGGTCCATGATGATTCGGACACTTCGTCACCCGCGGCGATGCTCGCCGGGGCGCCGACCGCCCCGACCACCGGACCTCGCCTGACCGTGTTGAGGAACTTGTCATCGACTTCCTTCGGCGTGACGTTCTCCCCGGCGATCAGCCGAGCCGACGCCAGGTTGAGCGCAGGGTGCAGGGTGTCGCCGATGCGCACATACAGCGCGCCGCTGGACTTGCTCAGCAGAACCTGTGAGTCGCCCATGTTCGGCGTCGGCTTGAAGAAGGCGAGTACGCCGGCGGCCCCCGTGATGAGCACGCTGATCACCAACCCGACGATCAACGCCCGTATCTGGCCGCGCATCGGGTCATGGATCATTCGGGAATCGCCGCGGATCAGCGCGTGCTCAAGCCGCCGAACCACGAATCGGTATCCGTTGACCTGCGCTCGGGTGGTGACAGGCGCTGGCATGGTCCTCCGTCGCCGGATAGTGGATACTCAGTGTATCAAAGGCGCGCTACCGGCCCCGCACACTCAAGGAAGCCACAGTGTCCCGTCACGCTCTCGCTGAAGATGCCGCGATCTCCACCCCCGCTGCGCCAGTCGGCAACGTCGAGATCCTTGCGCAGAGGCTGCTGCCTGTTCAACACGTCGTGCTGGCGCAGGTGTTGGTCATCGCAGGGATCGCAGCCGCAGCGGCCCTGCGGCTACACGCGTGGCAGGGCGGGGCGGTGGGGCTGGCCGTCGCGGGCGCGGTCGTGGCCCGAATGCGCGGCAGAACATTGCCGCAGTGGCTGGCGCTGTGGGTGCAGTTCATCCGGGCGCGTCGACGGCGGTCGCGCGGACACCACACGGCTGAGCCGTTCGACACCGACGGAAGTGACGGCGAGAAGATCGGTTTCCGCTGGGACGGCGAGACGCTGCTGTCGATGTTGCGGATCGAAGCCAACCCGCAGGCCATCACGGTCCTGGAACCCGGCGTGACAGTGTCGGGCGAGGCAGTGCCGGTGCAACTCGTAGCCGACTGCCTGACCCAGTTCGACATCAGCTTGGCGTCGGTCGACATCATCAGCCACGGCGCCCGCTCACAGGGCGGCAGTCGCATCGCGGCCGTCTACGACGCGGTGCTGGGACCGCTGCCTGCGATAGCTCAACGCAGCGTCTGGATCGTCGTCCGATTCGATCCCGCCCGGTGTGCGAGCGCGGTCCGGCGTCGCGGCGGCGAGCGTGATGGCATCCTGCGCGCGGCCGCGACGGCCACCCGCCGGGTCGCCAACCGGCTCGTCGAGGCCGGGCTGCGGCCCCAGATCCTCACCTCGGTCGAGATCGGGCTGGCTGCCAACCAGTTGTCCGACGGGCTCGGCGTGCGCAACATCAACGAGAGCTGGGCGACCTGTAGTGCCGGGCGATTCCAGCTGCGCAGCTATCTGCTGCCGCCGGCGCTGCTGACCACCGAGGGACTGGCTGCATTGTGGACTGTTCCGAGCTACTCGACCACGCTGACGGTGTCGGTGCGGAGCGACGACGCGGGGAACGCGGTGCAGATTCGGGGTCTCGCCCGCTTCGATACCGGAGGATCGCGCAGCGTGGCACTCGATGAGCTCGATCCGCTTGTCGGGGAGCAATTCTCGGCGATGTTGGCAAGTCTGCCGCTGCCACCGCCGACCCACCCGGTGCAGCGCTGGGCGTTCGGGCGGGGAGATTCGCCGTTCTCGGGGCTGGTGCTGCCAGCGGCGGGCTGTGGGCAGGTGATCGGCGCCGATGCTGCCGGTCGGGCGGTGGCGGTGCCACTGTTCGGACCGCACGTCGCCAGGGTCGAGATATCCGGCACGCTGCATCTCGCGCAGCAGGTGGTGCTCCGCTCGTTGGCGCTCGGAGCGCGGGTGCGTGTGCACACTCAGCGCCCGGCGCAGTGGCACGCGATGGTCGCCCGTGTCGCCGATCAGGACATGCTCTGGGTCGACGAACTGCGGCGCGGCGAGATCCAGGCCGGCTCGGACCGCAACCTGTCCATGGAGATATTCGACGGCGTCGCTGAACAGCCCGCGCGGGTCGGCGTAACCGTGGTGGTGGTGCAACCGCCGGCCGTCCCGCCGTCAGAGACCTGCGACGTCGCGCTGCAGTCCCTGGACGCGCACCGCGACACTGTGCGGGTCAGCACCCGCGCGGGGTCCTCGGTGGTGACGATGGTCGCGACCGACGACGAGCTGGACTACATCAGGGCGTCGCTGGCAGCCGCAGAGTTCGACACGGCACCAGTGGGCGGTGCGGGGCCCGCCCCGTCCGTAGTCGGCGGCCCGACGCGGGAATCGACGGCTATCCGCTCCAACTGATACAGTGTGTATCAATCCGTCGAGGCAACCGCCGCGCTCGATGCAACAGGAGTGGCGATGACGTACTGGTACGACTGCGCCGACCAGCCCCCATCGACGCCGGACGAGGGCCGGAGCCTCCTCGGCAGGTACATGGCCGGTGCTGTGGCCGTGCTCGGACTCGCGATATACCTGCTGAGTTTCAATTCCCCGGTGACCGTGATCGGTGCTGACTGGGCGGTACGGTTCGCCCTGCTGGCCGGCGTCGCGGGCGCCGTCGGTCTGGTGCCCGGCAGGAGGGCCCCGCTGGCCGTGATGGCGAGCCTGGCGGCGGTCGGTTTTCTCGACGCGCTGTCGCGTCATGTCGGTGCGGCTTCGTCGGACTGGTCGGTCGTCGTGATCATCGTGCTGGGTGCGCTACAGACCGTAGTCGCGGCGGTCGCGCTCGTGGCCGAGCCGGCGACGACCGGCGACCCAACGCCGACCACCCACGATCCCTACGCGTATTACGCGTACTACGCCGCGGCGGCCCAGCAGAGCTATGCCCAGCATCGCCCGCAGGAGCCGACGCGGTCCGACGCGGCAGCACAGTCGGCGGCGGCGGCGGCCGAGGGCGCCCCCGCGGCGCACGCCGACGACGTTGCCGCGCGCTATGCGGAGTACGCGCAGTACTGGACGGGTGAGGCCGGAACCGCTGCGACGCCGACCGGCCCGAGTGCGCAGGCTTTGGGTGTCCCGCGCACGCAGGCCGCGCCCGAGCCGGTGAACCGTCCGCCGCATGACGTCGATGACACGGCGCTGCGGGTGCGGCCGCAGGCCTGACCGTGGCGGTTGCCGTCAGGCAGCTGGATCGTGATCTGCATCGAAAGGATCGTCGTGACCACCGAGTTGCCGGCGCGGGCCGAAGGACGAGTCGGCGAGCATCTGCGGCGGTGGCGCGTCCGGCGAGGTCTGAGTCAGATGCGCGCTGCTCATGACTGCAACGTCTCGACACGTCATCTGAGTTTCGTCGAGACCGGTCGCGCCCGTCCCAGTCGGGAGTTGATCGTCCACCTGGCCCGGTCGCTGGGCGCGACCAACGAGGAGCTCAATGTCTGCCTGGTGTCTGGTGGATACGCGCCGCGACATGTGGTGGAGCTCGGCGGCGAGCACCGGGCCGTGTCGGACACGCTCGCAGAGATGATCGACCGCCACGACCCCTATCCGGCGTTCGTGTTCAGCGCCGACTGGTTGACGGTGCGCGTGAATTCCGGGGGTCAGTGGTTGTGCTCGGTGTTGATGCCCGATATGTGGGGCACCGTGGCCGATCCTCGCGTCGGGCTCGACATGCTGGCCGCCTTGACCCGTGAAGACGGATTGCTCTGCCAGATGCGGAACGCAGACGTCGTCGGCTGGACGTTGTTGCGCCAGTTGCGGCTCGAGCAGCTGACCAACCCAGCGCTGCGGACACGCGTCGACGCATTCGAGGCGTCGCTGCTGCGGCGGTACCCGGGGTTCGACCCGGACGACGGTGGAGATCGGGTCGATCCCACACTGCACCTCGATTTCGACACCGTGCTCGGACCACTGGCGTTCTTCACCGTGCAGAGCGTCATCGGGATGCCGCAGCAGGTCACCGTCGCCACTCCCAGGGTGGAGCTGTGGTTCCCTGCCGATCAGCACACCCGTGAGGTGATGGCGCGGGCGTTGCACTGAGCGCCGGCGCGTCACTGCCGGTGTGGTCGGAGCTATCTCGTTCAGCCGACCCAGGCGTCCGTGAGCAGCGCGCGCCCGGCGTTTCCGCGCTGCAGCAGGGTCGTCAATTGAGTGCGGTCGCCCGCCGCCGCAGTGAGATCGGCCGCGACCTCGCAGAGCACCTTGGCGACATCGGTGGCATTGAGCGAGAGAATGTCGGTCCACAACTGCGCATCGCCGGCGGCGACCCGGGTGGTCTCCAGGACGCCCGCGCCGCACAGCCGCAACACCGAATCATCGGCGTCGTCGAGGCTGGCAGCGAGTGCAGCGGCGACCAGGTGGGGCACGTGCAACGACTTCGCGACCGCGCGGTCGTGATCGGCGGGCGTCATCATCACCGGTTCGGCGCCGGTCAGCTCGACGAGTTCCACCACGGCACTGATCGCATCCGGATCGGTCGCGGACAGCGGGGTCAGCACCCATGTGCGGTCGAGGAACAGCGTCGGCGAGGCCGCCATCGGACCTGCCCGCTCACTACCCGCGATCGGATGGCCTCCGACGTAGCGGGAGAGATCGCAACCGTAGGCCTCCGCGGCGGCCAACGGCGCGCCCTTGACGCCGCCGACGTCGGTGAACACCGACGCCAGACCGGCATTCTGGGATTCGGCCAGCACCGAGGCGATTTCACCGGGAGGCACGGCGAGGACCGCCACGTCGACGGGTCCCGGCGGATCCTCGATCGTTCCCGCGCCCCTGGCAGCGGCGACGGCCGCGGCCGCGGGGTCCCTGTCGCGCAGATAGACCTGCAAGCCGCGTGCCCGAAGAGACAGCGCAATAGATGTGCCGATCATCCCGGTGCCGATGACCGCGACGCTTTCCAGGAAGGCGGTCTCGGCGCCGACGGCGGTGGCACCACCGCATGTGGTACATCCGCGGTGCCCGTCGATGGTCTGGGGTTGTGTCATGATCTGTTCCTTTGGCTCGCGGGCGCTCAACCGTCGAATCGGATCGGCATGTCTTCAGTATCTGAGTCGGATCAATTACCGAGCAGGTAATGGACTGGCGCCGGATCGACGAGAAAGCCGCAGGCTCGCCTCTCACGACGAGCGGCCGGATGGCTGCGGGGCGTACAGCACAACTGTGTAGTCAAGTTCTGGGCCACAACAGGTTCCGAGTCGGGTGCAACATTCATCGCCGCACTGTCCGCCGTCAGCAACGCCCCGATCTGACGGCCGCGACAATTGGATTCGGTCCGTGCTGGACGGAACTCTGCCGCATTAACCGCATCATGCGACGGCAACACCACATAGGATGGTCCGGTTGTGTCCGGCGGTGGTTGTTCGGTGGCCAGGTGGCCCGGGTTCGAGTCAGTGGATTTCGCTACGGTCGCGCAGTTCGGCGCCTATGCGGTGGAGCGGGTTGGGTGTGAGCTTGCTGCCGACGGGGATAGTGACGCTGCTGATGGCGGACGTCGAAAACGCAGCACAACTCTGGGAGAACCGGCCCGATGACATGGCCACTGCCAACGCCACGCTCAACGAAGTCGTGTCGCGGGCGGTCGCCGCGCACGGGGGCGTTCGCCCGCCCCAGCAGGGTGCCGACGACGGGTTCGCGGCCGCGTTCGCACGCCCCAGCGACGCCGTGGCATGCGCGCTGGATCTGCAGCGTGCGCCGCTGACGCCGATCCGGCTGCGGATCGGAGTGCACACCGGCGAGGTGCGTCTGCGTGACGGGGCCACCTACGTCGGTCCGACGATCAATCGTGCGGCACGGTTGCGCGATCTCGCGCACGGCGGTCAGACCGTACTGTCCGGCGCCACCGAGCCGTTGGTCGTCGACTCTTTACCGGCCGGCGCATCGTTGATCGACCTGGGCAGTCACCTCCTCGCGGGCCTGCCACGGCCCGAACGGGTGGTTCAGCTGTGTCATCCGCAACTGCCCAGCGGGTTCGCAGCCCTCAAGTCCGCACCGACTCGTCTGCCGCACAACATCCGACGGCATCTGACACGCTTCGTGGGTCGCGGTCAACAGATGCGCGAGATGCGTCAGCTACTGGCCGAGAACCGCCTGCTCACGCTGACCGGCGCGGGCGGTGTGGGCAAGACACGCTTGGCGATTCAGGTCGCGACCACGCTGAGTAACGACTTCTCCGACGGCGTCTGGTACGTCGATCTCGCGCCGATCACCACCTCTGAAGTGGTGCCGGTCGCACTGGCGCGTGCCCTGGGGCTGCAGGATCAGACCGGCAGCTCCACCATGGACACGGTGCTGCGATTCGCGGAGGGCCGGCACCTGTTGGTCGTGCTCGACAACTGCGAGCATCTGCTCGACGCGAGCGCAGCCGTGGCTGAGGCTCTGCTCGGCGCATCCCCGACTGCAAAAGTGTTGACGACCAGCCGCGAACCGATCGGCGCGCGTGGCGAGGTCATCTGGCGGGTGCCTTCGCTGTCGCTGGCTGACGAGGCGATCGAACTCTTCGATGACCGCGCACGCCACGTGCAGCCCGATTTCGCCGCGGATGCCCGGGATTCCGCTGTCATCGCCGAGATCTGCCGCCGTCTCGACGGCATGCCGCTGGCGATCGAGCTGGCCGCGGCGCGGGTCCGCGTGCTGTCGCTGACCGAGATCCTCGAGGGCCTGCACGACCGCTTCCGGTTGCTGACCGGCGGCGCGCGCACCGCGACGCCCCGCCAGCAGACGCTGCGCGCATCCGTCGAATGGTCGCACGATTTGCTGGTTGCATCCGAGCGGACGCTGTTCCGCCGGCTCGCAGTGTTCATGGGCGGATTCGACCGCGACGCAGCACAAGCGGTCTGCGCCGGTGGCGATGTCGAGCGCTTACACGTGCTCGACCAGCTGACCCTGCTGGTGGACAAGTCCCTCGTAGTGGCCGAGAACGGCGACGGCCGGACCCGATACCGACTGCTCGAGACCATGCGGCAGTACGCGCTTCAGAAGCTGGGCGAGTCGGGTGAGGCGGACCAGCTACGGAGCCGCCATCGGGACCACTACACGTCGACGGTGATCGAGCTGGACAACCCGGGAACGCAGGCACAGGATGCGCGGCTCGACTGGATCGAAGCCGAAATCGACAATCTGCGGGCCGCTTTCGCGTGGAGCCGCCAGTGTGCCGACCTCGGAACGGCCTTGCGGCTGGTGTCGGCGCTCCAGCCGTACTGGCTCATGCGTGGGCTGATGGTCGAGGGGCGCAGCTGGTTTCACGTAATCCTGCACAACGAGAAGGGCGATGATCTCGACCTCGCCCCCGAGGTGCACGCGCGCGCGCTGGCCGATAAGGCCGTCCTGGACAGCGGATGGGTTACCGCTGACAGCTTGCCGCAGGCCGAACAGGCGTTGCGAATCGCACGGGACCTCGACGACCCGGTCCTCGTGGGTCACGTGCTCACGGCCTGCGCCGCCACGTCCGCCGTTCACGGACACGCAGCACGTCCGTACTTCACCGAGGCGATCGGGCTCGCCCGTTCGCTGGGCGACCGGTGGCGTCTGAGCCAGCTGCTGGGCTGGCAAACCTACTCCGCGTTCGTCGCCGGCGATCCGGTCGCGGCACGGGTGGCCGGAGAGGAGGGGTACGACCTCGCGCGCGCGATCGGCAACGATTTCGTCATGCGACAGTGCCGCATCTGGGGTGTCGGTGTGTCCCAGATGGTCGAAGGCAACCTCCCCGCCGCAGAAGCCGAACTGCGCGAGCTGACGGCCGACGCCGAAGCGGCTGCGGACGCGGTCAACGTTTATGTCGGACACATCAATCTGGCGTTCCTGCAGTCCTACCGCGGCCGGCCGGAGGCCGCGCGGAACGAGGCTGAAGCTGCCATCGACACGGCCGTTCGATCTGGCGGCGGGTTCTACATCGGGCTCGGCCACATGGCGATGGTGGGAGCAGAACTGGCCGCCGGGGATGTCGCGGCCGCCGAGGCCGCGGTCGACGCGGCCCAGCGTCACATTCCCGCCGAGCCGCGCTTCCCGGCGGCGATGCTCTGGCGATTCGCCGCGCTCGCCTTGGCGGTCGGCGACCTCGGCGCCGCACAGACGTGGGCGGATCAAGACGTCGCGGCAACGCTCGGCGGGTGGCACCGTGCACTGGCGCTGACGACGCGCGCTCGGGTCGCCCTTGCGCAGGACGGGGTCGAGCAGGCCGAACGAGATGCCCGCGACGCGCTGACCTGTGCCGCCGACGTGGGCGCCATTATGGTCATCCCAGACATCCTCGAGATCCTCGCCGGCCTCGCTGCCGAGGCCGACAGTCATCAGATGGCCGTCAGGCTGTTCGCTGCGGCGGCAGGCATCCGGAGTGATCTCGGCGTGGTCCGGTTCAGGGTTCACGACGCCGACCACGGAGCAGGGGTGCTGAGCGCACGAAACGCACTGAGCCTCGACGAATTCGAGCGCGTCTGGGCGCAGGGTGCTGACATGTCCGTCAATGAGGCGGTCGCCTACGCCCAGCGGGGCCGAGGTGAGCGCAAGCGGCCCACCAGCGGTTGGGATTCACTGACGCCGACCGAGCGTGAGGTCGTCACCCTGGCCAGTGAAGGATTGTCGACCAAAGAGATCGCAACGCGGCTCTTCGTCTCGCCACGTACCGTACAGACCCATCTGACCCATGTGTACGCCAAGTTGGGGTTGACCTCGCGAGTACAACTCGTCCAAGAGGCCGCGCGACACACCTGACAGCCGGCGGCGCCACTACCGCCGGAACAAGTACGCGGTTGGCTTTGCGCGTATACGCGATATCGCCGATGTTCGCCGCCGGAGTTCGGCCGATGCTGATGTCATGGGCGATTGCGCGGACCGGCGTTGCAGTCCGGTCGTCGCTGCCCACCACCTGCCGGACACATCGACGAGCTTCGTCGGGCGGCGCGCGGACACCATGCAGGTGTGCCGACTGGTCACCGAGAATCGGTTGGTCGCCTTGACCGGGGCCGCCGGTGTCGGCAAATCGCGGATGGCCATCGAGGTGACTGTTCGAGCCGCCGAGGCCTTCGTGGACGGGGTGTTCTACGTCGACCTGTCGCTTGTGACGAATCCCCTTGGCGTGGCAGTCGCGACCGCACGAAGGCTCGGCCTCGTCGATCAGCACAGTGGCCGTGCGACCGACGCTCTGCTGACGTTCATCGGCGAGCGCAGGGTCCTCTTGCTGCTCGACAACTGTGAGCACCTCTACGACGCATGCGAAGAAATGATCGTCGAGCTTCTCGGCGGCTGCCCGCGGCTGGCGATCATGTCGACAAGCCGGGAGCCCTCGGGCGTACCGGGCGCGGTCACCTGGTGCGTGCTCCCCCTGGGTATCGGCGACGATGCCATCGAGTTGTTCACCGACCGGGCGCGTCAAGCGCGGCGCGACTTCCGTGTGGTCGACGACAACGCTGTGCTGGTGGGCAGAGTGTGTCGGCGGCTCGCCGGTATGCCGCTGTCCATCGAATTGGCGGCGGCGCGGATGGGCAGCATGGATCTGCAGCAGATCGAGGAGAGTCTGCAGGCTCGGTTCCGGATGCTCACCGGAGGCCCGGATCTCGCGCTGTCCCGCCAGCAGACGGTGTACGCATCGCTCGATTGGGCGCATACGCTGCTGACCGAGCCGGAGCGGGTGCTGTTCCGGCGGCTTGCGGTCTTCGTGGGTGGATTCGACACGGATGCCGCCCTGTCGGTCAACGGGGACGGCGATCCGGAGGGCTCCGAGCTTCGCGAGATGATCGAAGTATTGGTCGGCGCCTTCCTCCTGGCGGTCGAAGATGCCGAAGGTGCTGTCCGATATCGGCTGTCGGAAACCATCCGCCAGTACGCGCTGGAGAAACTGGGTGCATCCGGCGAAGCCGACGAGGTACGTCGCCGGCACCGCGACTATTTCACCATCGCGGCGGAATGCGTCGAAGCGACGGAGCCGAGCGACTACGGGCGGCTGGCGAGATGGTCCGAGGCCGAATCCGACAATCTTCGTGCCGCCTACGCATGGAGTCGTGAGCAGGGCGATGTCGAAGCGGCATCACGGCTCGTCTCGTCGCTTCGCCGGTTCGTGCAGCCGGCACGTGTGCAAGGCGATGCCGCGCAGGTCCGAACAATCGACACCGCAGAGAAAGTCGATCAGTGACAACACTCTGCGACCGCTGCGGCGGCTTCTACCAGAACGGCGTGTGGCCGCCGAAGGCCCTGTGTCCCTTCTGCGATGCCGGCTGCTCGCTTCCGGTCCGCATCACCGACCCACAGTCCGCCCGACGCGGAGCTGGTGTCGCCGCTCCGCGGCGCGAGGCACATCCGTCCACGAGCCGAACAGCAGAGAGTGTCTGAGGTGCCAACCATGTCAGTGGCTCCATCCCCGAGGGATCCGTCGATGGTCGTTCCGTGCAAGATCCAGTCGACCAATACTCAAGGTGGAGTGGGTGATCACCTGCGCCGCTGGCGCGCTCGTCGCGGTTGGAGCCAACTGCGCGTCGCGGCGGACTGCGTGGTGTCGACCCGCCACCTCAGCTTCGTCGAGACCGGACGCGCGCGCCCGAGCAGAGAGCTGATCATCCACCTCGCCCGGTCGCTGGGAGCCTCCAATCAAGAGCTCAACGTGTGCCTGCTCGCCGGGGGGTACGCGCCCCGGCACGTGGTCGACCTCGACGGTGCACCAGCGGGGTCGAACGCCACTCTGGTCGAGATGATCGGACACCACGATCCGTACCCGGCTCTGGTGTTCAACGCAGACTGGACGATATTGCGAATGAATGCCAGCGGCCAATGGCTGTGCTCGGTGGTGATGCCCGATCTATGGGCCAGCGTGCCCGATCCCGACGCCGAGATCGACATGATCGCGGCCTTGACTCACGCGGGCGGGCTCCTGTCACACATGCGCGATGCCGCGGCCGTCGGGTCGGTGTTGCTGCATCAGTTGCGGATGGAGCAGCTGACCAACCCGGGCCTGCGGACGCGCGTCGATCAGTTCGAGGTCTCGCTGCGCGACCGTTTCGGCGGATTGCGTGAGCCGCACGAGCGGGAGCGCCGTGATCCGTCGCTACACCTGCGGTTCGACACCGACTACGGCAGGTTGTCGTTCTTCACACTGCAGAGCGTGGTCGGCATCCCGCAGCAGATCACCGTGGCGACGCCGCGGGTGGAATTGTGGTTCCCGGCCGATGCTCCGACTCGTGCTCTGTTGGACAGCCGGGCGAGCGCGCTGGCCGACCGTGACTGGCACACGTCACTACCGGCCGAGGCGTCTTGATCGGCCTCCGCCCAGGAGGGCCGGCATCACCCGACCGTAGATCGGCTGTTCAGAGGTCAGCGTTGAAATCGACTCAAGCGATCCAATCCCCCCAGGCGGTCATGACAACCAGGATTCGCAGGGCGAGGAGTCCGCGCGCAGCCGTAGCCTGAGCTGGTGATGCCGGCGCTGCGATCCCCCGAGGAGCGACAGGGCGTCCGGTGGCGCGAACGCAGCAGACTTGTTCGTGCGGTGCGTCTTTGGCGCACCCGCAACCCGCGGACCTTCCGGGAGAAGGTGCGCTACAAGATGCTGCGCGACCACCGCGCGCTCGTGGTCACCTTCGCGGACAAGGCGGCGGTTCGCGATCACGTCGCGTCGATCGTGGGGGAGCGGTACCTTCCGCGGGTGTACGCGATCGTCGACGACCCGGCCGCGTTACGGGACCTCGATCTGCCCGACGCGTACGTGGTCAAGCCGACGCACGGTAGCGGCGCCGCCGTCGTCGTCTCGAAGAGCGCTCCGGCCGAGGCGCGTCTGCCGACCGAGCCGGGGAGTTGGGTGTACCGCCACGTCAGGCCCGAGGCCGCGGCTCGGGAACACATCATCCGGATCGCGAAGGGCTGGGTGGCACAGCTCTACGGTCAGGGTCCGAACCGCGAATGGGTGTACGGGCGGATCACCCCGCGGATCATCGTCGAGGAGATGCTCGCAGGTGCCGACGGCGCCATCCCGGACGACTACAAGTTCTTCGTCTTCCACGGCCGCTGCGCCTTCGTCCAGGTCGACGGCGGACGGTTCGGCTCGCGGACGATGGACTTCTTCCGACCTGACTGGCAGCACCTACCGTTGCGCGGCGGACCGCCGTGGGCACATCCCGAGCCCGTTGCGCCCGACTGCCTGGCGGAGATGATCGATCTGTCCGAAAGGCTGGGCGCCGGTACCGACTTCGTCCGTGTCGATGTGTACGACGTCGACGGGCGGATCGTCTTCGGTGAGCTCACCAGCTTCCCCGCGGGAGGTGACAGCCCGTTCGACCCCGAATCGTTCGACCTGGAGTTCGGCCGTCCCTGGACTGTCCCCCGGCGCTACCGGTAGGACAGACTGTCGACATGGGCATGTTCTCCTCATCTGACGGCGGCGACGAACTGCGGGACCGCGTGGCACAACTGGAACATCGCGTCGCGTTGCTGGAGCGGGCGGTGCGCGGCTACGGCATTCCGATCCCCGTCGCGTACGAAGGGGCGCCGTCGGAGGCGCAGGTCAGCCCGAAGGTGCGCCAGCTCGTGATGGACGGCAAGAAGCTCGAAGCGATCAAAGCCCTCGTCGAGGAGACCGGGATGGGACTCAAGGACGCCAAGGACATCGTCGACCGGCTGTAGCGCTTCAGACCCGGACGGTCACCGGCGCCACGTTCCAGATGTCGTCGCAGTACTGGGCGATGGCTCGGTCCGACGAGAATTTGCCACTGCGGGCGGAGTTCAGGATCGACATCCGGGTCCATGCGTCGGTGTCGTGCCACGCGTCGCTCACCCGCTGCTGGCACTGCGCGTACGCCGCGTAGTCCGCCAGCACGAGGAACGGGTCGCTGTAGGTCAGCGAGTCCACCAACGGCCGGAACACGTCGGTGTCTCCGTGCGAGAAGTGTCCACTCGAGATCAGTGAGAGGACCGCCCGGAGCTCCTCGTCGGCCTCGATGTGGTCCGCCGGCCGGTAACCCTGCGCCTTGACGCGTTCCACCTCCTCGACCGTCAAGCCGAACAGGAAGAAGTTCTCCGGCCCCGCCTCCTCGCGGATCTCGACGTTGGCGCCGTCGAGTGTGCCGATGGTCAACGCGCCGTTGATCATGAACTTCATGTTCCCGGTGCCCGACGCTTCCTTGCCCGCCGTGGAGATCTGCTCCGACAGGTCGGCCGCCGGATAGATCAGGTGGGCGTTCTGCACGTTGAAGTTCGGCACGAACGCCACCTTGATGTGGTCGTTGACGTCGGGGTCGTTGTTCACGGTCTCGCCGACGGCGTTGATGAGCTTGACGATCCGCTTCGCGATGAAGTAACCGGGCGCGGCCTTGCCGCCGAAGATGAAGGCGCGCGGTGCGATGTCGAGGCCGGGATTCTGCTTGAGCCGGTGGTAGAGCGCGACGATGTGCAGCACGTTGAGGTGCTGGCGCTTGTACTCGTGGATCCGTTTGACCTGGATGTCGAACAACCAGCTCGGGTCGAGGTCCACACCGGAGGTCGACCTGATGTAGTCGGCGAGCCGGGACTTGTTCGCACGCTTGATGTCCCGCCACCGCTGCTGGAACTCCGGATCGTCGACGTGGCGCTCCACCTCGGTCAGCCTGCTCAGGTCCGACATCCAGCCGGCGCCGATCGTGTCGTCGAGCAGCCGGCGCAGTCCCGGGTTGGCCAGCGCCAGGAACCGCCGCGGCGTCACACCGTTGGTGACATTGGTGAACCGCTCCGGCCAGAGCTCGTAGAAGTCCTTGAGCACACTGGCCTTGAGCAGATCGGAGTGCAGCGCCGCGACACCGTTGACGGCGTGGCTGCCGACGGTAGCGAGATGAGCCATCCGGACACGCTTGCCGCCGTCCTCGTCGATCAGCGACATCCGGCGGACACGGTCACCGTCGCCGGGGAAGCGCAGACGCACTTCGTCGAGGAAGCGGTGGTTGATCTCGTAGATGATCTCCAGGTGCCGCGGCAGTGATTCGCCGAACAGCGCCAGCGGCCAGGTCTCCAGGGCCTCGGGCAGCAGCGTGTGGTTCGTGTAGCCGAAGGTGGCCACGGTGATCGCCCACGCCTCGTCCCAGTCGAGATGCCGTTCGTCGACCAGGATGCGCATGAGCTCGGCGACGCCGATGGACGGATGGGTGTCGTTGAGCTGCACGGCGAATTGTTGCGGCAGGTCGTGCACGGAGCGGTCACTGAGATCCTCGACGATGTGCACGATGTGCTGCAGTGAGCACGACACGAAGAAGAACTGCTGCAGCAGTCGCAGCCGCTTGCCGATGTCCGGCTCGTCGTTGGGGTAGAGGATCTTGGTGACGGTCTCGGAGGTCACCTCTTCCTCGACCGCCCGGTAGTAGTCGCCGGTGTTGAACGCCTCCAGCGCGAACGACTCGACGGCGCGCGCGCTCCACAGCGTGAGCACGTTGCAGGTGTTCACCGCGTGGCCCTGGACGGGTGTGTCGTAGGCGACGCCCTTGATCACGCGGTCGGGCAGCCAGCGCACCCGGTGGCGGCCTGCGTCGTCGGTGTAGTGCTCGGTGTGCCCGCCCCAGTTCACCCGGTAGTTCACGTCGGGTTTGGCGATCTCCCACGGGTTTCCGTTGACGAGCCAGTTGTCGGTCTTCTCGACCTGCCAGCCGTCGTGGATCTCCTGGTCGAAGATGCCGAACTCGTAGCGGATGCCGTAGCCGATCGCCGGGCGCTCCAGGGTGGCCAGCGAATCGAGGTAGCACGCGGCGAGCCGACCAAGGCCGCCGTTGCCGAGGCCGGGCTCCTCCTCGCATGCCAGCACCTCGTCGATGTCCTGCCCCAGGATGCCCAGCGCCTCGCGGGCCGCCGCCTCGATCCCGAGGTTGAGCAGGTTGCTGCCCAGCTGGGGGCCCATCAGGAACTCGGCCGACAGGTAGCACGTCACCTTCCTGCCCAGATCCATCGACGTCTGGGTGGAGGCCACGCGGTTGTCCTGCATGCGGTCGCGCACCGCCAGGGCCAGGGCCCGGTAGTAGTGCTCCGGCTTCAGCGCGGCGGCCGGCCGGCCGATCGAGTACCTCAGGTGGTCCTGCACGGACTGTTTGAGCGCATCCACGTCCATCCCGGTGCGCACGCTGTGCGCGGGAGTCGGCTGCGGGGTGTGAACGAGGTCGGTCATCGCGCTCCTGTGCAGGCTTCGTCGTGGCTGGCGGGTTGCCGCATTGTGGCAGTCGCGCGTGGACGACCGACGCCGTGGACGTTAACGCCCGATGGCGTCGGCGCGCGGGGTCAGGACGGACGGGCGAGGGCGCGCACGAGCATGTCGACGAGCTTGTCGAGGTAACCGGGCTCGGCGTCGGCGTCGCGGACGGTCAACCGCCAGTAGACCGGGGCGCCGATCAGATCGAGGGCGATGTCCAGGTCGGTGTCGGGCGCCAACTCACCGCGGCGCATCGCCCGCTGCAGCATGACCGCGCCACGGTCCCGGCGAGGCCGGCCGATCATGCCCTCCACCAGGTCGCTCAGTTCCGGATTGCGGGCCATCTCGGCGACCAGGTCGGGAAGGATCCGGGAGAAGCGGGGGTGTGACAGCCAGCGGGCCACCGCGTCGAGGGACTCCCTGAGATCCCCGCGCAGCGAGCCGGTGTCCGGCGCAGCGGCCTGGTCGATGCTGAACTCGGCCAGCACCGCCAGCGCCATCTCCTGCTTGGACGACCACCGCCGGTACAGCGCGCTCTTCCCGACACCGGCCCGTTTCGCGACCGCCTCCATCGACAACCGCGCGTACCCGAGGTCGGCCAGCTCGTCCAGCACGGCCTCGGTGATCGACGCGGTGACCGTCGGCTGGAGGACTGCGGCTCCGGTGGGCGGGCGGCGTGGCATGGACTGGACGATACCGTCCCGTCCCGAGTACGGTTAGCGTCGGGACGGTACCGTATCGTCCATACCGAGGAGGTCTGATATGCAACCTGTCGAACTCGTCGACCGCGCACTCGACCTGCTGGTGAGGCAGGACATGGCCGGCTTCGCCGACCTGTGGGCCGACGACGGCGTGATCGAGTTCCCCTTTGCCGCGCCGGGCTATCCCGAGCGCGTGGTCGGCCGAGAAGCCGTTGCGGAGTACATGCGCGGATATCCGGATCTGCTCCGAATCGAGGATTTCCCGCACAAGGTCGTCCACGAGACCGTCGATCCGGGGGTGGTGATCGTGGAGTTCGAGGCGGCGGGCACCGTCGTCGCGTCCGGGGCGCCGTACCGGATGCGGTACATCGCCGTGATCACCGTGCGCGACGGCCGGATCCAGAGCTACCGCGACTACTGGAGCCCACTGGCCGCCGCCGAGGCGATGGGCGGCACGGAACAGTTGGAGTCGTTCGGCGGCGTGCGGCGATGAACGACGTGCTGGTACTGGGTGCGAGCGGGACGACAGGTCGCCGGGTGGTGGCCGTCCTGACAGCGCGCGGCGTCCCCGTCCGGTCGGCGACGCGGACGCCGACGGCGCCGGGTGAGGTGCGATTCGAGTGGGTCGACCGCACCACTCACACATCGGCGCTCGACGGCGCCGGCTCCGTGTACCTGGTCGCGCCGCCGGGCGAAGCCGATCCGGCGCCCCTGGTCGAGCCGTTCCTGGAGGAGGCGCGCAGGTGCGGCGTGCGCCGCGTCGTGCAACTCAGTTCGTCCGCGCTGCCCGAAGGAGCGCCCGGCCTGGGAGAGGTGCACCGACTCGTCCGGTCGACGATGCCCGAGTGGGCCGTCCTGCGCCCGTCGTGGTTCATGCAGAACTTCACCGGTGATCACCTCGTCGCGCAGGGAGTGCGCGACGGCGAGATCGTCACCGCCACCGGCGACGGCCGGGTGGCGTTCATCGATGCCGACGACATCGCGGCCGTCGCCGCCCACGCACTCACCGACCCGTTCGCGCACAACACCGAACACATCCTCACCGGTCCGCGGGCGCTGAGCTACGACGAGGCCGCGAAGATCGTCGCCCGACACCTCGGCCGCCCGGTGCGGCACCAATCGGTGTCGGCGGCGGAGCACGCCGGACACGTCGCCGCCGGCGGGATTCCGCTGGAATTCGCCCGGATACTCTCCGCGCTCGACGTCGACATCGCCGGTGGCGCCGAAGACCGCGTCACCCGCACCGTCGAGGACGTCACCGGCCGCCCCGCGCGCACCTTCGAGGAGTTCTGCGCCCGCAGCTTCCGATGTGCGCAAGCGATGTGACGGAGGTCCGCCGATCCGTAGGGTGAAGGAGTGCCTCTCGTGCTCGGTCCCGCGCTCCGCCATGTCGGTGAGACGACCGCATCGGTGTGGGTGCAGACCGAGCAGGCGGCCACCGTCACCGTCCTCGGCTGCTCGGCGCCGACGTTCAACGTGCAGGGCTACCACTACGCCCTCGTCCAGGTGACCGGACTGACCCCCGACTCGGTCACCGAGTACCGGGTCCACGTGGACGGCCGGCAGGTGTGGCCGGTCGACGACGCGCCGTATCCGCCGAGCGTCATCCGGACGCGCGGCCCGGAATCCGCGCCGCGGGTGCGCGCGATCTTCGGATCGTGCCGGTACCCGAAGACCGAGGACGACAAGGTCGACTCCAAGCTGGGTCGCGACGCCCTCGACTCGTATGCGACCCGCATGGCCGGACAACCGATCGAGGCGTGGCCGGATGCCCTCATCCTGCTGGGCGACCAGCTCTACGCCGACGAACTCACACCGGAATCGCGAGAACAACTGGCGGGCAAGCGAACTCGGCGCAAATCGAACGGCGGGCGGCCGCCGGACGAAGTCGTCAGCTTCGCCGAATACGAACGGCTGTACCGCCATTCGTGGGGTGACCCCGAGATCCGGTGGCTCATGTCGACCGTGCCGACCGCGATGATCTTCGACGATCACGACATCCGCGACGATTGGAACACCTCCGAGGCATGGCGGACGGATGTCAAGAAGATGCCCTGGTGGCGCGACCGGATACGCGCCGGGCTGGCCTCGTACTGGGTGTACCAGCACCTGGGCAACCTCAGCCCCGCAGACCTCGCGGACAATGTGGACTATCAGCGGCTGGTCGCGGCGGAGGGCGACACCTGGCCGCTCCTGACCGATCTCGCCGACCGTGCCGACGAGGAGGTCGATGACAGCAAAGGCGTCCGCTTCAGTTACCGATGGGATCTCGGCCGCACCCGATTGATCATGGTCGACTCGCGTAACGGACGGATCCTCGAGTCGGGTAACCGCATGATGATCGGCGAACGGGAATTCGCCTGGCTCGAGGGCGAAGCCACCGACCGCCTCGACGACGTCGACCACCTGATGATCGCCTCGTCGCTGCCGTGGCTGCTGCCGCCGGTCATCAGCGATCTGCAGATGGTGAACGAGCAGGCCGCCAACCGCCCTGGCAGACGCGGCCGACTCGCCGAGAAGATCAGGCGTGCCGGTGATCTCGAGCACTGGGCGGCGTTCCTGAAGTCGTTCCTGCGCCTGACCGGGCTGATCACCCGGGTGGCCGGCGATCCCGCCGGGCCGGCGACGGTCAGTGTGCTCTCCGGCGATGTCCACCACAGCTACGCCGCGCGCGCACAACTGGCCGGCCTACAGGCGGGGCGAGGTGCCACTGTGCATCAACTGGTCTGCTCACCGGTGCACAACTACGTGCCCGCGGCGGTGAAGCCGGCGTTCCGCCTGGGGTGGTCGCGGCCGGTGGCCCGGCTCACCCGGCGATGGGCCCGGCACCGCGATCTGCCCGACCTCCCCGTGAGCTGGACGAACACCTGCGGCCCGCTGTTCGGCAACACCATCGCCACCATGGAGGCGGATGGCCGGCGTGCCGAGGTGTTCTTCGAACAACCGAGTGGGCCCGCAACCCTGGACGAGGCCGGCCGGGTGCCCCTCACCCGCCCGGCGCCGGCATCGGTGCCGGTCACATCGAGTAGCGACTCACCTTCTGCGGGCGGATGACGAGGCGCACCTGGTCCTGCGCGAGGATCTCGGCGAGGTCGGCCGCCCGGCCGGCGTCCTCGAGATCCCAATAGCGCGCGGCGAGTCGGGCGGCGAGGTCGTGCGCTCCGTCGGACTCGACCGTGACCGGTCCGGCGACCGACACCCAGCGTTCGCGCTCACCCACCGGTGCGGCGACGACGAGCGACGCGCGCGAATCCTCCTGCAGGCGGCGCATCTTCGCGGTGTCCGGTCCGGTGAACAGCTGCACGGTGCCGTCGTCGGCGACGTCGAACCACACCGGGCGCGGTTGGGGCGGGCGCGGTCCCGCGGCCACCGACAGGAAGCCGTAGAGCGGGCGCCGGAGGAACTCGCGATCCTCGACGGTCAACCCGTCGGCGCTCATCGCCGCCACGCCCCCGCCACTGCCGTCCGCAGTACATAGTCCTCGAACGTGCGGGGCGGGCGGCCCAGCACGGTGGCGACGCCGTCCGTCGTCTCGGCGAGGAGGCCGCGTCGCATCAGCACGAACATCTCGGCGACGTGGTGGGCGTCGTCCTCGCTCACGCCCTCTGCCACCAGACCCGCCGCGTACTCGTCGGCGGAGATCTGCTTGTAGGAGATCGGCAGACCCGCCGCGCGGGAGATCATCTGCACGGCCTCCTCAAAGGTGATCGACCGCGGACCCGTGAGCTCGTAGATCCGTCCGGCGTGCCGCCCCGGCTCGGTCAACACTGTGGTGGCGGCGTCGGCGACGTCCTCGAGGTCGATGAACGGCTCAGGCACCCCGCCGGCCGGCAGCGCCAGGGTGCCGGTGAGAAGCGGTGCGTGCCAGAGCTCCTCGTCGAAATTCTGGGCGAAGTTGTTGGGTCGCAGCACGGTCCACTCGAGCGACGAACCACGCACGGCGTCCTCCGCGTCGCGCATGTCCTGCCCGAATGTGGAGTCCCCCCAGGTGTCGGCACCGCGCCCGGACAGCAGGACCAGGCGCTGCACACCTGCGGCTTCGGCACGGGCCACGAAGTCGTGCGCGGGTCCCGGAGTGCCGTCCGGCAGCGGCGGCGCGACGATGTAGGCGGCGGCCACTCCCTGCAGTGCCGCTTCCCAGGTGCCGGGGTCGGACCAGTCGAACGGGATCTCGGTGGACCTCGCCGCGGCACGGACGGGCGCGCCGCGCAACCGTAGCCGGGCGACGATGCGCCGGCCGGTCTTGCCGGTTCCACCGAGGACGAGGGTGGTGTCGATGCTCATGTGACCCATTGAACGGCGCTCGGCCGGACACTTCCATGGGTACGAAGCCGAGATGCATGTCCGATCGTCTAACCTCGCGGGCATGGACGCGTTCGGTGACCTGTTCCGTGGAGTACGGGCCCATGGGTCCCTGTTCGGCAGCAGCACCCTGTCGCCGCCATGGGCGCTGCACTTCGTGGACGGCGCGCCGCTCACCCTGTGCACCGTCCTGGGTGGTCAGGGTTGGATCGTGCCCGAGGACGGCCGGCCCGAGCCGCTCCACGCCTATGAGACGGTCGTCGTGCGGGGTCCCGGAACGTTCACGTTCGTCGACGAGCTGGACACCGTGGCGGAGCCGATCGCGTGCGGCGAGCGCTGCGCGACACCCGAACAGGGCGGGACCCGGCACCGCCTCGGCTGGTCCGACAACCGCGACGACGGCGGCACGACCCTGATCGTCGGCGCCTATCCGGTGCGCGGCGAGATCAGCCGGCGGCTTCTCGACGCGCTGCCCGTCGTGCTGCGGGTGGAAGCCGGCGGCACGGGAGACCCGGTGCTCGATCACCTCGCCGCGGAGGTCGCCGTCGACGCCCCCGGCCAGCAGGTGGTGCTGGACCGCCTACTGGACTGGATGCTGGTGTGCACGCTGCGCGAATGGTTCGACCGGCCCGGCGGCGAGCCGCCGGCGTGGTGGGCGGCCCAGCGCGACCCGGTGGCCGGCGACGCGCTGCGCCTGCTGCACGCCGACCCGGCCGCGCCGTGGACGGTCGCCACACTGGCCGACCGGGTCGGGGTGTCACGCTCGACGCTGGCCAAGCGCTTCGCCGATCTGGTGGGCGAACCGCCGTTGACCTACCTCACCCGCTGGCGGATGACGCTGGCGGCCGACCTGCTGATCGAGCGGAAGGGGGCGACCGTCTCCGACATCGCCGGCACCGTCGGGTACTCCGATCCGTTCGGGTTCAGCGCAGCGTTCAAACGGGTCCGCGGCGTCAATCCGAGCGAGTTCCGGCGGGCCGCGGCCGAGGCGCTGCCGACCGGCTGAGTGGGTAGATGTGTTAGCTGTATCGGTGCCGACATCGGCACGCCGCGGGCCTGAATCACGACACGGATACGGCTGCGTCACAACCGAAGCTCGCTTGAGCGTCAACCTCGCAACCACTTCTGGCGTTGTGTAGACGGGCATTACGGTGTGCTCTACGGTTGCGCCACAGGAAATTTTCGTCGCAGTCATTTTTGAGCAGAGTTGAAGGAGTCCCGGCGATGAGCACCTTTGGTCGGATTGCTGTGAGAGTAGTTGCCGGTGCAGGCCTATGCGTGGCGGCCGCGGCGTTGAGCCCACATGCGGCAGCCGCCCCGTTGAAGACGGGCGGATACCAGTGTGTGGACCAGGCCGCCGGCGCACCAGCGGCTCCCGCCGCACCGGCGGCTGCCGGCGCGGCGCCGGTGTGCAGTGCGGTCGCGGCTCAGGCCGCG
>NZ_JACKSJ010000010.1 GCF_025821665.1 [Mycobacterium] manitobense
CCGACCGTCGCCGCCGGTGCGGTGGCCCTGCACGCCGACCGCACCCCCGCGGCCACCGACCTGCTCACCGCCCTCGCCGGCGGCGCCCCCGCCGCGGTGGTGCTCCCCGAGTACTCCGACCTGCAGGCCACGCCGACCGACGGCGGCTGGCGGGTCAGCGGCGTCACCACCGCCGTCCCCGGCGCCTGCTCGGCGCGAATCCTGTTGGTGCCGGCGCACACCGGCGATGCGGGGCTGATCTGGCTGGCCGTCGCCGCGGATGCGCCCGGCGTCGCCGCAGAACCGGTGGGCGGCACCGACATCACCACCGACGCCGGTGTGCTGCGCCTGGACGGGCACGACGCGTCCGCGGAGGCGGTGCTCACCGGCATCGACGACGACCGGGCGCGATGCGTCGTGATGGCGCTGACGGCCTGCGCGTCGGCAGGCATCGTCGGCTGGTGCGTCGGCGCGGTGACCGCACACCTGCGCACCCGCGAGCAGTTCGGCAGGCCGATCGGCTCCTTCCAGGCGCTGCAGCACCGGGCGGCGATGCTGCTGGTCAACGCCGAACTGGCGGCGGCCGCGGCGTGGGACGCGGTCCGTGCCGACGGCGATTCGCTGGAGCAGCACCGCATCGCCGCGGCGGGAGCAGCCGTGACGGCCGTCGCCACGGCGCCCGACCTGGTGCTCGACGCGCTGACCATGTTCGGCGCGATCGGCTTCACCTGGGAACACGACCTGCACCTCTACTGGCGGCGGGCCATCAGCCTGGCCGGCGCCGTCGGGCCGATGAGCAGGTGGACGCGGCGGATGGGCGAGCTGGCCACCACCGCCGTCCGCGACATGGCGGTGAATCTCGGTGCGGCCGAAGCGGAGTTGCGCTCCGAGGTCGCCGACACCCTGGACCGGGCGCTGACCCTGGGCAACGACGGCATCGGTAAACAGGGTGACTACGAGCACTTCATGACCGGACCGCAGCGCACCCTGCTCGCCGACGCCGGACTGGTCGCCCCGCACTGGCCCGCGCCCTGGGGACTGGACGCCACGCCGTTGCAGCAGTTGGTGATCGACGAGGAGTTCGCCCGGCGGCCGGATCTGGTGCGCCCGTCGCTGGGCATCGCCGAGTGGATCGTGCCGAGCCTGCTGCAGGCCGCCCCGCCCGAGGTGCAGCAGCGGCTGATCCCGCCGACGCAGCGCGGCGAGCTGGGCTGGTGCCAGCTGTTCAGTGAGCCCGGCGCCGGATCGGATCTGGCCTCACTGGTGACCAGGGCCACCCGGGTCGAGGGCGGATGGCGCATCAACGGCCACAAGATCTGGACGTCGTCGGCCGAGCGCGCGGACTTCGGCGCCCTGCTGGCCCGCACCGATCCCGACGCGGCCAAGCACCGCGGCATCGGCTACTTCGTGCTCGACATGCGCTCACCCGGCGTCGAGGTGCAGCCGATCAAACAGGCCAACGGTGAAGCACATTTCAACGAGGTGTTCCTGGCCGACGTGTTCGTCCCCGACGAGATGCTGCTGGGCGACCCGGCCGCAGGCTGGCAGCTGGCCATCAGCACGATGGCCACCGAACGGGTCGCGATCAGCGGCTACGTGAACAACGACCGCGCCAGCGCGTTGCGCGCCATGGCAGCCGGTCCCGACGGCGAGGACGTGCGGCGCGCACTCGGCGAGATCGACGCCTACACCAACGCGATCAGGGCGCTCGGCGTGCGCGAGACGCTGCGCCTGCTCGACGGCCAGGCCGCCGGGCCTGCGTCGAGCATCGCCAAGGTCGCCACCACCGTGCTGCTGCGCAAGGTGTCCCGGCACACGCTCGACGTGGCCGGGCCGCTGGCGGTGACCGAGCAGTCCGACCCGCCGGTCGTGGCGCCGTACCTGCACCTGCCCGCCGAGCTGATCGGCGGCGGCACACCCGAGATCCAGCTCAACATCATCGCGCAGATGATCCTGGGCCTGCCGCGGAAGTGACGACCGCGAACGTGATTGCAGCGGAGAGGAGTACGAATGGGACTACGCGGTGAGGCCGCCATCGTCGGCTATGTGGAGCTGCCGCCGGAACGGATGAGCAAGGCGTCCCCGGCGCCGTTCACACTCGAGCAGTGGGCGGAGCTCAGCGCCGACGCGCTGGCCGACGCCGGGCTGACCGGTGACGTGGTGGACGGCATCGTGACGTCGCACCTGGCCGAGTCGGAGATCTTCGTGCCGTCGACTATCGCCGAATACCTGGGCGTCGGAGCGAATTTCGCCGAACTGGTGGACCTCGGCGGCGCCAGTGCCGCCGGCATGGTGTGGCGGGCCGCGGCGGCCGTCGAGCTCGGTCTGTGCGACGTGGTGCTGTGTGTGCTGCCGGCCCGCTACATCACCCCGACGTCGGACCGCAAGCCCAAGGCGCTGTCCGACGCGGTGTTCTTCGGCTCGTCGAGCAACCAGTTCGGTTCTCCCCAGGCTGAATTCGAGATCCCCTACGGCAACCTCGGGCAGAACGGGCCGTACGGCCAGGTGGCGCAGCGCTACGGCGCGGTGTACGGCTACGACGAGCGCGCGATGGCCAAGATCGTCGTCGACCAGCGGGTCAACGCCAATCACACCGACGGCGTGATCTGGCGGGACAAGCCGTTGACGGTCGAGGACGTGCTCGCCAGCCCGGTGATCGCCGACCCGCTGCACATGCTCGAGATCGTCATGCCGTGCGTCGGGGGCGCGGCGGTGGTGGTGGCGAACACCGACATCGCCCGCCGTGCCCGCAATCGGCCGGTGTGGATCAAGGGGTTCGGCGAACACGTGCCCTTCAAGACCCCGACGTACGCGGCCGACCTGCTGCAGACGCCGATCGCCAAGGCCGCCGACACCGCGTTCTCGATGACCGGCCTGCGCCGCGAGGACATGGACATGGTGTCGATCTACGACTGCTACACCATCACCGTGCTGCTGTCGCTGGAGGACGCCGGCTTCTGCGAGAAGGGCAAGGGCATGGGTTTCGTCGCCGAGCACGACCTGACGTTCCGCGGCGACTTCCCGCTCAACACCGCGGGCGGTCAGCTCGGCTTCGGGCAGGCCGGCCTCGCCGGCGGCATGCACCACGTCTGCGACGCGACCCGCCAGATCATGGGACGCGCTGGCGCCGCACAGGTCGCCGACTGCCACCGCGCGTTCGTGTCCGGCAACGGCGGCATCCTCTCCGAACAGACCACGCTGATCCTGGAGGGCGACTGACATGAGCGAGATGACGTTCGAGCGGCCGATGCCGGTCAAGACGCCCACCACGGCGCCGTTCTGGGATGCGCTCGCCGAGCACCGCGTCCGCATCCAGTACTCGCCGTCGTCCGGCGCGTACGTGTTCTACCCGCGGGTGCGTGCGCCGCGGACGCTCGCCGACGACCTGGAGTGGCGGGAGATCTCCGGCATGGGAACGCTCTACTCGTTCACCGTGGCCCGGCGTCCCGTCGGCCCGCACTTCGCCGACACGGTGCCGCTGCTGCCTGCGATCGTCGAGTGGGACGAGGGTCCGCGGTTCTCCACCGAGATGGTCGACGTCGCGCCCGAGGACCTGCGCATCGGGATGCGGGTGCGGCCGGTCTACTTCGACTATCCCGGAGACCACCCCGACCACGCCGTCACGATGCTGCGCTACCGCCCCGCCTGACGGTGGCGCAGCTCACACAAAGGTTTGAACATCCCGCCTGGTGGAACCTGTCAGCTCGACAGCCAAAGCCAGGAGGGGACACATGTCCGAGAACGAAAAGGCCGATCAGGCCCGTAAAGGACTGGTCGACGCAGTCAAGGGCAAGGCGAAGGAGATCGCCGGCGCGGTGACGGGGAACGACTCCCTGACCGCCGAGGGGCAGCTCGAGCAGACCCAGGCGCAGGAGCGCCGGGAGGCCAACGCCCAGGAGGCTGTGGCCGATGCCAAGGCCACCGAGGCGCAGTCCGAGGCCGCCGAGGCCAGGGTGGCCGCCGCCGAGGAGCGCACCACCGTCGAGGCACAGGCCCAGACCGTCGAGAACGCGGCCCGCCAGCAGCAGCTGGCGGAGAAGCAGACCGCCGAGCAGGCCGCACAGGCCGAGGTGGCCCGGGCCGCGGCCAAGGCCCAGACCGACGCGCAGCGCGAGGTGGCGCAGGCCGAGGGCGAGGCACGCGCACAGGCGACCGCGGCGGCCGCCGAGGTCGTGGACGCCGACGCCGAACACCGGGCCGCACAGCAGGCCGCGGCCAGCGCCCACGCCGAGGCCGAGCGGATTCGCCAGCAGGCGCCCCCCGCGGACCAGTCCTGACCCGACACACATCCAGGAGAATCTTGTGAAGATCACCGAATTACCCGTGGCCGTGCTGCGGTTTCAGTACCAGCTTGCCCGTTTCCCGCTGCAGCTGATCGAACAGCGCGTGGTGTCCCGCCTCAACGAGGAGACGCCGGCCCGGCTGTTCTACGAGCGTTCGCTCGGCATCCTCGACGCCACCGTCGGCGGCGCCCTCAACGATCCGGACCTCGTGCAGCGCGGTGCGGCATCGGTCGAACGCAGTGACGCGCTGAGCCGGGCAGCCCGGCTCGACACGGCTGCCGAGGCGAAGAAGGCAAAGGCCGACGCCGAGTTCGAGGCCAAGCGGGACCAGGCCGCGCAGCAGCGCAAGGCCGCGCAGGAGACCAAGGCCGAGGAGGTCCGCGAGGCCCGCGAGACCGCCCAGGAGCGCACCCGCAACGCCGCCGAGACCGCGCGCAAGCGCACCGATTCGGTCAAGGACCGGGCCGACGACGTCGCCGAGAAGCGGGTCAAGACCGCCGAGGCGGCCAAGCGTCAGCAGAAGGACGAGATCTCCGCGGCCGAGCGGAAGGCCACCGAGCAGGCCGCGGCCAAGCGCGAGGACGCTCAGGACAAGCGGGCCGCCGCGGCGCAGCAGAAGGCGGAGGCCGACCGCATCGAGGAGCTGGCCGAGGTCGCGAAAGACAAGCGCAAGGCCGACTAGCGCAGCGCCGGCGCGGGCGGCCGACGCGATCGCCTGCCGGCTGGGCGAGATCGGTCAGGTGCCGCAGAACGTCCGGTAGCTGCCGAAGTCGCCGGGCGCCGGTTCGGCGTAGCGGTCGAGGCCGGGACGCTCGTCGTAGGGCCGGGCCAGCACCTCGAGCAGCTGCTGCACCGGGGCGAGGTCGCCTGCCGTCGCCGCCACCAGCGCCTCCTCCACCAGGTGGTTGCGCGGGATGTAGACGGGGTTGGCGCGGTCCATCACCGCCGGGTCGGGACCCGCGGCCCGCCACGCCGCCGCCCACGCGTCGAAGCCGGTCAGGTCGGCGAACAGCGCCCGCGCCGGTTCGGCGTCGCCACGCGCCGCCGCGCCGAGGTGGAGGAAGAAGGACGTGAAGTCGACCTGGCTGGCGTGCAGCAGGGCCAGCAGGTCGGTCACCAGCGGCGCCGCAGCGTCGGCCGTCAGGCCGATCTTGGCCGCCATCCCCGCCGACCAGGCCGCCTGATAGCGCTGGGTGAACCCGCCGAGCGCCTCCGTCGCGATCGCGACGGCGCGTTCCTGGTCGTCGGCGAACAGGGGGAGCAGCGCCTCGGCGAAGCGGGCCAGGTTCCACTGCGCGACGACGGGCTGGTTGCCGTAGGCGTAGCGGCCCCAGCTGTCGATCGAGCTGAACACCGTCTCCGGGTCGTAGGCGTCCATGAACGCGCACGGGCCGTAGTCGATGGTCTCGCCGGAGATCGTCATGTTGTCGGTGTTCATCACACCGTGCACGAAGCCCACGAGCATCCACTGCGCGATCAGCCGGGCCTGCACGTCGACCACCGACTCGAACAGCGCGAGGTAGGGGTGTTCGGCCCCGGTCGCCGCGGGGTGGTGGCGGGCGATGGCGTGGTCGGCGAGGCGGCGCAGCACCTCGGTGTCGCCCGACGCGGCTGCGTACTGGAAGCTGCCCACCCGCAGGTGGCTGCTCGCCACCCGGGTGAGCACGGCGCCGGGCAGCAGCGTCTCGCGCTGCACCTGCCTGCCGGTGGCCACGACCGCCAGCGACCGGGTGCTCGGTATCCCCATGGCATGCATGGCCTCGCTGATCACGTATTCGCGCAGCATCGGGCCTACTGCGGCCAGCCCGTCGCCGCCGCGGGCGAACGGCGTGCGGCCCGACCCCTTCAGCGCCAGGTCGCGCACCCGCCCGCCGGCGTCCTCCCGCTCACCGAGCAGCAGGGCCCGGCCGTCGCCCAGTCGCGGCACGTACCCGCCGAACTGGTGCCCGGCGTAGCCCTGGGCCACCGGCACCGCCTCGTCGGGCACCCGGTTGCCGGTCAGCAGGCCGACGCCGTCGGCACTGCGCAGCCACCCGGGGTCGAGTCCGAGGTCGGCGGCCAGCGCCTCGTTCAGCAGCAGCAGCCGCGGCTCCGGCGCCGGTTCGGCACGCCAGCGGACGGCCAGTTCGGGGAGTTCGTCGGCGAACCGGTGCTGCAGTCCGATGGTGGTGGCGGGTTCAACACTCACCCTCTCCAGGGTACGGAGCGCAGCGGTCTGTGATAGTTCAGCGATGCCCCATCTGCGCTTCTACGCGGTGGACGACGACCACCGGGCCGTCCTGGACGCGGTGTTCGGGCAGGGCGACTTCGCGGTGTACGACATGCACGCCGAACCCGGCAGGCCGATCGGCCGCTACCGGGCGGCCGACGAGGTGCCGATGGCGCAGCACGGGACGCACCTGATGCTGCACGTCGTGAGCGCCGGCGGCGAACCGATCCTCGGCGGGAAGGTGATCGGCGGCTGGGGACTGGTGCAGCTGAGCTTCGGCGCCTTCTTCCGGCAGCGCGAGCTGCGCTGGAGCTTCACCAACCACAACACCGTCAAGACGGCGATGAAGTGGGTGGCGACCTACCCGGACTCGGGGAGTCCGCACGACTGGGACTTCGACGAGGTCAACCGCGCCTCCGCCCGCTTGAACCGGAAGATCCGCAAGCTCGGGGTGGACGCGATCGGCCCGCACCCGGTGCTGCCCGCGGCGGCGGCGCTGATCGACCGACACGGCCTGACGCACGTGTACGGCACCGGCGTGCACGCCCGCCCCGCCGGGCAGGAGTAGCCGACCGTTCGCGCGCTGCTACCAGGTGTCGACGAACCGCCGCCGCGGCGCGGGGATCGCATGCGCGGTGGCCGTGGCGAGGGTCGCCGCGATGAGCGCGCGCGTGTCGGCCGGATCGATCACGTCGTCGATCTCGAACATCGCCGCGGCGTTGAGCGCCCGGGCGTTCTCCTGGGCGGCCGCCGTCGCCTCCCGCACCCGCTGTTCGCGCTCCGCCTCGTCGGCGATCGCCTCCAGCTCCTTGCGCATGCCGAGCCGGACCGCGCCCTCGAGGCCCATCGGGCCGAGGTGGGCGCCTGGCCAGGCCACCGTCAGCACCGGCTCGTGCAGTCCGCCGCCGGTCATCGCCTGCGCGCCGAGCCCGTATCCGCGGCGCAGGATCACCGCGATCAGCGGCACCCGCAGTGCGGCGCCCGCCACCAGCAGCCGCGAACCCCGCCGCACCAGCCCCTCGGCCTCCGCGGCGGGCCCGACCATGTAGCCCGGGCAGTCGACCAGCGACACCACCGGCAGGCCGAAGGCGTCGCACAGCTGCAGGAACCGCGCGGCCTTCTCGGCCCCGGCGGCGGTGATGGCGCCTGCCATGAAGCGGGTGTCGTTGGCGATGACGCCCACGGCGCGGCCCTCGACACGGACCAGCGCCGTCACCATCTCGCGGGCGAAGCGCCGCCGCAGGAACGTCACCGACCCCTCGTCGGCCAGGGTCTCGATGATCGGGGCGACGTCGTAGGCGCGCCTCTCGCGCTCGGGGATGGCCGTGCGCAGCGGCGTCTGGTCGGCGGCGGCGCCGGGCGGTGTCGAGCCCTGGAAGTAGCCGAGCAGCGTCCTGGTCACCCGGACGGCATCCGCCTCGTCGGGCACCACCACGTCGACGACCCCGTTGGGTTCCTGCACCGAGATCGGCCCGACCTCGTCGGGATGCACGTCGCCGAGGCCGCCGCCGGCGATCATGGCCGGCCCGCCCATCCCGATCGAGGTGTCGGCGGTGGCGACCACCAGGTCGGAGCAGCCGGCGAGCACCGCGTTGCCCGCGAAGCACCTGCCCTTCACCACCGCGATGCGCGGCACCAGGCCCGACAGGCCGGCCCACAGCCTGAACGCCCGGACCTCGAGCGAGGACACCGTCGCGTGGTCGGTGTCGCCGGGCCTGCCGCCGCCGCCCTCGGCGAAGAACACCGTGGGCAGCCTCAGGCGCTCGATCAGGTCGAACAGCCGGTCCTTCTTCAGGTGGCCGTACACCCCCTGGGTGCCGGCCAGCACGGTGTAGTCGTAGGACAGCACCGCGCACGGGCTGCGGTCGCCGAACAGCTCGCCGTTGACCCGGGCGGTGCCTGCGACCAGCCCGTCGGCGGGGGTGCGGGCGATCAGGTCGTCGACGTCGCGGCGGCTGCGCTGCGCCGCGATCGCGAAGCGGCCGTACTCGACGAAGGACCCCTCGTCGACGAGGTCGGCGATGTTCTCCCTGGCGGTGCGGCCACCGGCGGCGTGCCTGCGGGCCACCGCATCGGGGCGGGCGGCGTCCTCGGTGAGGGCGCGGCGACGCAGCAGTTCGGCGTGTTCGTCACGCATGGGGACCCCTCCGCGTCGGTGTCTGTGGAACGGCGGCCGGGCGGGCGGCTACGCACCCGTCCAGGAAACACCGGTATCGTTGGCCAATCCCGGCGGGGTCGACGTAACCACCGTCGGCCGATCCGCCTGTCGTCAGATGCCGGAGCTTTCACACATGAGCCTCAACACCGTCGCGCTCGAACTCGTCCCGCCGAACGTGGAGTCCGGCCGGGAGAAGGCGGCCGAAGACGCACAGAAGGTGCTGCGGTTCTCCGGCGAGTACGGGCTCGACGACCGGCTGTCACACGTGCTGATCCCGGGCATGATCGCCGAGGACGACGACCGCCCGATCGAGATGAAGCCGAAGCTCGACGTGCTGGACTTCTGGCACATGCTGCAGCCGGAGCTGCCCGGCGTGAAGGGCATCTGCACCCAGGTCACGTCGTTCCTCGACAAGGCCGCGCTCGATCAGCGGCTGACCGTGCTCGGCGACGCCGGATTCGAGGGCATCGTGTTCGTCGGCGTGCCGAGGACCATGAGCGACGGCGAGGGGTCGGGCGTCGCGCCGACCGACGCGCTGTCGATCTACGACGCGACGGTGCCGAACCGCGGGGTCATCTGCATCCCCACCCGCGACGGCGAGCGGGGCCGCATGACGTTCAAGTGCGAGCAGGGTGCGACGTTCGCGCTGACCCAGCTGCTGTTCTCGGACACGATCGTGCCGTTCCTGCGCGAGCTCGCCGACACCACCGACCACCGGCCCGAGATCCTGCTGTCCTTCGGATTCGTGCCCGCGGTCGAGACCCGGGTCGGGCTGATCAACTGGCTGATCCAGGACGCCGGGAACGCGAAGGTCGCCGCCGAGCAGGACTTCGTGCGCGAACTCGCGGCCAGCGACCCCGACCGCAGGCGGGTCATGATGGTCGACCTGTACAAACGCGTCGTCGACGGCGTCGCCGAGCTGGGCTTCCCGCTGAGCATCCACTTCGAGCCCATCTACGGGGTGTCGGGCGCGGCCTTCCGCACCTTCGCGGAGATGCTCGACTACTGGTCGCCCTCGGGAGCCTGACTCTCGGCCGTGCCCGGCGCATCGGGTGGCGGCGTCGAATACGCGGGCGCCACCGGCGGCACCTCATGGTCGGCGAGATCGCCGGCTCCGTCGTCCTGCTGGGGCGTGGGTTCCGGTGCGGTCATGCCTGTCGGCTACCCGCGCGGCGGGGCGCGAAACGCTTGATCGCGGAACCGGAATCGATATTGACGTTTCCGTAGACCCGTCCGCCGGGTAACCCCTCGGTGGACAAGGAGGTCACCATGCCTGACTGGGGATGGATAGTGATAGCGGCGGTCATCGTCATTGCAGTGATCGCATTCATCGTCGCCCGACCGGCGATGCGACGCAGGAGGTCGGAGCGGCTCAAGGGCACCTTCGGCCCCGAGTACGAACGGACGGTCGCCGAGGTGGGCGACCAGAAGGCGGCCGAGGCGGAACTCGCCAAGCGCGAGCAGAAGCGCAAGAAGCTCGACATCGTCCCCCTCAGTCATGAGGCGGGCGAAAGGTACACGCTGCGTTGGCGTTCCGTGCAGACGGCGTTCGTCGACGACCCGGCGGGCACGCTCGCCGAGGCGGATCGGCTCGTCATCGAGGTGATGAACGAACGCGGTTACCCGGTCGACGACTTCGACCAGCGCGCCTCCGACATCTCCGTCGACCACCCGCAGGTGGTCGAGAACTACCGCGCTGCGCACGACATCCATCTGGCGCAGCAGAGCCGGCAGCTAAGCACCGAGGAGCAGCGACAGGCGTTCGTGCACTACCGCGCCCTGTTCGAGCGGCTCCTCGACGTCGCGCAGCACCAGCCGCACGACACGGGCAACAACTCCCAGGAGGCACGGGCATGACCACACACGAAGACCGCACACAGTTCACCGATCCGCAGTACCGGGATCCGCAGGCCACCGAGCCGCAGGCCACCGAGCCGCAGTTCCGGGACCCACAGAATCCCGATTCGCAGTACCCGGACACGCAGAACCCCGGGGCGCAGTACTCCGCGACGCAGCAGTCGGATCAGCAGTACTCCGACCCGCAGCAGTCGGATCAGCAGTACTCAAACCCGCAGCACGCAGGCTTGCAGCAGAACGACTCGCCGTTCGACGACGCGCCGCGCGGCGCCGGAGCGCCGGTGCAGTCGGAGGCGGTGACGTCCGCCGGTCACCCGGGGATGGCGCAGCCGTCGTCCGAACATGACCGGCCGCAGGCGGATTCGACCGACACGGACTCGGAGCTGTCCCTGTTCGGCGAGACCGAGATGTCGGGGTTCCGTGCCCGCTGGAACGACGTGCAGGCCGGCTTCGTCGATGATCCGAAGCAGTGTGTCCAGACCGCCGACGCGCTGGTGTCGGAGGTCGTCGACCAGCTCACCGCCGGCTTCTCCGAGGCACGCACGCGGATGGAGGCGCAGTGGGCCAAGGGCGAGGACGCCTCGACCGAGGATCTGCGCGTGGCGCTCAAGCGCTACCGCGAGTTCTTCCAGCGGCTGCTCTCCGTCTAGACCCGAGCGATCGACAGGCCGGTCCCGCGGGGCCGGCCTGTTCTTCGTGCGCCTTTACCGGACCTTGACCGACCGTTGAAGTGCCTGTACGACGATCATCCGGTGACTAGTGTTCATACGGTGGAGCTGGGGGTTCTGGGTCCTCTGCACGTCCGGCAGTACGGTCTGCCGGTCGCCGTTCCTGGTGCCAAACCGCGCGCCGTCCTCAGCATGCTCGGACTGCACGGTGCCGCCGTCGTCCCGGCGGGCACGCTCGTCGAACTGCTCTGGGGCGACGATCCGCCGCGCACCGCCGCCAAGGCTCTGCAGACCCACATCTCCGCCCTGCGACGCACGCTCGGCGACGGGTTCGTCGTCACCGAGGGAACCGGCTGGAGGGTGAGCGCCACAGAGATCGACGCGACCCGCTACGTCACCGCCATCAAGTTGGGCCGCGACGCGATGTCCGCCGGTGAGACGAGTGAGGCGGTCACCCGCTTCGACGAGGCGTTGACGCTGTGGCGCGGTACCCCCGAGCTGCCCGAGGGGCGACGCGGAACGTCCGAGAAGACGCGCTGGATCGAGGGTCACGCGGCCCTGGTCGAGGATCGGGCCGAAGCGCTGCTCTCCATGGGGCGGGCGGCGGAGATCATCGGGGAACTCGAGGCGGCGATCGCCGACGCGCCGTTGCGCGAGCGGCGTTGGGGTCACCTGATGCTCGCGCTCTATCGCGCCGGGCGGCAGGGTGAAGCGCTGGGGGCTTACCAGCGGGCCAGGTCACTGCTGGCCGACGAGCTGGGCGTCGACCCGGGACCGGATCTGCGCCGACTCGAGTCCGCGATCGTTGCGCAGGACGTAGGGCTGGAACTGCCTGCGTCGCAACGGCATTCGGTGGTGACGCGTGCGGTGACATTCCTGCTCACCGACATCGAGGGGTCGACGGCGGCCTGGGAGAAGGACGCCAGGGCCATGGCGGTGGCGCTGGCCCGCCATGACGAGATGGTGGAGCAGGTCGTCACGTTCCGCGGCGGACGGCTGATCAAGACCCGGGGCGAGGGCGATGCGACGTTCTCGGTGTTCGACCGGCCGTCCGCGGCGGCCGCCGCCGCGATCGAGCTGCAGGAGGCCGTGCGTCACGAGGCGTGGGCGCTCGCCGAGCCGATGCGCATCCGCGTGGTCCTGCACACCGGCGAGGTCGAGTTCCGCGACGGCGACTATTTCGGCCGGGCCGTCAACCGCGCCGCCCGGTTGCGGTCCCTGGCCTCCGGCGGCCAGATCCTGTGTTCGGGAGCCACCGCCGAACTGGTCGTGGACACCCTCGCCGACGACGTCGTGCTGACCGACCTCGGGTCGCGTCAGCTCAAGAACCTCGCGCGTGCCGAGCGGGTTTTCGAACTGCGCCTCCGGACCACCGACGACGACACCGGCGATCGCGCTGCCGAATCACCGATCGAGCGGCCGGCGCTGCCCGCTGTGCTCTCGGGGCCCGGACCGTTCGTCGGCCGCGGCAGCGAGCTCGAACGCATGGCCACGTGGCAGGCGGCGCTCGACTCCGGGACGCGTGCGGTGTTGATCGCCGGCGAGCCCGGTGTGGGGAAGACGCGGCTCGCCGGAGAATGGTCCAGTCGGGCCCATGAACAGGGCGCCGTGGTCCTCTACGGCCGCTGCGACGAGGACCTCGGGGCGCCCTACCAACCCTTCGCCGAAGCGCTGCGGTCGCTGGTGCCGTGCCTCGGCCCCGATCGGCTGCGCCGCCTGCGTGGCGTCGAGTCGCTGCTGCCGCTGGTTCCCGGACTGGTCGACGCTCTGCCCGACCTCGCGGTGCCGACCCGCGCCGATGCGGACACCGAACGCTACGCACTGTTCGACGCCGTCGTCGGACTCCTGGCAGCGGTGTCGACGGACGCGCCCGTCGTGCTGGTGCTCGACGACCTGCACTGGGCCGCCAAACCCACGCTGCTGCTGTTGCGGCATGTGCTGCGCTTCGGAGAACACGGTCGCGTGCACATCGTCGGGACGTACCGCAGCACCGACCTCGACCGGTCGCACCCGCTGGCGGCGATGCTCGCCGATCTCCACCGCGACGGTTCCGCCGACCGGCTCACCCTCGGCGGGCTCGACGAGGACGACGTGACGGCGTACGTCGCGGAAGCCGGTTACGACGATGACGAGCTGGCCCGCGCGCTGGCGGCGGTCACCGGTGGCAATCCCTTCTTCCTGATCGAGGCGTTGCGCCATGTCGACGAGAGCGGCGGCCGTTGGGATCCGAGCACCCTGCCGCAAGGTGTACGGGAAGCGGTGAGCCGCAGGCTCTCGCGGCTGCCGGCACAGGCGAACAAGGCGCTGGCGGCGGCCGCGGTGGTCGGCAGCCGCTTCGCGATCGACCTGGTCGAGCGAGTGCTCGGGGACGACCTGGTCGACGCGTTCGACGAGGCCGCCAAGGCCGGCCTGGTGATCGAGGAGCCCGGCGGGCACTACCGGTTCAACCACGCCCTGGTGCGGCAGTCGCTGCTGGCCGAGCTGGCATCGGTCCGCAGGATGCGGTTGCACCAGAAGATCGCGGTGACGCTGGAGAACGAGCCGGGGGCCGACGACGAGCTGCTGGCCGATCTCGCCCACCACTACTTCGAATGTGCGTGGGCCGGCAACGCGGGCAAGGCCGTCGATTACTGCCGGCGTGCCGCGGACCAGGCGATGGCGCGCTTGGCCTATGAGGGCGCGGCCGACCTCTACGGCAGGGCGCTGCATGCCCTCGAGGAGCTCGACGACCCGCTGCCCGATCACAGCGAGCAAGAGGCCGAACTGCTCATCGCCCGGTGTGAGGCCCTGCTGGCCGCCGGTGAGGTGGTCTCGGCGGCGGACGCGGTTGCACACCTGCTGGACCGCGCAGGCGAATCCGGCCGTCTCGCGGCATGGGGGACGTGCTTCGACGGCCAGCTCTCGATGCTGACGAACCCCGAGCGTCTCGAGGACATCGAATCCGAATTATCATCGGCCGCAGCCAAGTTGGCCGGGCTGGCGGATGCCGCGGGCGAGGCCATGGCGCACACCGTGCGGGCCGGATGTCTTGGCCGCCTCGGGCGGGTCGGCGCCTGCGAGGCCGCGTTGGATCAGGCGCTGACCGCGGCGAGGCGCGCCCGTGAGCACCGCCGGGTGAACGCCGTGCTGGCGGGCGCACCGCTCGCGGCGCTGTGGGGTCCGAATCCGGTGCCGCGGGCCGGCGGCCGCTGCCTGGATGTGGTGCGGCTGCTCCGCATCACCACGGGTTCGCCGGTCGTGGAGGCCACGTCGATCCGGTGCCAGGGGGTGCTGGACGCGTTCCGGGGCCGCACGTCCGCGGGCCGCCACCTGATCGAGTCCGCGAGACGCTCACTCACCGAACTCGGTATGCGTCACGCGTTGCTCGAGGTCGACCAGTTCGCGGGCATCGTCGAGTTGGTGGCCGGCGACCCCGCCTCGGCTGAGGTTTGTCTGCGGCGGGCCTACCAAGGATTTCGGCGCATGGGCCTGGAGGCGGACACCGCAGAGACGGCGGCGCTGTTGGCGAAGGCATGCCTCGCGCTCGACCGCGAGGCCGAAGCCGACGAATTGTGCTCAGAGAGCGAGCGTCTCGCTGGCCACGCGCTGAAGGCGTCGATCTCCTGGCGGACGGTACGTGCGCAGCTGTGCTCGCGCGGTGGTGACCATGATGCCGCGCGGCGGATCGCCGAGGAGGCGGTGGCGATCGCCGAGCGCACCGACGCCCTGGTCGATCACGGCGACGCGTGTCTCGCACTGGCGACGGTGCTCGCCGCCGCAGGTGATGCCGTGCAGGCGCGAGCCGCCGCTGAGCGCGCCGCCGGCCTGTACGAGCTCAAAGGCGCTGCGGCATTGGTGGAGAACGCGCGCGAACTCGTCGGCGTGGACCACCGTCCCTCCCCGGCGACTCCCACAGAAGTGAGCGTGGAACCCGAGAATGCGTGCGTGCAGGTGCTGCGCCGGGTGGAGGATGCGATCGAACGCCGATCGTGGAGCGAGGTCGAAGAGGAGCACGCGCCCGTCGGCTCGATCGAGAGCCGTCGCCGGATAGTCGGCTTCGAGCGGATCGATCTCAGAGCCGGCGAGATGACGAACGGCGCGCGGAATTTCGTCGGTGACATGACGCGCGGCCGACGCGTCGTCATCGCCGTTCGAGGCGACCGCCTGGCCCTCACCCGAGTGGAAGTCGGCACTGCCGACGTCACGCCGGGTGCCCCACAGGACGAGATGCTGCAGCTCCTCGGCCTCGACCACGAGGGTCGCATCGCGCTGCAGGTGTGGTTCGACGTCGAAGACATGGACGCTGCGTTCGCCGAAATGGATGTGCAGCACGCGCGGTCCGCGGCACCGCGCCGGCGGCCGCAGCCAGGAAACGCGGCAAGCCGGCTCTGGATGCGCTTCACCGCCCACTTCTCGGCCGCCGACTGGGTAGCGATGGCTGATCTGCTGCAGCCCAACATGATCGACGACGACCGCCGGCACACCGTGAACGGCGGAATCCGATCAGGCAGTGCCGGCCACATAGCCAACGGCCAAGCGCTGGCGGCCACCGGCGCCGACCGGATGACGTCGGACGTCATCGCGATCCGCGGAGAGTTCCTCGCGCTGTGTCGTTCGTCGTTCTCCGGACGGGATCAGCAACCGGGGGCGCCGCGCATCGAGTTCCTCAGTGTCGTCGAGGTCGACGTCGACGGACGTTTGGCGGCGCACGTCGGTTTCGACCTCGACGACATCGACGCCGCCTTCGCCGAACTCGACGCCCGCTATCTAGCCGGCGAGGCGGCGTCGCACTCGGGGGTGTGGTCGGTCACCGTGGACGCGTACTCGGCGTTCAACCGGCGGGAGCTGGCCGGTATCACGTCGGACTGGGTCAGCATCGACCACCGCCGCGGTGCCGCGTTCGAGCCAGGTGAGATGTCGGCGTACCTGGCTGCGGCGTGGGACGACTCGCCGGGGACGAGGATTCGGATCGAAGCGGTGCACCGACTGAGCCACTCGGGGGTGGTGGTGACCCACTCGGCGACTGGGACGTCGCGCGATGGCTTCGACGCCGAATGGCGAGACGTCGTCCTGATGACGATGGACGGAGGGCTGATCGACCGCAGTGAACTGTTCAACGAGAGCGACCTCGATGCCGCGTTGGCGCGCTTCGACACACTGACCCGCCCGGCGGCGCACCTGGAGAATGCGGCGAGCCGGGCGTATCAGCGCCTGCAGGCGCACTTCAGTACACGGGACTGGAGCGCGATCGGCACAATGCTCGCCGATGGCATCACCAACGATGATCGCCGACACACCACCAACGCCGGCTTACAGCAGGGACGCGACGCGATCATTGCCGAGATCTCGAGCATCGCCGACGTCGGGATCGACAGGTGGACTTCCGAGGTCGTTGCGACCCGCGGCGAGCACCTGGTTCTCAATTGGGCCCGGGCATCGATCGACGAGAGCTCCGACGCGTTCCGGTTCGACGTCCTGGACATCGTCCAGACGGATATCGACGACCGGATCATTTCCCGGATCGTCTTCGACGAAGATGACATCGACGCCGCTTTCGAGGAGCTCGACGCGCGATATCTCGTCGGCGAGGCAGCGCCACAGGGGAACTCGTGGTCGGTGGTCACAGCGGCCATCGCGGCACTCAGAAGGCGTGAGGTCCTCGATCTGACGCCCCAGTGCGTCAATCTCGATCATCGTCGTGGCATAGGCTTCGTGCCGGGCGGTGTGACCGCCTACATGGACGCGACGTTGAACGACTCCTCCGATTTCAGCATCTACCTCGAGGAGGTGCATCGGCTCACCAGTTCTGGAGCGGTCGTGACGTTCACATCATCGGCATCCTCGCGCGAAGGCTTTGACGCCGAGTGGAGGATGATCCAACTGGTGACGGTCGACGGTGACCTCATCGGCCGCCTTGAAGTGTTCGACGAGTCGGATCTCGACGTCGCGCTCGCCCGTTTCGACAAGCTCAGCCGACCGGCAGTGCAACTGGAGAACGCCGCGACCCGCGTCCGTGCGCAAGTGACCGATGCCTACAACCGGCGAGATGTCGACGCCTTCGCCGCGCTCGCGCGAGGGCGCTATGAGGACTGCCGAAGCGGATTGCGCGATGCGGGTGCAGCCAACCGAGGGTATGCGCTCGCGGTGTTGTCTGTGACATCCGCTAGCTGGCAGATGACGATCGAGCCGGTCGCCATCCGTGGGGAGCGCTTGTCGCTAACCCGCGAAATGACTTGCGACATAGATGATCCCGACGTGCCGGTCATCTTCGAGATGTTGACACTCACAGAAGTCTCCACCGACGGCACCGTCTCGTACACAGCATTCTTCGACCCTGACGACATCGACGCCGCCTACGAGAAACTCGACGCGCGTTATCTCGCCGGCGAAGCCGCATCCCACGCGAACACGTGGTCTGCGATCGTGAAGGCCAACGCGGCGTTCAACTCCCGTGAGATGCCTCCGACGACCCCGGACTGGATCAATGTCGACCACCGTCGGGGCGGGATGGCCTTCGCGCCCGGCGACCAGTCGGCGTACATCCGCGCCACGTGGGACGTCGCGCCCCACGTCACCAACCGCGTCGTGGTCGTACACCGGTTGAGCGGCCGTGGAGCGGCTTTCACGCAGCTCGTCTCGGCAACGTCTCACGACGGATTCAACGGGGAGTGGCGGGACGCCGTCATCCTGACCGTCGACGGCGACATGCTCGACCGCTGTGAGGCGTTCGACGAGGCGGACCTGGACACCGCGCTGGCCCGGTTCGACGAGCTGAACGCCTCAGCAGCGGGTGGTCGCCAGAACGCCGCGACGCGCGTCCGAACTCGGGTGGCCGACGCATTCAACAGCCGCGACAGGGCCACCTTTCTCGGCCTGGCCGCCCCGGACGGACGTTACGAGGACCGGAGAAAGGGATTGAGGGACGAGGCGACCAGCGAAGGACTGGCCAAGGTTGCGCACACGCTCTTCGACGTCGTGCCCGTCGATTGGCTGTTGGAGGTGACGCCTCTCAGTATCAGGGGATCTCGCCTCGCGCTGACTCATGACACCTACCGAACGACTGACGAGGAGTCGACGATCACCGCCGAGCACCTGACCCTCACCGAGATCGGCGACGACGGACTGGTGCGACTGACCATACTGTTCGATGTCGACGAAATCGACCTCGCCACTATAGAACTCGATGCTCTTCACTCAGCCGGGGAGGCTGCTTCCTCCCCGGGCGCAGTGTAATCCACCAAGGCGCGCCGGGGCCCGACTCAGGCGGCTGCCGGTGGTGGTTGGGGTTGGAACGGTGGATACCACCACCAGTCGGCCCGTTCGCCGGTGGGCCCGGGGCAGGGTGGTACATCGGGTGGGGGTGTCGTCGGCGGGCGGGCCAGTGACGCCGAACTGAGCTGCCGCCCATCGTAATCGGTGACGATGAGGTGCTGTGCGGGTCCGGTGATGGTGATGCCGCCTCGGTGATGCATCCGGTGGTGGTACGGACACACCAACACCAGGTTGTCGAGCTCGGTGAGGCCGCCGTCATCCCAGTGCCGGATGTGGTGGGCGTGCAGACCGCGGGTGGCCCCGCATCCGGGGACCACGCAGCAGCGGTCCCGGTGCTCCAACGCCCGCCGTAGCCGCCGGCTGATCTGGCGGGTGTCGCGTCCGGACCCGATGGGCTGCCCGTGGCGTTCCAACCACACCTCGAAGGTGGCGTCGCACAGCAGGAAGCGGCGGTCGGCGTCGGTCAGCAGCGGCCCCAGATGCAACGACGCCACCTGTTCCTTGACGTCCACGTGGGCGATCACGGTGGTGCGCTGCCCATGCGGGCGTCGCGCCACCTCGGCGTCCCAGCCGGCCTCGACCACACTCATGAACGCATCGACCGTCGTGGGCATCGGCGGCACCTGACCGTCGGCATCGGCATCCGCGTCGCCATGGTCGTGTTTCCAGTCGGCGACCATCCCGTCGAGATGCGACGCCACCGCAGCGTCGAGCTTCGCCGCCTCCAAATGCGGCAGAAAGATCCGATAGGTAGTGCCCTTCTCATCGCAGGTCTTGCTGTACGACGGTGCGGGTTCCGGTTTGGGGTCGGGTTGCGGTTGAGGTTGCGGTTGCGGTGGGGGTTCGAGCTTGATCGCGGTGCGCAACTGGTTCACCGTCGCGGCGGTGACCAACTGGGCGTAGTGCCCATCAGAGCCCGGCCCGGCCTTCTCGGCGATCACCCCGACCTGATCGAGTGACACCCGACCCTCGCGCAAGAGTTGGGTGCAGCGCGGCAATTCCTCCCATCGGCGATCACCCCGACCTGATCGAGTGACACCCGACCCTCGCGCAAGAGTTGGGTGCAGCGCGGCAATTCCTCCCACCGCTGCGCGACGGCGGTGACTATTTCAGCGTTGCGCGGTGACGAGCCGGTCTTCCACGCCACCATCGCCGCCACCGACCGCGCGCCCGTCATCCCCCACAACCCGTCGCGGTCGATCTCGGCGACGATCTCCACCAGTCGCCCGTCGATCGCATTGCGCTGACCGCACAACTCCCCGATCTCATCGAACAACACATCGAGACGATCCTTCGGCCGCACCGAAGGAGCGAAACCCGTTGCGCTCGAAGACATGACCCCATCATCGCAGAGGGGTCCGACACGTCAGCCCCCGTCGGTCGTCGCGAACGCCACCGCGGGCATGACACCTCAGCTAGACCCGAACATTGCCTTATTGTGACGTTAGATTGCTCTTATTTTCCTTAGAAAGTCGTGTACGGTGGGATCCCAGGCGCACGCAGCACTGCGACGGAAGGAACCCGACATGCATCAGGCACCTGCACGGATCGTCCTGGTCACCGGCGGCTCGAGGGGCGTTGGCGCGGCAGTTGCACAACGGCTCGCCGGTCCCGACACCCATGTCGTGGTGAATTACCGCGAGAAGGCCGAGCGGGCGGAATCGATCGCCGAGGCCATCCGCAGTGCAGGCGGCCACGCCTCGACGCTGCGAGCCGATATCTCCGATGAGATCGAGTGCGCGGCGATGATCGACACCATCGCGGCCCGATTCGGGCGGCTCGACACCCTGATCCTCAACGCGTCAGCCCGGCTCGAACTCGGTGTCGACCTCGGCTACGCGAAGCGCGTCAACCGCGATGCCCAGCGTCGTCTTGCGCTCAGGGCGGTGCCGCTGATGCCTGCGGGGGGACGCATCATTTTCGTCACCAGCCACGCAGCCCACTTCTTTCCCCATCGGGCCGTTCCGAAGGGGCAAACGGCGATCGCCGCGAGCAAGTGGGCGGGCGAGACGGCGCTCTACGCGATGCGGTCGGAATTCCGCCGCGCCGGTGTGCATTTCACCGTTGTTTCCGGCAGTGAGGTCGACACGAACTTCGCCGGGGCGATCGTCAACGCCGCCGACGCCGCGAATCCGTCCGGCATCGTGTACGTCGGCGGCGCCGACTCCATGATGATCGCCTAGTCACTCAGTCCAGCGACGAGAGGTTCAGTCCCGCGCGTAACGCTCGGCGAATCGCCGGAGGATCTCCGGCGGGTACGTCACGTTCCACTGCAGCGCAGCGACTTTGAGTTCCTGCGCCGATTCCGGCGCGAAGTACCCGTAGTCCTTGTAGACGTCAATACGCGTCCGGACGCCGTCGATGTCGAGTTCGGGGTGGAACTGCGTGGCGTACACATTGGTCTTCACCCGGAACGCCTGCACCGGACTGTCGGGCGACGACGCGAGGCAGACGACATCGGGCGGCAGCTCCGAGGCTGCCTCCTTGTGGCCGCCATAGGCGTCGAAACTGTCTGGCGCGTCGCAGAACAACGCGTCGTCACGGCCGGCGGCCGACACCGAGACCGACATCCCGCCGACGGGCTCGGGGTGGGTACGGTCGATGGTCGCACCGATCACCGTGCCGAGAGTGCCCACGCCGTAACAGCAGCCGAGAAAAGGGAAGTCGGCATCGACGATGCGCTCGATCAGCGGGAGCAACTCGCCTTCTACGCGTCGCTGCGTGGCCGACTTCGTCGCCGGGTCGTCGCTGACGTTGTACGGCCCGCCGCCGATGATGATGCCCGACCAGTCCGCGAGGTCGATCTCCCCCAACGACTCGTGCGTCAACCGGATGCGGTGCATGCCTTCGCGGTCCACACCGGCGAAGCGCATCATCGCCAGGTACTCGTCGTCGGCGGCGGCGTCCTCACCGCGGATCGACAGCAGCAGGAAGGGCCGTGGATGCACGACACCCCGCGAGCTCGGTGAGCCCGCGGGGTGCCGCATGTTGCCGGTGACGATGTTGCGCGTCAGGCCAGTTCGAACCGGTCGTTGTTCATGACCTTGACCCACGCCGCGACGAAGTCCTCGACGAACTTGCCCTTGTTGTCGTCCTGGGCGTAGACCTCGGCGATCGCCCGCAGCACCGAGTGCGAACCGAACACCAGGTCGTTGACGGTCGCCGTCCACTTGGTCTCGCCGGAAGCCCGGTCGACGCCCTCGTAGACGTTCTCGCCGATCGCCGACGACTTCCACTCCGTGCCCATGTCGAGCAGGTTCACGAAGAAGTCGTTGGTCAGCACGCCCGGCTTGTCGGTGAACACGCCGTGCTTGGTGCCGCCGTGGTTGGCGTTCAGCGCCCGCAGGCCGCCGATGAGCACGGTCAGCTCCGGTGCGGTGACGTCCAGGAAGTAGGCGCGCTCGAGCAGCAGCTCCTCCAGCTGCGCCTTCTCACCCGGCCGGACGTAGTTGCGGAACCCGTCGCCGCGCGGTTCGAGCACCGCGAACGACTCCACATCGGTCTGCTCCTGCGACGCGTCGGTGCGGCCCGGCGCGAAGTGCACGTCGATCTCGTATCCGGCGTCCTTGGCGGCCTTCTCGACCGCAGCGGACCCGGCCAGCACGATCAGGTCGGCCAGCGAGACCTGCCTGCCGCCTGCGCTGTTGAACTCCTGCTGGATCCGCTCCAGCGCCGGCAGCACCTTGTCCAGCTCGGAGGGCTCGTTGACCTCCCAGTTGCGCTGCGGCTCGAGCCGCAGCCGGGCGCCGTTGGCACCGCCGCGCTTGTCGGTGCTGCGGAAGCTGGCCGCCGACGACCACGCCGTCTTCACCAGCTGCGGCACCGACAGGCCGGAGTCCAGCACCGCGCTCTTCAGCGTGGCGATGTCCGCGTCGTCGATCAGCTCACCCTCGACCGCCGGCACCGGGTCCTGCCACAGCTGCGGCTCGGCCACCCACGGGCCGAGGTAGCGGCTGATCGGGCCGAGGTCGCGGTGCAGCAGCTTGTACCAGGCCTTGGCGAACGCCTCGTTCAGCTCCTCGGGATGGTCGAGCCACCGCCGGGTGATCTCGCCGTAGATGGGGTCGACGCGCATCGAGACGTCGGTGACCAGCATCGTGGGCTTGCGCGGCGGGCCGCCGAACGGATCGGGGATGATCGCCTCGGCGTCCTTGGCCTCGAACTGCCAAGCGCCGCCGGGGCTCTTGGTCAGCTCCCACTCGTTGCCGTAGAGGATCTCCAGGTAGCGGTTGCTCCACTGCGTCGGCTTGTCCGTCCACACCACCTCGAGACCACTGGTGATGGTGTCGCCGGCGTTGCCGCTGCCGAAGGGGCACTTCCAGCCCAGGCCCTGCTGCTCGATCGGCGCGCCCTCGGGCTCCGGGCCCACGTCGTCGGCGCTCGCGCCGTGCGTCTTGCCCAGCGTGTGGCCACCGACGATCAGCGCGGCGGTCTCCTCGTCGTTCATCGCCATCCGGCCGAACGTCTCGCGGATGTCGATAGCGGCGGCCAGCGGATCCGGCTTGCCTTCCGGGCCTTCGGGATTGACGTAGATCAGGCCCATCGTGGTGGCGCCGTAGCGCTCCTCGAGCTGACGTGCGGTGGCGTCGGCGCCGGCATAGCGCTTGTCGGTGCCGAGCCACTCCTCCTCCTCGCCGAAGATGACCTCTTCGGGCTCCCAGAAGTCGGGCCGGCCGAATCCGAAGCCGAACGTCTCGAAGCCTGCCGACTCGAGGGCGGCGTTGCCGGCGAACACCAGCAGGTCGGCCCAGGAGATCTTGTTGCCGTACTTCTTCTTGACCGGCCACAGCAGGCGGCGGGCCTTGTCGAGGTTGGCGTTGTCGGGCCAGCTGTTCAGCGGCGCGAAGCGCTGCATGCCCTGGCCGCCACCGCCGCGTCCGTCATAGGTGCGGTAGGTGCCCGCGGCGTGCCAACTCATCCGGATGAAGAGGCCGGCGTAGCTGCCGTAGTCGGCCGGCCACCAGTCCTGCGAGGTGTTGATCACCGAGATGACGTCGGCCTTGAGGGCCTCGACGTCGAGCTGCGCGAACTCCTTGGAGTAGTCGAAGTCATCGCCCAGCGGGTTGCCCTTGTTGGAGTGGGCATGAAGCACCGAGACGTCGATCTGCTCGGGCCACCAATCCTGGTTCTTCCGCGGAGCGCCGCCCTTCACCTCGGGCGACTTGATCGCCGGGTTCTCGCTCTCGCTGCCCTTGCTCTGGGTCGGCGCCTCGGGGTATGGCGGTTTGGCGTCAGAAGTATCGGATGACACTGTGTTTCCCTTCGTGTTGCGTGAACATCATGTGGGTGATGGGGCTGATCACGGGTGTGATCGGGAGTGTGCTCGAGCGGTGGAACAGTCGGGACAGAATCCCCAGTAGATGACCTCGGCCTCGTCGATGACGAAACCCTGGTCATCCGAAGCTGTGAGGCAGGGCGCTTCGCCGACGGCGCAGTCGACGTCGGCGATGGCGCCACAGCCGCGGCACACCACGTGATGGTGGTTGTCGCCGACGCGCGACTCGTAGCGCGCCACCGACCCGGCGGGCTGGATGCGCCGCACCAGGCCGACGGCGGTCAGCGCGCTCAGCGAGTCGTAGACCGCCTGGTGCGACACCTCGGGCAGGTCGTGGCGGACGGCGCGGATGATCGAGTCGGTGTCGGCGTGCGGGAGTGCGTGCACCGCGCCCAGCACGGCCAGCCGGGGCCGCGTCACGCGCAGCGCGGCAGCGCGCAGCATGTCCGGGAATTCGGAGGCGGCGGGCACGGTGACGAGTCTTGTCGCTTTTCTGGAATCAGTCAAGAGTCGGTCCGGCTGGATTCACTGCGGGCGAATCCGGGCATTACGCAACTGTGACCGCGCGACGGTTACCGTGGGGTGTCGGCGCCGCCCTCCTATTGTGATGGTGGCCAGGGGAAACGACGACGGATGACGAGCCAGTGACGCAGCGATACGACATCGTGATAGCCGGAGGTGGGCCGGCGGGGTCGGCCGCGGCATGGCAGGCGGCCCAGACGGGCGCCCGGGTGGTGGTGCTCGACAAGGCCGAGTTCCCGCGGGACAAACCGTGCGGCGACGGGCTGACGCCACGCGCCGTCAGCTACATCCAGAAGATGGGGCTGGCCGACGCCGTCGACAAGTTCCACCGCGTCAACGGCGCGAGGATCTTCAGCCCGAGCGCGTGGGAGCTCGGCTTCCCCCGCAGGCCCGGGATGCCCGACCACGGTTACGTCGCCCGGCGTACCGAGATCGACGGCCTGCTGCTGGAGAAGGCGGCCTCGACGGGTGCCGAGGTGCGTCAGGGCGCCGAGGTGGCCGCGCCGGTCGTCGAGGACGGCAGGGTCACCGGCGTGGTGCTCAAGGGTGGCGAACAGATCGCGGCCGACGCGGTGATCGCCGCCGACGGCGCGTATTCGCCGACCCGGCGGGCGCTGAACCTGACGTCGCCGTACACGAACTACTCCGCGATCGCGATCCGCGCCGAGATGCCGCTCGAGGGCCCGGACGGCGACACCCTCGACATCCATCTGAAGCTGACCTTCGACGGCGATCAGCTGCCCGGCTACGGGTGGGTGTTCCCGCTCGGCGGGGGCCGGGCCAACATCGGCCTGGGCTACGCCACCAGCTACCGGCGCTGGCACGAGATCAACGCCACCGACCTCCTGGGCTCCTTCATGGCGACGCTGCCCGCCGAGTGGCGGCTGCCGCCGGTCGAGGAGCTCAAACGGTCGAAGGCGCTGCAGGCCTGGCGGTTGCCGATGGGATTCTCCGCGTGGCCGCCGTGGCGGCCCGGCATCCTGTTCGCCGGCGACGCACTCGGTGCGGCCCGGCCGGTCTCGGGTGCAGGCATCTCCAAGGCCCTGCAGTCGGGGATGGCCGCCGGGGAGTGCGCGATCGCCGCGCTGACCAACGGCGGGCCGGACGACTTCACCAACTACACCCAGCGGATCCGGGCGGCGTGGGGCCGGGAGTACCGGCGCGGCCGGTTCTTCCACCGCGTGGTCGGCAAGCCGGCGATCGCCGGCGCCGGGGTCAAGGTGCTCGACAAGGTGGCCCATCCGCGGCTGCGATCGAATCTGCTGTTCTGGGAGGACTGGGGCACGCCCGCCGGGCGCTGACCGCTACCGCATCGCGCCGGGGATCGCGGCGACGAGCCCGCCGTCGACCACCAGGTCAGCGCCGTTGACGTAGGACGCCTCCGCCGAGGCGAGGAATGCCACCGCCGACGCCACGTCCTGCGGTGTGCCGAATCGTCCGGCGGCGATCGCCGCGAGCACCGCGGGCTGGGCGTCGGGCGACACGTTGTCGTGGAACATCGGCGTCTCGATGTAGCCCGGGCTCACCGAGTTGACCCGGATCCGGCGCGGCGCCAGTTCCGCGGCCAGGGTGTGGGCGAGGTTGTGCACGGCGGCCTTGGTGGCCGAATACACCGCGGCCCCGGCCATTCCGCGGTGCAGGCTCCACGAGGCGTTGATCACGATCGCCGCGCCGTCGGCCAGCAGCGGCAGGGTCCGCGCGACGGTGAAGAACACGCCCTTGAAGTTGGTGTCGGCGATGCGGTCGAACTCCGCGGCGGTGACGGTGTCCGTGGCGGCGAACGTCGCCGTCCCGGCGTTGGCGAACACCACGTCGAGCCGGCCGAACCGCTCGCCGACCACCGCGCGCACGGCGTCGAGCGCCGCCGGATCGGCGACGTCGGCCACCAGGGGCAGCACCCTGGCGCCACCGACGAGCCCCTCGGCCGCCGTCTCGAGGCGGGTGGCGTCGCGGCCGGTGATGACCACGGTGGCGCCCTCGGAGAGCAGCAGGCGGGCGGTAGCCAGGCCCATGCCGCTGGTGCCGCCGGTGATCAGCGCGACCTTGTCGTCGAAGCGGGAATCAGTCATGGCTTCAGCGTCGCGGGCATCCGGCCGCCGCGGCAGTGCGTGGTTGTCCTGGTGTTCACACCACCAGGCTGGGCAGCCGGTCGAGGCGGTCGCGGGTGTCGGTGCCGGGCAGTGGGTTCGACAGCTCGAGATGCCAGTCCGGGTGGTCGGCGACCAGCAGTGTGGTGGTGTCGAAGTAGAGCTCGCCCACCGCGGGATGTCGCACCGCCTTGACGGTCTGCGCCGGGGCGGTGACGTCGTGGCGTCCCCACAGTTCGGCGAACTCGGCGCTGACCGACCGCAGCCGCTGCACGAGGCGGCCGAACTCGCCGTCCTCAGGGAAGAGCGCCGCATCGGCACGAAAGGCGGCAACCACGGCAGGCGCTGCCGACTCCCAGTCCATCCGCATGTCGCGGTAGCGGATGCTGGTGAAGAACGTCACCAGGCAGTTCTCATCGGCGTCCCGGTAACCGAAAACCGTTTCGGCCCAGCCGTTGAACGCCAGCAGCCGCCAGTGCCGATCACGGACCACGGCAGGCGCGGGCCAGGTGTCGAGCAGCCTGCGCACCTCCGGGGTGACGGCGTCGCCGCTGCGGTCGGGCAGCGGCGGGTTCGCCCCGGCCAGCACGTACAGGTGCGCCCGTTCGTGCGGGTCGAGGCGCAGCGTCCGGGCGACCGCGTCGAGCACGTCTGCCGACACGGTGATGTCGCGGCCCTGTTCGAGCCACGTGTACCAGGACACCCCGACACCGGCGAGGACGGCGACCTCCTCGCGGCGCAGTCCCGGTGTGCGACGACGCCCGCTCGTGGGCAGGCCGACGTCGGCGGGCGAGAGCCGGGCCCGCCGGGACCGCAGGTAGGCACTGAGCTGATCACGCGTGGTCATGCCCGGCACAACACCGGATCGGCCCGCCCCGTTCCACCGCCTACCCTTGTCGGAGTGTCCGATCAGCCCCGCGACGACGTGCGTGCGTTGCGCGCCCGCCTCGACGGGCTCACCATCCGGGACGCGGCGCGGATCGGCCGCAGGCTGAAGAACCTGCGCGGCCCCGTCGACGCCGACCGTCTGGCGCAGCTCGCCGCGCAGGTCACCGCCGGTGAGGCGATCATCGCCGGCCGCGCCGCGGCAGTGCCTGCGATCACCTACCCCGACCTGCCCGTCAGCGACCTGCGCGGCGAGATCGCCACCGCCATCGGCGAGAACCAGGTGGTGGTGATCGCCGGGGAGACGGGATCGGGCAAGACCACCCAGCTGCCGAAGATCTGCCTGGAACTCGGCCGCGGCCTGCGGGGCACCATCGGCCACACGCAGCCACGCCGGCTGGCCGCGCGCACCGTCGCCCAGCGCATCGCCGACGAACTCGGCACCCCGCTCGGCGACGCCGTCGGCTACACCGTCCGGTTCACCGACCAGGTCAGCGACCGCACCCTGGTCAAGCTGATGACCGACGGCATCCTGCTCGCCGAGATCCAGCGCGACCGCAGGCTGCTCGGCTACGACACCCTGATCCTCGACGAGGCCCACGAGCGCAGCCTCAACATCGACTTCCTGCTCGGCTATCTGCGCGAACTTCTGCCGCGCCGCCCCGACCTCAAGGTGATCGTCACCTCGGCGACCATCGAGCCGCAGCGGTTCGCCGCCCACTTCGCCGACGCGGCGGGCATACCAGCGCCGATCGTTGAGGTGTCCGGGCGCACCTACCCCGTCGAGATCCGCTACCGGCCACTGGAAGTCGTCGTCCCGGCGGCGGACGGGGACGACCCCGACGATCCCGACCACGAGGTGGTGCGCACCGAGCTGCGTGACCCGACCGAGGCGATCGTCGACGCGGTGCGCGAGCTCGCGGCCGAACCGCCGGGCGACGTGCTGGTGTTCCTGTCCGGTGAGCGGGAGATCCGCGACACCGCCGAGGCCTTGCGGGCCGCACTCGATCCGCACACCGAGGTGCTGCCGCTCTACGCCCGGCTGCCGACCGCAGAACAGCAGAAGGTGTTCACGCCCAGGACCGGCGGGCAGGAGCGCAGCGACCGGGGAATCGGCACGGCTCACCGCCGGATCGTGTTGGCCACCAACGTCGCCGAGACGTCGCTGACGGTGCCGGGGGTGCGATACGTCGTCGACCCCGGCACGGCGCGCATCTCCCGCTACAGCCGTCGCACCAAGGTGCAGCGGCTGCCGATCGAGCCGATCTCGCAGGCGTCGGCCGCGCAACGGGCCGGCCGCTCGGGACGCGTCGCGCCCGGCGTGTGCATCCGGCTGTACTCCGAGGACGACTTCGCGTCGCGGCCCCGCTACACCGACCCCGAGATCCTGCGGACCAACCTCGCCGCGGTGCTGCTGCAGATGTCTGCCCTGGGACTCGGTGATGTCGAACGGTTTCCATTCCTGGATCCGCCCGATGCGCGCAGCATCCGCGACGGCGTGCAACTGCTGCAGGAGCTGGGCGCCTTCGACGAGGGCGGCGCGCTGACCGACGTCGGCCGCCGGCTGGCCCGGCTGCCGCTTGACCCCCGCATCGGCCGGATGATCCTGCAGGCCGACACCGAGGGCTGCGTGCGCGAGGTGCTGGTGCTGGCCGCCGCGCTGTCCATCCCGGATCCGCGCGAACGCCCCGCCGACCGGGAGGAGGCGGCCCGGCAGAAGCACGCCAGGTTCGCCGACGAGCAGTCCGACTTCATGAGCTACCTGAACCTGTGGCGCTACCTGCGCGAGCAGCGAAAGGAGCGGTCCGGCAGCTCTTTCCGGAGGATGTGCCGCGACGAGTTCCTGCACTACCTGCGGATCCGGGAGTGGCAGGACCTCAACGGGCAGCTGCGGAGCATCGCCCGCGACCTGGGCATCGTCGAATCGGACGACAAGGAGCCGGCCGAACCGGACCGGGTACACGCCGCGCTGCTCGCGGGGCTGCTGTCCCATGTCGGCATGCGCCAGGAGGAGTCGCGGGAGTACCTCGGCGCCCGCAACACCCGCTTCGTCCTGGCCCCGGGTTCGGTGCTGACCCGCAAGCCGCCGCGCTGGATCGTGGTGGCCGACCTGGTGGAGACCAGCAGGCTGTACGGGCGCATCGCGGCGCGGGTCCAGCCGGAGACGGTGGAGCGGATCGCCGGGGACCGGGTGCGGCGCAACCACAGTGAGCCGCACTGGGACGCCCAGCGTGGCGCGGTGATGGCCTACGAGCGGGTCACCCTCTACGGGTTGACGCTGGTGGCCCGCCGCCGCGTCGACTACACCCGGCACGATCCGGAACTGGCGCGCGAGCTGTTCATCCGGCACGCGCTGGTCGACGGCGAGTGGCAGACCCGGCACCACTTCTTCCGCGACAACGCCCGGCTGCGTGAGGAACTGGCCGAGCTCGAGGAGCGCACCCGCAGGCGCGACCTGTTGGTGACCGACGACGACATCTTCGCGTTCTACGACGCCCGGGTGCCCGCGGACGTGGTGTCGGCGCGGCACTTCGACGGGTGGTGGAAGAAGCAGCGGCACAAGACCCCCGACCTTCTCACCATGACGCGCGCCGACCTGCTGCGCAGTGACGTCTCGGCTGATCAGCCCGACCGCTGGGAGGCCGACGACCTGTCGCTGCCGCTCACGTATCGCTTCGAGCCGACCGCGCCCGACGACGGCGTGACCGTGCACGTCCCCGTCGACGTGCTGGCCCGCCTCGGCGGTGACCAGTTCGCTTGGCAGGTGCCGGCCTTCCGCGAGGAACTGGTCACCGAACTGATCCGCTCACTGCCGAAACCGCTGCGGCGCAACTTCGTCCCCGCACCCGACACCGCACGCGCCGTGCTTGCCACGCTGGATCCCGGGACGGAGCCGCTGCTCGACGCGCTGCAGCGGGAATTGCACCGCCGGACCGGGGTGCTGGTCCCCGTCGACGCGTTCGACCTGGACAAGCTGCCCGCGCACCTGAGGGTGACGTTCGCCGTCGAGGACGCCGACGGCGCCGAGGTGGCCCGCGGCAAGAACCTCGACGCGCTGCAGGAGAAGCTGGCCGGGTCGACGCGCCGGGCCGTCGCCGAGGCAGTCGCCGGCGACCTCGAACGCAGTGGGCTGCGCGGCTGGCCCGACGACCTCGACGAGCTGCCGCGCACGGTCGAACGCACCGTCGGCGGCCGGACGGTGCGCGGATACCCGGCGCTGGTCGACGCCGGCGCCGCGGTGGACGTGCGGGTGCTGGCCACGGCGGCCGAGCAGGGCGCCGCGATGACACCCGGCGTGCGCCGGCTGCTGAGGCTCTCGGCGCCGTCACCGGCCAAGGCCGTGGAACGCGCTCTGGACACCCGCACCCGGCTGGTGCTCGGCGCCAATCCCGACGGCTCACTGCAGGCGCTGATCGAGGACTGTGCCGATGCCGCCGTCGCCGCGCTGGCGCCCGTCCCGGTGTGGACGCGGGCCGAGTTCGCCGCGCTGCGCGACCGGGTGGCCGGCGCGCTGGTGCCGACCACGCTCGACGTCGTCGGCCGCGTGCAGAAGGTGCTGGCCGCGGCGCACGACGTGGAACTGGCACTGCCGCGGACACCGTCGGCGGCGCAGGCGGACTCGATAGCCGACATCCGCGACCAGCTGGCCGGCCTGCTGCCGCGCGGTTTCGTCGCCGCCACCGGCGCCGCCCACCTGAGCGACCTGACCCGCTACCTGACGGCCATCGGCAGGCGACTCGAGCGGCTGCCGCACGCGCTGAACGCCGACCGCGAGCGGATGGCCAGGGTGCACGCGGTGCAGCAGGCCTACGACGAGGTGCTGCGCGCACTCGCCCCCGGCCGGGCGGCGGGCACCGATGTTCGCGACGTCGCGCGGCAGATCCAGGAGTTGCGGGTCAGCCTGTGGGCACAGCAGCTCGGCACTCCCCGCCCCGTCAGCGAGCAGCGGATCCACCGGGCGATCGACGCCCTCATCTGAGCACGACTCATCTGAGCACGACGGCGGCGGCCACGGCCGCTACGGCGGTGAGCGCGAGGATCATCGTCGCGACCCCTGTCCAGCCGAAGCCGTCGAGCATGACCCCGCCCAGCCACCCGAACACGCTCGAACCGGCGTAGTACGCCAAGTTGTACAGCGACGCGGCCTGCGCCCGGCCGACGGTGGCCGCCCTTGCGGCCCACCCCGAGGCGATCGCGTGCACGCCGAAGAAGCCCGCGGTCGCGACCACCAGGCCGGCAAGCACCACGACCACGTGGGTGGCCAGCGTCGCGGCCACACCCGCCGCCATCACCGCGGCCGCCGCGAGCAGCACCGGCTTGCGGCCGAATCGTGATGCGGCCGCTCCGGATCGGGCCGACGACCAGGTGCCGGCCAGGTAGGCCACGAACACCAGGCTGATCACCGTGTGCGGAAGGCCGAACGGCGGCGCGGACAGCCGGAAGCCGAGGAAGTTGTAGAGCGCGACGAAGCCGCCGGTGAGCACGAACGCGACGGCGAACAGCGTGAGCTGTTGGGGCGAGCGCAGATTGACGGCCAGCCGGCGCAGCAGGCCGCATCCACGGCCGGCTGCCTGCCCGACCATGAAGCCGCGCTGCGCCGGGATCAGCGCGATGAACGCCACGGCCGCGACGGCGCAGAGCACCGACACCGAGAAGATCCCGAGCCGCCACGTCGTGGCGTCGGCGACGGGCCCGGCCAGCAGGCGGCCGGTGAGCCCGCCGATCGTGGTGCCCGCCACGTAGGTGCCCGCGGCGCGGGCGGCGTCGCGCGGGTCGATCTCCTCGGTGAGGTAGGTGAGCGCGACGACGGGCACCGCACCCACCATCAGACCCTCAAGGAAGCGTCCGGTCAGCAGCAGCGGCATGGTCGGCGCGAACGGCGTCACCAGGCCGAGCAGCGTCGCGGCGACCACCGCGCCCGACATCGCCCTGACCCGGCCGATCCGGTCGGAGACCAGTGACCAGGGGATGACGCCGACCGCGAGGCCGATGGTGGCGACGGAGATCAGCAGCGCGGCCCGCGACGCCGTGACGCCCAGTTCGGCGGAGACCTGCGGCAGCACCGCCTGCGGCGCGTAGAGCTGGGCGAAGGAGGCCAGGCCCGCGCAGAACAGCGCCGCCAGGGCGCGGCGGTAGGCCCGGGTGCCGCGCGCGTGTCCATTCCGGTCGAGATCGAGCGCTTCGACGGTGGCGGTCACCCGGGAAACGCTATGAACGGCGAATCAATGTGTCCAATGCATGCAACGACGCACGGTGATACGACACACGCATCATTCGACGGCGGCGCCGAGGAACGCGGCGAACCGGCGCGCCGCAGGAGACATCGGCCGCGCCGCGTGCCACGCGAGGCCCACTGACCGCCGGGCGTGCGGGTTCGTCAGCGGGATGTACGCGGCGGCCGGTTCGCCGCGGGGCGGCGCCGGCATCGGCACGACGGCCACCCCGAGGCCCGCGGCCACCAGTCCCTCCACCGTGGGCACCTCGATCGCCTCGAAGACCACCCGGGGACTGACGCCGTCGGCCGCCCACAACTGGTCGGTCAACGCGCGCAGCGCGAACTGTTCGCCCAGCGCGACGATCGGTTCGCCCGCCGCCTCGGCCAGCCGGATCCTGCGCCGCCCGGCGAACCGGTGATCGCGCGGGACGACGAGGCACAGTCGCTCGACATGGAGCTGATGCCAGCCGAATTCGCCGTTCTCCGGTCGTGGTGCGGTGATCGCCAGGTCGACCTGACCGCCGCCCAGGTATTCGGCGATGTCGTAGGCCGCGGCCTGGCGCAGGAGCATCCGCACCCGCGGCGCCTCGGTGCGGAACCGGCCGAGCAGATCGGGGACGAACCAGCTCGCCAGCGAGTGCAGGAACGCCAGCCGCACGGTGCCGCCCTCGGGATCGCGCAGGGCCGCGATCCGATCGGTGGCCGAGGTGATCTCGGCGATGCTGCGCTGCGCGTGTTCGAGCATGATCTCGCCGTACACGTTGAGGCGCAGCCGCCGGTTCACCCGGTCGAACAGCTGGGTGCCGACCCGCTCCTCCAGGCGGGCCAGGGCCCGCGACAGCGTGGGCTGGGTGATCCGCAGCTCGGCGGCCGCATCGGTCATGTGCTGGGTCTGCGCCAGGACCACGAACCAGTGCAGCTCGTCGAGGTTCACAAATCAGACGATACGACGCCCAAACGACGATCGTGGCTGGTAGGAGGGCTCATCACCGGATATTGACGCGCCCCTGGCTTGTGGATGCCGATTGCCGTAGCGTGGGGTGCAGCGGTCACCCGGCCCTCGCGGCCGACGACCTGTGGAACTCCCACGAATGACCTTGCATCGGGTTGGGACGTAGCCCTCTGCAGTACCGGGCGTCGAGACGACGCCATCAAGGCGCTGAATGCGCCGGGAAGTCCGAGGAATCCCTCATGGACGGACACATCTCTATCTCGAGCACCATCACAACGCTTCCAGGAATCGAACTCACCGAGGCCCAGCTGGGCTCCGCGATCGTCATCAACGTCGGCGGGTGTGTCGACATGCGCACCGCCACAGAGCTGACCACCGCCATCGAGATGGCCTGCAGCAAGAAGCCGGCGGGCGGGGTGATCGTCGATCTCACCGGCGTCCGCTTCCTGGCCGCCGCAGGCATCAACTCGCTGCTGGCCGCCCGCTGGGGCTCCGCCGCCGCCGCGTTCGGAGTGGTCGCCGCCGGACCGGTCACCAGCCGGCCCATCACGGTGCTCGGCCTCAACGACGACCTGGCGCTCTTCTCCACCGTCGACGACGCGCTGATGGGCCTCACCGCCGCCTGAGTTCCGCGCGCTACTTGGTGCCGAACATGCGATCGCCGGCGTCGCCGAGACCGGGAACGATGTACCCGTGCTCGTCGAGCCGGCGATCGATCGCTGCCGTGTAGATCGGCACATCGGGGTGGGCGTCCTGCAGCGCCTCGATCCCCTCGGGGCAGGTGAGCAGGCAGACGAACTTGATCGAGCGCGGCGAGCACTCCTTGAGCCGCTCCACCGCGGCCACCGCCGAGTGTCCGGTGGCCAGCATCGGATCGACCACCACCACGTCGCGCTCGTCGAGGTCGCCCGGCATCTTGAAGTAATACTCGATGGCGACAAGCGTTTTCGGATCCCGGTACAGGCCGATGTGGCCGACCCGCGCCGCAGGCACGACGGTCAGCATGCCGTCCAGGATGCCGGTGCCCGCACGCAGGATCGACACGAAGACGAGCTTCTTCCCGTCGATCACCCGGCTGGTCATCGTCTCCAGCGGCGTCTCGATCTCGATGTCGTGCATCGGCATGTCCCGGAGCACCTCATAGGCCATCAGCGCCGAGATCTCCTGCAGCAGACGGCGGAAGCTGTTCGTGGACGCCTCCTTCCGGCGCATCAGTGTGAGCTTGTGCTGCACCAGCGGGTGCTCGACGAGATGGACCCCGGCCATGTCAGAACACCGTCCCGTCGCTGCTGACCGTCAATGGTGGCAGCCCCCCGCGCAGCCGGCCCGCGAGCGCCCTGCCGGTCGCCCAGGTGCCGCCCTCGAGGATGCACGCCAGCGGCAGATCCTGCGCGCCCACGCCGAGTTCCGAGCGCACCAGCGGCGCCAGGTCGTCGAGCAGTGCCACGGTCAGCGCACGCCATTCGACGACCAGTTCGTCGCCGGGCCGCCACGTCTGCGTGGTCCACGCCGCGTCGCGCAGATGCAGGACGCCGGTGTCGAGCAGCAGGCCGCCGTTGCGGTACTCGGGCAGCCCGGTCAGCGCGCCGACGTCGTCGGCCCGCACCCCTGCCCACTCGAACGGCTCGAGCAGCGAATAGGTCAGCCACTGTGACAGCTTGTGGAACGGCACCCAACCCGCGGTCAGGCCCGGCCCGGGGACCGCGTCGTGGCGCCAGCAGTCGCCGAGCCGCTCGGCTCCGATCACGTTGTCCGCGGGCCAGATCGGCGCCATGGTGGTCAACAGTTGCGCCAGCAGCGCCGGGGCCGAGAGCCGTCCGTCGGCCGCGGCCAGCGCGTCGAAGAGCCCGCCGGGGCGGCCCTGCGGACCGAACACGTCCGGCCGGGCCGCCAGCGCAGCAC
>NZ_JACKSJ010000011.1 GCF_025821665.1 [Mycobacterium] manitobense
GCCGCCGATCACGGCACCGAGGGTGCCGCCGATCACGGCACCGAGGGTGTGCGACAGCGCGGCCCCGGAGTAGCGGTACTGCGGTGCGAAGATCTCCGGCAGGAACGCCGCCATCGGCCCCATGCACACCCCGATGAGGGCGTAGGTGGCCACGATCGCGACACCGAACACCGCCTGACTTCCCGTCTGCACCAACGGGAAGAGTACGAACGACCACGGCACCGCCAAGGCGAACCCGATCGCGAGGACCCGTTTGCGGCCGTAGGTGTCGCTCAGCGTCGCCGAGACGACCACGAACAGCACCTCACACAGCCCGCCGAGCACCCCCGTCAGCAGCACGAAGTTCATCGAGAAGTGCAGATGATCGGTGGCGTAGTGGGTGAAGAAGGTGGTGGCCTGGAACACCAGCATCGGTG
>NZ_JACKSJ010000012.1 GCF_025821665.1 [Mycobacterium] manitobense
GCCGCGTCGTTGCGGCACGAGTTATAGCGATTCACAACCGATTTGGCCCGGCGGGCCGTCGGCTATGAGTCTCCAGGGGAAACTGTGAAAGCGACCGGATCACTCCGTTACGGATTGACGCGCGATCAATACAGTGTGTAACCCAGTCCACAGTGATGGGGTAGTGGTCGACGTTCTACCGGGACTCCTGTCCCGTCGGCGGCACGGTGTAACTCATCGCCTTGGCTTTCAGCGCTTCGTACTCGTCCGGGCTGATGGCCCCCGAATCCAGCAGGGATTTGGCGTCGGCGATCTCCTGCGCCGGCGACCGGCCGGCAGCCTGTCTGATGTACTCGTCGGTCTCCTGCCTGGCGGCCACGGCCGCGGCCTGCGCCCGTTCGGCCATCCCCTTGCCCCGGGCGATGAGGTAGATCAGCGCCGTCAGATA
>NZ_JACKSJ010000013.1 GCF_025821665.1 [Mycobacterium] manitobense
AACAGCGTCGATGCGGTCGTGGTGGCCCAGGCCTGGCATTGGTAACAGCGTCGATGCGGTCGTGGTGGCCCAGGCCTGGCATTGGTTCGACGTGCAGCGCGCGACCGCGGAGATCGCCCGGGTGCTGCGTCCCGGTGGACGACTCGGGCTGGTGTGGAACACCCGCGACGAACGAATGGGCTGGGTCAAGGACCTCGGCAACATCATCGGCCACGAACACGATCCGCTCAACGACGAGGTCACCCTGCCGGCGACGTTCACCGGTCTGGAGCGCAGCCGCGTCGAGTGGACGAGTTATCTGACCCCGCAGGCGCTCATCGATCTGGTCGCCTCCCGCAGCTACTGCATCACCTCCCCGGCCGCGGTGCGCACCCAAACGCTGGACAAGGTCCGCGAACTGTTGCGCACCCATCCGGCGCTGGCCAACAGCAACGGTCTGGCGCTGCCCTACATCACCGTCGGCATCCGGGCGACGCTGGCATAATTGCCGCGAGGGTAGATTTCAGCAAACGAATACTCGTCGGCTCGAGTGGGTAGAA
>NZ_JACKSJ010000014.1 GCF_025821665.1 [Mycobacterium] manitobense
CGCCGCGCCGTTGGCGCCGCCCGTGCCCGTCGTTCCGCCGGTCGCCCCACCAGTCGTCCCACCGGTGCCGGCCGCGCCTCCCGTGCCGCCCGTTCCCCTCGTCCCACCGGTTCCGGTCGTGCCGCCGGTGCCGGCAGGCGCCCCCATCGCCGCACCTGCGGCCGGAGGCGCTCCGCTCCTCGAAATGGGCGGTCTGGGCGGAAAGGGTGTGCCGACCGGAAAGACCGCCGCGGGTGCGCCGATTCAGGCAGCACCTGTGGACAAGGCCGTCCTCGTGAGGTAGCGCGGCGTCTCCGCGCCCACTCCCGGGTCACATGGTGTGCTGTGCACGCCATGTGGCCCGGATTCCGTTGTGCCAGAACGTGTGCGGACACGTTCGGGACACCTTGGATCCGGGGTCGCTACTCCTGCACAATAACCGGATCGCCGACGCTGACGGTGTCGAAGTACCACTCCGCCGCGGCCGGCGCCAGGCTGATGCAGCCGTGACTGACGTTCTCGAGCCCCATCGAGTTGACGGCCCACGGCGCGGAATGCACGAAAAGTCCACGGCTGGTGAATCGCACGGCATCCTCCACCTCGAGCAGATAGCCGTCGGGGTCGGTGACCGGGATTCCGACGCTGCTCGAATCCATGACCACCACCGGATCTTTCGCCAGGACACTGTAGGTGCCGACAGGGGTCGGGTACTCCGGCCGGCCCATCGTCGCCAGCAGCACGCCCTCCTCGCCAAGGCGGGGCAGGTGGTGGGGCGCGGGTAATCTGAACGGCGAATCCGCCCCCACCCCGTCGATGGTCACGGTGAACGTGTGATCCGAGAGGTCGGCGACCCCGACGACGGCGGGGCCGGTCTCGAACAGAGTCAGTTTGCCGTTCACCGACAGGGCGACCGTGCTGTGCGACGGCCAGAACTGGTCCGGAATCCACTGCACAACATGATCGTCGAGCCACTCGAATCTGCCGGTCCTGGCGGGCGTCGACGTGATCCGCAGTGCCCGCTCGGCGGCAGCGCGGTCGGCGATCGGCCCACCGAAGGTGACCACCACCGGATGCGCGACTCCGACGCGCGCGCCACGGGTCGGCGCGACGGATTCGACAGCGCCGGACATGGGCAGACTGACCGCTGCGGTGTCGACGTCGGGTGAGCCCCCGAGCACGGCCGCGCCGGCCACCACCACCGGTAGGACAAGTTGGACGACTGCCCGCATCTACTCGAACCCCTGTCATCACGCGCGATCTTGAACGCTGCCATCTTACGGGCGCGTCAACGGTCGAACCTTGCGGCGCGCGTTGATGATTCGGTCAAGCATTGATCACGGTTCGGCCACAGCGGCGAGACCTGGCGGTCGCCCGTCGACCGGGTGTCACCGGGGCTGTCCGGCCACCTCGGCGATCGCCGAGGCGAACTCCTCCGGCGCCTCCTGGGGCACGTTGTGGCCGATGCCGTCGAGGATGCGGTGCTGGTACCAGCCGGTGTAGAGCGCCCGGTAGGCAGCGCCGTCCTTAGCCGCGCCGTCGAAGTCGCTGGCGATGGTGATGGTCGGGATAGTGACCGCAGGACGGCCGGCCAGCCGGGACTCGTCGGCGTCGAACCGGGACTCGCCGGGTGCGAGGCCCAGCCGCCAGCGGTAGTTGTGGATGACGATGTCGGCGTGGTCGGGGTTGTCGAACGCGGCCGCGGACAGGTCGTAGGTGGCGTCGGTGAACTTCCACTCCGGCGATGCGAGCTGCCAGATCAACTTGTTGAAGTCATGGGTGTTCTCCCGATAGCCGGCCTCTCCGCGAGGTGTCGCGAAGTAGTACTGATACCACCAGCCGTACTCCGCCTTCGGCGGCAGGGGTTCACGGTTCGCCGCCAGATTCACCGTGATGTAGCCGCTGACGGCGACGAGTCCCGCACACCGTTGCGGCCGCAGCGTCGCGACGACGTTGGCGGTGCGGCCGCCCCAGTCGTAGCCGCCGAGGATCGCGGCGGGAATCTGCAGGGCGTCCATCAGGCTGATCACGTCGTGCGCGAGCGCGGCCTGCTGACCGTTGCGAACGGTATCCGCAGACAGGAAGCGGGTGCTTCCGAAGCCGCGCAGGTACGGCACGATGACCCGGAAGCCTTGGCCGGCGAGCAGGGCGGAGACGTCGGCGTAGCTGTTGATGTCGTACGGCCAGCCGTGCAGCAGGATCACGGGGCGCCCATCCGGCGGGCCGGCCTCGGCGTATCCGATGTCGAGATCGCCGGCGTCGATCTGCTTGACCGGGCCAAGCCGGTGCGCCGGCGCAGTTGGGGGACCGGGCTCGGCCGGTGCGGACGTGCATGCCGCGAGCGCGGTCGCCCCGGCGGCCAGTGTCGCGAGGCGACCGAAGTGCCGTCTGTTCAGAGCGTTCATGTGAACCATCCGACCCCACGGCGGGCATCGCGTCCAACGATTGTCATGAATTGATGACATCTATCAAACAGATACGATGATCCGCGTGGAGTTGCGCCAGGTCGAGCACTTCCTTGCCGTCGCCGCCGAGTTGAGCTTCACGCGGGCGTCAGCACGAGTCCACGTCGTGCAGTCGGCACTGTCGACGTCGATCGCGAAGCTGGAACGCGAGCTCGGGGTCGAGCTGTTCGACAGGACGCGGCAGCGGATCAGCCTCACCCCGGCCGGTGAGCGGTTCCGTGTACACGCGCACGCCGTAATGCAGGTCACCCGCGCCGCCACCGATTCGGTCGCCGAGTACCGCGGCGCACTCGCCGGCACCATCGAGTTCGGATCACTCGTCTCCTACGGTCCGGTGGACGTCCCCGGTGCGCTCGGCGAGTTCCATCGTGCCCACCCGTTCGTGCGACTTCGACTGCGGCTCAGCCAAACCGGCTCTTCTGCCTACCTCGCTGCGCTCATGGAGGGCTCGCTGGACCTCGCGCTGGTGTCGGTGCCCAACCGATTCCCACCGCAACTCGACATGCGATTGCTCTTCGAGGATCCGATGGTCTTCGTGTGTCGTCGTGACCATCCCATGGCCGGGCGGCGACGACTCCACCTCGCGGACGTCGCGGGCGAGGATCTCGTCGGCTTTCCGCCGGGATTCGGGGTCCGCCGCCTGATGGACGACGCCTGCCACGCTGCAGGCGTCTCCGCGCGGACGTCCTACGAGGTCCCCGCCGGGTTCGCCGCCATGGCCGACCTGGTGGGCAGCGGGCTGGGCACGGCGTTCATGCCGTCGTCGGAGGCGCAGCAGTTCACTCATCTGCATGGCGTCGATCTGGCCGACGCCGTGTCGTGGAAGGTGTACCTCGCAGCACCGCCGGTGGATCGCAGCACCCCGGCGACCGCCCGGTTGGCCGAGATCCTGTTCGCCGCGGCTGTCTCCGCCCGACAGGCGACGACGGGCCGCAAGGCCGGGCCGACGAGCGGCTGACAGCCCGGCGATCACCTGGCGAAACACCCCTCCGCAACGCCACCGCTGAGTGGCATCTTCGGCGGCCGATCGCTGCGACGCCAGCGTCCCGCGCGCGACACGCTGTCGGCGCCCGAGAGCCGCTTCGGCGGACGGACGGAACCGGCGAGCGGTCACAGCAATACCTCGTGCATCCGGTGCGGCGGTCAGACCGCCGGGGGAATCCTGCGCGCCGGCGCTGGTGCCGGGGTGGGGACGGGTCGCCGGACATCGAGCGTTGCCTGCAACCAAGAACTTCTCGGCATTTCGTAGCGGTGATGAAGAACAGCAAATGACAACGTGTCGCGGCTCGCAACCGTCTCCGGCTGGTTCCCTGAAACTCGACGCGTATCCGTGGCAAAACGGACACGCGGGGCCCGTTCCTCTCTAGGATTTGCACCGTCGGACGTACGATAAATCGGTAGCCGTGATGGTGACGATCCGAGCTTGACCGACGCTTGTTCGCTGATGCATCAAACACGTTGTGAATCAACACAAATTGTTCCAGCCTGCTGGAACCCCGGCGGTGAAGCTGTCCGCAAATAGTTGCATTCGCAAATTTGACGCGCTACCGCGAGTAGCGATATTCGTTAACTAACGACAACTAATGGCTTTTATTTCGCAAAGCCTTGCGATCGAACCATAAGGCGTGTTACAGCTACTGCCATGGCCACAGATTGGTCCAAGATCGGCCCGGTCAGTTATTTCGCTGACGTCAATATCGGGATTCGGCGCGGCCCGCGGATTCCCTTCGCCGGCGTGCCTGTCGCCTCGCGCTCTGACGTCGGCGGGGACGACAGCACCCGGGGCCGGACGTGATCGATCAGAAGTGCGTCGATGTCCGGCCCAAGGCGCGCCGTCGAGTCGGCAAAGGGCTCGGCGTCCCACACATGTGACACGAACGTTCAGGGGGAGTCTCGGTGAATTCCATGGAGCGGGACGACAGGGCCTTGCCGTTGACGCGCGCCCAGATGGACATCTGGCTGGCGCAGCAAACCGGCCGGCAGAGCACCGAGTGGCAACTCGGCGTCCTCGTGCACATCGAGGGCGGGATCGACACCGACCTCTTCGAGCAGGCGGTACGGCAGGTGGTGCAGGAAGCCGACGCGCTGCGGGCCCGCTTCTTCGAGGTGGACGGCCAGGTGTTCCAGCGGGTGGCCGACGACCCGGACACCCGGCTGCGAAGGCACGATTTCACCGGCGCGAAGGAACCCGAACGGGACGCCCGCGAGCTGGCGACCGCGATCCAGCGGACGCCGATGCCGCTGGACGGCCCGTTGATCAACTTCTCACTGCTGCAGACGGGTCCCGACGAGTACATCTGGTACACGTGCTGTCACCACATCATCCTCGACGGGCTCGGCCTCTCGCTGATCGGCCGGCGGATCGCCGGCATCTACACCGCGCTGGCCACCGGCCGCTCCGTTCCACCGGCCTACTTCGCCTCGCTGCGCGACCTGGTCGACGGAGAATCGGCCTACGAAGCGTCCGCCGGATTCCAGGACGACCGGCAGTACTGGAGCCAGCACCTTCCCTCGGGCAGCGGTCCTGACCTCGGGGCGCCGCTGGAGACCGAGAGCGAGACGTACTGGCCGTCGGCGCCGGTACAGATGGATCCCGCCGTCGTCGGCCGGATCAAGACACTGGCGAAGCAGTACGGCGTCCGCCGCTCGTCGATCATGACCGCCGTGTGCGCACTCCTCGTGCGTGGGCTCGGCGGCGGCGACGCCGACGAGCTGGTCCTCGACTTCCCGGTCAGCAGGCGCGTGCGCCCCGAGTCCAAGCTCCTACCCGGCATGCTCGCCGGCATCGTGCCGCTGGTGCTGAAGACCGCACCCGGAAGCACCGTCGCCGACTTCTGCAGGCAGGTCGACACGCGGACCCGGGAACTGCTGCGCCATCAGCAGTTCCCCGTGGAGACGCTGGACGGTGACGCCAACTCCCGGCAGGCGCGCAACCGGGTGGTCGTCAATTTCGTCCCCGCCCGCCTCACGATGGACTTCGCCGGCGCGACGGCGACGGCGAGTTACACGACTTTCGGTCCGGTCGGCCACTTCGGGCTCTTTCTGCTCGGCTTCGGGGACCAGCAGTACCTCAGCACCGTGGGCGCCGGCCAACCGTTCGCCGACTTCGAGGTCGCCGACCTTGCGGAGCGGATGCAGCGGATGTTGGTCGCGATGTCCCACGACCCGGACCTGCAGTTGTCCGCGATGGGCGTGTTGCGGGCCGGCGAAGCCGCGCACTTGGACGAGGTGGGCCGGCGCGACCTCGCCGCCGGCCCGGCGACTGCGGCCGTATCGGTCCCGGACCTGCTGAGCGCGCAGGTCAACCGGACACCGGACGCGGTGGCGGTCAGCTGCGGTCAGCGCCGGCTGTCCTATCGAGATCTCGAGGCGGCGTCGGACCGACTGGCCCGGGCCCTCGCCGGGCGCGGCGTCGGACCCGGAGGTTCGGTGGCGCTGCTGCTTCCGCGGTCGGCCGAGGCGATCGTGGGGATCGTGGCGGTACTCAAGACCGGCGCGGCCTATGTTCCGATGGACCCGATGCACCCCGACGCGCGCATCGCGTTCGTGCTCGGCGATGCCGCTCCGATCGCGGTTCTCACCACCTCGCAACTCGCCGGCCGGATCGCCGGCTGTGGTGTGCACGTCATCGACATCGACGACGCCACTGCCGAAAACACCACGGAGAACGTGCTTGCGGTGCCCGCGCCGGACGACGTCGCCTACGTGATCTACACCTCCGGTACGACGGGCACGCCGAAGGGGGTGGCGATCACCCACGCCAACGTCGCGCAGCTGGTGGGCTCACTGGAGGCCGGCTTGGCGCCCGGACAGGTGTGGTCGCAATGCCATTCGTACGCCTTCGACTTCTCGGTCTGGGAGATCTGGGGTGCGCTGCTCGGCGGTGGCCGGCTCGTGGTGGTCCCCGAAGAGGTCGCCGCGTCACCGCAGGACTTCGAGGCTCTACTGCTTGCCGAGCATGTCACCGTGCTCACCCAGACCCCCTCGGCGGCGGGAATGCTCTCGCCGCGGGCGCTCGGGTCGATGGCCCTGTTCGTCGGCGGTGAGGCATGTCCGGCCGAGGTGGTGGACCGGTGGGCGCCGGGCCGGGTGATGGTCAACGCCTACGGCCCGACCGAGACCACCATCTACGCGTCGATGAGCACGCCGCTGACGGCGGGTTCGGGGGCGGCGCCGATCGGCGCGCCGGCGGCAGGGGCGGCGCTGTTCGTCTGCGACGACTGGCTGCGGCCGGTGCCTGCCGGCGTGGTCGGGGAACTGTACGTCGCCGGCTCCGGTGTCGGGATGGGGTATGTGGGCCGCACCGCCCTGACCGGATCGCGGTTCGTGGCATGCCCTTTCGGGGCGCCGGGCTCGAGGATGTACCGCACCGGCGACCTGGTGCGCTGGAATGACGACGGGCAACTGCGCTACGTGGGCCGCGCCGACGAGCAGGTCAAGATCCGCGGCTACCGCATCGAGCTCGGCGAGATCCAGGCGGCGCTGGCCGACCTCGACGGTGTCGGACAGGCGGCGGTGATCGCCCGCGAAGACCGTCCAGGCGACAGGCGCCTCGTCGGCTACGTCACCGAAACCCGTTCCGGCACCACTGATCCGAGTGAGCTGCGGGCGCAGCTGGCCCAGCGGCTGCCGGGCTACATGGTGCCGGCCGCGATCGTGGTGATCGACGCCGTGCCGCTGACGGTGAACGGGAAGCTGGACACCCGCAGCCTGCCCGCACCCGCCTACGCCACCGAGTCGTACCGCGCGCCGGCCGACCCGGTCGAGCAGGTGCTCGCCGACATCTACGCACAGGTCCTCGGGCTCGAACGGGTCGGTGTCGACGACGCGTTCTTCGAACTGGGCGGCGACAGCATCCTGTCCATGCAGGTGGTGGCCCGCGCGCGGACCGCAGGAGTGGTGTGCCGGCCGCGCGACGTCTTCGTCGAACAGACCGTGGCCAGGCTGGCCCGGGTCGCCCGGGTCGCCGACGACGAGTTCGGGGAGGCCGACGATGGCACCGGGCCGGTGGTCGCCACCCCGATCATGCGGTGGTTGGCGGGCGTGGACGGTCCGGTCGAACAGTTCAACCAGGCGATGGTGCTGCAGGCCCCGCCCGGGGTCACCCGCGACGATGTCGAGATCGTGCTGCAGGCCCTGCTGGATCACCATGCCGCGCTGCGGATGTCCGGCGCCCGGGAAGCCGGCGAGTGGTCGCTCGAGGTGCCCGAACCCGGATCGGTGCGTGCCCGTGACTGTCTGCAGTCGGTGGACCACCTGACCGACGAAGCGGTGCGGGAGGCGCGGCGGCGGCTGAACCCGGCGGCCGGAGCGATGCTGCGCGCACTGTGGGCGCCCGGCACCGGCCGGCTGGTGATGATCGTCCACCACCTGGTGATCGACGGTGTGTCGTGGCGAATCCTGCTGGAAGACCTCAACATCGCCTGGGCGCAGCACCACTGCGGTCAGCCCGTGGCGCTGCCCGCAGGCGGCACGTCGTTCGCGCGGTGGGCCAGGCGGCTCGAGGCGCATGCGGTGGCGTCCGAGGTCGTGGAGCGGCTCGACGCCTGGCGGCAGGTGGCGGCGGTTCCGGCGGCGTTGCCCGCGCTGGATCCCGTGCGGGACACCTACGCCACGGCCGGACACCTGACGACGACCCTCGATGCCGACACCACCCGCCTATTGCTGGGTGAGGTGCCGACGGCATTCCACGCCGGAGCGCAGGACATCCTGCTGATCGCCTTCGGTCTGGCGGTCGCCGAGTTGCTCGGCACCGGCACTGGCACCGACATCAGGCCGGTCGGCATCGATGTCGAGGGCCATGGCCGCGCCGAGGAGTTGGGCGCCGACGTCGACCTGTCGCGCACGGTGGGCTGGTTCACCACCAAGTACCCGGTGTCGCTGACGATCGGCGGACTGTCCTGGACGCACGTGAGCGCCGGTGACGCGGCGCTGGGGGCGATCGTCAAGGACGCCAAGGAACAGCTGCGTGCCCTGCCCGACGGTCTGTCCTACGGCCTGCTGCGGTACCTCAATCCGGACGCTGATCTCCAGGGCGCCGATCCGGCCATCGGGTTCAACTATCTCGGCCGCCTCGGGGCCGGAGCGGCCACCCTGTCCGAGGACCTGTGGCGCATCGGCCAGGACAGCCTCCCGCTGACCGAGGTCGCGGCCGCCATCGGGATCCCGCTGGCCCACACCGTGGAATTGAACGCCGTGACCACGGACACCGATGACGGCCCGTGTCTGCGCGCGGCGTGGACGTGGGCGCCGTCGGTGGTCGACCTTGCGCTGATCGAGCGCCTGAGCCGGTTGTGGTTCGAGGCCCTGACCGGCATCTGCGCACACGTGCGACGCGGCGGCGGCGGACTCACCCCCTCGGACATCGCGCCTGCCAGGCTGAGCCAGCACGAACTCGACGAGGTGCAGCGCAGGTACGAGGTCGCCGACATCCTGCCGCTGACTCCGCTGCAGCAGGGCCTGCTCTTCCATGCCGACTCCGCACACGCCAACGACGACATGTACGCGGTGCAACTGGATTTCACCGTGGCGGGGCCGGTGGACCCGCAGCGGTTGCGCGACGCGGTCCGCAGGGTCGTCAACCGCCACCCCCACCTCGCGGCCCGCTTCTGCGACCAGTTCGACGAGCCGGTGCAGGTCATCCTCCGTGATCCGGAGACCGCCTGGCACTACGCGGATCTCACGGATGCGGACGCCGACGAGGGGGACCGGCTGTGCGTCGCCGAACGCGTCGCGGTGTGCGACCTCGCCGATCAGTCGGCGTTCCGGGTGGCGTTGATCCGGGTCGGGCCGCAGCGGCACCGATTGGTGTTGACCTTCCACCACATCGTGGTGGACGGCTGGTCGCTGCCCATCCTGCTGGGTGAGATCTTCGCGATCTATCACGGGCATCCGCTGTCGGCGCCCGGCTCCTACCGCCGGTTCCTCACCTGGCTGGCCGATCGCGACCTCGATGGTGCCCGCGAGGCGTGGCGAAAGGCGTTGTCCGGCTTCGAGACCCCCACCCTGGTCGGCACCCAGGACCGGTTCGGGGTGGGGCGCCGCGGCGTCGCCTCGTTCGGTGTGCCCGAGCAGATCACCGGGGCACTGGGCGAGCTCGCCCGCGCCCGGCACACCACCGTCAGCACAGTTCTGCAGGGCGCATGGGCTCTGCTGCTGACGTCCCTGACCGGCCATCCCGACGTCGCCTTCGGCACCCCGCGCTCACGGGTCGGCCAGGCCGACATCGCCGACGCCGACGCGATGGTCGGCCTGCTGATCAACACGGTGCCGGTGCGGGCCACCATCACGGCGTCGACCACCACCGCAGACCTGCTCGACCAGCTGCAGAACACGCACAACGACCTGCTCGACCACCAGCATCTGGCGCTGATCGACATCCACCGGGCCACCGGTCACGACCGGCTCTTCGACACGCTGTTCGTCTACGAGAACTATCCGATCGACACCAGTGCGCTCGCGGGCGAACACGACTGGACCATCACCGAATTCGCCAACCGCGAGTACAACCACTACCCGCTGACGGTGGAGGCGATGCCGGGCCGCGAGATCGGCATGCGCGTCGAGTACGACACCGATCTGTTCGACGCGACCCGCGTCGAGGCGATCATCGACCGCCTCCAGCGGGTGCTCGCGGCGATGACCGCGGATCCGGCGCGGCGGCTGTCGTCGATCGACCTGCTCGACCGCGGTGAGCGTGACCTCGTGCTGTCCGGGCTGTCCGGCGCCGGTGTAACGGCACCGGTGGGCGTGGCCCCGCACCTGTTGACCGCGGCCGTCGCCACCGACCCGGATGCGACAGCTGTGATCGACGGCGGGCGGCAGGTGTCCTACCGGGAACTCGACGAGTGGTCCACGCGGGTGGCCCGGGCCCTGATCGACGCCGGCGTGGGGCCGGAGCGTGCGGTGGGCGTGGCGATGGAACGTTCCCTGGAACTGGTCGTCGCCTGGTGGGCGGTGGTCAAGGCCGGCGGGTTCTATGTGCCGGTGGACCTGGCCCACCCGGTCGAGCGGATCACCAGCGTCCTGGACGCGGTCGGCGCACAGTGCATGCTGGTGGCAGGCAGCGACCCCGTCGCCGCGGCGGCCTCGCGGATTGTCGTCCGTGTCGACGGTCCCGACGTGTCCGAGCGTTCCCGCGAACCAATCACCGACGCCGATCGGCTCGCGCCGCTGCGGCCCGACGACACCGCCTACGTCATCTTCACCTCCGGATCCACCGGCACCCCCAAGGGGGTCACCGTCAGCCACGCCGGGATGCTCGGTTGGGCTGCCGCACAGGGCAGTACGTTCCTCCTGGGCGCCGACGCGCGGGTGCTGATGGTGGCCGCGCCGACCTTCGACGCGTCGGTCGGTGAGCTCCTGCTGGCCGCGGAAGCGGGCGCGGCCCTTGTGGTGGCGCCGCCGCAGGAGTACGCCGGCGAGGCGCTGACGACACTGCTGGAGCGGCACCAGGTCACCGCCGCCATCCTGACGCCGACCGTGCTGTGGTCGCTGGACCGGTCCCGCCTGGACCGGCTGGACACCCTGATCGCGGTCGGTGAGGCCTGCCTCGACGAACTGGTGGCCGCCTGGGCGCCGGGCAGGCGGATGTTCAACGGATACGGACCCAGCGAGACGACCATCTGGGTCACGTGTGCGCCGCTCGCGGCGGGACAGCCGATCCGGATCGGCGCCCCCATCCCCGGGGTGTGCGCGCTGGTGCTCGACGCCTGGCTGAACCCGGCGGCCGTCGGCGTCGTCGGCGAGCTGTACCTGACCGGACCCGCCCTGGCGCACGGCTACGTCGGCCGGGCGGAACTCACCTCGGAACGTTTCGTGGCCAACCCCTTCGGCGACGCGGGCGATCGCATGTACCGCACCGGCGACCTGGTGCGCTGGACCGGCGAGGGTGCGCTGGACTACCTCGGCCGCGCCGACACCCAGGTCAAACTGCGCGGTCAGCGCATCGAACTCGGCGAGATCGAGAACACCCTGCTGGCCTGCCCGCAGGTCGCCCAGGCCGCCGCCACCGTGCACCACAGCGACACCGGCGCCCACCTGATCGCCTACGTCACGCTCGAACAGACCGGCACCGCCGACGACGACGCCGAGATCGTCGAGGAGTGGCAGACGCTGTACGACGAGCTCTACGGCGCAGACGTCGAGGTACCGGCATTCGGCATGGACTTCCGGGGGTGGAACAGCAGCCTCACCGAGGAGGCCATCCCGCTCGATGACATGGTCGAGTGGCGCGCCGCCACCGTGGACCGGATCTTGGCGCTGCGACCCAGGCGGGTGCTGGAGATCGGCGTCGGCTCCGGCCTGCTGCTGTCGCAGATCGCGCCCACCTGTGAGCACTACGTCGCGACCGACATGTCGCCGGTGGTGATCGACAACCTCAGCCAGAGCCTGGAGCGGCTCGAGATCCCGTGGCGCGACCGGGTGGAGCTGAAAGCCCAGCCCGCACATGTTACTTCGGGACTGCCGCAGGGCTTCTTCGACACCGTCGTCATCAACTCGGTCGTCCAGTACTTCCCGAACGCCGGTTACCTGGCCGACCTCATCGCCGCCGCGATGGACCTGCTGGCACCCGGTGGGGCGCTGTTCGTCGGCGATGTCCGCAACCACACCCTGCAGGGCGCCTTCGAGACCGCGGTCGCCATGGCGCGCACCGAGGCCACCGACGCCGACGAGATCCGCCAGCGCGCGCAGCGCGCCATCCTCGGCGAGACCGAACTGCTGCTGGCGCCGGAGTTCTTCACCTCCTGCGCCGAGGACCACCCGGCGGTGGCCGGTGTGGTGATCGAGGTCAAGCGCGGACGGGCCGACAACGAGCTCACCCGGTACCGCTACGACGTCACGCTGCACAAGGCGCCGGCGCCGGTGCACTCCCTGGCGAGCGCACCGACGTGGGCGTGGACGCGCTGCGACGGCCTCGACGGGCTCAACGCCACACTGGGGTCGGAGCAGCCCGACATCGTCCGCGTCGCCGGGGTTCCGCGCGCCGGGCTGATCGACGACGTCCGGGTCCAGCGCGGCATCGCCAACGGGCTCCCGCCCGCGAGTGCTCTCGCCCACGCGCAGGACGCGTCCTGGAGCGCCGTCATCCCCGAGGACCTGCACCGCATCGGGGAAGCGGCCGGCTACCGCGTGAGCGTCACATGGGGCGCCGATCCCGGCACCCTCGACGCCGTCTTCCTGCGCGTCGCCGACGGCAGGCCCATCCCGCCGCTGACGGACCTCTACGTCCGGCCCGCCGGACCGGATCGTCGCGGCGCCAACGCCAACGATCCGCACAGCAACACCAGGATCGGCGCGGTACGCCGGCGGCTGACCGAGTGGCTGCCCGAGTACATGGTGCCCACCCACATCGTGGTGCTCGACGAATTCCCGCTGACGTCGTCGGGCAAGCTCGATCGAAAAGCGCTGCCGGCGCCGGAGTTCCAGGACACCGACCAGTACCTGGCACCGGCGGGGGCGGTCGAGGAGATCCTGGCCGGCATCTACGCCCAGGTGCTCGGTCTCGAGCGGGTCGGGGCCGACGAGTCCTTCTTCGACCTGGGCGGGGATTCCCTGTCGGCGATGCGCCTGATCGCTGCGGTCAACAACACCCTGGACGCCGACCTCTCGGTGCGCGCACTGTTCGAGGCGCCGACTGTGGCCCAGCTCGCTCCGCGCATCGGCGGGGATGCCGGCCGGCTCGAACCGCTGGTGGCCGGTGAGCGGCCCGCGGTGGTGCCGCTGTCCTTCGCGCAGAGCCGGCTGTGGTTCATCGACCAGCTGCAGGGCCCGTCGCCCGTCTACAACATCTCGGTGGCGTTGCGGCTGCGCGGGCCGCTCGACGCCGGCGCGCTGGGTGCGGCACTCACCGACGTGGTGGGCAGGCACGAGAGCCTGCGGACGCTGTTCGCCGCACCCGACGGCGTACCGCAACAGCTCGTGGTGCCGGCCGAACGGGCCGAACCGGGCTGGGAGGTGGTCGATGCGGCCGGGTGGCACCGGGCCAGGCTCGACGGGGCCATCGAGACGGCGGCGCGTCACACATTCGACCTCGCGTACGAGATCCCCTTCGCCGCAACGTTGTTCCGTCTCACCGACGTCGAACACATCCTGGTGGCGACCGTGCACCACATCGCGGCCGACGGCTCCTCGATCGGTCCGCTGGCGCGTGACCTGGGGGTGGCCTATGCCTGCCGCTGCGCCGGTACGGCACCGTCCTGGACCGATCTCGCGGTGCAGTACGCCGACTACACGCTGTGGCAGCGCAGGCAGCTGGGCGAACTCGACGACGCCGACAGCCCGATAGCCGCCCAGGTCTCCTATTGGGCGGATGCACTCGCAGGCATGCCGGACCGCTTGCAGTTGCCAACCGACCGGCCTTATCCACCGGTCGCCGATCTCCGTGGCGGCCGGGTGGCCGTGGACTGGCCCGCCGATCTGCAACAGCAGCTCCGGACGCTGGCGCGCGAACACAACGCGACCAGTTTCATGGTGCTGCAGACCGCCCTCGCGGTGCTGCTCGCCAAGATGAGCGCGACTTCTGATGTGGCCGTTGGTTTTCCGATCGCGGGACGGCGCGAGCCCGCGCTCGACGAGCTGGTGGGCTTCTTCGTCAACACCCTGGTGCTGCGCGTCGACCTGACCGGCGACCCCAGCTTCACCGACCTGCTGGCTCAGGTGCGACGCCGCAGCCTGGCCGCATACGAGCACCAGGACGTGCCGTTCGAAGCGCTGGTGGAACGGCTCAATCCGACCCGGAGCCTCACCCACCACCCGCTGGTGCAGGTCATGCTCGGGTGGCAGAATTTCTCGTGGCAGGACAGCGACGCCGCCGGGCTCGCACTCGGCGATCTGCACGCCACACCACTGCCGGTGGACACCCGGACCGCCCGGATGGACCTGGCGATCTCCCTGGCCGAACGCTGGAGCGAGACCGGCGCGGCGGCCGGGATCGGCGGGACGGTGGAGTTCCGCACCGACGTGTTCGACGCAGCGACCATCGCGGCCTTCATCGACCGGTTCCAGCAGGTGCTGGTGTCCGTCACCGCCCAACCCGCGCAACACCTCTCGGCCATGGACGTGCTCGGCGCCGATGAACGAGCACGACTGGACCGGTGGGGGAACCGCGCGGTGCTGTCGGAGTCGTGCGTGCCGTCGTCGGTACCCGCGGTGTTCGGCAGGCAGGCAGCCCGGACGCCGGATGCTCCCGCCGTGACGTGCGGCGACCGGACGCTGTCCTACCGGCAGCTCGACGAGGAGTCGAACCGGCTGGCGCACCTCCTGGTGGAGTCCGGTGCAGGCCCGGGAACGTGTGTGGCGGTGATGTTGTCGCGTTCGGTGGAGGCGATCACCGCGATCCTGGCGGTGATGAAGTCCGGGGCGGCGTATCTGCCCATGGATCCCGCCCATCCGCGTGCACGCGTGGAGTTCATGCTCTCCGACGCCACACCGGTGGCAGTGGTGGCGTCGGTGGGTCTGGGGGACGCGGTGGCCGGCTGCGGCGTGCCGGTGATCGGCGTCGACGATCACCGCATCGCCGCGGAGCCGGCCACCGCGCTTCCCGGCCCCGCGCCGGACGACGTCGCGCACATCATCTACACGTCCGGCACCACCGGCACCCCGAAAGGCGTTGCCGTCAGCCAGCAGAACGTGGTGCAGCTGTTCGACACCCTCGAGGTCGGTTTCGAGCTGTCCGCCGAGCAGGTCTGGACGCAATTCCACTCCTACGCCTTCGACTTCTCGGTGTGGGAGATCTGGGGGGCGCTGCTGCACGGTGCGCGCCTCGTCGTCGTGCCCGACGCGGAGACCCGGTCACCGCGGGACTTCCACCGGCTGCTCGTCTCCGAGGGCGTGACGGTGTTGACCCAGACACCCTCGGCCGTCGGGGGACTCGACACCGACGGCCTAGACGGGGTGGCGGCGCTGGTGATCGGGGCGGAGGCCTGCCCGGTGGAGACAGTCGACCGCTGGGCGCCGGGCCGGGTGATGGTCAACGTCTACGGCCCCACCGAGACCACCATGTGGGCGTCGAAGAGCACCCCGCTCGCGGCGGGGTCCGGCGCGCCGCCGATCGGGTCGCCGGTCACCGGTGCGGCGTTCTTCGTGTGCGACGAATGGCTGCGGCCGGTGCCCGCCGGAGTGGTCGGGGAGCTGTACCTGGCCGGCCGTGGCGTCGGGATCGGGTACTGGCGGCGGCCCGGGCTGACCGCGTCGCGGTTCATGGCGTGCCCGTTCGGAGCGCCGGGGATGCGGATGTACCGCACCGGCGACCTGGTGTGCTGGGGCACCGACGGGCAGCTCCGATACTTCGGGCGCGCCGACGAGCAGGTCAAGATCCGCGGCTACCGCATCGAACTCGGCGAGATCCAGGCGGCCCTTGCCGAACTCGACGGCGTGCAGGAGGCCGTCGTCGTCGCCCGCGAGGACACCCCCGGCGAGAAACGCCTCGTCGGGTACACCACCGGCACGGTCAAGCCGGCCCGGGCCCGCGCGATGCTCGCCGACCGGCTGCCGTCCTACATGGTGCCCGCCGCGGTCGTCGTCCTCGACGCCATCCCCGTCACGGTGAACGGCAAGCTCGACACCCGCGCCCTGCCCGCCCCCGACTACCAGCAGGCCGACCACTACCGCGCCCCCACCACCCCGACCGAGGAGATCCTGGCGGGCATCTACGCCCAGGTGCTCAACCTGCCCCGGGTCGGTGTCGACGACTCCTTCTTCGACCTCGGCGGCGACTCGCTGACCACGATGCGCCTCATCTCGGCCGTCAACGCCGCGCTCGACGCCGACGTCGCGGTGCGCACCGTCTTCGAGGCGCCGACGGTGGCCCAGCTCGCGCCGCGGATCGGCACGGGCGCGGACCGGCTCGAGCCGTTGGTCGCCGGTGAGCGGCCGGCGGAGATCCCGCTGTCGTTCGCGCAGAACCGGCTGTGGTTCATCGACCAGCTGCAGGGACCGTCGCCGGCGTACAACATGGCCGCGGCGCTGCGCCTGAGCGGCCGGCTCGACGCCGACGCGCTGGCCGCGGCGCTGGCCGACGTGGTCGACCGCCACGAGAGCCTGCGCACGACGTTCCCGGCGACCGCGGGAACACCGCACCAGGTGATCCTCCCCGTCGAGCGGGCCGACCTCGGCTGGCGGATCGTCGACGCCACCGGATGGCCTGCGGACCGACTGACCGCTGCCGTCGAGGAGACAGCACGCCGGCCGTTCGACCTGGCGAACCGGATCCCGTTGCAGGCGGCCCTGTTCCGCGTGGCCGACGACGAGCACGTCCTGGTCACCGTGGTGCACCACATCGCCGCGGACGGCTGGTCGCTGACGCCGCTGGTGCGCGATCTGGCCGTCGCCTACGCGGGTCGCAGCGCCGGGCAGCACCCCGCATGGGTGGGGCTGCCGGTGCAGTACGCGGACTACACCCTGTGGCAGCGCGACCAATTCGGCCGTCTCGACGACGAGGACAGCCGCATCGCCGGGCAGCTGGCCTACTGGCAGGATGCGCTGGCCGGCATGCCCGAGCGGCTGCAGCTGCCCACCGATCGCCCCTACCCCCGGGTCGCCGACCATCGCGGTGCCACAGTCGACGTGGACTGGCCTGCAGACCTGCAGCAGGCGGTACGCGAGATCGCCCGCGAGCACAACGCCACCACCTTCATGATCGTCCAGGCCGCACTGGCCGCCCTGATGTCGAAGCTCGGCTCCAATCCCGATGTGGCGGTGGGCTTCCCGATCGCCGGGCGGCGCGACCCGGCTCTCGACGAGCTGGTCGGCTTCTTCGTCAACACCCTGGTGCTGCGCACCGACCTCACCGGCGACCCCACGGTCGCCGATCTGCTGACCCGGGTGCGCACCCGCAGCCTGGAGGCCTTCGAGCACCAGGACGTGCCCTTCGAGGTCCTCGTCGAACGGCTCAACCCCACCCGCAGCCTCAGCCACCACCCGCTGGTGCAGGTGATGCTCGCCTGGCAGAACTTCGCCGGCCAGGACGACCCCGCGGCCGGACTGACGCTCGACGGGCTGCGCGTCGCGTCGGTGCCGCTCGACGCCCAGGTCTCCCACATGGACCTGGTGTTCTCGCTGGCGGAACGCTGGACCCAGGCCGGTGCCCCCGCCGGGATCGGCGGGACGGTCGAGTTCCGGACCGACGTGTTCGACGCGGGCACCGTCGAGGCCATCGCCGACCGGCTGCAGCTGGTGCTGCGGGCCATCGCGGCCGACCCGAGCAGGAGGCTGTCGGACATCGAACTGCTCGATGCCGGCGAACGTGCCCGGCTCGACGCCTTCTCGAATCGCGCGACCCTCACCCGGGCCACCCCGGGGCCGTCGTCGATCACGTCGATCTTCGCCGAGCACGCGACCCGCACCCCAGAGACGGTCGCCGTCAGCTGTGGTGAGCGGTCGTGGACGTACCGGGAGCTCGACGAGGCGTCGAACCGGCTGGCGCACCTGCTCGGCGCGGTTGGCGCCGGGCCGGGGCGGTATGTGGCGCTGCTGTTGCCGCGGCGTGCCGAAGCGGTGGTGGCCATCCTCGCGGTGCTCAAGACCGGAGCGGCCTACGTGCCGATCGACCCGGCGGTGCCTGCGGCGCGGGTGGACTTCGTGCTCGCCGACGCCGCACCCGTCGCGGTGATCACCACCCACGATCTGCGGTCCCGGCTCGAGGGATGCGACGCCCTGGTCGTCGACGTCGAGGACGCGTCGCTGCGCGATCGGCCCGCCGCGGCGCCGCAGGCCCCCGGCGCCACCCCGAACGACATCGCGTACCTGATCTACACCTCGGGCACCACCGGGGCGCCCAAGGGCGTGGCGATCACCCACCGCAACGTCACGCAGCTGCTGGCGACCCTGGACGCCGGGCTGCCGCGCGCCGGGGTGTGGCCGCTGTGTCACTCCCTGGCCTTCGACGTGTCCGTGTGGGAGATCTTCGGTGCACTGCTGCGCGGTGGCCGGCTGGTCGTGGTGCCCGAGGCGGTGGTGGCCGCACCGGAGGACTTCCACGCGCTCCTGGTCGCCGAGGGTGTGAGTGTGCTGACCCAGACGCCGTCGGCGGTGGCCGCCCTGCCGCAGCAGGGTCTGGATCCGGCGGCGCTGGTGGTGGTCGGTGAGGCCTGCCCGGCCGAGGTGGTGGACCGGTGGTCACCGGAGCGGGTGATGATCAACGCCTACGGGCCGACGGAGACCACGATGTGCGTGGCGATCAGCGCGCCCCTGCAGCCGGGATCCGGTGTGGTGCCCATCGGTTCGCCCGTCCCCGGCGCCGCACTGTTCGTGCTCGACGAGTGGCTGCGACCTGTGCCGGCGGGAGTGGTCGGCGAACTCTACGTCGCCGGTGCAGGCGTCGGCGCCGGCTATCTCGGCAGATCCGAACTGACGGCATCGCGGTTCCCGGCGGGCCCGTTCGGTGCGCCGGGCACCCGCATGTACCGAACCGGCGACCTGGCGTGCTGGGGTGCCGACGGCCAGCTGCGGTACTTCGGCCGCGCCGACGAGCAGGTCAAGATCCGCGGCTACCGCATCGAACTCGGGGAGATCCGGACCGCGCTCGCCGGGCAGGACGGGGTGGACCTGGCCGCGGTCATCGCACGGGAGGACCGCCCCGGGGACAAACGCCTCGTCGGCTATGTCACCGAATCCCGTTCCGGGGCAATCGACCCCGCCCGCGTGCGGGCTGCGCTGGCGGAGCGGTTGCCCGGCTACATGGTGCCCGCTGCGATCGTCGTCCTCGAGGCGTTGCCGCTCACCGTCAACGGGAAGCTCGACACCCGCGCCCTGCCCGCTCCGGAGTACACCGCCGACCAGTACCGTGCGCCCGCCGACGCGGTCGAGGAGATCCTGGCCGGGATCTACGCGCAGATCCTGGGCCTCGAGCGGGTCGGTGTCGACGACTCGTTCTTCGACCTCGGTGGTGACTCGCTCTCGGCGATGCGGCTGGTCGCGGCGGTGAATGCCGGTGTGGGCGCCGACCTTCCGGTCGTCGCGCTGTTCGAGGCGCCGACGGTGGCGCAACTGGCGCCGCGGATCGCCGTCGGCGGGAAGGGACTCGATCCCCTGGTGGCCGGTGACCGACCGGCGGTGATACCGGTGTCGTTCGCGCAGTCCCGGCTGTGGTTCCTCCACCAGTTGCAGGGACCCTCACCGGTCTACAACATGCCGCTGGTGCTGCGCCTGCATGGACGCCTCGACGCCGGCGCGCTGAGCGCAGCACTGGCCGACGTGGTCGACCGGCACGAGAGCCTGCGCACCCGGATCTCGGCGCCCGACGGAGTCCCCCGACAGGTCGTGCTGCCGCCCGGGCAGGCCGACTTCGGGTGGGACGTCATCGACGCGAGCACCTGGTCTCCGGCCCGGCTGCAGGAGGCGGTCGCCGGCACCGCGAGTCGCAGCTTCGACCTCGAGACCGACATCCCGATGTTCGCCCGGCTGTTCCGCATCGGCGACGACGAGCACCTGCTCGTGGGCGTGCTGCACCACATCGCCGCCGACGGATGGTCGATCGTCCCGCTGGTCCGCGATCTGGGCGAGGCCTACGAGAGCCGCTGCGCGGGACACGCACCCGGCTGGTCACGGCTGCCGGTGCAGTACGTCGACTACACCCTGTGGCAGCGCACGCAGTTCGGCGACCTCGACGACGTCGACAGCCGGATCGCCGGTCAGCTGGCCTACTGGCAGGAAGCGCTGGCCGGGATGCCCGAACGCCTGCACCTGCCCACGGACCGGCCGTACCCGTCGGTCGCCGATCAGCGCGGCGCCACCGTGGCACTGCAGTGGCCGGCCGAGTTGCACGCGGCGGTGCGTGACGTCGCACGCGCACACAATGCGACCAGCTTCATGGTGGTGCAGGCGGCCCTGGCCGTGCTGCTGTCGCGGCTGAGCGCAGGCACCGACGTCGCGGTCGGCTTCCCCATCGCGGGGCGGCGGGACCCCGCACTCGACGAACTGGTCGGGTTCTTCGTCAACACCCTGGTGCTGCGTGTCGATCTCTCCGGCGACCCCACCGCCGCCGAGGTGCTGCACCAGGTCCGCCGACGCAGCCTGGCCGCCTACGAGAACCAGGACGTGCCCTTCGAGGTGCTCGTCGAGCGGCTGAACCCCGCCCGGTCCCTGAGTCATCACCCGTTGGTCCAGGTGGCACTGGCCTGGCAGAACGCGCCGGGAAGCACCGACGACGAAGCCGGCGGGCTGACCCTGGGCGACCTGCAGGTGTCCGAGGTGCCGACGTCCGCCCACAGCGCCCGGATGGATCTCACGCTGTCGATGTCGGAACACTTCGCCGACGACGGTGAAGCGGCGGGGATCGGCGGAACGGTCGAGTTCCGCACCGACGTGTTCGACGCAGGCACCGTCGCCTCACTCGTCGACCGGCTGCAGCGGGTGCTGACGGCGATGACCGGCGACCCGGCGGCGCCGTTGTCGGCGATCGACGTGCTGGACGCCGGTGAGCACGCGCGAATCGACGGGTTCGGCAACCGGGCGGCGCTGATGCGCGCCGCGCCGAGGCCGGTCACGATCCCGGCGCTGTTCGCCGAACACGTACTGCGGTCGCCCGAGGCGGTCGCGATCAGTGCGGGCGCGCGGACGCTGACCTACCGGGAACTCGACGATGCCGCGATCTCGTTGGCGCACAGGCTGATCGAACACGGGGCGCGGCCGGGGGAGTGTGTGGCGCTGCTGTTCGACCGTTCGGCCGAGGCGGTCGTGGCGATCATGGCGGTGCTGAAGACCGGCGCGGCGTACCTGCCGATCGACGCCGCGGTGCCTGCCGGCCGGTGCGACTTCATGATCGCCGACGCCGCACCGGTCGCGGCGGTCACCACCGCGGGCCTGCGGTCGCGGCTCGACGGGTGCGGTCTGCCGATCGTCGACGTGCACGACCCCGTGACCGGGCTGGGTTCGGCGGACGCGTTGCCCGGGCCCGCACCCGAAGACGTCGCCTACCTGATCTACACCTCCGGCACCACCGGGGTGCCCAAAGCTGTTGCGGTCACGCACCACAACGTGACCCAGCTGCTGGAAACGCTCGATGCCGGCCTCCCGCCCGCCGGGGTGTGGCCGCTGGCCCACTCGCTGGCGTTCGACGTGTCGGTGTGGGAGATCTTCGGCGCCCTGCTCCGTGGCGGGCGGGTGGTCGTCGTCCCCGAGGAGGTGGCGACGTCGCCGGAGGATCTGCATGCCCTGCTGGTCGGAGAAGGTGTCGACGTCCTGACCCAGACGCCGTCCGCCGTGACGGCCCTGCCGCGTGCCGGTCTGGAGTCCGCGGCGCTGGTGGTGGTCGGGGAGGCCTGCCCACCCGACGTGGTGGAGCAGTGGGCGCCCGGGCGGGTGATGCTCAACGCCTACGGTCCCACCGAGACGACGATGTGCGTGGCGATCAGCGCGCCACTCGTGCCGGGATCCGGGGTGCCGATCGGCTCGCCGGTTCCAGGAGCGGCACTGTTCGTGCTCGACGAGTGGCTGCGGCCGGTGCCCACCGGCGTCGCGGGCGAACTGTACGTCGCGGGCGCCGGTGTGGCACAGGGCTATCGCCGTCGCTCCGGCCTGACCGCGTCGCGCTTCGTGGCCTGCCCGTTCGGCGGGACCGGAGACGGCCCCGGACTGAGGATGTACCGCACCGGCGACCTGGTGTGCTGGCGCCCCGACGGCCAGCTGCTGTACCTGGGCCGCGCCGACGAACAGGTGAAGATCCGCGGTTACCGCATCGAACTCGGCGAGGTGCAGGCCGTACTCGCCGCGGCGGACGGCGTCGAGCAGGCGGCCGTGGTCGCCCGCGAGGACCGTCCGGGAGACAGGCGCCTCGTCGGGTATGTCACCGGTGAGGCCGACCCCGCCGCCGCGCGCGCAGCGGTCGCCGAGAGATTGCCCGCCTACATGGTGCCCGTCGCGGTGGTGGCGCTCGACGCACTTCCGTTGACCGTCAACGGAAAACTCGACACCAAGGCGCTGCCCGCACCGGAGTACCTCGACGCCGGCCATTACCGCGCACCCACCGACAGCGTCGAGGAACTGCTCGCGGGCATCTACGCACAGACACTCGGCCTGGAACGCGTCGGCGTGGACGACTCGTTCTTCGACCTCGGCGGGGACAGCATCCTGTCGATGCAGGTGGTCGCGCGCGCCCGCGCGGCGGGTGTCACCTGCCGGCCGCGCGACATCTTCGTCGAGCAGACGGTGGCCCGGCTCGCGCGGGTCGCCACGATCGCCACGGCGGACATCCGCCCGCCCGACGACGGTGTCGGCACGGCGGCGCCCACCCCGATCATGGCGTGGCTCAACACCGTCGAGGGTCCGGTGGACGAGTTCAACCAGACCGTGGTCGTCCAGGCCCCGGCCGGGGTCACCCGTGCCGACGTCGACGTGGTGCTGCAGGCGCTGCTCGACCGGCACGGCGCGCTGCGGCTGTCCGTCCACGACGACGGCGTAGGCGGATGGTCACTCGACGTGCCCGAGCCGGGTGCGGTCGACGCCGGCCGGTGTGTGCACGTGGTCGAGCGGCTGTCCGACGAGGCCCTGGTCGCCGCGCGGTCGCGGTTGAACCCGGCGGCCGGTGCGATGCTCAGCGCGCTGTGGGTGCCCGGCACAGGCCGGCTCGCGCTGGTGATCCATCACCTCGCCGTCGACGCCGTGTCGTGGCGAATCCTGCTGGAAGACATCAACATCGCCTGGGCGCAGCACCGCGCCGGTCAACCCGTGGCCCTGCCCGGGGGCGGGACGTCGTTCGTCCGGTGGTCGAAGCTGCTCGCCGAGCACGCGCACAGCCCGCAGGCCGCAGCGCAGGCGCAGACGTGGCGGCAGGTGGCGGCCACCCCAGCAGTGCTGCCTGCGCTGCGACCCGCGACCGACACCTATGCGACCGCAGGCCACCTGTCCACTTCGCTGGACGCCGGGACCACCCGGATGCTGCTGGGTGAGGTGCCCGCGGCGTTCCACGCCGGCGCGCAGGACATCCTGTTGATCGCCCTGGCACTGGCGGTGGCGAGGTTCGCGGGCGCCGGCGACGCCCCGGTAGCCATCGACATCGAGGGCCACGGCCGTGTGGAGGAACTCGGCGACGACGTCGACCTGTCCCGCACGGTGGGGTGGTTCACCACCAAGCATCCGGTGGCACTCGCGGTCGGCGACGTGCCGTGGGCGCAGGTCACCGGCGGGCATGCCGCGCTGGGCGCGGCCGTCAAGGACGCGAAGGAACAGCTCCGCGCCCTACCGGACGGCCTCACCTACGGCCTGCTGCGCTACCTCAACCCGGATGTCGACCTGGCCGGTGCGGACCCGACGATCGGGTTCAACTACCTGGGCCGCCTCGGCGCCGGCGCGGCGGGGCTCTCCGAGGACCTGTGGCGGGTCGACCAGGAGAGCCCGACGGATGCCGCTGCGGCGGTGCCCATGCCGCTGGCGCACACCCTGTCGCTGGGCGCCGCGACCGTCGACGGTGACGCAGGCCCGCGCCTGCAGGCGACCTGGACGTGGGCGCCGTCGGTCCTCGACCACGACCAGGTCGACCGGCTGAGCCGACTGTGGTCGGAGGCACTGGCAGGCATCTGCGCACACGTGCGGTCCGGTGGCGGCGGTCTGACACCGTCCGACATCGCACCCGCGCGCCTGAGCCGGCAGCAGATCGACGAACTGCAACAGCGGCACGACATCGCCGACATCCTGCCGCTCACCCCGTTGCAGCGGGGACTGCTGTTCCACGCAGGCGCGGCGCAGGACGACGATCTGTACGCGGTGCAGCTGAACATCGGCCTGCGCGGCCCGCTCGACAGGCACCGCCTGCACGCCGCGGTTCAGGCGCTGGTCGGGCGTCATCCCCACCTGGTCGCCACGTTCTGCCGCGAGTTCGACGAGCCGGTGCAGATCCTGCCCGCCGAACCACGCGCCGCCTGGCGTTACGTCGAACTCGACGGCGGCGACGCCGACGGCCGGATGCACCGGCTCCTCGCCGCCGAACGCGCCGCGGTGGTCGACCCCGGCGACGAGCCTGCCTTCCGCGCCGCCCTGGTGCGCACCGCGCACGACGAGCACCGATTCGTGCTCACCAACCACCACATCCTGCTCGACGGCTGGTCGCTGCCGATCCTGCTGCAGGAGATCTTCGCCGGCTATCACGGGCAGCCGCTGCCGCCGGCGGTGCCCTACCGCCGATTCATGATCTGGCTGGCCGGGCGTGACGTCGAGGGCGCCCGCGCCGCCTGGCGTGAGGTGCTCGACGGGTTCGACACCCCGACACTGGTCGGTCCCGGGATGAGGACGGCGCGCAGTGCCCGCGAGGTCGAGAGGTTCCGGCTGTCCGCCGCCGACACGCACGCCGTCGGCGAGCTGGCCCGCACCTGCCGCACCACCGCCAGCACGGTGCTGCAGGCGGCGTGGGCGCAGATGCTGATGTGGTTGACCGGTCAGAACGACGTGGCGTTCGGCGTCGCCGTCTCGGGCCGGCCGGCAGACCTCGCCGGCGCCGAGTCGATGGTCGGCCTGCTGATCAACACGGTGCCGGTGCGCGCCACCATCTCGGCGACGACCACGATCGCCGACCTCCTCGGTCAACTGCAGGGCGCCCACACCGACACCCTCGAGCACCAGCATCTGCCGCTGACCGACATCCACCGGATCACCGGCCACGACCAGCTGTTCGACACGCTGTTCGTCTACGAGAACTACCCCGTCGACGCCACGGCGCTGTCCGGCACACACGACCTGGCGGTCACCGAGGTGGCCAGCCACGAGCACAACCACTATCCGCTCTCGGTGGTGGCGCTGCCCGGCGACGAACTGGGCCTGCGGGTCGAGTTCGACACCGCGGTCTTCGATGCGGCGGGCATCGCGGGCATCGTCGACCGGTTCCGCCGGGTGCTGGAGGCGATGACCGCCGATCCGGCCCTGCGGCCGACGAAGATCGACGTGCTGGACGACGCCGAGCACGCGCACCTCGACGCGGTCGGCCACCGTTCGGTGCTGACGGAGTCCTGCACGCCGGTGACGATTCCGGCGGTGTTCTGCTCCCAGGCGGCGAAGACGCCGGACGCGGTGGCGGTCTCGTGTGGTGCGCGGTCGATGACCTACCGCGAGCTCGACGAGGCGTCGAACCGGTTGGCGCACCTGCTGGTCGAGTTCGGGGCGGGCCCCGGCGGGTATGTGGCGCTGCTGCTGCCGCGGTCGGCGGACGCGATCACCGCGATCCTCGCGGTGCTGAAATCCGGGGCGGCCTACGTGCCGATAGACCCCGCCCATCCGGCGGCGCGGGTCGCGTTCATGATCGACGACGCCCGGCCGGTCGCGGCGATCACCACCGCAGACCTGACCGACACGTTCACCGGCGACCTGCCGGTGATCTGGGTGGACGACCCCCGCATCGCCACCCGCCCCAGCAGTGCGCTGCCGGGTCCGTCGCCCGAGGACATCGCCCACGTGATCTACACCTCGGGCACCACCGGTATGCCCAAAGGCGTTGCGGTGAGCCACCACAACGTGGTGCAGCTGTTCGACGCCCTCGATGTGGGTTTCGAGCTGTCAGCCGACCAGGTGTGGACGCAGTTCCACTCCTACGCCTTCGACTTCTCGGTGTGGGAGATCTGGGGTGCGCTGCTGCACGGTGGCCGACTGGTCGTGGTGCCCGATGCGGTGACGCGCTCACCCGAGGACTTCCATCAGCTGCTGAGCGCGGAACAGGTCACGGTGTTGACCCAGACGCCGTCGGCGGTGCGCGGCCTGGACCCGCAGGACCTCGAACATGTGTCGAGCCTGGTGGTCGGCGCGGAGGCATGTCCGGTGGAGACCGTGACGAGATGGTCGCCGGGCCGGGTGATGGTCAACGTCTACGGCCCCACCGAGACCACCATGTGGGTGTCCAGGAGCACTCCGCTGGCCCCGGGGCACGAGGCGCCACCGATCGGTGCCCCGGTGCACGGGGCGGCGTTGTTCGTTCTCGACCAGTGGCTGCGACCGGCACCGGATGGCGTCGTCGGCGAGCTGTACGTCGCCGGGCGAGGCGTGGGAATGGGCTACGTGAATCGCGCGGGGCTCACGGCTTCACGATTCCTGCCCTGCCCGTTCGGCGCGGCCGGGGATCGGATGTACCGCACCGGGGACCTGGTCCGCTGGGGCCCCGACGGACAGCTGCGATACATCGGGCGCGCCGACGACCAGGTCAAGATTCGCGGCTATCGCATCGAACTCGGTGAGATCCAGGCTGCCCTGGCCGAACTCGACGGCGTCCAGCAGGCGGTCGTCATCGCCCGCGAGGACAGCCCGGGCGAGAAGCGCCTCGTCGGCTACGCCACCGGGTCGATCGACACGGCCCAGACCCGCGCGAAGTTGGCCGAGCGGCTGCCCGGGTACATGGTGCCCGCAGCGGTGGTCGTCGTCGACGCGCTGCCGGTCACTGTGAACGGCAAGCTCGACACCCGCGCGCTGCCGGCACCGGAGTACCGGGACGGGGACCGCTACCGCGCCCCCGGCAACCCGACCGAGGAGATCCTGGCGGGCATCTACGCACAGGTCCTCGACCTCGACCGGGTTGGCGTCGACGACTCCTTCTTCGACCTCGGCGGCGACTCGGTCTCGGCCATGCGGCTGATCTCCGCGGTCAACGACACCCTGGGGTCCGAACTCTCGGTGCGCACGGTGTTCGACGCGCCGACGGTGGCGCAGCTGGTGTCCCGGCTCGACGGACAGGCCGCAGGGCGCAAGCCGCTGGTCCGCGTCGAGCGGCCCGACGTGCTGCCGTTGTCGTTCGCGCAGAACCGGCTCTGGTTCATCGACCAGCTGCAGGGCCCCTCACCGATGTACAACATGCCGGTGGCGCTGCGACTGCGCGGGCGGGTGGACACCGAGGCGCTGGCAGCGGCGCTGACGGACGTGGTGGGCCGCCACGAGAGCCTGCGCACCCTGATCGCCGCACCCGACGGAGTGCCTCAGCAGCTCGTGTTGCCGGCCCGCTGGGCCGACTTCGGCTGGGAGGTCGTCGACGCCGCCACCTGGTCCCGGGACCGGCTCGATTCCGTTGTCGCGGATACCGTCTGCCACAGTTTCGACCTGGCCACCGAGATACCGCTGCGCGCGAAGCTGTTCCGCGTCGACAGCGATGAGCACCTGCTGGTCGCCGTGGTGCACCACATCGCGGCCGACGGTTGGTCGATCGCCCCGCTGGTGCGCGACCTGGGTGAGGCGTATGCCGCCCGGTGCGCCGGGCGACGCCCCGAATGGGACGAACTCCCGGTCCAGTACCCGGATTACACACTGTGGCAGCGCGAGCAGTTCGGTGACATCGATGACAGCGAGAGCTCGATCGCCGCGCAACTGGCGTACTGGCAGCAGGCCCTGGCCGGCATGCCCGAGCGCCTGCAGTTGCCCACCGACCGGCCCTACCCCCAGGTGGCCGACCACCGCGGCGCCGCCGTCCCGGTGGACTGGCCGGCCGAACTGCAGGACGCGGTCGCCCGGGTGGCCCGGGACAACAAGGCCACAACGTTCATGGTGATGCAGGCCGCGCTGGCGGTGCTCTGCTCGCGGCTGAGCGCCAGTCCCGATGTCGCGGTGGGCTTCCCGATCGCCGGGCGCCGCGATCCCGCGCTCGACGACCTGGTCGGTTTCTTCGTCAACACCCTGGTGCTGCGCGTCGACCTCACCGACGACCTGACGTTCGCCGAGGTGCTGGCACAGGTGCGCCGCCGCAGTCTGGCCGCCTACGAAAACCAGGACGTTCCGTTCGAGGTTCTGGTCGAGCGGCTCAACCCCGCGCGCAGCATGGCCCACCATCCGCTGGTGCAGGTGATGTTGGCATGGCAGAACTTCGCGGGCGACCCGGGTGCCGGGCTGGCGCTCGGGGACCTGGAGGCGACGCCGCTGCCCGCGGAAACCCGCACCGCACGCATGGATCTGGTGTTCTCGCTGGCCGAGCGATGGACCAAGGACGGCGCCCGCGCCGGAATCGGCGGGAACGTGGAGTTCCGGACCGACGTGTTCGACGCGCGGAGCATCGAGACCCTCGTGGCCCGGCTGCGGCGGGTGCTCGAGGCGATGACCGCCGACCTCACACGCAGGGTGTCGTCGGCCGACCTGCTGGACGAGGGCGAACGCCGACGCCTCGACGACTGGGGTCACCGTGCGGTCTTGACCGAGCAGGTGGCCTCGCCGGTGCCGGTGCCGCAACTCTTCGCCGAACAGGCGGCCCGGACACCGGATGCCGTCGCGCTGAGCGGCGCCGGCCGCAGCATGACGTACCGCGAACTGGACGACGCCGCGAACCGGTTGGCGTCGGCGCTGGCCGCCGAGGGCGCGGGACCCGGACGATGTGTGGCGCTGCTGTTGCCGCGCTCCGCGGACGCGATCATGGCGATCCTGGCGGTGTTCAGAACGGGCGCGGCGTATCTGCCGATCGACCCGGCGCTGCCCGCGGCGCGACTGCAGTTCATGCTCACCGACGCCGAACCCGTCGCCGCGGTGACGACGGCAGATCTGCGGGACCGGCTGGAGGGCTCGGGAATCGCCGTCGTCGACGTCGCAGCTCCCGCTCCGGCCGCGACCGGCTCCCCGGCGTGTGCCCGTGCGGCCGGCCCCGACGACCTGGCGTACCTGATCTACACCTCGGGCACCACCGGAGTCCCCAAAGGTGTTGCGGTGACGCATCGCAACCTGACCCGGTTACTGGCCACGCTGCACGCCGACCTGCCCACCGGACCGGGGCAGGTGTGGTCGCAGTGGCACTCGCTGGTCTTCGACGTCTCGGTGTGGGAGATCTGGGGTGCGCTGCTGCACGGCGGCAGGCTGGTGGTGGTGCCGGAGGAGATGGTGGCCGCGCCCGACGATCTGCACGAGCTGCTGGTCGGCGAGAAGGTCAACGTCCTGCACCAGACCCCCTCGGCCGTCGGGATGCTGACACCGGATGGTCTGGAGTCGACCGCGCTGGTGGTGGCCGGCGAGGCCTGCCCGACGGAGGTGGTGGAGCGGTGGGCCCAGGGGCGGGTGGTGCTCAACGCCTACGGGCCGACCGAGGCGACGATCTACGCCGCGATGAGCCGGCCCCTGGTCGCGGGGACCGGGGTGGTGCCGATCGGCTCACCGGTGCCCGGCGGCGCGCTGTTCGTCCTCGACAGGTGGCTGCGGCCGGTGCCCGCGGGTGTCGTCGGCGAGCTGTACGTGGCAGGCGCCGGTGTGGCCGCCGGCTACTGGCGGCGCCCCGGTCTGACCGGATCACGTTTCCTGGCATGCCCGTTCGGCGCGCCCGGAATGAGGATGTACCGCACCGGTGATCTTGCGCGGTGGGGCGCCGACGGGCAACTGCAGTACCTGGGCCGCGCCGACGAGCAGGTGAAGATCCGCGGATACCGCATCGAGCTGGGGGAGATCCAGACCGCACTCGCCGGACTGCCCGGCGTCGAGCAGGCGGTGGTGACCGTGCGCGAGGACCGCCCGGGCGACCGGCGCCTCGTCGGCTATGTGATCGAGTCCGCAGCCGGCGCAGTCGATCTCGCGGAGACACGGAACCTGCTGATGCAGGTGCTGCCCGCCTACATGGTGCCCGCGGCGGTGGTGGCCATCGACACGCTGCCGCTGACGGTCAACGGAAAACTCGATTCCCGCGCCCTGCCCGCACCGCAGTACACCGTCGAGGAATACCGCGCCCCGGCCGACGCGGTGGAGGAGATCCTGTCAGGCATCTACGCACAGGTACTGGGCGTCGAGCGGGTCGGCGTCGACGACTCGTTCTTCGAACTCGGCGGCGACAGCATCCTGTCGATGCAGGTGGTCGCGAGGGCGCGGGCGGCCGGAATACTGTGCCGGCCGCGCGACGTCTTCGTCGAACAGACCGTGGCGAGGCTGGCCCGGGTGGCCACGCAGGCCGACGGCTCGGCCGTCGAGGTCGACGAGGGTGTCGGACCGGTGGTGCCCACGCCGATCATGCGCTGGCTGAACAGCGTGCACGGCCCGGTCGACGAGTTCAACCAGACGATGGTGCTGCAGGCTCCCGCCGGAGTCACAGAGGACGACGTCGTGGTGGTGCTGCAGGCCCTGCTGGACCGGCACGCCACCCTGCGCCTGCGCGCCGCCGACGGCGACTCCGGCGTCTGGACGATCCACGTGCCCGATCCCGGCTCGGTCGACGCGCGAAGCTGCCTGCACACCGTCGGCCAACTCACCGACGACGCGATGACCGCGGTGCGGGCCCGACTGAACCCGGCCGCCGGGACGATGCTCAGTGCGCTGTGGGCGACGTCCACCGGCCGGCTCGCGCTGATCGTGCACCACCTGGCCATCGACGGGGTGTCCTGGCGGATCCTGCTGGAAGACCTCAACATCGCGTGGGCGCAGCACCGCGGTGGCCAACCGGTGGAGCTGCCTGCCGGCGGGACGTCGTTCCTGCGCTGGTCCCGGCTGCTGGTCGAGCACGCCCGCACCGCAGAGGTCGCGGGCCACGCCGCCGCCTGGCGGCGGATCGCCGAGACCCCGGCCATGCTGCCCGCCGTGCAGCCCGAGCGCGACACCTTCGCCACCGCCGGGCACCTCTCGGCGGCGCTGGACGCCGACACCACCCGCGGTCTGCTCGGTGACGTACCCGCGGCGTTCCACGCCGGAGTCCAGGACATCCTGCTGATCGCCTTCGGTCTCGCGGTCTCCGAACTGCTGGGCACCGGCTCGGCCCCGGTCGCCGTCGACGTCGAAGGACACGGGCGCGCAGAGGAACTCGCCGATGACGTCGACCTGTCGCGCACGGTCGGGTGGTTCACCACCAAGTACCCCGTGGCGCTCACGCCGGGCGGGTTGTCGTGGGCGCAGGTGACGGCCGGCGACGCGGCGCTGGGGGCGACGGTCAAGGCCGCCAAGGAACAACTCCGCGCCCTGCCCGACGTCCTCACCTACGGCCTGTTGCGCTACCTGAACCCGGAGGCCGGTCTGAACACGGCCGACCCCACCGTCGGCTTCAACTACCTGGGCCGGATCGGCGTCTCGGGCGGCGACCTCTCCGACGACCTGTGGCGGATCTCCCAGGAGGGGCTGTCGCTCACCGGTGCGGCCGCGGCGGTGCCGATGCCGTTGCCGCACACGCTGGAACTGAACGCGGTGACCATGGACACCGACGCCGGGCCGCGGCTGCAGGCCTCCTGGACGTGGGCGCCGTCGGCACTGGACCACGACCAGGTCAGCCGGCTGAGCCGGCTCTGGTTCGAGGCGCTGGCCGGGATCTGCGCGCATGTGAGCTCCGGTGGCGGCGGTCTGACACCGTCCGACATCGTCCCCGCCCAACTGGACCAGCAACAGATCGACCTCGTGCAGCAGCAGTACGGGGCCGCCGACATCCTGCCGCTGACACCGCTGCAGCGGGGCCTGCTCTTCCACGCCGCCACCGCGCGCCCCGACGACGACATCTATGCGCTGCAACTCGATTTCACCATCGACGGCCCGCTCGATCCCGAGCGGTTGAGCGATGCCGTGCACGCCGTCGTCGACAGGCATCCGCACCTGGCCGCGCGCTTCTGTGACGAGTTCGACGAACCGGTGCAGATCATCCCCGCCGACCCCGTGATGGCGTGGCGGTACCTCGATCTGCGGGGCGACGACCGGGATCCGGAGCCGGAGATCGCTCAGCTGTGTGCCGACGAGCGGGCCAAGGTGTGCGACCTGGCCTACCGGCCCGCGGTGCGGGCGGCGCTGATCGGCAGGCCGGGCAACCGGCACCGGCTGGTCCTGACCTTCCACCACATCGTGGTCGACGGGTGGTCGCTGCCGATCCTGCTCGGGGAGATCTTCGCCGGCTATCACGGACATCGGTTGCTTGCCGCGCCGCCGTACCGCCGGTTCGTGAGCTGGCTCGCCGATCGTGACGTCGAGGCCGCTCGCGCGGCATGGCGCGAGGCGCTCGACGGCTTCGCCACTCCGACGCTGGTCGCGCCACAGACCCATGCAGGCCCGCGCGGGGTGAGTTCGTACCGGGTGTCGGAGCAGATCACCGATGCGCTCGGCGAGCTGGCCCGCTCCTGCCACACCACGGTGAACACCGTGCTGCAGGCGGCCTGGGCGATGCTGTTGTCCTCGCTGACCGGCCGGCACGACGTCGCGTTCGGCACCACGGCATCCGGCCGGTCGGAGGTGCCGGGCGCGGAGTCCATGGTGGGTCTGATGATCAACACCGTGCCGGTGCGGGCGAGGATCACGCCGGCCACCACCGTCGCCGATCTGCTCGACCAACTGCAGAACGCGCACAACGACCTGCTCGACCACCAACACCTGGCGCTCAGCGACATCCACCGCGCGACGGGCCACGACCAACTGTTCGACACGCTGTTCGTCTACGAGAACTACCCGGTCGACGCCGGCGTGGTGGCGGGCGAACACGAGCTGGTCATCAGCGAGTTCACCCACCACGAGAACAACCACTACCCGCTGACGGTGGAAGCCCAGCCGGGCAACGAGATCGGGTTCCGGATCGAGTACGACGCCGAGGTGTTCGACGACGCCAGGATCGGCGAGATCCTCGAGAGGCTGCGCCGCGTGCTCGCCGCGATGGCCGGTGACCCGGGGCGGCGGTTGTCGTCGGTCGAGGTGCTGGCCGACAACGAGCGTGCGCGGCTGGACGAGGTCGGCAACCGTGCGACACTCACCCGCCCGGCGGCGGCCGGAGTCTCGGTGCCGGTGGTGTTCGCGGCGCAGGTGACACGGACGCCGGACGCCGTGGCGGTGTCGGCGGGCGGGCGCTCGATGTCCTATCGCGAACTGGATGTGGCATCGGACCGGCTGGCGCGGATGCTGGTGGGTCGGGGTGTCGAAGCCGGACAGTGTGTCGGGTTGTTGATGCCCCGGTGCGCGGAGGCGGTCGTCGCGATCGTGGCGGTGCTCAAATCCGGTGCGGCCTACGTCCCGATGGATCCGATGCACCCCGACGCGCGGATCGGCTTCATGCTCGACGACGCCGCGCCTGCTGCGGTGATCACCACCGCGGAGCTGCGCTCACGGGTGGCGGCCCACGATGTCGCGGTGATCGACGTCGACGATCCGGTCGACGACTGGGGCATCGGCTTCTGGCACGGCGCCGCGCCGATGCCCGCACCGGACGACGTCGCCCAGATCATCTACACCTCAGGGACCACCGGCGTCCCCAAGGGCGTGGCGATCACCCACCGCAACATCACCGCGCTGCTGGGCTCACTGGACGCCGGCCTCCCACCGGGACAGGTCTGGACACAGTGCCATTCGTACGCCTTCGACTTCTCGGTCTGGGAGATCTGGGGGGCGCTGCTCGGTGGTGGCCGGCTGGTCGTCGTCGGTGAGGAGGTCACCGCATCGCCGGAGGAGTTCCATGCACTTCTGATCGACGAGCAGGTCAACGTGCTGACCCAGACACCGTCGGCGGTGGGGATGCTCTCGCCGAGCGGCCTGGGCTCGACGGCGCTGCTGGTCGGCGGTGAGGCATGTCCGGCGGAGGTGGTGGACCGGTGGGCACCGGGCCGGGTGATGGTCAATGCCTACGGCCCGACCGAGACCACGATCTACGCGTCGATGAGCACGCCACTCACGGCGGAATCGGGGCCTGCGCCCATCGGTGCGCCGATCGCCGGGGCGGCCTTGTTCGTGCTCGACGACTGGCTGCGGCCGGTGCCCGCGGGCGTGGTCGGTGAGCTGTACGTCGCGGGCGCCGGTGTCGCGCAGGGCTATGTGCGCCGGCCGGGCCTGACCGGATCGCGGTTCATCGCCTGCCCGTTCGGGGCTCCGGGCTCAAGGATGTATCGCACCGGCGACCTGGTGCGCTGGGGTGACGACGGGCAACTGCGCTACGAGGGCCGCTCCGACGAGCAGGTCAAGATCCGCGGCTTCCGCATCGAACTCGGCGACGTGCAGTCCGCACTCACCGCGCTCGACGGGGTGGACCAGGCGGCTGTGGTCGCCCGCGACGGCAGCGCCGGCGCCACCCGTCTGATCGGGTATGTCACCGAATCACGCTCCGGTGCACTGGATCCCGGCGACATCCGGGCTCGGCTGGCGCAACGGCTGCCCTCGTACATGGTGCCTGCGGCGGTGGTGGTGCTCGACGCGATACCGCTCACGGTCAACGGCAAGCTCGACACCAGGGCCCTGCCCGCACCCGAGTACACCGCGGGGCAGTACCGCGCCCCCGCCGACACGGTCGAAGAGGTCCTGGTCGGGATCTTCGAGCAGGTGCTCGGAGTGCCGCGCGTCGGCGTCGACGACTCGTTCTTCGAACTCGGCGGGGACTCGCTGTCGGCGATGCGCCTCGTCGCCGCGGTCAACAGCAGCCTGGACGCCGACATCTCGATACCGGCCGTGTTCGAGGCGCCCACCGTGGCGGGTCTGCGTCAGCTGTTGCGGACCGGCACCGACGCCCCCCAGGAGGTCGTCCCGATCCAGACCCTGAAGAAGGGCAGCGGCGCCGCGCTGTTCTGCGTCCACGCCGCGAGCGGGCTGAGTTGGCCCTATCAGGTGCTGGGCCGGCACCTCGACTGCCCGATCGTCGGGATCCAGCAGACCGACGACGACGCCGCCGGGTCGATTCCCGACATGGCGAGAACCTATGCCGACAGGATCCAGCAGATGCAGCCCGCGGGGCCGTACCACCTGCTCGGCTGGTCCTACGGCGGCGTGGTGGCACACGAGCTGGCCGTCGAGCTCGAACGGCGCGGCTGCGAGGTGGCGCGCCTGATCGTCCTGGACGCCCAGCCCGAGCTCGACGGCCGGCTCGCGTCGCCGAATCAGATCCTCGGAATGAAGCATGTGCGGGACGAACTCGCGCGCTTCTATCAGATCAGCAACGCGGGGCTGGACGAGTCGGTGAGCAACGAGCAGATCGAGGTGATGCTGCGGCTGCAGGGCGAGGCGGTGTTCTCCCGCTACAAGGAGCTCGTCGACCGGATCATCCGGAACGGCACCGCCAACATCGAGTCCTACCGCGCGCACGAACCGGGTGTCTTCGGCGGCGACATGGTGCTGTTCGGTGCGCAGGGATCCGGTGAGGACAGGAGCGCCGAGATCCTGCGGGCCTGGAGCCCTCATGTCGCCGGCAACATCACCGTGCACTCGGTCGACTGCACGCACGAGGAGATGCTGACCGCGGAGACGCTGGCCACCTACGGGGATCGACTCAAGCGGGCCCTGCCCCTCGGCCCGGCCGAGGCCGGATCCGTCGGCTCCCGTGGGCGTCGCCTGCGACGGGTCAGGTGACTGGGCGCGACCACTAGACCTGCTCGTTCAGCCACCCTGTGGTGAAGCGCAGCATCTCGGGGGTGTCGTCGACCATCTGGCGGGCGAGCATGCCTTCGATCGCGCCGCCGACGAACCGGACGTCCACCTTCAACGTCGCGGTACAGCGCAGCTGCGAGCCGCCGCCCGCCGGAGCCAGCACCACGCTGCTGTGACCGGAACCCGGTGCGCCGCGTGCCTCGATGCGGACCTGTCCGTGCAGCTCGCCGTCGACGAGGGTCCACGTCTGGTCCTGGACAATCTCCAGGTCCCGCGGATACAGCTTTCCGAACGGCTTGGGCAGCAGGGCGCTCCGCAGGTCCTGGACGGTGACGACCCGCACGAGGCCGTCGACGACGTCGATGGCGTCGAGACGGCCGTTGTCGCCGTAGTTCGCCAGTCGTGACGCCCAGTAGTCCGCGTCGGAATATGCGGCATGGATCTGTTCGACGCCGATCGCCGATTCGACCTCGAAGTCGAGGGTTCGTGACATGCCAGCTCCCACCTCCGTCGCGTACCGTGCCCGCACATTGTCGACCCCACCGCCGAAATGCGGGGCGAAGCGCGGCCCCGGGTGAGGCTTTTGAAACATCCGGCGAACGGGAGGTGTCGAGATCCCTCGAGCGTCGAGGTGGCGAGGTGCCTGACCGTGGCGCCGGGGACCGAAGCCAGCTAATTGACGGCATCGCCAGTTCACGGAGGCCTTGGAAATCACTGCCCGATGGACCCGAATCGTCCCGCATCTCGGGCTGCGCAAGGATTACATTTTGGTGACGCCTCGTGCGCGCATCCCGACGAAAATGGTGCGTCGTGACTTCACGATCACTGCTCCGGGCAACGTCGACCGAGGGACCCGAAAAATTCGCCACGCCGTGGCTGCGTGAGATTCTTACCAGGCTGTGACGCATGACACAGGCCGGTGACAGGGTTGCTGCCGTCAGCGCGACCGGTGCACTTAGTAGCGCTTCGCGTCATTTGCTAGCGCAACAGAAAATTTCGTACGTCCGTGCACGTATCAAGCGTTCATCGCGATCGCATATCGCGTCGGGCACAAGCCCATATGCGGCTTTCAGGCATGGGTTACTCTTCATCGGTCAGTTGATGCCCCACTGGGGTGTCCAGCGTTTGCGATCAGGCGGCGCCATGCCTCAGCATGGTGCCGGGGTGTGAGCACAGGGGAGGAGTCCTGCGATTCTCAGGCTGTTGAAGCGGGCGTGGATCCCGCTGCTCATCCTCGTCGTCGTCGCCGCAGGCGGTTTCACTGTGTCGCGCCTGCACGGCATCTTCGGTTCCGAGAAGCGTGTTTCTTACGCTGACACCAAGGCCGCCGAATCCAAGCCCTTCGATCCCAAGGTGATGGTCTACGAAGTGTTCGGTCCGCCGGGCACCGTGGCGAACATCAGCTACTTCGATAAGGACACCGAGCCGCAGTACATCACGGGGATATCCCTGCCGTGGACGCTCGAGTTCGACATGGGCACCACGACCGCGGTGGGCAGCCTCATGGCGCAGGGCGACAGCGACAACATCGGCTGCCGCATCACCGTCGACGGTGAGGTCAAGGCCGAGAAGACCTCCGACAACGTCAACGCCTTCACCTCCTGCCTCCTGAAGAACGGATGAGCCCCGTGCACGCGGATGAAACGCGGAGGCGTCGGCCTCGGTTCGCATCCTTCATCCGGTCGTTCTCGCCGCTGATCATCCTCGGCTGGTTGGCGTTGACGGTCCTGCTGAGCGCGACCGTTCCCCCGCTCGAGGTGGTCGAGCGCGAACGATCGGTGTCGCTGAGTCCGTCGGATGCGCCGTCGACCAAGGCCGCGGCGCGCATGGGTGAAGCCTTCGGGGAGTCGACCGGCGGAGCCGTCGCGATCATCGTCCTCGAGGGCCGGGAACCACTCGGAGACGACGCACACCGGTACTACGACGAGATCGTCCGTCAGCTGGAGGCGGACACGGAGCATGTCGAGCATGTGCAGGATTTCTGGGGCGACCCCCTCACGGCAGGCGCAGCGGAGAGCGCCGACGGCAAGGCCGTCTACGTCCAGCTGGACATCAAGGGTGAATTGGGCCAGGCCGAGGGCAACGCATCGGTCACCGCCATCCGGGACATCATCGCGCGCACCCAGGCGCCGCCGGGTGTCCAGACCTATGTCACCGGTCCTGCGGCGATCGTCGCCGACCTCGGCGAGAGCGGGAACAAGACCGTCCTGCTGATCACGTTGGTCACCGTCGGCGTGATCTTCCTGATGCTGTTGCTGCTCTACCGCTCCATCCTGATCCCGATCATCCTGCTGTTCACAGTCGCCATCGAACTGCAGGTGGCGCGCGGCGTGGTGGCATTCCTCGCCATGCAGGGCTACGTGGGGCTGACGACGTACGTCGTGAACCTGCTCGTCTCCGTCGGCATCGCGGCCGGCACGGACTATGCGATCTTCTTCACGGGGCGGTATCAGGAGGCCCGGCAGGCGGGCGAGGACCGTGAGAGCGCGTTCTTCACGTCCTATCACGGGACCGCGAAGGTGGTCCTCGCGTCCGGCGTGACGATCGCGGGTGCGATCGCCTGTTTGAGCTTCACCCGACTGCCGTTCTTCCAACCGCTCGGAATACCCGGCGCGGTCGGCATTCTCGTCGCTGTCGCCGTGGCGCTCACACTCGTGCCGGCGTGCATCGCGGCAGGCAGCCGGTTCGGCATCTTCGATCCGAAGCGCGCGGTCGCGACTCGGCGGTGGCGGCGCATCGGCACCGCGATCGTCCGCTGGCCGGCACCGATATTGATTGCGACGATAGCGATCTCACTCATCGGCCTGTTGACGCTTCCGGGCTACAAGCCGAGCTACAACGACCAGAAGTACCTGCCCCAGGACATCCCGGCCAACCAGGGCTATTCCGCCGCGGCGCGGCACTTCCCGGAGTCGAGGATGGCATCGCCGGACATCCTGATGATCGAGTCCGATCACGACATGCGGAATTCGGCCGACCTATTGGTGCTGAACAAGCTCGCGAAGTCGGTGTTCGCCGTACCGGGTGTGTCCAACGTGCAGTCGATAACAAGGCCAGAGGGCACTCAGATCCAGCACTCGTCCATTCCGTTCATGCTGAGCATGAGCAACGCGAGCAACAAGCTGACCCTGCCGTTCCAACGGGAGCGCATGGAGGGCCTTCTCGACCAGGCCAACGAGTTGACCACGATGATCAACCTCATGACGCGCATGCAGTCGCTCATGCAGCAGATGGTGGACACCACCCACCGGATGGTGGAGACGACGCACGAGCTCGAGGACATCACGGGTGACATCCGGGATTCCATCGCGAACTTCGACGATTTCTTCCGGCCGATCCGCAACTACTTCTACTGGGAAAAGCACTGCTACAACATCCCGATCTGCTGGGCCATCCGCGGCGTCTTCGACTCGATCGACGGCATCGACCGGGTGACGGTCAAGATGGCGGAACTGACCGAGAATCTGGATCAACTGGACGCACTGCTGCCGCAGATCCTGCTGCAGTTCCCGACGATGATCGCCAACATGCAGAGCACGCGGACCATGATGCTGACGATGCACAGCACCATGTCGGGCATCATGGCTCAGGCCGACGACTCCAACGAGAACGCGACGGCCATGGGCAAGGCGTTCGACGCCGCGAACAACGACGACTCCTTCTACCTGCCCCCTGACGTCTTCGAGAACGAGGACTTCAAGCGGGTGATGGAGGTCTTCATGTCACCGGACGGCAAGGCCGCGCGCCTGCTCATCACCCAGAAGGGCGATCCGGCGACGCCCGAAGGCGTGGCCCTGGTCGATCCGATCAGGACCGCCGCCGAGGAGGCGATCAAGGGAACGCCGCTGGAGAGCTCGCGGCTGTACCTCGCCGGCACCGCAGCGCAGGTGAAGGACCAGATCGACGGATCGAAGATCGACCTGCTGATCGCGGGCGTGGCAGCTCTGTGCCTGATCTTCATCATCATGGTGATCATGACCCGCAGCCTGGTGGCCGCGCTGGTCATCGTGGGTACGGTCGCGATGTCGCTGGGTGCGTCGTTCGGCTTGTCGGTGCTCGTCTGGCAGCACCTGCTCGGCATCCCGATCAACTGGGTCGTGCTCGCGATGTCGGTCATCGTGCTGCTCGCCGTCGGATCGGACTACAACCTGCTGCTCGTTTCGCGCATGAAGGAGGAGCTCGCCGGCGGCATCAACACCGGCCTCATCCGTTCGATGGGCGGTACGGGCCGGGTGGTGACGGCAGCCGGCCTGGTGTTCGCGGCGACGATGGCGTCGATGATCGTCAGTGATCTGCTGACGATCGGACAGGTCGGGACCACGATCGGTCTCGGACTCCTGTTCGACACGTTGATCGTCCGTGCCTTCATGACTCCGTCGATCGCGGCACTGCTCGGGCGGTGGTTCTGGTGGCCGCAACGCGTGCGCCCGCGCCCCGCGAGTTCGATGCTCCGCCCGGTCGGTCCCCGTCCGCTGGTCCGCTCTCTGCTGATGCGGGACGGTTAGCCGAGCCGCATGATCAGCACTGAGCAACGTCGGCGGCCCTGGATCGCGCGGACGATACGCACCCTGTCGCCACTGATCGTGCTGGCGTGGCTCGCGGTGATCGTGTTCACCACGCTGGTGGCGGTCAACGGTGACTGGCGCAGCGTCATCCCCTCACTGGAGAAGGTGGCCGAGGAGAACTCGGTGTCGCTGATGCCGGCGGATGCGCCGTCGGCAAAGGGCATGCTCCGCATGGGACAGGCGTTCCAGGAGTCGGACTCGGACAGTTCCGCCATGCTCGTGCTCGAGGGACAGGACCCCCTCGGCGAGGATGCCCGGCAGTACTACGCGGGCCTGATCAAGGAGTTGCGTGCCGACAGCACGCACGTGACGAACGTGCAGGACCTCTGGGGCGACCGGCTGACGGCGTCCAGCGTCCAGAGCCCTGACGGGAAAGCCACGTACGTACAGATCAACCTGGCCGGCAACCAGGGCACCCCGCTGGGCGACCAATCAGTGGAGGCGGTCCGCGACATCGTCGACCGGTCGTCACCACCACCGGGCGTGAAGGTCTACGTGTCCGGCGCGGCGCCGCTCGCCTCGGACATGCAGCACAGCGGCAACGACTCGATCCTGAAGATCACGATCGTGACCGTCGTGATCATCTTCACGATGCTCCTCATCGTCTACCGCTCGATCATCACCGTCATCCTGCTGCTCCTGATGGTGGGGATCGAGCTGGCGGCCGCCCGAGGAGTGGTGGCGTTGCTCGGCGCCAACGAGGTCTTCGTCCTCTCCACCTTTGCCGTCAACATGCTCGTGTTCCTCGCGATCGCCGCGGGCACCGACTACGGCATCTTCTTCTTCGGCCGGTACCAGGAGGCCCGCCAGGCGGGAGAGGACCGGGAATCGGCGTACTACACCACCTACCGCAGTACGGCGCCCGTGGTGCTGGCGTCGGGTCTGACGATCGCCGGAGCGATCCTCTGCCTGAGCTTCACGCGATTGCCCTACTTCCACACGATGGGCATCCCGTGCGCCGTCGGCATGCTCGTGGCGGTCGCGGTCGCCGTGACACTGGTCCCGGCGGGAATCGCCATCTGCGGGCGCTTCGGCCTGCTGGACCCCAAGCGCAAACTCAAGTCGGGCCGATGGCGCGGGATCGGCACGGCGATCGTTCGGTGGCCCGGTCCCATCCTGGTGGCTTCCCTCGCGGTGGCCCTCGTCGGCCTGCTGGCGCTGCCCGGGTACCAGACGAACTACAACGACCGCGCGTACATCTCGCCGGAGATCCCGGCGAACCAGGGCTTCGCCGCGGCCGAGCGCCATTTCTCGCAGGCGCGCCTGACGCCCGACATCCTGATGATTGAATCCGACCACGACCTGCGGAATCCGACCGACTTCATCACCTTGAACAAGTTGGCCAAGGAGATATTCAAGGTCCAGGGTGTCTCGCGTGTGCAGGGGATAACCCGGCCGGAGGGGACACCGATCGCCAAGACGTCGATTCCCTTCCTGATCAGCCTCCAGAGCGCCGGCCAGGTGCAGTCCCAGAAGTTCCAGGCGGAACGCAACAAGGACATGCTCAAGCAGGCCGAGGACATGGGCGTGATGATCGGCGTCATGCAGCAGCAGTACGAGGTGACGCGGCAGCTGAACGAGGTCACCTACGAGATGATCGATACGACCAAGGAGCTGCAGGCCCTCACCGATGAGCTGACCGAGAGCATCGGACTCTTCCAGGACTTCTTCCGGCCCATCCAGAACTACTTCTACTGGGAGAAGCACTGCTACAACATCCCGATCTGCTGGGCGCTCAGGTCGGTGTTCGACACCCTCGACGGGATCTCGGCACTCAGCGAGAAGCTGGACGTCATCGTCAACGAGATGGAGAAGCTGCGGGTTCTGCTGCCCCAGCTCCTCGAAGTCTTCCCTCAGATGATCGACGTCATGCGGACGATCCAGAACATGTCGTTCAAGACGTACAGCACCATGTCGGGCATCAGCGCGCAGATGGACGAGACCAGCGACGATGTCAGCGCCATGGGGCAGGCCTTCGACGCCGCCAAGAACGACGACTCCTTCTTCCTGCCGCCGGAGGTGTTCGAGAACCCGGACTTCAAGCGTGCGATGGACAACTTCCTGTCCCCGGACGGCAAAGCGGCGCGATTCATCATCTCGCACAACGACGATCCGGCGACGCCCGAGGGTATCGCCCGCATCGAACGGGTCCAGCTGGTGGCCGAGGAGGCCCTCAAGGGCACGCCGCTGGAGAGTTCGAAGATCTATCTCTCCGGTACCGCCTCGACTGCCAAGGACTGGAACGACGGGTCGACCTACGACCTGTTGATCGCCGGGATCGCAGCCATCTGCCTGGTGTTCATCATCATGCTCGTCATCACCCGCAGCTTCATCGCGGCGCTGGTGATCGTGGGCACCGTCGTGCTCTCGCTGGGCGCGTCATTCGGACTCGCGGTGCTGTTGTGGCAGTACATCCTCGGCATCCAACTGCACTGGATGGTGCTGGCCATGTCGGTGATCATCCTGCTGGCGGTCGGTTCGGACTACAACCTGTTGCTGGTGTCCCGGATGAAGGAAGAGGTCGGGGCAGGCATCAACACGGGGATCATCCGTGCCATGGGCGGCACCGGAAAGGTGGTCACCACAGCGGGATTGGTGTTCGCCGCGACGATGGCGTCGATGGCGGTCAGCGATCTGCGGATCATCGGTCAGATCGGCACCACCATCGGTCTTGGTCTGCTGTTCGACACCATGATCGTCCGCTCGTTCATGACACCGTCCATCGCCGCGCTGTTGGGCCGGTGGTTCTGGTGGCCGCAGCGGGTCCGTCCACGCCCCGCCAGCACGATGCTCCGTCCGTACGGTCCGCGTCCACTGGTGCGTGCGCTTCTGGGCATCGAACAACGCCGTGACGACGACGATGCTCCGACCACCGAGATCCCTCGACTGTCTCCCTGACGACTTTCCGGCTCGTTCGGCGTCGACATGGATTGCCGGAACGCGCGATTCGGTCTGTCCGGTCGAGGTTCTCGATGCGCCGGGCCTTCTCCTTGACTGGTTCAGGATGTAACACCGCAGCTCGATGAACAGATATCAACGGTGAGTGCCGGCGCCAAAGCCGGCGCTGACAAAGTCGATGCGTAGTTCGAGCCGATCTGGGTAGACTCAGATTCGAGTTAGCTGGTCGAATCATTGCGCATCAGTATTTGGAGGGCGACGCATGAAGAAGCTTTCGGTTACGAGTGCTCTCGCGGCTGGCGGTGTGGCGCTGTCGCTGTCGGTGGGGGCCGGGGTTGCGTCTGCGGACCCGATCGTCGATTCGACCTGCAGCTTCGAGCAGGTGGTCGCAGCAGCGAACGCGCAGGGTCCGATGGCGGCCCGGTTCATCTCGAACCCGCAGCAGCAGGCAGGTCTGAGGCAGTTCCTCGCTTCGCCCCCCGGCCAGCGGCAGCAGATGGCCAATCAGATCCGGAGCGCTCCGTCGAACGCGGTCTTCCTGCCCACCATCGAGACGGTCTTCAACGTCTGCAACAACTACTGACCGGAGTCGGGCGGACACGGTGGCGGCGTACGCGCGACCATCTTCCCGATTGTGGTGAACAGACCACTCCGCGGGCTCGGCTGATCAGTTCTCTGGCAGTCGAGTCCGCTCGAGTGGTCTTCGCTGTGCGCGCGCAGTACACGATGCTCGCCGCGGCAGATCCCTGCGGCCTCTCAGCGCTCGTGGTCGAAGGCTCGACGTCGCGACCGAATGCCAGCGGCGACCGCCTCATTGCCCCGATGGGCAAAGCGACTATCGGTGGCTGCGCATGCGCGATTGTGCATTCGGGGCTCCATCGATCTGGTGCGAAACCACCCGTCAGTTTCGGTTAACGTTCAGCGCCTGAATTTTCGCCTTCGGTCCCCTTTAAACGCGTGCGATTCCGAATCTAGCAAAGAACGCGCACACGCCACGGTCAATGTTGACCAGTGGCGGGAATGTCCCGATGCGCCCCGGGCGTTGACCCTGTAGTACGGTGTCGCGGATGGGCCCTTCGACTCTCAAATAGATTTGCTCAACGAGATTCGGCTAGTCGCGCGGTGTTCGCTCGCGGTCAATCGCACACGGCCGGCGAGGCACCGCGACCGCCAGCACCTTTTGCGCCAGTATCGCGAGGCCACAAGGCTAATTGATCGCAGCAGGTCATGCGCATCGAGCCCCGCGATCAGGTGACGTACGGGTGCATTCTGAGTTACTGAACGGGGTCGCACGGCGAAGTGCCAGTTCGCCACGTACTTCGGCGAAACGCTGAAGATTCGGCAGTCCTTGAGTAAGGTTTGGGACGGTTACATCCATGTCGATTTGGTCTGGAGAACAGCTGTGAGCAACAATCCGTTTGACGATGAAAATGGCAGCTTTCTAGTGTTGGTGAACGACGAGGAACAGCACAGTCTGTGGCCCGCCTTTGCCGATGTGCCCGCCGGATGGCGGGTGGTGTTCGGCGAGGCGGAACGCGCCGCATGCCTGGAATACATCGAGAAGAACTGGCCCGATATCCGCCCCAAGAGCCTGCGTGATCGGCTCGCGCTAGGCACATAGCAGCCAGTTGCCGGGGGATTTCTTTGGGGAGTCAAATGGATAGGAATGACCGCGCGCTTCCACTCACGCGCGGACAGCTCGACGTGTGGCTCGCCCAGCAGACGGGTGACTCCGGCACAGAGTGGCAGCTCGGGCTGCTCGTCAAGATCGAGGGTGCGCTGGACCGCGATGCCCTCGAGTGGGCGATCCAGCGAGTGGTGCGCGAGATCGAACCCGGCCGGGCCGCCTTCGACGAGGTGGACGGCGTGGTCGTCCAGCGGATCGTCGACGACCCGGCGGTGGAGCTCGCCTTCCACGATCTCAGCGGCGCCGACGACGGTCTCGGCGAGGTCCGGCGGATCGCGACCGAAATCCAGTCCGCGCCGATGCCGCTGTCGGGACCCCTGTTCACCTTCGCTCTCTTCGAGACGCGGGCCGACGAGTTCTACCTGTTCGCCTGCTGCCACCACATCGTGATCGACGGGTTCGCCCTGGCTCTGGCCGGTCAGCGGATCGCTTCGGTGTACACCGCCGCCGCCTCGGGAACACCCGTGCCGCCCGCATTGTTCGGGTCTCTGCAGGACGTGGTCGACCTCGAGTCGGAGTACGAAGCGTCCGACGAGTATCTCGACGATCAGGCGTACTGGACCCGGAACCTGCCGTCCGACAGCGCATCCGAATCGCCTGCGACCATCGGCGGCGCAACCGGGGAACCGGTCCCGCCCTCGATGCCGACGGCGCTGGACGCAGGTCTGATCCGGCGGGTGAACGACCTCGCCGAGAAACTCGGTGTGCCGCGGTCGTCGGTGTTGACTGCCGCGTGCGCGCTGCTGGCGCGACAGTGGACCGCCCAGAGCTCTGAGGTGGTGCTGGACTTCCCCGTGAGCAGAAGGGTGCGTCCGGAGTCGAAGACGCTGCCCGGGATGTTCGCAGGTGTGGTGCCGCTCGTGTTGAGCGTGACCGCGCCGTCGTCGGTCACGGACTTCTGCGCGCATGTCGATGCGCGTATCCGAGAGGCAGTGGCGCACCAGCGCTTCCCGGTGCACGCACTCGAGCGGCAGGCCCGGCCGCGGGCAATGGGCCGCGCAGCCCACCGGGTGGGCGTCAACTTCCTGCCGTCCGCGGCGAAGCTCTCGTTCGGCGGTGCCACGGCGACCGCCTCGTACACCAACGCGGGGCCGGTGGGCGGGCTCGGGCTGATCTTCTCGAACGCAGGCGACGACCTGCTACTGAGCACCGCCGGACACGTCGAGGCATTCGCCGACGTCACCGACGTCGAGGCGGGGCTGACCCGGGTGCTGGCGGCGATGACCGCTGATCCACGCAGGTCGTTGTCGTCGATCGATATCCTCGACGCCGACCAGTGCGCCCGCCTCGACCTCGTGGGCAACCGGTCGGCGCTGACCGCCCCGCAACGGCCGGGTGTCTCGATCCCGGAGGCGTTCGCCGAGCAGGTGACCCGGGCGCCCGAGGCGGTCGCGATCAGTTCCGACGGACGGCGCCTCACCTATCGCGAACTGGACGAGGCCTCGAACCGCTTGGCGCAGTTGCTGTCCGAACACGGCGCGGGCCCGGGTCAGCGGGTGGCATTCCTGTTCAACCGCTCCGCGGAGGCCATCGTCACGATGCTCGCGGTGCTGAAGACCGGCGCTGCCTATGTGCCGATCGACCCGGCGCATCCCGATACGCGTGTCGAGTTCATGCTCGGCGACGCCGCGCCGATCGCGGTGATCACCACCGCCGCTCTGGCCGACCGACTCGCCGGCCGCGACCTGCTGGTCATCGACGTCGACGACCCTCGCATCGCCGGCTATCCGGCGACGGATCTGCCTGCGCCCGCCGCCGACGACCTCGCGTACGTGATCTACACCTCGGGCACCACCGGCGTGCCCAAGGGCGTGGCGATCACCCATCACAACGTCACACATCTCATGGCATCGCTGGACGAGGCGGGCCTGCCGGCGGGACCGGAACAGGTGTGGTCGCAGTGGCACTCCTACAGCTTCGACATCTCGGGGTGGGAGATCTATGCCGCACTGCTCAACGGCGGGCAGCTGGCGGTGGTGTCCGAGTCCGTCGCGCGTTCTCCCGAGGATCTGCGGTCGCTGCTGATCCGCGAGCAGGTCACCGTGCTGAGTCAGACACCCTCGGCAGCGGGGATGCTCTCTCCCGCCGGGCTGGAGTCCGTCACCCTGCTGGTGGGCGGCGAGGCCTGCCCGCCCGACCTGGTCGACCGCTGGGCTCCCGGGCGGACGATGATCAACGAGTACGGCCCGACCGAGACCACGATGTGGGTCACCACCAGCGCGCCGCTGACGCCGGGCCCGGGCACGGTCCCGATCGGGACTCCGCTGCCCGGAACGGCCCTGTTCGTCCTCGACGGCTGGATGAAGCCGGTCCCGGTGGGGGTGGTCGGCGACCTGTATGTGGCAGGCCACAACGTGGGCGTCGGATACATGGGTCGTGCCGGCCTGACCGGCTCGCGCTTCGTCGCGTGCCCGTTCGGGAGCGGCGAGCATGCGCCCGGATTGAGGATGTACCGCACCGGCGACCTGGTGCGCTGGGGCGCCGACGGGCAGTTGCAGTACCTGGGCCGCGCCGACGAGCAGGTGAAGATCCGCGGGCACCGCATCGAGCTCGGAGAGATCCAGGCCGCTCTCGCCGCAGTGGACGGGGTGGGGCAGGCCGCGGTGATCGTCCGTGAGGACCGACCGGGCGACAAGCGGTTGGTGGGGTACACCACCGGGACCGCGGAACCCGCCAAGGTCCGCGCCGCCGTCGCCGAGCGGCTACCGGCCTACATGGTTCCGGTTGCCGTGGTGGCTCTCGACGCACTTCCGGTGACCGTCAACGGGAAACTCGACAAGCGGGCACTGCCCGCACCGGAGTACCGGGACGGCGAGGGGTACCGGCCGCCGGGCAATGCCACCGAGGAGATCCTCGCAGGCATCTTCGCCGAGACCCTTGCCGTCGAGCGCGTCGGGATCGACGACTCGTTCTTCGACCTCGGTGGCGACTCTCTGCTGGCGATGCGACTGATCGCCGCGGTCAACGCGGCCCTCGACACCAAGGCGCCGGTCCGGGCGTTGTTCGAGGCGCCGACCGTGGCCCAGCTGGCCCCGCACGTCGGCGATGTGGTCGACGTCCTCGACCCGCTGGTGCCCGTCGAGCGGCCTTCGGTGGTGCCCTTGTCGTTCGCGCAGAACCGGTTGTGGTTCCTCGATCAGTTGCACGGTCCGTCGCCGGTCTACAACATGGCGGTGGCGCTGCGCCTTCGCGGTGCCCTCGACGTGGACGCGCTGCGCGCGGCGCTCGCCGACGTGGTCGACCGCCACGAGAGCCTGCGCACCGTCTTCGTCGCCACCGAAGGTGTTCCTCACCAGCTGGTGCTGCCCGGTGAGAACGTCGAATTGGGATGGCAGTTCGCCGACGCCACCGGCTGGTCACCGCGCCAACTCGAGGAGGCCATCGACGCGGCAGCCGGCTACACCTTCGATCTGGCGGCCGAGATCCCGCTGCAGGCAACGCTTCTCCAGACTGCAGACGACGAGCACGTGCTGGTGGGCGTGGTGCACCACATCGCTGCCGACGGGTGGTCGGTGGCCCCGCTGGTCGCCGACCTCGCCGTGGCGTATGCGGCCCGGGCCGAGAGCCGTTCGCCGGGGTGGGCGCCGCTGCCGGTGCAGTACGTGGATTACACGTTGTGGCAGCGCGCGCAGCTGGGCGACGTCGAGGAGTCGGGCAGCCGGATCTCCGGTCAGCTCGACTACTGGCAGGAGGCGCTCGCCGGACTGCCCGAGCGGCTGGAGCTGCCGACCGACAGGCCGTATCCGCCCGTCGCCGACTACCTCGGCGCCAGCGTCACGGTGGACTGGCCGGCAGAGCTGCACCGGAGTGTGCGCGACGTCGCCCATCAGCACAATGCGACGACCTTCATGGTGGTGCAGGCCGCGCTGGCGGTGCTGCTCGGCCGGTTGGGCGCCACATCCGATGTGGCGCTGGGGTTCTCAGTGGCCGGGCGCACTGATCCGGCGCTCGACGAACTGATCGGGTTCTTCGTCAACACGTTGGTGCTGCGGGTCGATCTGGCCGGTGATCCGACAGTCGGTGAGGTGCTGGACCAGGTGCGGCAGCGCAGCCTGGCCGCGTTCGAGCATCAGGACGTGCCGTTCGAGGTCGTCGTGGACCGGCTCAACCCCACGCGCTCCAGGACGCATCATCCGCTGGTCCAGGTGCTGCTGGCCTGGCAGAACTTCGCAGGCCAGAATGCCGGTGACCCGGCGGCCGGTGTGACGTTGGGTGACGTCGAGGTCAGCGAGCTCCCGGTGCAGACCCGCACCGCCCGAATGGATCTGGCTCTCGCGCTCGGTGAGCGATGGACCGTTGACGGTGAGCCGGCGGGCATCGGCGGGTCCGTGGAGTTCCGTACCGATGTGTTCGACGGCGCGAGCGTCGAGCTCATGATCGAGCGGCTGGCCCGCCTGCTGATGACCATCACCTCCGACTCCGCGCAGCGGCTCACCTCGGTGGACGTGCTCACCGACGACGAGCGCGCGCGCCTGGCTGTGCTGGGTAATCGGGCTGTGCTGTCGGCGCCGGTGCGTGCGTCGACGTCGGTACCGGTGGTGTTCGCCGAGCAGGTGGCGCGGTGCCCGGAGGCGGTCGCGGTGACCTGTGCGGGCCGTTCACTGTCCTATCGGCAGCTCGATGAGGCGTCGAATCGATTGGCGCACTTGTTGTCCGGAGTCGGTGCCGGACCCGGGCGGCGGGTCGGCATGCTGTTGCCGCGGTCGATCGAGGCGATCGTGGCGATCTTGGGGGTGCTCAAGACGGGTGCGGCGTACGTGCCGATCGACCCGGCACACCCGGATACGCGCATCGGTTTCGTGCTCGGCGATGCCGCGCCGGTCGCGGTGGTGACCAGTGCGGATCTGGCGGCGCGTGTCGACGGCCGTGGTCTGGTGGTCGTCGATGTGCAAGATCCGGGTCTCGCCCGGCAGCCCGGCACCGCGTTGGCGGCGGTGCCGGCGCCCGATGACATCGCGTACCTGATCTACACCTCCGGCACCACCGGTGTGCCCAAGGGTGTCGCGGTGGCTCACCGCAACGTCATCGAATTGCTGGAGTCTCTGCAGGACGACCTGGACATGGCGGGTCAGGTGTGGACGCTGGCACATTCGCTGGCGTTCGACTACTCGGTGTGGGAGATCTGGGGTGCGCTGCTCGGCGGCGGGCGGCTGGTGGTGGTGCCCGAGTCGGTGACGCGTTCACCGCAGGAATTCCACGAACTGCTGGTGGCCGAGCAGGTCACGGTGCTGAGTCAGACGCCGTCGGCGTTCTATGCGTTGCAGAGTGTGGATGCCGCCGAGCCCGAGCAGGCCCGCCGGTTGGCGTTGCGCACGGTGGTGTTCGGCGGTGAGGCGCTCGAGCCGCAACGGCTCCGCCCGTGGCTGGACGCTCATCCGGGGCTTCCGCGGATGATCAACATGTACGGCATCACCGAGACCACGGTGCACGCCTCGTTCCGCGAGATCGTCGACGGCGACACCGACAGCATTGTCAGCCCGATCGGGGTGCCCCTGGCGCATCTGGGCTTCTTCGTGCTCGACAGGAGCCTGCGGCCGGCTCCGGTGGGTGTGGTCGGTGAGTTGTACGTCGCCGGTGGCGGTTTGGCGGTCGGATATGTGGGCCGGTCGGGACTGTCGGCGACGCGGTTCGTGGCGTGTCCGTACGGGGGCCCAGGAATGAGGATGTATCGCACCGGGGATCTGGTGCGCTGGGGTGCCGACGGGCAGCTGCAGTATGTGGGCCGCGCCGATGAGCAGGTCAAGATCCGCGGGTACCGCATCGAGCTCGGAGAAATCCAGGCCGCTCTGGCGGCAGTGGACGGCGTGACGCAGGCGGCGGTGACCGTGCGCGAGGACCGTTCGGATGACAAGCGTCTGATCGGATACCTCACCGGGACCGCCGATCCCGCCGAGGTCCGCGCCGCGCTGGCGCAGCGGCTACCGGCGTACATGGTGCCGGCCGCGGTGATGGTGCTCGAGGCCCTGCCGCTGACGGTCAACGGCAAATTGGACACCCGCGCGTTGCCCGCACCGGAGTACCGCGACGGCGATGGCTACCGGGCCCCCACCAACGCCACCGAAGACATCCTGACCGGCATCTACGCCCAGGTCCTCGGCCTCGACCGCGTCGGCATCGACGACTCCTTCTTCGAACTCGGCGGCGACTCGCTGTCCGCGATGCGGGTGGTCGCGGCGGTGAACACGACACTGGGCGCCGGACTCTCCGTGGGGACGTTGTTCGAGGCGCCCACCGTGGCGGCGCTGGCGCCCCGCATCGGTGAAGAGGTCTCGGGGTTCGAGCCGTTGGAGGCCGTCGAGCGGCCGGCGGTGGTGCCGTTGTCGTTCGCGCAGAACCGGTTGTGGATCCTCGATCAGCTGCACGGTCCGTCGCCGGTCTACAACATGGCGGTGGCGCTGCGCCTTCGCGGTGCGCTCGACGTGGAGGCGCTGCGCGCGGCGATGGCCGATGTGGTGGACCGCCACGAAAGCCTGCGCACCGTCTTCGTGGCCACCGACGGCGTCCCGCAACAGCTGGTCCTGCCGGTCGACAGAGCCCAATTCGGATGGCGGATCGTCGACGCCACCGCCTGGTCGGCCGATCGGCTGGAGGAGGCCATCGAGGGAGCCGCCGGTCACAGCTTCGATCTGGCGGCTGAAATCCCGCTGCAGGCAACGGTGTTCCGCCTCGCCGACGACGAGCACGTGCTGGTGGGCGTGGTGCACCACATCGCCGCCGACGGGTGGTCGATCACTCCACTGGTGGCAGACCTGGCCGTGGCGTACGAGGCGCGGGTGAGGGGCAGCGGCCAGCAGTGGGCGCCGCTTCCGGTGCAGTACGTGGATTACACGCTTTGGCAGCGCGCGCAATTGGGTGACATCGACGACCCGACCAGCCGGATCTCCGCGCAGCTGGCCTTCTGGCAGGAGACGCTGGCCGGATTGCCCGACCGACTCGAGTTGCCGACGGATCGGCCGTATCCGCCGGTGGCCGACTATCGCGGCGCCAGCGTCGCCGTGGACTGGCCGGCGCAGTTGCAGAGGCAGGTCGACGCGATCGCCCGCGAGCACAACGCGACCACGTTCATGGTGGTGCAGACCGCCCTGGCGGTGCTGCTGGGGAAGTTGAGTGGCAGTGCCGATGTGGCGGTCGGGTTCCCGATCGCCGGACGCAACGATCCGGTCCTCGACGAGCTGGTCGGGTTCTTCGTCAACACGATGGTGCTGCGGGTCGACCTGACGGGGAACCCCACCGTCGGCGACATGCTGGAGCAGGTGCGCCGGCGCAGCCTTGCCGCGTTCGAGCACCAGGATGTGCCGTTCGAGGTGCTGGTTGACCGGATGAACCCGAACCGGTCGATGACGCATCATCCGCTAGTTCAGGTGCTGCTCGCGTGGCAGAACTTCGCGGGGCAGGGAATCGCCGCCGGCGCGGCGATGGGCGGCGTGGAAGTCAGCGAGCTTCCGGCCGCGACCCGCACCGCACGGATGGATCTCACGTTCTCGCTGGCGGAACGATGGACCGACGACGGCGAGCCGGCCGGAATCGGTGGGTCCGTGGAGTTCCGCACCGACGTGTTCGACACCGCAGGCATCGAGGCGCTGATCGGGCGGCTCGAGCGGGTGCTGACGACCATGTCCCTCGCCCCGGACCGTCGACTGTCGAGCATCGACGTGCTCGAGCCCAGCGAGTTGAACCGACTCGATGGATGGGCCAATCGGGCTGCGCTGGAACATGTTCGGCCGTCGGTGGCATCGATCCCCGAGCTGTTCGCCGAGCAGGTGTCGCGGTGCCCCGAGGCCGCGGCGGTGACGTTCGAGGGCCGCTCGATGACCTATCGACAGCTGGACGAGGCCTCCAATCGACTGGCGCATCTGCTGCTCGGGCACGGTGCAGGCCCGGGGCGGCGGGTGGCGCTGTTGCTGAACCGATCGGCCGATGCGATCGCCGGGATCCTCGCGGTGCTCAAGACAGGGGCGGCCTACGTGCCGATCGACCCTGCTCACCCCGACTCGCGGATCGGCTTCGTGCTGGACGACGCCGCGCCCTCGGCGGTGCTCACCACCGGCGGGATGGCGCAGCGGCTGAACGGCCGCGAGCTCGCGGTGATAGACATCGCCGACCCGCGACTGCAGGAGCAGCCCACGACGGGACTGGCGGCGCCGTCCGCCGACGATGTCGCGTACCTCATCTACACATCGGGCACGACGGGCAAGCCCAAGGGCGTGGCGATCACCCATCACAACGTGACCGAGCTGTTGACGTCGGCCGGCGAACGCATGGAGCTGGGCGGGCAGGTGTGGTCCCAGTGGCACTCACTGGCCTTCGACGTGTCGGTCTGGGAGATGTGGGGAGCCCTGCTGCACGGTGGACACCTCGTGGTCGTCTCGGAAGCGGTCGCACGCTCACCCGAGGATTTCCACGCGCTGCTCATCGACGAGCGGGTGACCGTGCTGAGCCAGACGCCGTCGGCGTTCTACGCGCTGCAGACCGTCGACGGTTTGCAGCGCGAGGCCGGTGCGCAACTGAACCTGGCGGCGGTGGTGTTCGCCGGCGAAGCGCTTGAACCGGAGCGGCTGCGACCCTGGCTGGCGGATCATCCGACACTGCCGCGACTGATCAACATGTACGGCACCACCGAGACCACGGTGCACGCCTCGTTCCGCGAGATCGTCGCCGATGACGCGAAGGGCAGCGTCAGCCCGGTCGGTGTGCCGCTGGCCAATCTGGCCTTCTTCGTACTCGACGTGTGGATGCGTCCGGTGCCCGCCGGAGTCACCGGTGAGTTGTACGTGGCGGGCCCCCAGGTCGGGGCCGGCTACGTGGGCCGCCCGGGACTGACCGGAACACGCTTCGTGGCCTGCCCGTTCGGCGCGCCCGGGGCGCGGATGTACCGCACCGGTGACCTCGTCGCGTGGAGCGTCGATGGGCAGTTGATGTACCAGGGCCGCGCCGACGAGCAGGTCAAGATCCGCGGATACCGAGTTGAACTGGGTGAGATCCAGAACGCGCTGGTGAAGCTCGACCAGGTGGCGCAGGCCGCGGTGATCGTGCGAGAGGACCGCCCCGGCGACAAGCGTCTGGTGGGTTACGTCGTCGAGTCGACCAGTGGGGCACTGGATCTCGCCGCAGCGCGCACGGAGCTGGCCGAGCGCCTGCCCGCCTACATGGTTCCCGCGGCGATCGTCGTCCTGGACGCCTTGCCGCTGACGGTGAACGGCAAGCTCGACCGTCGCGCGTTGCCTGCGCCCGAATACCAGGCAGCTGACGACTATCGCGCGCCTGCGACGGCGGTCGAGGAGGTGCTGGCCGACATCTACGCCCAGGTCCTCGGGTTGGAGCGGGTCGGTGTCGATGAGTCGTTCTTCGAACTCGGCGGCGACAGCATCCTGTCGATGCAGGTGGTCGCCCGGGCGCGGGCGGCCGGCCTGACGTGCCGGCCCCGCGATGTCCTCGTCGAGCAGACGGTGGCCGGAATGGCCCGGGTCGTCGGGGTTGCCGGTGACACCGCGGTGCGTGACGCCGGCGTGGGCCGGGTCGAGGTCACCCCGATCGTCGGCTGGCTCCGCGACATCAGCGGCCCGGTCGGTCAGTTCAACCAGACGATGGTGGTGCAGGCGCCCGCCGGGGCCGAGGCGCCGGACGTGCGGATCCTGTTGCAGGCGTTGCTCGATCGGCATCCCATGCTGCGGTTGCGCGTCGATGACGACGGTGCGGGGGGCTGGGCGCTGCACGTGCCCGAGCCCGGCTCGGTCGATGCCGACGCATGCGTGGAGGATGTCGATGCGGTGACCGACGAGGCACTGGTCGGTGCGCGGTCGCGGCTGGATCCGATGGCGGGCGCGATGGTGTCGGCGTTGTGGGCGTCGGCGACCCGTCAGCTCGTGCTGGTCGTTCACCATCTCGCGGTGGACGGCGTGTCGTGGCGCATCCTCCTCGAGGACCTGAACATCGCGTGGGTGCAACACCGGAGCGGCCAGCGGATCGCGTTGCCGGAAGGGGCCACATCCTTCGCCCGGTGGTCGGCGCTGCTGGCCGAACACGCCGTCGACCCCGCGGTCGTCGCCCACGCCCAGCGCTGGCGGGAGGTGGAGTCCGCGGCGGCCGTCCTGCCTGCGCCCCGGCCCGAACAGGACACCTTCGCGACCGCCGGTCAGCTGACCGTCGAACTCGACTCCGACATCACAGCGCGACTTCTCGGGGAGGTGCCTGCGGCGTTCCACGCCGGCGTCCAGGACATCCTGCTGATCGCTTTCGCCATGGCGTGGACGGAGTTCCTCGGTGAGCGCGGCGCCGCGATCGGTATCGACGTGGAGGGTCACGGCCGCGACGAGGAGTTGGCGGCAGAGGCGGATCTGGGCCGCACGGTCGGGTGGTTCACCGCCAAATACCCGGTGTCGCTGGCCCTCGAGCAGCCGGCCTGGACCGACGTCGTCGCCGGTGAAGCGTCGCTCGGCCACGCCGTGAAGGCGGCCAAAGAGCAACTCCGTTCTCTTCCGGACGGAATCACCTACGGCCTGCTGCGGTATCTGAATCCGGACGTCGACGTGGCCGGACCCGATCCCGTGATCGCGTTCAACTATTTCGGCCGGCTCGGTGCGGCGGACCTCACCGACGAGATGTGGAGGGTCGACCCGGACGGGCTGGCGCTGACGGCGAAGGCGACCGCTGTGCCGACACCGTTGGGGCACACCGTTGTCCTCGACGCCGGAACCCTGGACGGTACCGACGGCCCCCACGTGCGCGCGACGTGGACGTGGGCGCAGTCAGCCCTCGGCCACGATCAGATCAGCCGGGTCGCAGGGCTGTGGCAGGAGGCGCTTTCCGGCATCACCGCCCACGTCCGGCGGGGCGGCGGTGGCCTCACGCCTTCCGACATCGCGCCGGCACGGCTCACCCAGGGCCAGATCGACGGCCTGTCGCAACACCTTTCGATTACCGACGTGTTGCCGCTGACTCCGCTGCAGCGGGGGCTCTACTTCCACTCCACCACCGCGCAATCGCAGGACGACCTGTACGCGGTGCAACTCGACATCGACGTCGCCGGCGAACTCGACGCCGACCGGTTGCGTCGTGCCGTGCTCGGGGTCGTCGTCCGGCATCCCCATCTCGCGGCCCGGTTCATCGACGAGTTCGACGAACCGGTGCAGGTGATCGTCGCAGAGCCGGACATGCCCTGGCGGTACGTCGAATCGTCTGGCGACGAGCACATCGATCGTGTGCGTGCCGCCGAGCGTGCCGGGGTGCGCAAGCTGGCCGGGGAGCCGCCATTCCGGGCAGCTCTGATCCGCACCGCGGAGGACCGGCACAAACTGGTGCTGACCTACCACCACCTCGTGATGGACGGCTGGTCCACACCGATCTTGCTGCAGGAGATCTTCGCCGGCTACCTCGGGCACCGCCTGCCGGCGGCCACGCCCTATCGCAGGTACGTGACATGGCTGGCGGAGCGAGACCTCGAAGCCGCCCATTCGGTATGGCGGAATGCATTCGGGGACTTCGAGAATCCCGCATTCGTGGGGTCGGCGGACCATTCCGACGCCGGGCTGCGTGACATCGGGTCCTACCGGATCGGGACCGAGATCACCTCTGCCGTGTCAGAACTCGCCCGCGCTCAGCACACCACGGTCAACACCGTCCTGCAGGCGGCGTGGGCGCAACTGCTGTCCGTGCTGACCGGCCAGAGCGACGTGGTCTTCGGGACCGCGGTGTCCGGGCGGCCGGCTGATCTGGCCGGCGCCGACTCCATGGTCGGGTTGTTGATCAACACGGTGCCGGTGCGGGCACGAATCGCACCGGAGACGACGGCAGCCGAACTGCTCGAACAGTTGCAGCGGTTCGCCAACGACACACTCGAGCACCAGCATGTCGCGTTGAGCGAGATCCATCGCAACACCGGTCACGACCAGTTGTTCGACACCTTGTTCGTCTTCGAGAACTACCCCGTCGAGACCGACACGTTGCCGAGCATCGACGGCCTGGCCATCACAGACTTCGCGACCCGTGAAGAGAACCACTACCCGCTGAGTGTTCAAGCCGTGCCCGGCGAACAGCTCTCGCTACGTGTCGAATTCGACTCCGGGGTGTTCTCCGCGACGGAAGTCGACGCATTGGCGCGACGTTTCGAGCGGGTGTTGTGGGCGATGTGTGGTGATCCGGGTCGGCGGTTGTCGTCGGTGGATGTGCTTGATGCCGGTGAGCGTGGGCAGTTGGATGTCCGTTTCGAGCGGGTGTTGTGGGCGATGTGTGGTGATCCGGGTCGGCGGTTGTCGTCGGTGGATGTGCTTGATGCCGGTGAGCGTGGGCAGTTGGATGTGTGGGGCAATCGTGGGGTGCTCGGTGCGGCTGAGGTGCCGGTGTCGATTGTGGAGTTGTTCGATGCTCAGGTGGTGCGGGCGCCGGAGGCGGTGGCGCTGACGTTTGGTGATCGTGTGTGGACCTATGGGGATTTGGACAGGTCTGCGAATCGGTTGGCGCATGTGTTGGTGTCTCGTGGGGCGCGTGCGGGTGAGTGTGTGGCTGTGGTGATGCCGCGTTCGGGTGAGGCGATCGTGGCTATTTTGGCTGTGCTCAANAGTGGTGCGGCGTATTTGCCGATTGATCCGGCGGTGCCGTCGGCGCGGGTGGAGTTCGTGGTCGGTGATGCTGCTCCGGTGGTGGCGGTCAGTACTGCGGAGTTGGCTGGTGGGTTGGCCGGTCTTGGTGTTGTGGTGGTGGCTGTTGATGATCCGGCGGTGGCTGCTGCGCCGGATACTGCGCCGGTGGCGGGTCCGGCGGCTGATGATGTGGCGCACATCATCTACACCTCGGGGACGACGGGTCGGCCCAAGGGGGTGGCGGTCAGTCATCGCAATGTGACGCGGTTGTTCGAGTCGATGGATGTCGGGTTTGAGCTGTCCGCGCAGCAGGTGTGGACCCAGTGTGCGTCGTATGCGTTCGACTACACGGTGTGGGAGATCTGGGGTGCGCTGCTCCATGGTGGGCGGTTGGTGGTGGTGCCGGAGTCGGTGTTGCGTTCGCCGGAGGATTTCCAGGCGTTGTTGGTCACCCAGCGGGTCAGTGTGTTGAGTCAGACTCCGTCTGCGGTGGGGGTGTTGTCGCCGGAGGGGTTGGCTGGTACGGCGTTGATGGTTGCGGCGGAGGCCTGCCCGGCTGAGGTGGTGCGGCGGTGGGCTCCGGGTCGGGTGATGATCAATGGTTACGGTCCGACCGAGACCACGGTGTATGCCACGATCAGTGCGCCGTTGCAGGCTGATTCGGATGTGGTGCCGATCGGTTCGCCGGTGCCGGGTGCGGCGTTGTTCGTGCTCGATGGGTGGTTGCGGCCGGTGCCGGCGGGGGTGGTCGGTGAGTTGTATGTGGCCGGTCGTGGGGTGAGTTACGGCTATGTGCGGCGGGCGGGGTTGACGGCGTCGCGGTTTGTGGCGTGCCCGTTCGAGGTGGCCGGTGCGGCGCCGGGGCAGAGGATGTATCGCACCGGGGATTTGGTGCGCTGGGGTGCTGATGGGCAGTTGCAGTATCTGGGCCGTGCTGATGAGCAGGTCAAGATCCGTGGGTATCGGATCGAGTTGGGTGAGATCGGGGCCGCGCTGGCTGCACTGGACGGTGTGGGTCAGTCGGTGGTGGTGGTGCGTGAGGATCGGCCCGGGGACAAGCGGCTGGTGGGCTACATCACCGGTGGTGCTGATCCGGTCGAGGTGCGTGCGGCGTTGGCGCAGCGTCTGCCGGGGTACATGGTGCCCACTGCGGTGGTGGTGCTCGANGCGTTGCCGTTGACCGTCAACGGCAAGCTGGACAAGCGTGCACTGCCTGAGCCTGAGTACGGCGACAGCGGTGGTTACCGGGCACCTTCTGATGCGGTCGAGGAGGT
>NZ_JACKSJ010000015.1 GCF_025821665.1 [Mycobacterium] manitobense
CCGGCACCTTATGGAGCGCAGGGCCGCCGAGCTCACGGCGATGATCGCCGCCGCGCTGGACCGGCTGGGTGCCGCTGACGCCGACGCCGCCCGCGACCTCGCCGAGGCGGACGCGTCGAGCGGCGCGCCGACGCGAAAGCCGGCGGCCACGAATCCGGCAGGCAGCGTGCCGCTCTCGGGCGCCGACCTGGTGGCCGGCTGGCCCCGTCTCCACCAGGACCGCATCGCCGCCCAGATCGCGGGGATGACGCCCGGGCAGCGCCGCATGCTGGTCGACGAGTTTCCTCAGGAGGTCGGCAATACCGACGGGGTTCCGTGGGACATGCGCTTCGCCGCCAACCGGATCAACATCGCCGAGGCGGTCGTGGCCGAGGACGGCGCCGATCCGGCGTCGCGGCGACGCATCGAGTTCTACCGCGGTCTGCTCGCCGAGGTCGACGACCCCGCCCGCACCGGCGCCCGCGTCGACCGGCAGATCCTGGCTTTCGATCCGGCTCGGGCGTCACTGGTCGAACTCACCGGATCGCTGGCCACCGCGCGCAGCGTGGCGGTGCTGGTGCCCGGACTCAACACCACCGTCGAGGGTTCTGCGGGCACCACGCAGACGGCGCGCCGGTTCGTGTCGGCCACCCGCGGCGACGTCGCGATGATCACGTACCTGGGCGGGCCGTTTCCCCGCGGCAATCCGCTGACCGGCCTCGTCGGCGCGGCGGACCCCCGCTATGCGTTGGACATGGCGCCCCGGCTGGTGTCGTTCAGCCACGACGTCGAGCGGACCGTCGAGGCGACCGGCCGCAGCGTGCCGGTGACCTACGTCGGGCACTCCTACGGCGGCTCGATCGTGGGCACCGCGGAAGCGCTGGGCCTCACAGGCGACCGGATCCTCTACGTCGCGGCCGCCGGGGCGGGCGTCGGGGTCGAGCACCCGGACGAATGGCGCAACCGCAACCCCGACGTACTGCGGTTCTCGATGACCGCACCGGGTGATCCGATCGAGCTGGTCCAGGGCATTCCCGGCGGCCCGCACGGCGCCGACCCCGACGAGATGCCGGGGGTCGTCCGGCTGGACGCCGGTCGCTACGACGACGGTAGGCCGATGGCGGGTCCGGCGGCCCACAGCGACGTGCTGAACTGGCCGTCTGACGCCTGGCGCAATGTGCTGGGGGTGATCACCGGCGACCCGGAGTCGCTGCACGGTCCCCGGGTTCGACCCAGCCGAGTCGGCGGCTGACGGCGTCGGCCGCGGCGATCGTCTGCTTGGCGACCTCCTCGAAGCGGTCATCGCCGAGCCGGTAGGACGGCCCCGACACGCTGACCGCCGCGACCACCCGCGCGTCGTCGTCGTAGACCGGTGCGGCGACGGCGTTGAGGCCGACCTCGAGTTCTTCGCTGACGCTCGCCCAGCCGCGTTCCCGCACGCCGTCCAGCTGGCGCAGCAGCGCCTCGACGTCGACGACGGTGTTGGGTGTGTACGCCTCGAACGGACCGGCGAAGCGGTCCCGGACCTCCTGGGCGGACAGGCCGGACAGCAGCGCCTTGCCGCTGGACGTGGCATGCGGAGGGCAGGTCTGGCCGACCCAGGTGCGCAGGCTGATCTCCGCGGGCGCGATCGACTCCACGATGTTGATCACCCGGTCGTCGGCGAGGATCGCGAGGTTGCTGGTCTCGCCGACGGCCTCGGTGAGGCCGTCGCAGATGTCCTGGCTCAGCTTGCCGAGGTCGAGGTGCGCCCTGCTGGCGCGGGCGAGCCGGGCGATCGAGAACCCGAGCCGGTACTTGCCGCGGCCCGACACCTGCTCGACGTATCCGCGGGACTCCAGCACGGCGATCAGCCGCGACACGGTCGATTTGTGCACACCGAGTTCGGCGGCGATCTCGGTGACGCCGGCCTGCCCCGACTTCGCCAGGCTCTCCAGCACCAGCAGCGCCCGGTCCACTGACTGCACCGCCGCTGCCGGTCTGTCCTCGCCGTTTGCCATCGCCGGTCGATCCTATCCGGGTGGGATCGCGAAGTTGCGGACCCGGCGCTGGACGGCGGCGATCTCGCGGAGGCCGTCGCCGAGCAGGCTGCGGTTCAGCGGCGACAACTCCGCGTAGGTGATGACGTCGCCGGGGGCGTGGCCGGCGGCGAGCTGACCGACCTGGTGGGTCATCCGCAGTCGCTGCACCATCACGAAGACGTCGGACAGCGCGGTGACGTCGTGATCGGTGATCGCCCCCGCCTCGGCCGCGGCGGCCAGCCGGGCGGGCGTGCCGCCGGTGGTCACGTTGGCGGTCAGTCCGCCCCAGCGGGCCAGGTTGACGATCGGCAGCACCGCGTGGTTCTTCAGGTCGAACGTCCCGCCGCGCCGGGACAGCACGTCGCGCAGCGACCGGGTGCGCACCTTGCCCGACAGCGCGTCGAGCAGTTGCAGGCGCAGGGTGTTCGGGTGCCGGTCGCGCATCCGCCGGTAGGCGGCGGGCACGGTGTGCAGCGCCGGATCGCCCCACACCACCCGCCCGTCGATGAGCAGCGACGACAGGATCAGCCCGCGGTCGCGCAGCGGGTCGTCGAGCCACCCTGTCGCCGCGCCGGACCACTGCGCGGCAGATCGGGAGAACGCGGGCCGGTCCGCGGTGGCGCCGTTGCGGTCCGACGGCAGTCCGCACGCGTCGAGGATGTGGTGGGTGCGTGCGGCGAGCGCACGCAGCGAGCCCGCGGCGGGTGAAAGGTGGTCGGCCCACGACAGCGCGCTGTCCACATCGGAGGACGGCATCGCCTCGCGGCGCGCCACGGAGCCGAGGGTCAGCCAGGCGAACCCGTCGTCGGGGGCGTCGGGCGTCTCGGCCCGTGCCAGTTCGAGCGCCTTGCGGACCAGGCTGTCGATGACGACCGACAGGATCGCGCTAGTGGCCGACGCCTTGGTGCCGTTACGGAAAAGGTCCGCGGCGACCCCGGTCACCCTCTGGCCGACGTGGGCCAGTTCGGCGCTGTCGGCGGCCGTGGCGATGCCGCGGCGAAGCAGGAAGCTCTGTCGGGCGGACGCGGCCAGCAGGTCGCCGTCCTCCAGCACGCCGACGACGTCGCCGCGCGGGGTCACCACCGGCATGTGCCGCAGGCCGCACTCGAGCATCTCCATCAGCACGGTCTCCGCCGTCTGATCCGCGGTCACGGTCCGAACCGGCGCGCTCATCACCGCCGAGATCGGCACGTCCACCGAGAGTCCCGCCGCGACGACCCTGCTGCGCAGGTCCCGGTCGGTGAAGATGCCGAATGCGCCGTCCGGCAGGCGGATCAGCGCATAGGACACGTGATGGGCCGTCATCTGCACCACCGCGTCACGCACGGTGGTGGCCGGCGGCACCATGAGCACGTCGCCGTGCAGGAGGTCGCCGACCGCGCGGTTGTCGGTGGCAGGGGCGATCGCGGGGCGCTCGCCTGAGGTGTTCCATGCCGACGACGCCAGGAAGGCCAGCCCCGCCGGCCGGGCGAACTGGGCCCGCACCGGCGCGCCCGGCAGCCGGATCAGCGTGCTCGGCACCGCTGCTCGCGCGTCGAACTCCATCCCGCCGCCGGTGAGCAGCGGGGTGTAGCCGAATATGCCGCCGCGTCCAACGGTGTCGATGACGGCGCCGTCGACGCCGGCCCGCAGGGTGACCTGCCCGGAGTGGACCATCCAGACGTCGTCGGGCACCCGGTCGGTGTAGTCGGCGATCAGCGCGCCTGCCGGGAACTCGACGATCGACGCGCCGGCGGCGAGCGCGGCGAGCTCGTCGCCGGGCATCGCCTGGAACGGGGTGTGCTCGGCCAGGAACGCCGGCAGGTCCGCCGGCTCAGGGGTTGCGGATGAGGTCAGCGCACTTCTCCGCCATCGTCATCACGGTGATGTTGGGATTCACCGCAGGCAGTTTCGGCATCGCCGAGGCGTCCACGACACGAAGCCGCGACACCCCTTTGACCCGCAGCTGCGGGTCGAGCACCGCCATCGGGTCGTCGGCGGCGCCCATCCGGGCGGTGGCGGCCGGGTGGTAGACGGTGTTGTGGCACTTGTGGATGTAGTCGAGGAGTTCGTCGTCGGTGGCGGCCTCGGGACCCGGCGCGAGTTCGCGCGCCACCCAGTCGGCCAGCGCGGGTTGCTCGGCGATCCGGCGGGCCAGCCGCACCCCGGCGAGCATGATGCGTTCGTCGTAGCCCTCCGGATCGGTGAAGTAGCGCGGGTCGACCCTGGCCCGGTCGCGGAAGTCCCGCGAACGCAGCTGCACCGTGCCGCGGCTGCGGCCCTGCGTCACGTTGGGCGTGAGGCAGAACCCGTTGTCGGTGGTGGGGTAGCCGCGCCGCAGGGTGTTCATGTCGAACGGCACACTGCCGTAGTGCATCATCAGGTCCGGTTGGGTGGTGCCCTCGTCGACGGAGGTGAACAGCCCGATCTCCCACCACTGCGTCGAGGTCGTCACCATCGGCCGCGACGCCTCCCAGAACACCAGTCCCTCGACGTGGTCGTCGAGGTTGGCGCCCACCCCCGGCGAGTCGACGCGGACCGGGACACCGATCTCACGAAGATGCGCGGTGGGCCCGATCCCGGAGAGCATCAACAGTTTCGGCGTGTCGATGGCGCCGGCGCACAGGATCACCTCGCGGCGGGCCGCCACGGAGTCGTACCCGGTGAGGTCGGGCCGCTGATAGCGCACGCCGGTGGCGTTGCGGGCGTCGTCGAACAGGATCTCGGCGATCCAGCAGTCGGTGCGCACCTCCAGGTTGCGGCGTCGGCCGAGAACCGGGTGCAGGTAGGCGTGTGAACTCGAGTTGCGCAGCCCGTCCTCACCGGCGTTGATCTGGAACCAGCCCGCGCCGTTGCGCACCGTCTCGCCGCGGTTGAAGGCGACGGTCGGCATCCCGAGCGCCGCGGCCGCCTCCAGTACCGCTGCGCCGCACGGGTCTTCGGGTGGGATGTCGCGCAGGCCGACCGTTCCGGTCAACCGGCGCATCAGCGGCAGCACCTCCTCGGCGCTCCAGCCGGTCGCCCCCATCGCGGCCCACTCGTCGAGCGCCTCGGCGGGCGGCCAGAACGCGATGCACGAGTTGTGCGACGAGCAGCCGCCGAGCACCCGGGCGCGGGCGTGCCGCATGAACGAGTTGCCCCGCTCCTGCGGCTCCACCGGATAGTCCCAGTCGTACCCCGAGTCCAGCAGGTGCATCCAGTCCGAGAGCACCAGGATGGCGTCGTCGCCGACGTCTGTCGGCCCGGCCTCGATCAGGCACACCGTGACGTCGGGATCCTCGGACAGCCGGGCCGCCAGCGCGCACCCCGCGGTACCGCCGCCGGCGACGACGTAATCGAAGGTGCCTGTCGGAGATGCGGTGTCAGTCATCCAGGACGGCCTCGGCCTTCGTGGTCGCGGCATGGCTCTCCAGGCAACCGATGTGGTTGCGTCCCTTGAGGAAGTACCACAGCAGCCCCGCGCCGAGGATCACGCCGATGTAGATGAACGCGCCCCAGGTGTTGTACCAGGGTTCGCCGTAGACGGCCGCCCGCGGCCACGCCAGGTTGAGCGCCATCCCGGCGCCCCACACCACCGCGAAGATGTTGACCGGCAGGCCCCAGCGGCCCATGGTGAAGTAGCCGCCCTCCTTGAGATCCTTCGGCGGCCACTGCCCCTGGAGCCGTTTCTTGAGCAACGGCCCGGTGACCATCAAGTAGGCCAGGTAGATCATGATGATCGCGATCGAGGTCAGCACCGTGAAGATCTTCGGCTGGCCGATGTTGATGACCAGGATGATCACCGCGATGACTCCGATGGTCACGGCGGGGACGATCGGTGTCTGCGTCTTCGGGTTGACGGTGGCCAGCCGTTCACCGAACGGCAGTGCGTTGTCGCGGGCCATCGCGAAGGTCAGCCGGATCGCCGCGGTGTGCACGGCCAGCGTGCACACCGTGACCGCGATGACGATGCAGACCAGGAAGATCTTGCCCAGCGGCCCCCACATCACCTGCTCGACGATGTACTGCAGGCCACCCGAGCTCTCACCGAGCTTGGGGTCCGCCAGGTTCGGCGCCGCCAGCACCGCGAACACCAGGATGCCGCCGCCGATCACGAAGGAGGCCAAGATCGCCCGGAAGATCGCCTTGGGGGCGGTGCGGCGGGGTTCGACGGTCTCCTCGCCCAGTGAGCTGGCGGTGTCGAAGCCGTACATCACGTAGCCCGAGGCCAGGGACGCCACCAGGAACGCGCCGAGGTATCCCATGCTCTCCCCCGCGCCATAACCGTTGGCGGAGAAGAAGACATCCGGACTGTTCTCCAGGTTCACCGCGAGCAGCACCACGATCAGCACCGCGGCGATGAGTTCGATGAACACCCCGGAGCTGTTGATCCTTGCCATCAGCTTCACCCCGAGCGCATTGATCAGGGTGGTGAACGCGATCAGGATGGTGCCGAGCAGCACGGCGTTCGCGGCGTAGGAGGCGTTGTCGCTGCCGTCGCCGATGATCTGGAAGCCGCTCCACAGCCTCGGCAGGTTGAGCTGGTAGGCCAGCGCCACCGCAGAGATGGTGACGATGGACGCGGTGAGCATCAGCCAACCCGACATCCACCCCACCAGCCTGCTGGCGAGCTTCTTGCTCCAGTTGTAGACCGATCCGGCCACAGGGTACTTCGCCGCGAGTTCCATGAAGCACAGCGCGACGGCCATCTGCCCGACGAACACGATCGGCCACGACCACAGGTACGCCGGACCCGCTGCGCCGAAACCGAAGTAGAACAGCTGGAACGTGCCGGTCAGGATGGAGATGTAGCTGACGCCCGCGGCGAAGCTGGCGAACTTGCCGATGCTGCGGTCCAGCGACTCCTTGTAGCCGAAGTCCTCCATCCCGCTGTCGGCGTGCGGTTCCTTGATCACCATCGTGGTGTCCTCTCTGCGGCTAGCCCTTGAACCAGCCGGCCGGCTTCGGCGCGACGTTGTGCCAGATGTGTTTGATCTCCTGATACTCCGCGAGCCCGGTGGGTCCGAGTTCGCGGCCGTTGCCCGACTTCCCGTACCCGCCCCACTCCGCCGCGGCGGTGTAGTAGCCGAAGTCGTTGAGCCACACCGTGCCGTGCCGCAGTGCCCGCACCACACGTTCGCCCCGCGCCGCGTCCGATGTCCGGACTCCGGCCGCGAGACCGTACTGCGTGTCGTTTCCGAGTGCGATCGCCTCGGACTCCTCGGTGAACCGCTCCACGGTCAGGATCGGCCCGAAGGTCTCCTCGGTGACGATCCGCATCGACCGGTCGCAGCGGTCGAAGATCGTCGGCAGGTAGAAGCTGCCCGCGGCCAGCGCCGGATCATCGGGCCGCGCACCACCGGTGACCAGTACCGCGCCCTCCGAGATGCCGAGCGCGACATACTCCTCCACCTTCGCGCGATGCTGTTCGGAGACCAGCGGGCCGGTCTCACTGGTGGGGTCCATTCCGTCGCCGACACGGATCTTCTCGGCACGGCGGGCGAGTTCGGCGACGAAGTCGTCGGCGATCGATTCTTCGGCGATCAGCCGTGTTCCCGACGAGCAGACCTGGCCCGAATGCAGGAACACCCCGGTGAGCACCTGGTCGACCGACGACTCCCAGTCCGCGTCGGCGAACACGATGTGGGGGTTCTTGCCACCGAGCTCCAGCGCCACCCTGGTGACGTGCTTGGCGGCGGTCTCGGCGATGACGCGCCCGGTGGCCGCACCCCCGGTGAAGGAGATGAGGTCGACGGCCGCGTTGTCGGTGAGTGCCTCGCCGAGGCGGGCGCCGCTGCCCTGCACCAGGTTGACCACTCCGGCGGGGACACCGGCCTCGACGAGAAGGTGGGTGAACGCGATGGTGGTCAGGGGGGTCACCTCGCTGGGCTTGGCGACCATCGTGGCGCCGGCGGCCAGCGCGGGCGCGATCTTCCACACCATCTGCAGCAGTGGGTAGTTCCACGGCGCGATCAGCACGCAGACGCCGATCGGCTCGCGCACCACCCTGCTGATCACCGTCGGGTCGCCCACGTCGACGAGGCGGTCGGACTGCGTCGCGATCAGGTGTGCGTAATAGCGGAAAACCGACGTGACGTCGTCGATGTCGATCTCGCTCTCGGCCAGCGTCTTGCCGGTGTCGAGGGTCTCCAGCCGGGCCAGCCGGTCTTTATCGCGCTGCAGCAGGTCGGCGACCCGCAGCAGCAGGGCGGCACGGTCGGCGACGGCGGTGGCCGGCCACTGCCCGTCGTCGAAGGCGGCCCGCGCGGCGGCCACCGCGGCCCGTGCGTCGTCGGGCGTCGCCTCGTCGACGGTCGCGGCGACGGAGCCGTCGGAGGGGTTGATCACCTCCCGGGTGCCCCCGTCGGAGGCATGGCGCCATGACCCTCCGATGTAGAGGTCCGGTTCACCGTCCACGACACGTCCCGTCAGTCACAGTCGAGACGGGACACTACCCACTCGTGGAACTCCGCGATGTGATGTTCGGCGGGGACGAGGACACCGCCCTTCCGGTATGCCCGCGACGCCATCGCCGGCTGCGTTCGCTCGCAGGCCTCGAAGTCCTGTTCGTTCACCCGGTGGAACAGCTCGACCGACCGGGTGACGTCGCGCCCGGTGGCGATCACGTCCGCGGTGTAGAGCCAGTCGCACTCCACGACGGTCCGCGTCGGCGACATCGGGATCATCCGGTGGAAGATGATGTGGTCGGGAACCAGGTTGATGAACACCGTCGGCTTGACCGTGATCGCGTAGTAGCGGCGGTCCTGGCCGTCGGTGATGCCCGGCAGCCGCTCGAACCCGGCGGCGCCGTCCACCGTGAATCCGTCCACGGCCGAGCCGAATTCGGCACCTCGGCCGATGTTCGCCTGGGCGGCCACACCGCGGGCGAACTCGGGCAGCACGCCGACGAGTTCGGGGTGGATCGAGCTGCAGTGGTAGCACTCCATGAAGTTCTCGACGATCAGCTTCCAGTTCGCGGCGACGTCGTAGACGATGCGCCTGCCGACGTCCAGCCCGCCGATGCCGTAGCGGTCGATCGCGTCGGCGTCGCCGAGGGTGCGGGTTGCCTCGGCGACCACGTCGTCGAACGGTGGCGGCGTGTCGGACAGGCACACCCACGCATAGCCGAGCCATTCGGTGAGGGCGACGGGGACGAGCCCGAACCGGTAGCGGTCGATCGGCGCGCCGTCGCCGTCGGTCAGCGTCCCGATGTTCGGCGCCGCGACGAGTTTGCCGTCGAGTGCGTACGTCCAGGAGTGGTACGGGCAGCGCAGGTTGCGCCGCAGCTCGCCCGCGTCGTCGGTGCACAGCTGCGCCCCGCGGTGGCGGCAGATGTTGAGGAACGCCCGCAGCAGCCCGTCCCGTCCCCGGACCAGCAGCACGCTCTCGCGGCCCACCTGCACCTTCCGGAACATGCCGGGAGTCGCGAGTTCGGCGGAGCGAACCGCGCAGAACCACATGTCCTCGAAGATGCGTTCCTGCTCTGCGGCGAACACCCGCTCGCTGGTGTAGTACTCGCCGCGCAGGGTGGCGCGCAGCCCCGGGGGCGGTTGCACGGTGGTCATGTGGTCACCAGCCGGCGGGGATCGAACAGCGTGATCGGGTGGCGGGTGGTGCCCTCGGTCGCCAGGTCGGCCAGGATCTCGCCTACCACCGGAACGAACTTGAAGCCGTGCCCTGAGAAGCCGCACGCCACGGTGACGTTCGCGCTGTCGGGGTGGCGGGCGATGACGAAGTGCTGATCGGGGGTGTTGGAGTACATGCACGTCGCCGAGTGCACGAGCGGCCCGTCCAGGGCGGGCAGCAGTTCGGCGGCCCTGCTGCGCATCTCGCCGACCTCGCGGTCGTGCACCTCGCGGTCGATGGTCTCGGGCGTGCAGACCACACCCCTGCGGAAGAACGCGACCTTCACTCCCCCGGCTTGGCCGTCGATCGCCGGGAAGCCGTAGATCTGCTCTCCCGCGGCGTCCTCGGCAATGAAGATCGGCTGGTCGGCGAAGGCGCCTGCGCCGCCGACCGGATCGAACCAGTACAGCACCTGCCGCTCGACGGTGATCGGAATACCGAACTCCGCCAACAGCTGTGGCGCCCAGGCGCCCGGGCAGACGACGAGCTGGCCCGCGGTGTAGGTGCCGCGCGCCGTCGTCACCGTGACGCCCCGGGCGGTCTCCGCCCAGTGCAGCACCTCCTCGCCGAAGGACAGGGTGGCGCCCGCCTGCCCGGCGAGGTCGATGTGGGCCTGCACGGTCATCTCGGGCCTGGCGAAGCCCGCCTTGGCCTCGTAGAGCGCGATGTCACCGTCGCGGGGGGTGAAATTCGGGTGCCTGCGCCGGATCTCGGCGGCGTCGAGCACCTCGTGCGGCAGGTCCCATTCCTGGCTGGCACGCAGACTGCCCGCGACGGTGAGGCTGTCGGGCGGCCCGATGAACAGCCCCCCGGTCAGCCGGAACACCTCGCGCCCGGAGTCGGCGGCGAGCTTGTCCCACAGTTCGTAGGAGCGCAGCAGCAGGGGGACGTAGGCGGGGTCCTCGAAGTAGGACTGCCGGATGATCCGTGAACCGCCGTGGCTGGAGCCGCGGTCGTGGGCGGGGCTGAACTTCTCCAGCCCGAGCACACGCTGCCCGCGGGCGGCGAGGTGGTAGGCCGCCGCGCTGCCCATCCCGCCGAGACCGATCACGATGACGTCGTATGTCATGGCCTACCTTCTGATCCGGGCCATCTCGGGGTCGACCACCGGTTCGGGGTGGACGGCCGCGGTGTGCCGTGTTCCGCGATAGTCCACGGAAACGGTGTCGCCGTCCGCGACGGCGGTGGGCAGCCACGCGTAGGCGATGGTGCGGCCGACGGTCGGCGAATACCCCGCACTCGTCACGTAGCCCACGCACTCCGCGCCGACGTACACCGGCTCCTTGCCGAGCACCACTGCCGCCGGGTCGTCGAAAACGATGCTGCGCAACGTGTTCAGCGGCGGTTCTGCGGCCTCCAATGCGGTCTTGCCGACGAAGTCGTCCTTGGCCATCCGGACGGCGAACCCCAGGCCGGCGGCCGCAGGCGAATGCTCGGCGGTGACGTCGGCGCCCCAGCTGCGGTAGCCCTTCTCGATGCGCAGGCTGTTGAACGCGATCCGGCCCGCGGCGATGACGCCGTGGTCACGGCCGGCCTCGAAGAGCAGGTCCCACAGCGCCGCACCGTATTGGGCCTCGGTGTAGATCTCCCAGCCCAGTTCGCCGACGTAGGAGACGCGCAACATGGTCACCGGAAGCGCGTCGAGGTGGGTGTGCAGTGCGCGGAAATACGGGAAGGCGTTGTGGGAGAGGTCGTCCGGGCACAGCGGCTGCACGAGGTCGCGGGCCAGTGGTCCCCACACGCCGACGCAACAGGTGCCACCGGTGATGTCGCGCAGTGTCACGTCGGGCGGCAGATGGCGGGTCAGCCAGTCGAAGTCCAGCGGCGAGTTGGCACCGACCTGAAAGGTGGTGTCGGCGAGCCGGGTCACCGTGAGGTCGCTACGGACGCCGCCGGTGTGGTCGAGCAGCAGGGTGTAGGTGACCGAGCCGACGCTCTTGTCGACGTTGTTCGTCGTCATCCGCTGCAGGAAAGCGGCGGCGCCCGGCCCGGCGATCTCGTAGCGGGTCAGCGGCGTCATGTCGTACATCGCCACGCGGTGCCGCGTCCAGTGCGCCTCGGCGACCGAGATCGGCGACCAGAACCGCGCCGACCATTCGTCGCGCCGCGGGAGGTCGAGGCCGTCGATGCGTTCGGCCAGTGCGGCGTTGGCCTCGAACCAGGCCGGCCGCTCCCAGCCGCCGCCCTCGTAGAAGAAGGCGCCGAGCTCGCGGTGCCGGGCGTGGAACGGGCTGGTGCGCAGCCCGCGCAGGGCGGTGCGGTACTGGTGTGGGTGGATGACGTCGTACACCTCGACGAACGCCTGTGAGCTGGTCTGCGCGATGAACTTCGGGCTGCGCGCCACGTCCTCGAACCGGTACAGGTCGCATTCGTGGACGTCGATCGAGGGCGCGCCGTCGATGATCCACTCGGCGGTCGCCTTGGCCACCCCGGCCGAATGCGTCACCCAGACGGCTTCGGCCACCCAGAAGCCGCTTAGCTCGCGGTGCTCACCCATCAGCGACAGACCGTCAGGAGTGAACGAGAAGATGCCGTTGAAGGCCTCCTCGACCTTCGAATCGTCCAGTGCGGGCAGTAGTGCGGTCGCCTCGGCCCACGCGGGGGCGAAGTCCTCGTCGGTGAACGGCAGCATCGAGGGCATGGTCTCCCCCGCGGTGTCGGCCGACAGGGTGGCCATCTCCACCGGCATCGGGCGGTGGGCATAGGAGCCGATACCGATGCGGTCGACGTGTTCGCGGAAGTACAGGTCGGCGTCCTGGTGGCGCAGGATGGGCAGCCCGGCCTCGAGCGCTTCGGTGTTGCGGCCGACGAGCGGCGCCACCTGGCCGGTCTTGGCGTACTGGTGGGCCATCGGCACCAGGGGCAGCACCAGGCCGACCTGCCGGGCGAGTTGCGCGCCCCAGAAGCCGGCGGCGCAGACGACGATGTCGGCGGGCAGCACCCCGTCGGCGGTGCGTACGCCGGTCACCCGGCCGGCGTGGTCGGCGATGCCGAGCACCTCGGTGCCGGCCAAGAAGGTGGCGCCGCGTGCCATCGCGCGCCGCGCCTGCGCTTCGGCGGCGCGCACGGCCTTGGCCAATCCGTCGGTGGGCGTGTGGAATCCGCCGAGAACCCGGTCCTTGTCGAGCAGCGGGTGAAGCGCCACGCATTCGTCTGCGGTGATCAGCTCACCGCGGATGCCCCATGCCTGCGCCCAGCCGGCCTTGCGGTGCAGGTCGGCCCACCGCTCCGGCGTCGTGGCGATCTCGAGTCCGCCGACCGGGTTGAACGCCCAGCCGCCAGGGTGGTCGAGCGTGCGGAACTTCTCCACGGTGTAGCGGGCGAATGCCGTCATCGTCCTGGACGGGTTGGTCTGGAACACCAGGCCGGGAGCGTGCGATGTCGACCCGCCGGTGGCGAACAGCGGTCCGCGGTCGACCACTGTCACGTCGGCGCACCCGCGCGCGGTGAGTTCGTCGGCGAGCGAGGTGCCGACGATCCCGGCACCGATCACGACGATTTTCGGCATGGGTGGACCGCTTCCAGAACGAATGTTGACTATTTTGTTGCGTGTGACGCAACGTGATGTTCTATACGCAACACATCCTCGTCTTCGTCAGCGCCTGCGTCAACTCGGACACGCACGGGATCTTCGGCGGCATTGGGCGACACGCTGACGGTGACCACCCCACCGAGTCCGCGACTGCGTGCGACCATCTGCCTGTGCGCACCACGTGGAGGCGGGGCCGGAGAATCGCGAGAGCGCTGGTGGTCACCGCGCTGACGGGGACGGCTGCGGTGAGCACCATCGTCCCGGCGCAGGCGAAAGAGGATCCCAGCTGCCTCGTGGCGCCTATCTGGCCACATGCCTCGGCAATGCGCCGGGCGTACCGACGAGCCCGGCGGACCCCATGTGCGCCACGTCGCCCGGGGACGGGATGTGCAGCGGCGGTCCCTACGCCGCCCCGGCGACTCCCCCGCCGATCGGCAGTGGGCTGCCCGGCAGTCTGAACCCGGACGGCACACCGTTCGGCAGCGAACCGCCCACCGGAATCAGCGGCATGCCCGGCAGCATTCCCGGTATGCCGGGCACTCCCTGAGGCGGTTACTCGGCGGGCTTGTCCCCGGATTCGGCGCCACCGGCGTCGGCCTCACCGGGTTCGGGCAGCAGCGCCTCCAGTGCGGCACCGGTGATCCGCCGGAACGCCCGGCGGGGCCGGTTCGCATCAAGGATCGCGACCTCCAGCGTCGACACCCCGAGCGTGCGGGCCTCGCTGCCGTTGCCGCCCGCGCCCGCGCTCAGCGCCGCCACCGCGATCTTCACGGCGTCGCCCAGCTCGGCGTTCTCCGTGTACGAATCGTTGAGCGCCGTCAGGATCGGCTCCGTGGTACCGCCCATCACGACGAAATGCGGTTCGTCGGCGATGGAGCCGTCATAGGTGATCCGGTAGAGCTCCGGCGCCTTGGTCTCGCCGTAGTGCGCCACCTCGGCGACGCACAGCTCGACCTCGTACGGCTTGGCCTGCTCGGTGAAGATGGTGCCCAGCGTCTGGGCGTACACGTTCGCCAGCTGGCGGCCGGTCACGTCGCGGCGCGAGTACGCGTAGCCCTGCGTGTCGGCGAACCGGATGCCGCCGCTGCGCATCGTGTTGAACTCGTTGAACCGGCCGACCGCGGCGAAGCCCACCCGGTCGTAGAGCTCGCTGACCTTCTGCAGTGACCGCGACGGGTTCTCGGCGACGAACAGCACACCGCCCGCGTAGGCCAGCGCGACCACGCTGCGGCCCCGGGAGATGCCTTTGCGCGCCAGCTCCGAACGTTCGCGCATCGCCTGTTCGGGCGAGATGAAATAGGGGAAGCTCACGAATCTGTACCTCGCGGCGCATGCGCATCGGGGCCGAAGGTATCGGCGCGGGAACGACTCTGGATGACTTCGCGAGCCAGTGTGGCGATGTGCTCCTGGCTCACTTCTTCGGCGCCCTCGGCGCTGAGGACCACCGCGGTCGGATAGATGCCGCGCACGAGATCCGGCCCGCCGGTGGCGGAGTCGTCGTCAGCCGCGTCGTACAGGGCCTCGATGGCCACGCGCAGTGCCGAATCGGCGTCCTGCACCTGCCCGTACAGCTTCTTGATCGCGGACTTGGCGAACAGCGAGCCGGAACCGACGGACTGGTAGCCCTCCTCCTCGATGTTCCAGCCACCCGCCGCGTCGAAGGACACGATCCGTCCGGCGCCCTGAGGGTCGGGATCATCGAGATCGAATCCGGCGAGCAACGGCAACGCGATGAAGCCCTGCAGCGCCGCGCCCAGATTGCCGCGCACCATGGTCGCCAGCCGGTTGACCTTGCCGGGGAACGTCAGCGGGACGCCCTCGATCTTCTCGTAGTGCTCGAGTTCGACGGCGTACAACCGGGCGAACTCCACCGCGATGGCCGCGGTGCCCGCGATCCCGGTGGCCGTGTAATCGTCGGTGATGTACACCTTCTGCACGTCACGACTGGCGATCATGTTGCCCTGCGTGGCGCGCCGGTCGCCGGCCATCACCACGCCGCCGGGGAACTTCAGCGCGACGATCGTCGTGCCGTGCGGCACCGCGTCCGTGACCCGCCCCACGTGCTCAGCACCACCGCCGAACGGCAGCAGATGGGGCGCCTGCCGGCGCAGCATGTCAGAGAACGACGACAGGTCCACCGGTACGGCGGGTGCCCCAGGGGTCGGGAGGGTGAATCGGGCGAATGCCTGGTGGTCGTGCGGCCAGGTCACTGTCCGCCCTTCTGGACGTACGCACGCACGAAATCTTCGGCGTTCTCCTCCAGGACGTCGTCGATCTCGTCCAGCAGGTCGTCGGTCTCCTCGGTCAGCTTCTCGCGACGCTCCTGGCCGGCCGCCGTGCTGCCGGTGACGTCATCGTCCTCACCGCCACCGCCACCGCGCTTGGTCTGCTCCTGAGCCATCGCTGCCTCCTGCACATGTCATCGGTGAACGAAGCCGCGCACCGGTTCTTTCACATTACCGGTCGGAATCCCGATTGCCCGGGATAGCCGGATCAGTTGGTGAGCTGCGCTACGAGTTCGGCGGCGCTGTCCACCGAGTCCAGCAATGCTCCGACATGGGCCTTGCTGCCCCGCAGCGGCTCCAGTGTCGGGATCCGGACCAGTGAATCGCCGCCGAGATCGAAGATCACCGAGTCCCAGCTGGCCGCGGCGATGTCGGCGCCGAACCGGCGCAGGCACTCCCCGCGGAAGTAGGCCCGGGTGTCGGTCGGCGGGTTGTCCACGGCGTCGATCACCTGCTGCTCGGTGACCAGTCGCTTCATCGACCCGCGGGCCACCAGCCGGTTGTAGAGACCCTTGTCGAGCCGTACGTCGGAGTACTGCAGGTCGACCAGGTGCAGGCGGGGCGCCGACCAGCTGAGGTTCTCGCGGTTGCGGAAGCCCTCCAGCAGCCGGAGCTTGGCCGGCCAGTCCAGGATCTCGGCGCACTCCATCGGGTCGCGCTCGAGCAGGTCGAGCACCTCGGCCCAGGTCTCCACGACATGGGACGCCCGCGGATCGGGGTCGCGCGAGTCCACCATCTTGGCCACCCGGTCCAGGTAGATGCGTTGCATCGCAAGGGCGGTGAGTTCGCGGCCGTCGGCCAGCGCGACGGTGGCCCGCAGCGACGGGTCACGGCTGATCACGTGGACGGCGTGCACGGGTCTCGCCAGCGCGAGGTCGGTGAGGTCGAGCCCGTACTGCGGGCCCTCCTCGATCAGGTCGAGCACCAGGGACGCGGTGCCGACCTTGAGGTAGGTGGACGTCTCGGCCAGGTTCGCGTCGCCGATGATGACGTGCAGCCTGCGGTACTTGTCGGCGTCGGCGTGCGGCTCGTCGCGGGTGTTGATGATGCCGCGCTTGAGCGTGGTCTCCAGGCCGACCTCGACCTCGATGTAGTCGGCGCGCTGGGTGAGCTGGAAGCCCGGCTCGTCGCCCGCCGCGCCGATCCCGACCCGTCCGGACCCGGTGACCACCTGCCGCGACACCAGGAACGGCGTGAACCCGGCGATGACCGCCGAGAACGGCGTCTGACGGCTCATCAGGTAGTTCTCGTGTGACCCGTACGAGGCGCCCTTGCCGTCGACGTTGTTCTTGTAGAGCTGCAGCTTGGCCGCACCCGGGACGCTCGCCACGTGCCGCGCGGCGGCCTCCATCACCCGCTCGCCGGCCTTGTCCCAGATCACCGCGTCCATCGGGTCGGTCACCTCGGGCGCCGAGTACTCCGGATGGGCGTGATCGACGTAGAGCCTGGCGCCGTTGGTGAGGATCATGTTGGCGGCGCCGACCTCGTCGGCGTCGACCACCGGCGGAGGCCCGGCCGAGCGGCTCAGGTCGAACCCGCGGGCGTCGCGCAGCGGGGACTCCACCTCGTAGTCCCACCGGGTGCGCTTGGCGCGCTGGATGCCTGCGGCGGCGGCGTAGGCCAGCACCGCCTGCGTGGACGTGAGGATCGGATTCGCGGTCGGATCGGACGGCGAGGAGATGCCGTACTCGACCTCCGTTCCGATGATCCGTTGCATGCCGTCAGCCTAGGCGACGTCCGCGAGGCGGCGGTGACCGACGGTGGCGGGGCCGGCTGCCGGGATACTGGGACGGTGCGGGTTCTGATCGTCGAAGACGAGCGCCGGCTGGCGGCGACGCTCGCCGCCGGCCTGGCGGCCGAGGGCTTCACGACGGTCGAGGCCTTCGACGGGGTGGACGGTCTGCGGCGGGCGTGCGAGGAGCAGTTCGACGTGGTGGTGCTCGACATCATGCTGCCCGGGCTGTCGGGCTACGAGGTGCTGCGGCGGATGCGGCGTCACGGCGTGTGGACGCCGGTGATGATGCTGACCGCCAAGGACGGCGAGTACGACCAGACCGACGCGTTCGACCTCGGCGCCGACGACTACCTGACCAAGCCGTTCTCATTCGCGGTGCTGGTGGCCCGGCTGCGGGCGCTCAACCGGCGCAGCGCGGTGCAACGACCGAAGGTGCTGACCGCGGGCACCTTGACGCTCGACCCGGTGCGCCGGGTGGTGATGCGCAACCGGACGCCGATCCCGCTGACCCCGCGCGAGTACGGCCTGCTCGAATTCCTGATGCGCCACCCCGACGTCGCACTCGCCAAGACGACGATCCTGCACAGCGTGTGGGACGCGCACTACGACGGCCCCGACAACGTGGTGGAGGTCTACGTCGGCTACCTGCGCCGCAAGATCGACGTGCCGTTCGGCGCCAACAGCATCAAGACGATCCGCGGTGTCGGCTACCGGCTCGACTCCGGCGCCGTCGACAGCGCCAGCTGAACGGTCAGCACCGACCCGCCGCCGGGACGCTCGCCGAACGACACCGCGCCTGCGTGGGCGGTGACGATCTCCTTGACGATCGCCAGCCCCAGCCCGGCGCCGCCACCGGTGCGGGACCGGTCCGGGTCGAGCCGGACGAATCTGTCGAACACCCGGGTCCGCTCGTGGGGCGGCACTCCCGGCCCGTCGTCGGCCACCTTCAGCACGGCCGCGCCTGCGGCGGCGCGCACGGTGACGTCGACCCGGCTCGACGCATGCCGGGCCGCGTTGTCGAGCACGTTGCGCACCACGCGCGACAGCGCGGCGCGGTCGCCGAGCAAGCGGACGGGCGCCAGATCGCTGTGCACGACCGGACCGGAGCGCCCCGCCACGGCGTCGACCTCGGCAGCGACGAGGTCGTCGAGGTCGACGTCCTCCCGGCGCAGCACCAGCCCGCGCTCGTCGGCCCGGGCCAGCAGCAGCAGGTCCTCGATGAGCGCCTGCATCCGGTGCGCCTCGGGCAGCAGTGTCTCCGTGGCCAGCGGGCCCAGCAGGTCCGGGTGGGCGGCCGCCACCTCCAGCGCCGAGACGATGGTCGCCAGCGGGCTGCGCAACTCGTGGGAGGCGTCGCCGACGAACCGCTGCTGGGCGGCGTGACCGGCCTCGATCCGCGCCAGCATCTCGTTCATCGTGATCGCCAGCGCGGCGATCTCGTCGCGGCTGTCCGGAACGGGCACCCGCTCGGTCAGGTCCGAGGTGGTGATGGCGTCGACCCGGCCGCGGATCGCCTCCACCGACCGCATCGACCGGCGCACCAGCAGGTACGTCGCCGCCGCGGACACCGCGATCACGATCGGCGCCGATACCGCGAGCGCGATGATCACCGCCCGGACGGTCGACTCCACGACGTGGCTGCCCTCACCGACCAGCACGGTGTGGCTGCCGCCGGGCCCGTCGTAGGTGCCCGCGCTGAAGCGGATCGGTCCGTACGGCGACGCGTGCTCGGGCATGCCGATCCGCACCACGTCACCGATCTGGCCGATCGGGATCAGCGGGGTGTCGGGTGCGGCCTGCGAGCGCCGCACCACCACGCCGTCGGTGGTGAGGATCTGCACCGCGAGAATCCGTTCGTCGGTGTCGAGCAGCCCGGGATCGAGCCGGTCGACGCCGCCGGTGCGCAGGGCCGAGGCGATCTCGCCGAGACGCTCGGCCGCGGCGCTGTCCACGTCGGCCAGCAGCGTCCGGTACAGCACCGCGGCCAGTCCGGCGCCCGACAACGTCAACGCCACGAACACCACCGCGGCGGCGACGAAGGACGAGCGCGCCGAGATGCCCCACCGGGTGCGCGGCAGGACGCGGTCTGCGGGGGCCGGCGTGTCCACCGGTCCATCATTACCGCTGCCGCGCGGGAAGGGATCGCGCACAATGGTGCGCTGTGTCCGACGAGCGGCAGGTCCACGAGTGGTTCCTGCAGCGAGGGCTGCCGCTGGTGCTCACCCGGCGGGTGCGTTCACGCCGGTTGATCGAGCGGTCCGCCCCCATGGTCTCCGGGCTCGGCGCCGTCACCGCCCTGATGCTGTCGGCGGCCGAACTCACCGACGGCGATCCCGATCTCGGCTACGTGCTGAGGCTCGGTCTGATCGCCGCGGCACTCGTCGTGGCGCCGTTCGTGATGAACATGCTGCGTCGCACCGTCACCCGCCTCGGCCTGGCGGGACGGCGTTCGGCGGCGGTGCTGGTGATGGCGATCTTCGTCGCCGTCATGCCGGTCGCCGTCAACGGCTGGTCGGCGGAGGCGCTGGCGGAGGCGCCGGTCTTCCTGCTGCTGTCCCTGCTCGCGATCTGGCTGACATATGTCGGCTTCGGCTCGATCGCGCTGTGGGCGTTCCGCTTCGCGTTCCTGCAGCTGGGAGCGCTGGGCACCTTGATGAGCCGCGCCCTGCCGTTCCTGATGCTGACAGTGGTGGTGTACTTCACCGGCGAACTGTGGCAGCTGTCGGCACGGGTGACGCGGGAGCGGCTGTGGGAGACCATCGCGTTCCTCGCGCTGGTGGCGATCCTGTTCATGGTCACCACCATTCGCGACGAGGTGCGATCCCTGCGGGAGGAGCGCGCCGAGGAGCAGAATCCGAACGAACTGCTGGCGGGTACCCCACTGGCCGTCACACCCGGGCACCAGCCGCCGCGCACCTCGCTGTCCCGCGGCGAGCGGGTCAACGTCGTCGCGATCATGTTGGTGGCTCAGGCGATCCAGGTGGTGTTCTTCACCGCGGGCCTGTTCGCGTTCTTCCTGGCCCTCGGAGTGATCGCCATCCCCGACGAGGTGACCGTGCTGTGGTCCGCCGAGGAGGTCTGCGCAGAAGGTCAACCACCCTGCGCCGGAACGTGGTTCGGCATCGCCCTGCCGGTGCCGCAGACGGTGGTGCACATGTCGCTGTTCGTGTCCGTGCTGTCCGGGCTGTACTTCACCGTCAGCACCAGTGTCGATCCGCTCTACCGGGAGCGGTTCTTCGATCCGCTGATCGCCGACGTCGCCGTCAGCCTCGCCGGTCGCGACGCCTACCTCGAGCGGGAGGCCGCGCACGGCTGAGCAGGCGCACCTGTGACCGATCGTGACTTCAGTCCCCATGCAGTCGCGGGTCCGTGGAAGGTTGTCCCATGACGTCCGGTGAATCGAACGCGCCCCCGACCGTCGACCGCGTCGCGGCCGAGAACTGGTTCCTCAAAAAGGGTGTGCCCTCGGTGCTGACCCGGCGGGAGCGGTGGCGCCGGGTGTGGTCGCGGTCGGCGCCCGCGCTCGCCGGCGTGGCAGCGTTGCAGATCGCCGTGCTCGCACTCACCCTCGGCACGGGCTCGCCGGAGATCCACATCGACACCACCGCCTCGACACGCAGCTGGGTCGGCATCGTCGTCCTGGTGGTCACAGTGCCGGCCATGGCGCTGACCGGATACGCCGTCTCCCGCCTGGCCTCCGACCGGACCCGTCGCCATGCGGCAGGCGCGTCGGTTCTCGTCGTGCTGGCCGCCGGGCTCTTCGACGGCAACACGAACGTGGTCGACGATGTGGTGTCGACGGCGCTGCTCGTCGGCTTCGTGGTCCTCCTCACCGGGCTCGGAGTGGGATCGGTGCTGGCGTGGGCCATCCGGCTGACCGCCTCGCACCTGGCCTCCATCGCGACGCTCGCCGCACGCGCCCTGCCGGTGGTGCTGCTGACGGTCCTGGTGTTCTTCAACGGCGCGATCTGGGGCATGGCCTCCACCATCGGTCGCGACCGGATGTGGCTGATCGTGGGCTTCATGTCGCTGATCGCCGTCGCCTTCCTGCTGACCGGGTTGTGGGAACGGGTCAAACCGATGCTGGCGCAGTCAGAGACGACCGAGGCGTCCGCCGCGGGCCTGGCGGGTACGCCGTTGGAGTCGATGCCCGATCCGCCGGATCCGCCGCCGCTGCGGCGGGGTGAGCGGATCAACGTCTTGTTCGTCGTCGCGGCATCACAGGTCACCCAGGTGCTGGCGGTGGCCGTCGCCACGACCCTGATCTTCCTCGGGCTGGCGCTGCTGGTACTGAGCCCGCCGCTGCTCGACGAATGGACCCGGCACAACACCGGGAACGCCGTCATCCTCGACGCGACCATCCCGCTGCCCCAGGCGCTGGTCCACGTGCTGATGTTCCTGGGCGCGCTGACCTTCATGTATGTCAGCGCCCGGGCCGTCGGCGACGGCGAATACCGCACGGAGTTCCTCGACCCGCTGGTCGAGGACCTGCGCACCACCGTCACCGCCCGCAACCGCTACCGCAGCCACGGGGACTGACGCGACGCAAAAGGCCTCCGCAGCGCACTGCGGAGGCCCCTCGTCGGTGTTCGGCGGCTACAGGTACTGGCCGAGATTCGACTCCGTGTCGATGGCCCTGCTTGCACTCGACGACTTGCCGGTGACCAGCGTGCGGATGTAGACGATCCGCTCGCCCTTCTTGCCCGAGATACGGGCCCAGTCATCGGGATTCGTCGTGTTCGGCAGATCCTCGTTCTCGGCGAACTCGTCGACGATCGAGTCGAGCAGGTGCTGGATGCGCAGGCCCTTCTGGCCCGTCTCCAGCACCGACTTGATCGCGTTCTTCTTCGCGCGGTCGACGACGTTCTGGATCATGGCACCGGAGTTGAAGTCCTTGAAGTACATGACTTCCTTGTCACCGTTGGCGTAGGTGACCTCCAGGAACCGGTTGTCGTCGATCTCGGCGTACATCCGGTCGACGACCTTCTCGATCATCGCCTTGATGGTCAGCGAACGGTCGCCGCTGAACTCGGCGAGATCGTCGTCGTTGATCGGCAGTTCCTCGGTCAGGTACTTGCTGAAGATGTCCTGAGCCGATTCGGCGTCCGGCCGCTCGATCTTGATCTTGACGTCCAGGCGGCCGGGCCGCAGGATCGCCGGGTCGATCATGTCCTCGCGGTTGGAGGCGCCGATCACGATGACGTTCTCCAGGCCCTCGACGCCGTCGATCTCCGAGAGCAGCTGCGGCACCACGGTGGTCTCCACGTCGGAGCTCACGCCGGTGCCGCGGGTGCGGAAGATGGAGTCCATCTCGTCGAAGAACACGATCACCGGTGTGCCCTCGGACGCCTTCTCGCGCGCCCGCTGGAAGATCAGCCGGATGTGGCGTTCGGTCTCGCCGACGAACTTGTTGAGCAGCTCGGGGCCCTTGATGTTGAGGAAGTAGGACTTCGCCTCCCGCGCGTCGTCGCCACGCACCTCGGCCATCTTCTTGGCCAGCGAGTTGGCCACCGCCTTGGCGATCAACGTCTTGCCGCAGCCGGGCGGACCGTACAGCAGCACACCCTTGGGCGGGCGCAGCGAGTACTCCCGGTAGAGCTCCTTGTGCAGGAACGGCAGCTCCACCGCGTCGCGGATCTGCTCGATCTGACGCCCGAGGCCACCGATGTCGTTGTAGCTGACGTCGGGCACCTCCTCGAGCACCAGGTCCTCGACCTCGGCCTTGGGGATGCGCTCGAAGGCGTAGCCGGCCTTGGTGTCGACCAGCAGCGAGTCGCCGGGCCGCAACCTGCGCGGCCGGTTGTCGTTGTCGTTGTCGATGTCGGCGTCGGGATCATCCGGCAGGTGCTCGGCGGCCACCAGCGGTTCGGCCAGCCACACGATGCGCTCCTCGTCGGCGTGACCGACCACCAGCGCCCGGTGTCCGTCGGAGAGGATCTCGCGCAGCGTGCTGATCTCGCCGACCGACTCGAACGTGCCCGCCTCGACGACGGTCAGCGCCTCGTTGAGGCGGACCGTCTGACCCTGCTTGAGTCCTTCGGTCTCGATGTTCGGCGAGCACGTGAGGCGCATCTTGCGGCCGGAGGTGAACACGTCGACCGTGTCGTCGTCGTGGGTCCCCAGCAGCACGCCGTAACCGCTCGGCGGCTGCCCCAGCCGGTCGACCTCCTCGCGCAGCGCCAGCAACTGCTGGCGGGCCTCCTTGAGGGTCTCCATCAGCTTGGCGTTGCGCGCCGCGAGTGAGTCGATCCGAGCTTCCAGCTGATGGACGTCACGCGCGGTGCGCAGCCCGCTCTGCGGGCCCACAGCGTTCTCCAACTGCTCGCGCAGCAGCGCGGCCTCTCGGCGCAGCTGTTCCAATTCGGCAGCATCATCGCTGGACATCGGGGTCCCGAAACCGTCCGAGAAGGCTTCCGAACGATCTGACTCACTCATACCGAACTCCCTCCCGCACCGAATATTGGTGCAGTAACAACTTCAACGCTACCGGCGATTCAGCCTTTGTGTGCGGTGTAGCAATGGGACACACCAGCATCACTGTTAACGTAAGAAAGCGTTGGACCCTTCGAAAGGACAGTTGTGATCCTGAAAACCCTCGTAACCGGCATGGCAGCGGCCGCCGTTGTCGGAGCCGCCGCGGTGGGTGTGACCTCGATTGCATCCCCTGCGATCTCGTCCGCTTCCCCCGTCGCATTCGGCGTGCCGGTGCCCACCGCACCCGCGCCGGAGATCACCAATGAGATCACCCAGACGGTCAACGCCCTCGGCTCCGGCGGTTCCTTCCGCGGTAAGTCGCCCTACATCCAGGGCCTGGGCCGGTTCACCGGCAAGGGCGCCGAGATCAAATACAACGACGCGGTGGCGAAGGGCTACCTGCCGCTGAGCGCCACCGTCGCCAACCCTGATCTCAACGGAAACCTGGCGACGGCGAACGTCACCGCGACGCTGGCCAACGGTCAGGTCCGCTCGATGCCGCTGTCGTTCGTGCGCGGCCCGAGCCCCACCGGCTGGCAGCTGTCGAGCCAGTCGCTGTTCGCCCTCGGCGACCTGGTGGGCTGACGATCCGCCGTACAAGCACCGTCATCTCGAGCGCCGTCACCATCCTGGTGGCGGCGTTCGGGCTTGTCGGGTGCGGTGCCGACGCCCCACAGCCTGCGCCGGCCCCGCCGGCACGCAGCACACCCGCAGGCCCGCCGCCGGCCCCTGCGGCCGCGCCGCTGCCGCCCCCCAGTGCTCTGACCGATGTGCTGTACCGCCTGGCCGACGTGAACGTGCCCGGCGCCGAGAAGACCGAATTCGTCGAAGAGGCCACCAACGCCGACACCGAGGCCCTCGACCGCTTCGGCCGGGCACTGACCGACAACGGCTACCACCCGATGACCTTCGACGTCGCCGACCTGGCCTGGTCGGAGTCCGACCCCGGCAACGTCACCGCGACGGTGATCGCCAGGACCCCCGTGGGACGGGAGGGCGGCGACTTCACCTACCCGATGGAGTTCGCGCGCACGCCCGACGGCGGCTGGCAGCTCACCCACGAGACCGCCGAACTGCTCTTCGCACTGAACGCGCCCGCCGCGCCCGCGCCGCCGCGCTGAGGCCGCCCCATGTGGATCGGCTGGCTCGAATTCGACCTGCTCCTGGGCGACGTCCGTTCGCTCAAGCAGAAGCGGTCCGCGGTGCGGCCGGTGATCGCAGAATTGGCCCGCAGGTTCGGCGTGTCGGCCGCCGAAGTCGGCTCCCAGGAACTGCACCGGCGGGCCGCTGTGGGCGTGGCGATGGTCGCGGCGGACCGGGCGCACGTGGTCGAGGTGCTCGACGCCGCCGAGCGGCTGGTGGCGGCGCGGCCCGAACTGGAACTGCTGTCGGTCCGGCGCGGCCTGCGCCGCAGCACCGACGAGTGATCAGGTCCCGAGCTGCCGCTTGCGGCGCAGCGGCATCGGCGCCACGGCGCCCGGCGCGAGCCGGCGCGCGCTGATCAGGAACGCGGTGTGGCCGCGCATGGTGTGCTGCGGGCGGACCGCAAGACCCACCACGTACCAGCCGCGCTGCATGCTCTCCCACGCCCGCGGCTCGGTCCAGCACTGCTGCTCGCGCAGCGCCTCCACCGCGCGCGAGAGCTGCGTGACGGTCGCGACGTAGATCATCAGCACCCCGCCGGGCACCAGGTTGCGCGACACCGTGTCGAGCACCTCCCACGGCGAGAGCATGTCGAGTACCACGCGGTCGACCTCCGGACCGGAGTAGTCGTTCACATCGGCGATGACCAGGTCCCAGTTGGGCGGACGCTCACCGAAGAAGGTGACGACGTTGCGCTCGGCGTGCACGGCGTGGTCGTCGCGGACGTCGTAGGACGACACGTGACCGCCGGGGCCGACGGCGCGCAACAGCGAGCAGGTCAGCGCGCCCGAACCCGCGCCCGCCTCGAGCACCCGTGCGCCGGGGAAGATGTCCCCCTCGTGCACGATCTGGGCGGCGTCCTTCGGGTAGATGACCTGCGCCCCGCGCGGCATGGACATCACGTAGTCGACCAGGAGCGGGCGCAGCACCAGGAACTGGTCACCGCTCGTGGACTTCACCACGCTGCCCTCCGGCAACCCGACCACGGAGTCGAGCGCGATGATCCCGCGGTGGGTGTGGAACTCGCGGCCGGGCTCGAGCAGCATCGTGTAGTGCCTGCCCTTGGCGTCGGTGAGCTGCACGCGGTCGCCGACAGCGAAGGGACCGGTGCGGCGCATAGCCGTCAAGCCTGCCAGGGGACGCGCCGCCGCGGGTGCGCGGGGTTGTCGGGGGCCCGTCCTAGGCTGCTGTTTGTGAGCAGCGAACGGGGTGGTGTGCGGCGGCCCGCGCTGTCCCCGTCGCGGGCCAGCGATTTCAAGCAGTGCCCGCTGCTGTACCGGTTCCGGGCCATCGACCGCCTCCCGGAGCCCACCTCTCCCGCGCAGCTGCGGGGTTCGGTCGCCCACGCCGCGCTCGAGCAGCTGTACTCCCTGCCCGCCGAGCAGCGGGGCCACGACACCGCGCTGGCACTCGTCGGCCCAGCGTGGGACCGCGTGGTGGCCGAGCACCCCGACCTCGTCGCCGACGTCGACCCCGCGGTGCGCACGGCGCTGATCGACGAGGTGCGCAAGCTGCTGTCGGGCTACTACCGCCTCGAGGACCCGACCCGGTTCGACCCGCAGTCCTGCGAGCAACGCGTCGAGGTGGAACTCGCCGACGGCACCCTGCTGCGCGGATTCGTCGACCGCATCGACGTCGCCGCCACCGGCGAGCTGCGGGTGGTCGACTACAAGACCGGCAAGGCGCCGCCGGAGGCCCGCACGCTGGCCGAGGCGAAGGCACTGTTCCAGATGAAGTTCTACGCCGTCGCGCTACTGCGGTCCCGCGGCGTGCTGCCGGCCCGGCTGCGGCTGCTCTACCTGGCCGACGGCCAGGTGCTCGACTACTCCCCCGACGCCGACGAGCTGCTGCGTTTCGAGCGCACGCTGTCGGCGATGTGGCGGGCGATCCAGGCGGCGGGCGCCTCGGGCGATTTCCGGCCCAAGCCGTCGCGGTTGTGCGACTGGTGCGCCCATCACGCGCACTGCCCGGCGTTCGGCGGCACGCCACCGCCGTACCCGGGCTGGCCCACCGTGATCGACGACGGCGACCCCGACGCGGTGCTGCAGACGGCGACGGAGCCCGCTGCGTGATCGACTGCCTCTACCGCCGCCTGCCCGGCGGCGGGCCCGCCGGTGAGCGCTTCGAATCCACCGACGGCACCCGCAGCAACTGGGCCGCCGACATCCAGCACGGCTCGCCGCCGCTGGCGCTGATGACCCGCGCCATCGAGGATCTGGCGGCAGGCACACCGCTGCGGATCGGCCGCCTCAGCCTCGACATCCTCGGCGCCATCCCGGTCGCGCCGGTGACGGTGCGCAGCCGGGTGTCCCGGCCGGGCACCCGGATCTCGATGATGGTGGCCGAGATGACCGCCGCCGCACCCGACGGCTCCGAGCGTGCGGTGGCCCGCGTGACCGCCTGGCTGCTGGCCACCAGCGACACCCGCGAGGTGGCGACCGACCGGTATCCACCGCTCGTGGAGGGCGCCGCGATACCGGTGCCGCACAGCTGGGAGGGCGCGCAGGGCTACCTCGAGACGGTCAGGTGGCGCAGGCAGCCCAGCGCCGACGGTGATGCCGCGGTGGCCTGGCTCAGCCCGCTGGTGCCGCTGGTGGACGACGAGGAGACGACGGCGGTGCAGCGGCTGGCGATGGTCGTCGACTCCGCCAACGGGGCGGGCGCCGCTCTGGACCCCGAGCGGTTCATGTTCATGAACACCGACACCACCGTCCACCTGCACCGGCTGCCGACGGGGTCGGACTTCGCGCTGCGGGCGCGCGGTTCGATCGGTCCGGACGGTGTCGGCGTCACGACGGCGGAGATCTTCGACCGGCAGGGGTTCGTCGGCACCAGCGCGCAGACACTGTTGGTGCAGCGCCGGTGAACGAGGAACTGCGATGGCAGTTCCACCTGGCGTGGGCGCTGGCCGAGGTGCACCTCGACACCTTGGTCGATGACGACTTCCTCTGGCAGCCAAGCGAACTGGTGTGGACCGTGCGACCGGGTGACGATGGCCGCTGGCGCCCCGACTGGGCGGACACCGAGCCCGACCCGATCCCGGTGCCCACGATCGCATGGCTCACCTGGCACATCGACTGGTGGTGGTCGGTGACGCTGGCACACGCGCGCGGCGAGTCCGCGCCGGAGCGCACAGACGTGACGTGGCCCGGTTCCGGTTCGGCGGCGGTGACGCGGTTGCGTGACCTCGCCGGGCAGTGGCGGGCGCTGCTGGAGGCGCTGAGCACGCAGGACCTGCACGGGCCGTCCGCCTTCCCCTGGGGCGCCGACGCCGGCCGCACCATGGCCCACACCGTGCTGTGGGTGAATGTCGAACTGACCAAGAACATCTCGGAGATCGGTCAGTTGCGGCTGCTGCGCGCCGCGCGCAGCTGACGGCCCCGCGCGCCGCCGAACCGCCGAACGTGAGCTTGTTTCTCAGGAATCGCCCGATCATCGCCATCTTGCTCACGTTCGGCGTACGTATATGCCCTTGCGTCTATATAGATGCCGTGCAATATTAGGGGCATGGATGTATTCGAGGCGGTGGCAGAGCCCAGCCGGCGGGCACTGCTCGACGCACTGACCGAAGGTGAACGCACGGCAGGCGACCTGGTGGCCACGCTGCCGGGCCTGACACAGCCGACCGTGTCGCGACACCTGCGGGTGCTGCGCGAGGTCGGCCTCGTCGAGGTGCGACCCGACGCCCAACGCCGCATCTACGCGTTGCGCGCCGACGGCCTGGTGGCGATCGACCAGTGGATCGACCGCTACCGCCAGTTCTGGACCGGTCACCTCGATGCGTTGGAGCGTCATCTGCGGACCACCCGGGGGCCGGCCGAATGACCGGGCGCGACGGCACGCTCACCATCGACGGCGACCGCGCGGTGCTGCATTTCGAGCGCCGGCTGCCCTACCCCGTCGAGGCCGTGTGGTCGGCCATCACCGACCCTGGTGAACGGCAGCAGTGGTTCGGGCCGACCACCATCGAACCCCGCGAAGGCGGCACCATCGAGATGGTCGCGACCGGCCCACCGGTGCCCGACGACCTCAAACGGATGACCGGCCGGATCCTGGTGTGGGATCCACCGCACGTGCTCGAACACGAGTGGAGGCAGCAGATCGTCGAGGACGGTGTGGTGCGCTACGAACTGACCCCCGACGGCGCCGGCGCCACCGTGCTGCGCTTCACCCATCGCGGCCTCGGGGTGCGCAACGCCACGGGTTTCCGCGGCGGCACCGAGGCCTTCCTCGATCGGCTGGAGGCCCACCTCGGCGGCACCGAGCTACCCGAATGGACCAACCGGATACGGAGAAATCATGCCTGACAACCACTTCGACGACAGTGCGCCGCGGGTGGCGGTGGCCTACCACTCCGGATTCGGGCACACCGAGACGCTGGCACACGCCGTCACCACGGGTGCCCGCGACGCCGGCGCCGACGTGACCCTGATCGCCGTCGACGCGATGTCCGGCGCGGACTGGGACACCCTGGACACCGCCGACGCGATCGTCTTCGGCACGCCGACCTACATGGGCAACGTGTCCGCGGCGTTCCAGGCGTTCGCCGAGAAGACCGGCAGGCGCTGCCAGGAAGGCACCTGGAGCGACAAGATCGCGGCGGGGTTCACCAATTCGGGCGGCAAGAGCGGTGACAAGCTTCAGACGCTGACGTCGCTCGCCGTGTTCGCCGCCCAGCACCACATGCACTGGGTCAACCTCGGTCTGGTCGCCGGCTGGAACAGCTCCGCGTCCAGTCCCGACGACCTCAACCGGCTGGCGTTCTTCCTCGGGGCGGGCGCACAGACCGACGTCGACGCCGGGCCGGACCGGGTGCACGGTTCCGACGCCCGGACCTGTGCCCACCTCGGGACCCGGGTGGCCCTGGTGACGCGCCAGCTCAAGGCCGGCAGGCACGCTATGACAGCGGCTTCAGATCCTGCAGCAGCGTCGGCACCAGCTCACTGACGGTCGGGTGGATGTGCATGGTGCGGGATATCGCCGTGTAGGGCAGCTTGGCGGTCATCACGTCGAGAATCGAGTGGATCACCTCGTCGCCGCCGACACCGAAGATCGCGGCGCCCAGGATCTCCTCGGTCTCTGCGTCGACGACCACCTTCATGAAGCCCTGGGTCTCGCCCTTCTCGACGGCGCGGCCGACGCGCGTCATCGGGCGCTTGCCCACCAACGCTTTCCGGCCCGACGCCCGCACCTGGTCGACCGACATCCCGGCGCGGCCCAGCGGCGGATCGATGTACAGCGCGTAGGTGGTGATGCGGTCGCTGACCCGCCGGGGGTCGTCGTCGAGCAGGTTGGCCGCCACGATCTCGAAGTCGTTGTACGACGTGTGGGTGAAGGCGCCCTTGCCGTTGCAGTCCCCCATCGCCCAGATGTGCTCGGCGGAGGTGCGCAGCTGGTCGTCGACGACGACGAAGCCCCGCTCGTCGGTCTGCACACCGGCGGCGTCGAGGCCCAGGTCGTCGGTGTTCGGCAGCCGCCCGACCGCGACCAGCAGGTGGGTGCCGGATACGGCGTCGGCGCCGTCGCGCGGTGTCACGTCGAACCCGTTGTCGCGCTTGGTGAACCGCATGTCATCGGCGCCGACGATGATGGTGATGCCCTCCGCCTCGAGGATCTCGCAGACGGTGGCCGAGACGTCCTCGTCCTCCCGGGACGTCAGCCGGGGGCCCTTCTCGATGACGGTGACCTCGGCGCCGAACCTGCGGTACATCTGCGCGAACTCGAGCGCGATGTAGCTGCCACCGATGATCACCAGATGCTCGGGCACGATGTCGAGTTCGAGGATGCCGACGTTGGTGAGGTAGTCGATGTCCGACAGGCCCGGCAGGTCGGGCGCCACGGCGCGGCCGCCCACGTTGAGGAAGATGCGGTCGGCGGTGAGGATCCGGCCGTCGACGTCCACGGTGTGCGGATCGGTGAAGCGGGCGTGGCCGCGGATGAAGGTGCAGCCCTTCATGCCCTGCAGCCATGACTCGACGCCACGGCGATCGTCGAGCATGATCTTGTCCTTGCGGGCCTTGACCTTGGCCATGTCCACGGCGACGTCGCCGGTGCCGATGCCGTAGTCGGCGCCGCGCCGGGCCAGGTGGGCCGCATGCGCGCTCGCCACCAAGGTCTTGGTGGGGATGCATCCGTAGTTGACGCACGTGCCGCCGACCAGTTTGCGCTCGATCACCGCGACGGTCTGGCCTGCGTCGGTCAGCCGGCCGGCCAGCGGCGGTCCGGCCTGCCCGGCGCCGATGACGATCGCGTCGAAATGCTCTGTCGCCTCGCTCATCTCCGGCGTCCGCTCAGATCAGGCTGACGAGGAACACGACCAGGAAACCGCCGCCGACGGCGACGACGTCCTCGATGATCGCACCGGGCCGGTCCTTGCCGCCTCTGGCCGCCGCCAGCCGGGACCGCAGCTCCGCGCCACCCAGCGTGCCGAGCACCGCGCCGATGATCCCGGCACCGATGGAGCTGAAGGTGTGGTAGAACGCGCTCCCGATCACCGCGCCGGCGAACGCGCCGGTGATGAGGCGGGTCGCGAACTGCGGAGTCGTCTTGCGGCTCGGGGTCTTGGGCAACTGGTCGGTGACGAGCTCCACCACCAGGAGGACGGAGAGCACCGCCACGGTGATCGGATGTGCCACCCATTCCGACCATTTGCCGTCGACGTCGATCCAGCCCAGGAACGCGCCCCAGGCCACGACCGCGGGCGCCGTCAGGGCCCGCAGCCCCGCGATCACGCCGATCAGCAGCGCGAGCACCAACACCAGGACATGCGTCATGCGTACCTCCGAGGCGGGCGAAACGTCCTCCGGACGCTAACACGCAGACCGCGACGGGGCCGGGCGATCTAGAAGCGGCAGAACCTGATGTCGGAGGCCAGGATCGCCTTGGCGCCGATGGCGGCGATCTCGTCCATGATGGCGTTGACGTCGCGGCGCGGCACCAGCGCCCGCACCGCGACCCAGTCGGGATCGGCCAGCGGTGCGATGGTGGGTGATTCGAGCCCGGGGGTCACGGCGGTGGCGCGGTCGAGCACCGTGCGCGGGCAGTCGTAGTCCAGCATCAGGTACTGCTGGCCGAACACCACGCCCTGCACGCGGGCGGCCAGTTGGTCGCGGGCGGCCGACCTGTCGTCGGGCGGGCCGTCCTGCTCGATGAGCACCGCCTCCGAATCGCACAGCGATTCACCGAAAGCCGTCAGATTGTGCTGTCGCAACGTGCGGCCGGAGCCGACCACGTCGGCGATCGCGTCGGCCACCCCGAGCTGGACCGAGATCTCCACCGCACCGTCGAGCCGGATCACCGCGGCGTCGATTTCCCGCGCTGCCAGATCTTTCCGCACGAGATTCGGGTAGGCCGTGGCGATCCGCTTGCCGGCCAGGTCGGCCGCCGTCCAGTCCCGGCCCGCCGGTGCGGCGTAGCGGAACGTCGACGAACCGAAGCCGAGCGCCAGCCGCTCGCGTACCGGCGCATCCGACTCGGCGGCCAGATCCCGCCCGGTGATGCCGAGGTCCAGCTGGCCCGAGCCGACGTAGATCGCGATGTCCTTGGGCCGCAGGAAGAAGAACTCCACATTGTTGGCCGGGTCGATGACCGTGAGGTCCTTGGGGTCGGTGCGCTTCCGGTAGCCGGCCTCGGCCAGGATCTCCGCGGCGGACTCGCTCAGCGCGCCCTTGTTGGGGACCGCGACCCGCAACATGCCGTTCACAGCTTCCGGTAGACGTCGTCGAGGGACAGCCCGCGGGCCAGCATCAGCACCTGGGTCCAGTACAGGAGCTGGCTGACCTCGTCGGCGAGCGCGTCGTCACTCTCGTGCTCGGCCGCCAGCCACACCTCGCCGGCCTCCTCGAGGATCTTCTTGCCGAGGCCGTGCACACCGCCGTCGAGCGCGGCGACGGTGCCGCTGCCGGCGGGCCGGCTGCGCGCTTTCTCACTGAGCTCGGCGAACAGGGCGTCGAAGGTCTTCACGGGCAGCTATTGTCCCATGCCAGGTCGACCGGGCGACGCCCGACCGCTGCTCAGGTGGCGGCTTTGGGCAACTCCTCGCCCTTGAGGATCGAGCCGTGCATGTCCTCCAGCGACACGCCCTTCGTCTCCATCACCCAGCGCCACACGAAGAGCCCGGACAGGATCGCGCACAACCCGTAGAAGCCGTAGGCCAGCCCGAGGTGTTCGCGCAGGCCGGGGAAGGTGACGGTGATCAGCCAGTTCGCCGCCCACTGGCCGGCGGCGGCGATCCCCAGAGCCGCGGCGCGGATGCGGTTGGGGAACATCTCGCCCAGCAGCACCCAGACCACCGGACCCCACGACATGCCGAACGCGACGACGAACAGGTTGGCCGCCACCAGCGCGACCACGCCCGACGCGCCGGGCAGGCTCGGGTTGCCGTCGGGCCCCACGGCCGCGTTGGCGAAGATGACCGCCATCGTGATGAGCGTGACGGCCATGCCGGAGGAACCGATGAGCAGCAGCGGTTTCCGGCCTATCTTGTCGATGAGCGCGATGGCGATCAGGGTGGTGAGCACGTTGATCACCGACGTGATCACGGTGTAGACCGCCGATTCGTCGGCGCTGAATCCCACCGCCTGCCACAACACGTTCGAGTAGTAGAAGATCACGTTGATGCCGACGAACTGCTGGAAGATCGACAGGCCCAGGCCCACCCAGACGATGCCGTAGACGCCGCCGGTCGGCTTGCGCAGATCCTTCCAGGACGGCTTGTCCTCGCGCTCCAGCGTCTCCCTGATGCGCGTGATGGTGATCTCCAGGTTCTTCTGCCCCAGCAGCATGTTGAGCACCCGGCGGGCTTCCGGGATCTTGTGGCTGGCAACGAGATACCGCGGCGACTCCGGGATGGTGAAGGCCAACGCGCCGTACAGGACGGCCGGAAACGCCATGGCAAGGAACATCCACCGCCACGCGTCCAGACCGAGCCACAGCGGTTCGTTCGGGCCGCCGGCGGTCCACTGCAGGAGCCAGTTGACCACGAACGACAGAAAGATGCCGGAGACGATCGCCAGCTGCTGTAGGGATCCCAGCCGGCCGCGGATGCCCGGCGGCGAGGTCTCGGCGATGTAGGCGGGTGCGATCACCGACGCCACACCCACGCCGATGCCGCCGACGACGCGGAAGATCACCACCCAGAGCACATCGGGTGCGAGGCCGGTGCCGAACGCGCTGATGAGAAACAACACCGCGGCGATCTTCATGACCGCGATGCGGCCGATCTTGTCGGCGATGCGGCCCGCGGTCATGGCGCCGACCGCGGCGCCCAGGAGCGCGGACGCGACCGCGAAGCCGAGTTCGGCGTTGCCGATCCCGAAGTCCTCCTGGATGGAGTCCACCGCCCCGTTGATGACGGCGCTGTCGTAACCGAACAGCAGGCCGCCAAGGGCCGCCACCGAGGCGATGCGTAGCGCCGTCTTGCCCGACGAGAAGTCCTCGTCCGAGACCGGTAGGTCATCGCCTACCGGGGCTCCACCCTGACCTGCCATGGGATTTCCTTTCCGCAGCGCTGCGTGGAATCACTCGTTCCCCACGATTGCACAATTCACACCTGCGCAAGGGCGTATCGAGACTGGGAAGTGGGCCGTGAACGTGTGCTCAGGCGCTGCGTTCGGAGAGCTCGTCGGTCAGCTCGGCGTGGATGGCCCGGAGGTCCTCGACGCCGAGGCCGAGCAGCGACTGCGCGTGGCGCCGTCCCGGCCCGGTGGGCACCGCGATGTCGTTGGGCACCACCAGCACCGGGCAGCCCGCGCCCTCGGCGGCCGCCGTGCCCGTCACCGAATCCTCGACGGCCAGGCACGCGCCGGGCGCCAGTCCCAGCAACTCCGACGCACGCAGATACGGATCCGGCGCTGGTTTCCCGTTCGTCACCTCGTCACCGCAGACGGTAGCCGAGAAGTAGTGACCGCCAATGCTTTTGAGTGCTTTGTCGGTGAGGGGCCGCAGCGTGTTGGTGACCAGCGCCAACGGCACCCCGTCGGCGGCCAGCGCATCGAGCAGCTCGCGAGCTCCCGCACACCACGGCAGGCCCTGCTCGAACAACTCGGCGGTGTAGTCGTGCAGCCACCGGTGTGCCTCGGCCATCGCCTGCGGGTCGGGCTCCACGCGCAGGTCGGCGAACACGGTGCGCATGGTGTTCTCCGCCGAGCTGCCCACCAGTGCCTGGCGCACCTCGGCGCTCAGTTCACCGCCGAGCCGGGCGTAGAGCGCCTCGAGCGAGATGTCCCACAATTTCTCGGAATCCACCAGGGTGCCGTCCATGTCGAAGAGGACGGCGGAGAGCACCTCCCCCATTCAGTCCTCCGGGTTGTAGCCGAGATTGGGGGCGAGCCAGCGCTCGGCCTCCTTCAGCGTCCAGCCCTTGCGCTTCGCGTAGTCGGCGACCTGGTCCTGGGAGATCCGGCCGACGACGAAGTACTGCGACTGCGGGTGCGAGAAGTACCAGCCGCTGACGGCGGCGCCGGGCCACATCGCCATCGACTCGGTCAGCTCGATCCCGGTGCGCTCCTTGACGTCCATCAACTCCCAGAGCGTCGCCTTCTCGGTGTGTTCCGGGCAGGCCGGGTAGCCGGGGGCGGGGCGGATGCCTGAGTACTTCTCACCGATCAGCGCCTCGTTGTCCAGCTGCTCGTCGGGTTGGTATCCCCAGAACTCCTTGCGGACCCGCTGGTGCATCCGTTCGGCGAACGCCTCCGCCAGCCGGTCGGCGAGCGACTCCAACAGGATCGCGTTGTAGTCGTCGTTGGCCGCCTTGAACTCGGCGATCCTGTCGTGGATGCCGAGCCCCGTGGTGACGGCGAACGCACCGACGTAGTCCCGGAGGCCCGTTTCCTTGGGCGCGACGAAATCGCCGAGGGACCGGTTCGGGATGCCGTCGCGGTGCTCGCCCTGCTGGCGCAGGTTGCGCAGCGTCTTCAGCACCTCGGAACGGCTCTCGTCGGTGTAGACCTCGACGTCGTCGCCGACCGCGTTCGCCGGGAAGAAGCCGATCACGCCGTTGGCGGTCAGCCACTTCTCCTTGATGAGGGTGTCCAGCATCTCCTGGGCGTCGTCGTACAGCTTGCGGGCCGTCTCACCCGACACCGGGTTGTTGAGGATGTCGGGGAAGCGGCCCTTCATCTCCCAGGCATTGAAGAACGGCTGCCAGTCGATGTACTCGCGCAGCTCGGCGAAGTCGTAGTCGCCGAACTCCCGCACGCCGAGGCCTTGCGCGGGCACCGGCGGCGTGTAGTCGTCCCAGTCGATCGGCGTCCGGTTCGCCCGCGCCTTCTCCAGCGTCAGCATCGGCCGCTCGCTCTTCTGCGCATGCCGCTCGCGAAGCGACGCGTAATCCTTCTCGGTGGCCTCCAGCAGGGCAGGCCGCTGCTTGTCGTCGAGCAGGGCCGCGGCGACCGGCACCGAGCGCGACGCGTCCTTCACCCAGACCACAGGACCGCTTCGGCGCGGCGCCACCTTCACGGCGGTGTGAGCGCGCGAGGTGGTCGCGCCGCCGATCAGCAGCGGGATCTCCAGGCCCTGACGTTCCATCTCGACGGCGAAGTTGACCATCTCGTCCAGCGACGGGGTGATCAGGCCGGACAGCCCGATGATGTCGGCGTCGTGCTCCTTGGCCGCGTCCAGGATCTTGTCGGCAGGCACCATCACACCGAGGTCGATCACCTCGTAGTTGTTGCACTGCAGCACGACTCCGACGATGTTCTTGCCGATGTCGTGGACGTCGCCCTTGACGGTCGCCATGATGATCGTGCCGTTGGTGTCCTTGCTCGCAGCGGCCCCGGTCTGCTCCTTCTCCGCCTCGATGAAGGGCAACAGGTACGCCACGGCCTTCTTCATCACCCGGGCCGACTTCACCACCTGCGGCAGGAACATCTTGCCCGCGCCGAACAGGTCGCCGACGACGTTCATGCCGTCCATCAGCGGGCCCTCGATCACCTCGATCGGACGACCGCCCGCGGCCTCGATCTCGGCGCGCAGTTCCTCGGTGTCGGCGTCGACGTTGGCGTCGATGCCCTTGACCAGGGCGTGCGTGATCCGCTCACGAATCGGCAGGCTGCGCCACTCCGCTGCGACCGGATCGTCGGCCTTCTCCGAGCTGTTGAACCGCTCGGCGATCTCCAGCAGCCGTTCGGCGGCGTCCTCCCGACGGTTCAGCACGACGTCCTCGATCCGGTCCCGCAGTTCGGGATCGATCGAGTCGTAGGGCACCAGCGAACCGGCGTTGACGATGCCCATGTCCAGGCCGGCCTTGATGGCGTGGTACAGGAACACCGCGTGGATCGCCTCGCGTACGGGGTTGTTGCCCCGGAACGAGAACGACACGTTGGAGATGCCGCCGGAGATGTGCACGCCGGGGAGGTTCTCCTTGATCCAGGCGCAGGCCTCGATGAAGTCGATCCCGTATGTCGCGTGCTCCTCGATGCCCGTCGCAAGCGCGAAGCAGTTCGGGTCGAAGATGATGTCCTCGGGCGGGAAGCCGACCTCTTCGGTCAGGATCCGGTAGGCGCGCCCGCAGATCTCCTTGCGGCGCTCCAGGTTGTCGGCCTGGCCCTGTTCGTCGAAGGCCATCACGACGACGGCGGCGCCGTACTTGCGGCACAGCCGCGCCTCGCGGATGAACTTCTCCTCGCCCTCCTTCATGGAGATCGAGTTGACGATCGGCTTGCCCTGCACGTTCTTCAGGCCGGCCTCGATGACCTCCCACTTGGACGAGTCGATCATCACCGGGACGCGACTGATGTCCGGCTCGGCCGCGATCAGCTTGGTGAACCGGTCCATCGCGGCGACGCCGTCGATCATGCCCTCGTCCATGTTGATGTCGATGACCTGCGCACCGACCTCGACCTGCTGTAGGGCGACCGACAGCGCGGTGTCGTAGTCCTCGGCCTTGATCAGGTTCCGGAACCGTGCCGAACCGGTGATGTTGGTGCGCTCACCGATGTTGACGAACAGGGAGTCGTCGTTGATGTTGAGCGGCTCCAGGCCCGCGAGCCGGGTGGCGACCTCGATCTCCGGCAGTTCGCGCGGCGGCTTGCCCTCGACGACCTTGGCGATCTCGGCGATGTGCTCGGGCGCCGTTCCGCAGCACCCACCGACGAGGTTGACCAGGCCGGCTTCGGCGAACTCGCCGATGTAGCCGGCCTGATGTTCCGGGTCCTCGTCGTACTCGCCGAACGCGTTGGGCAGGCCGGCATTCGGGTAGCAGGACACGAAGGTGTCTGCGATGCGCGCCATCTCGGCGATGTAGGGCCTCATCTCCGGCGCGCCCAGGGCGCAGTTCAGACCGACCGCGAGCGGCTTGGCGTGTCTGATCGCATTCCAGAACGCCTCGGTGACCTGACCGGAGAGGGTCCGCCCTGAGGCGTCGGTGATGGTGCCCGAGATGATCAACGGCCAGCGGCGTCCGCGCTCCTCGAACAGCGTCTCGACGGCGAACACCGCCGCCTTGGCGTTCAGCGAGTCGAAGATCGTCTCGATGATGAGGAGGTCGGCACCGCCGTCGACCAGGCCGTTGGCGGCCTCGAGGTAGGCGGCGACCAGCTGGTCGTAGGAGACGTTGCGCGCTCCGGGGTCGTTGACGTCCGGTGAGATCGAAGCGGTCCGCGTGGTGGGCCCCAGCGCGCCCGCGACGTAGCGGGGCTTGTCCGGGGTGCTGTACTCGTCGGCTGCGCTGCGGGCCAGCGCGGCGCCGGCGTAGTTCAGCTCGTAGGCGAGCTCGGCCATGTCGTAGTCCGACAGCGAGACCGCGTTGGCGTTGAACGTGTTGGTCTCGAGGATGTCGGCGCCCGCCTCGAGGTACTCGCGGTGGATGCCCTCGATGATCTGCGGCTGCGTCAGGTTGAGCAGGTCGTTGTTGCCCTGCAGGGCGGTCGGCCACTCGGTGAACCGGTCGCCGCGGTAGCCGGCCTCGTCGGGCCGGTCGCGCTGGATCGCCGTGCCCATCGCGCCGTCGATCACCACGATCCGCTGGCGCAGAGCGGCCGTCAGTTCCTCGGTGCAGTCGGGGCGGATGTTCGGCGCGAAGGTGGTCGACTCGACGGTATTCGACTCGACGGCGGTCGACTCAGACGTGTTCACGCGCACTCCTTCCGTAGCGGAAGGCGTCCTTGACTCTGCCGAGCGTGGCGGATACCGAGGGGGATCCAGGCCCCCCGAATAGCCGTTGCAACGCCTCTCGACCAGAAAAGTCTACGTCCTCACCCGATGGACGTCCGGACGCCCGGCTGACCACCACCCGTTCGGTGATCGCACCACCATCAACCGAAGTGCAGCCGAGGGTATTTCGTCTCGCCGGTCCCGGCCTGCTGGAGCGGCTGCGGTCACAACGACAGGGTAGTCGCGGCGTGCACCCCGCCCGAGCGGCCGATGACGCTCGTCACCACCCCGGAGGCCTTACGCTGGCCAGGTGACCCCATCGGAATTCGGTGCACCGAAGGGACCTGAGCTGCCCGAACTGCACGACGCCATCATCGTCGCGGCGTTCGAGGGCTGGAACGACGCCGGAGACGCGGCCAGCGACGCGCTCGAGCACCTGGACGCGATCTGGGAGGCCGACCCGATCGTCGAGATCGACGACGAGTCCTATTACGACTACCAGGTCAATCGCCCGGTGATCCGGCAGATCGACGGTGTCACCCGCGAACTGGTGTGGCCGTCGATGCGGATCTCGCACTGCCGCCCGCCGGGCGCCGAACGCGACATCGTGCTGATGCACGGCGTCGAGCCGAACATGCGGTGGCGGACGTTCTGCGCCGAACTCCTGGCGATCGCCGACAAGCTGAACGTCCAGACGGTCGTGATCCTCGGCGCGCTGCTGGCCGACACCCCGCACACCCGGCCGGTGCCGGTGTCCGGAGCCGCCTACTCCCCCGAGTCGGCCAAGTTCTTCGGACTCGAGGAGACCCGCTACGAGGGTCCGACCGGCATCGCCGGGGTGTTCCAGGACGCGTGCGTGCAGGCCGGCATCCCCGCGGTGACCTTCTGGGCCGCCGTCCCGCACTACGTCTCGCAGCCGCCGAACCCCAAGGCGACGGTCGCGTTGCTGCGCCGGGTCGAGGACGTACTTGACATCGAGGTGCCGCTGGCGGAGCTGCCGACCGCGGCCGAGGAGTGGGAAGAGGCCGTCACGGAGATGACCGCCGACGACGACGAGATCGCCGAGTATGTGACGGCACTCGAGGAACGCGGCGACGCCGAGGTCGACATGCACGAGACCCTGAGCAAGATCGACGGCGACGCGCTGGCCGCCGAGTTCGAACGCTACCTGCGCCGGCGCGGACCGGGTTACCGCAGCTAGGCCCGACCGCTCAGCTCCTGACGGCCTGCGGCGGCTTCCAGGTGCCGTTCAGCGCGTCGGGCTTCGGCCAGTACAGCCGCAGCACCATCTGGAACGGACCGGCGGGCGCGGGCAGCCAGTTCGACTCCTTGTCGATGCCCGGCGACGCGTTCTGCACCAGGAACGTGTAGCCGCCGTCGGGATCGGCGACCAGGCTGGGCAGCATCGGCGAGTTGATCAGCCACCGGTTCAGCGGGTTGGTGACGAGCAGGCTCTGCGGCATCTCGTACATGGTCAGCGACCAGAACGCGTTGACCGGCGGCAGCTGGCCGGGCGCGAACCGCACGGTGTAGTTGTTCGCGCCGGTCAGCGGCGCCCCGGTGGAGTCGTTGGTCAGCGTCGGATACAGCGCCTCGGCGGCGGTGTTGCCGTAGATGCCGAACACCGCGCCGGCCATCCGGTAGAGGTAGTTGCCCTTCAGTTCGGCGGCGGTGCCGAAGAACTGCGCCGGCCCCACCTGGCCGGTGTCGATCTTGTCCTTCTTCAGGGTGTCGAGCTCCGCCCAGGCGTCGGCCATGCCGCCCTCGACGGCCGAGCGCATCTCCGGACTCAGCTCGTCGGCCGCGAAGTCGCCGTCGGGCCCGATGCCGATGGTCGCGAACCGGTCGCGGAGGTCCTTCTCCTCGGGCAGCACGGGTGCGAACCGCAGCGCAAAGTTGAGGATCTCGAAGAACTGCGGCGAGGTGCGCTGCTGGTCGGGCGTCAGCGGCGGCACGAAGTCGATCGCGGGTGCAGGCGCAGCAGGCGGTTGCCGGAGGAACACCGACAGCGGCGTCACCTGGTAGCCGGCCTGGATCCGCTTGACGTTCTCCAGGTCCGACGGGTTCAACAGCTGGGTGCGGTAGATGACGTTGTTCAGCTCGGTGTCGGACCGGATCACCTCGTCGACGCCCTCGGGCTTGTCGCCCTGCCAGCCGGGGCCGGCGAGCAGGTACTTTCCCCCGCCGTTGCCGGTGGTGCGGCTGCCGACGTAGGCGATGTTGTTGGTGTAGCCGTTGACGAACTGCAGCGAGTAGTAGCGGTCCTGTTCGACCGGCGGGACCGTCAGCACCAGTGGCTCGGCGCGCAGGTCGGCGCCCACCACCGAATAGGGCGTGTCGGAGTTGGGTGTCTGGACGGTCTTGTCCTCGGGCGTGAACAGCCGTGCGGTGTTGTGGATCGCGTTCCAACCGCCCTTGTACTCGGGGTTGTCGCGGTTGACGAAGTAGGAGTACTGCACCCGGTAGTTGTCCACGACCGGGAAGCCCCAGATGTAGGCCTCCTTGGCGATCGCGCGCGCCTGCTGCGGGGTGACTTCCGCAGGGGGTGGCGGGGTCGAGGGGTCGGCCTCCCGGCCGTCCTTGACGCAGCCGGCGAGCAGGATGGTTCCGATCAGGATCGCGGCGACGCGGCGGATCACTTCTTCAGGCCGTGGGTGCGGGCGCCCAGCGAACGCTTCAGTGCGGTGACCTCGGCATCCATCTGCGGCAGGATCTTCGGCGCCGCCTTGAGCAGCGATGCCTGCCCGATCCTGGTGGTGAGCACCGGTTTGAACCACCGGGCGAGGCCCACCCAGCGCGGACAGTAGATGCGGTCTTTGCGGCGTTCGATGCCCTTGACGAACACCTCGCCGCACTCCTGCACCGAGGTGGTCCTGCTCAACGGCCCCGGCAGCGATTCGAGCATCGCGACGAAGCTCGGCAGATCGCTCTTGGTGTCCTGCACCAGCGGCGTGTCGATCCAGGACATGTGTGCGCAGCCCACGCCGACGCCGTGGTGCGCCGCCTCCAGCCGCAGGGCGTTCGCGAACTGCTCGACGCCCGCCTTCGACGCGTCGTAGGGCGCCATGCCGGGCGCGGCCGCGAATGCCGCCAGCGACGAGACGACAAGGACGTATCCCTTGCGGTCGATCAACGACGGCAGGGTGGCCCGGACGGTGTTGAACACGCCGACGATGTTGACGTCGAGCACCCGCCGGAACGCGTCGGGATCGACCACCAGCACCGAGCCGTAGCTGGCGATGCCGGCGTTGGCGATGACGATGTCGATGCCGCCGAAGCGGGCCACCGCCTGCTCCGCCACTTCCTGCATGCTCTTGAGGTCGCTCACGTCGGCCACGACGGTCAGCACGCGGTCCTCGCCGAGGTCGCCGGCCAGTGCGGCCAGCGGTCCCTCGTCGAGGTCGGTCAGCACCAGCGAGGCGCCTTTCGCATGCAGCCTGCGGGCAAGTTCCTCGCCCACACCCCTCGCGCCGCCGGTGATCACCACGACCTTGCCACGTACCGAAGTCATGGCGGAAACGTACCGCGCGACCCTAGGGCTCGGCCGAATACCACCGCCTTGCGTGTCTACGGAGACGGTTCGGCGGACTCCGCGTCGGTCGTCTGATCGGCGGCGCGCGCCGCACGCTCGGCGATGCGGGCCGCACGCTCTTCCTGGCGGGCCGCACGTTCGGCAGCGCGAGCCTCGCGCTCGGCGGCCCGCGCCTCGCGTCGCTCCTCGCGGGCCTCCCGCCGTTCCTCGCGAGCCTCCCGCCGTTCCTCGCGGGCCGCGCTGCGTGCATCGAGGGCGGACGTGGTCTCCTGCGTCTCCGTGCTTGCAGTGGTGCCGCGATCGGCGGGGACCTGCCCGTCGATCTCGTCGGCCTGTGCGACGGCGGTGTCGGCGGCGACGATGCCCGTGTCGGCGACGGCCGCGTCGGCGACGAGTGTCTGGGTCCGCGCCACCGGCGCAGTTGACTGGCTCAGAGCGAGCGTCGTCGGCGGCGCCACTCCTTCGTAGATCACCAGGCCGTCATGCCACACCACCTGCGTACCGGTGGACTCGACGTCGCGATACACACCCTGCTTGTAGTACGCGCCGCCGCCGCCGGCGACGAGGGTGGGCCGATAGTGCTTCTCGACAACCAATTTGCCGTTCTCGTAGACCTCCGCGTAGCCGACGTTCGGGTCCTCGGAGAACTTGACGTGGACGACGTAATCCACCCACTGCCCCGGCTTCACGGGTGAGATCTTGCGGCGGTAGGGCACCGCCGCACCCGCGCCGCCGAGTTCGAGATAGTTGTCCTGGGTCACCTGGAGGGTCAACGCGGGGGCGCCGCCCTGCTGGGGGAACCACTGGGACACCATGAACCAGCTGTCCGGCCCGTGCCGCGGGTTCTGGAATCCCTCGTCGAACTTCATCGAGAACGAATACCAGCGCTCGTCGCCCTCCTTGACGAATGCGCCCGCTGAGGGGGCGTACCAGGCGCCGGGAGTGACCTCTGCGCGTTCGCCGCCACCGAACGGCGGGATGTCGCCGTCGCGGACCTCGAAGCGCGCCGCCGTCTCGTGCCCCAGCCCGCCGTTGCGCACACACGCGCTGTAGGTGCAGTAGTTCGCCGGCGCGGGCGCGTTGATTCCCTTGGCCTGCAACATGGCCCACTGGGTGAAGTTCCCGGTGTTGTAGTCGCCCGTGAAGAGCTTCTTCGCCCCGGACGGCACGATGCGCGGCTGGGCCAGAGCCGCCGCCAGCTGTTGCATGTACGCCGACAGCTGCTGCATGTAGGTGGTGGTGCTCGTGGTGGTGGTGGTGGCAGTGCGGGTGGTGGTGGCAGCGCGGGTGGTGGTGGCACTGCGCGCGGTGGAGGCGGTGCTGGTGGTGGCAGCAGCACTACGGGCGGCGGTTGGCGTGACGCCGTCGGCGATCACCAGGGCGGGCTGTTGCACGGTCCGCGGGTCGGCGGCGGGGTCCGGCACCCGGACCCGCACCGAGGTGACACCCAGCTTCTGCAGCCCGAGCAGCGTGGTGACGATGCTCGGCGGTGAACTGGGCAGCGCTGCGGTCCTGACCGCCTCGTGCGACGCAGACCGGGGGGCCTCGGAGATGGTCGCGATGGCGCTGGTTGCTATCACGGCGAGCGAAGCGGCGGCCACCACCGACGTCGCCGCGCAGCTTCGTAGATCTCGACGATTCATCGTCCGCTCCTGGTAACTCGGCGGGAAGTTGGCAAACCCAACGCTTCCTTCAAGCTACCGTTCGTGCGGATCTGGCAAATACTATCGAGGTCGTCAATGCCCGCATATTTGACACTGCAACAATGCCATTGCGCGCTGGCAAAGTGCTCTCCGGCCGCTTCCTACACCGTCGAGTGCCAAAAGTGCGCTACGGGGTGCGACGAGCAATGCGTCCGGGCGATGTCCGGACAAGCGCAATGGACGCGGTCGGGCTACGGCAGCCGCACGCCGAGCAGTGCATCGACGGCGTCGCGCACCAGGCGCGGCGCGCCCTCGTCGTGACCGCCGTACTGCAACGCATCGGTACACCAGCCATCAAGTGCGGCAAGGGCTTTCGGGGTGTCCAGATCGTCGGCGAGGTACTGCCGGACGCGGGCCAGCACATCGCCTGCGGCGGGACCGGCCTGCAGCGTCGTCGCGGCCTGCCAATGCCGCAGCCGGGTCTGCGCCTCATCGAGCACGGCGGCGCTCCACGACCGGTCGGCGCGGTAGTGGCCTGCAAGCAGGCCGAGCCGGATCGCCGCAGGATCGACGCCCTCGGCACGCAGCCGCGAGACCAGCACCAGGTTGCCGCGGCTCTTGGACATCTTGTGCCCGTCCCAGCCGATCATCCCGGCGTGCACGTAGTGGCGGGCGAACCGCCGCTCACCGGTGACGGATTCGGCGTGTGCGGCCGAGAACTCGTGGTGCGGGAAGATCAGGTCGCTGCCTCCGCCCTGGATGTCCAGCCCGGTGCCGATGCGGTCGAGCGCGATCGCCGCGCACTCCACGTGCCAGCCCGGCCGGCCCGGGCCGAACGGCGACGGCCAGCTCGGCTCGCCGGGCCGCTCGGCGAGCCACAGCAACGCGTCGAGTTGGTCGGCCTTGCCCGGACGGTCCGGGTCGCCGCCGCGCTCACCGAACAGGCGCAGCATGGTGTCGCGGTCGTAGCCGGACTCGTAGCCGAACTGCACGGTGGCCTCGGCGCGGAAGTAGACGTCCGGGTACTGCGCGTCCTCGACGACGTACGCCGCGCCGGAGGCCAGCATCTTCTCCACCAGCTCGACGACCTCGGCGATGGCCTCGGTTGCGGCGACGTAGTGGTGCGGCGGCAGCACCCGCAGCGCGGACATGTCCTGGCGGAACAGTTCGGTCTCGCGGTTGCCGAGCTCGCGCCAGCCGATCCCGTCGCGGGCGGCGCGCTCGAACAGCGGGTCGTCGACGTCGGTGATGTTCTGCACGTAGTGCACCCGGTGCCCGCCGTCGAGCCACAGCCGGTGCACCAGATCAAACGTCAGATAGGTGGCGGCGTGACCCAGATGGGTGGCGTCGTACGGGGTGATGCCGCACACATACATCGTGGCGGTCTCGCCGGGCGACACGGGCCGCACCTGGCGGTCGGCGCTGTCGTAGAGGCGCAGCTGCGGTCCACGGCCCGGCAGTTCCGGAACGGTCGTCGCCGGCCACGATTGCATGGCTTCGACTCTAAGGTGTTCGATCAGGACGGCCTCCCGCTGGTGCGTGACTCCCCGACACCGACAACGACGGACGCGATTTGATTCCCGGGCCGCCCGTCAGCGGCTGCGGATGATGGCCAGCAGCTGGTCGGCCAGTTCACTGCGGCACATCACGAAATCCGGCAGATACGGGTCGGGGCGGTTGTAGATCATCGGCGAACCGTCCAGCCGCGACGCGTGCAGGCCCGCGGCAAGGACGACCCCCGCGGGAGCCGCGGAGTCCCACTCCCACTGCCCTCCGGCGTGGATGTAGGCGTCGACGTCGCCACGCACCACCGCCATCGCCTTGGCGCCTGCCGATCCGATCCGCACCGGCTGGATGTCGAGGTGCTCACGCAGACGCCACAGCACCGCCGGTGGGCGGCTGGCGCTGGCGGCGATGCGGATGGGCCCCTCCCGCCGTGGCGGAGGCGGGGTGACGGTGTCGCTGCGGAACACCTCGCCCGTGGCGGGCAGCGCCACCACGGCGTCGGTGAGGCCGCCGTCGGGGCCGCCTGCGCCACGCTGCCACAGCGCGATGTGCACCGCCCAGTCGTCGTGGCCGGGCAGCGAGAACTCGTGGGTGCCGTCCACCGGGTCGACGATCCACACCCGGTCGGCCTGCACCCGGGACAGGTCGTCGACCGCCTCCTCGGACAGCACCGCGTCGTCGGGGCGGTGGCGGCGCAGCCGGTCGAGGATCAGCGCGTTGGCCCGCATGTCGCCGACGTCACCGAGGTAGTACGGATCGTAGAAGCCCACCTCGTCGCGGACCCCGAGCAGCAGTTCGCCGGCTTCGGCCGCGACCGCCGCGGCCAGCGCCGCATCGGTCAGGCTCATCCGGTCAGTATCGCCAACGCGCAGTCCGCGGACACCACGGGACCTCCGGACGGACTACCGTGAGGAGTGATGAGCACAGCAGATGAGCCCTCCGACTCCCTCGTGAAGGCACCGGCGAAGACCCGGACCCCGGCGGCGAAAGCCGTGAAGCCGATCGACACGAGGCGTGAGGGCGCGTTCTGCACGTGCGGCATGCAGTTGTCGCTGACCCGTGTCTGCTCCAACTGCGACTAGAACGCCGGCCACGGGATCGGCCGGTGCCGATCGGGCGTCGGCATCACCGGATCGTTAAGCAGCGCAACCACTCTCGCACGCAGGGCGGCGATCTCGGCACGGGTGATGTGATCGCGCAGCTGCTCGGCCAGATCGCCGCGCAACGCCTCGTCGAGCCCGAGCACCGCTTCCAGCGTCGGGTCGTCGACCGGTTTGCCCGACCAGCCCCACAGCACGGTGCGCAGCTTGTCCTCGATGTGCAGGGTCACGCCGTGGTCGACGCCGTAGACGCGGCCGTCGACCCCGGTGAGGATGTGACCGCCCTTGCGGTCGGCGTTGTTCACCAGCACGTCGAACACCGCCATCCGGTAGAGCCGCGGGTCGTCGGCGTGCACGAGGGTCACCTCGTCGCCGGCGTAGTCGTAGGCCTGCAGGATCGGTAAGTAGCCCGGTGGCACGCGGCCCGCGGGCAGCAGGTCGACCAGGTCGGGTCCGGATGCGGGGGCGTCGTCGGCGTCCCCGTCGATGTCGTCGCCGGGCTGGTCCACCCACAGCTGGATCATCCCGCCGCCGGCAGGTCCGTCACGGATGATGGTGTGCGGCACGATGTCCCAAGCCAGTGCGTGAGACACCAGGTAGGCGCCGACCTCGCGGCCCGCCAGCGTGCCGTCGGGGAAGTCCCACAGCGGCGCCTCCCCGGCGATCGGCTTGTACACGCAGTGCACCTGCCGGTCGCCCAGATGTGCCTCGCACAGGAACGTGGCGTTGCTCGCCGAGCGGATCCGTCCGATGACGGTCAGTTCGCCGCACCGCAGCACCTCCTCGACGCCACTGGCGGCGCCGCCCGCCGGGTCAGGTTTCTGGTTCATCGTCGGGTTCGGTGAGCGCGCCGCGCCGGTAGCCGTTGGTGCGGACGCAGATGTGGCCCTCGGGGTCGAGAGGTTCGTCGCAGAGCGGGCAGGGCGGCCGCCCGGCCGAGATGACCCGGTTCGAGCGGTTCGCGAACTGGCGTGCCGACTCGGGCGTCAGGAACACCCGCACGGCGTCGGGGCCCTCCTCGGCGTCGTCGAGCACCACCGAGGCGTCGAACTCGGTCTCGGAGACGGCGAGCAGTTCCACGACGATCGTCTGCGCCTCGGAATCCCAGCCCAGACCCATCGTGCCGACCCGGAATTCGGCGTCGACGGGCGTCTCGAGTGGACTGAGGTCGTCGATCTCCCCGGTCTCTGGCGGGATCGGGGTGCCGAACCTTCGATTGATCTCGAGCAGCAGCGCCGCGATGCGCTCGGCCAGCACGGCGACCTGCTGCTTCTCCAAGATCACCGAGACCACCCGCTTCTCGTGCACGGCCTGCAGATAGAAGGTGCGGTTGCCGGGTTGTCCGACGGTCCCGGCCACGAAACGGTCGGGCATGCGGAAGACGTGAATAGCGCGGGCCATGGCACCTCCCAAAATACCGGTAGGGCCGTCGCGACAGTAATCACGACGGCGCCGGTCAGTCGACGGAACCGCCGACCACCGCGTCGTCGGTGGGCACCGGCCGCTCCGATGCGTCGCCGTCGGCCTTGGCCGGGGCGGCCACCAGTCCCGATGTCAGGCTCGGCCCGGTGTGGTTGACGTGCAGGACGAAGGGTCGCAGCGATGTGTACCGGATCACACTCATCGACGCGGGGTCGGCCGTGATGCGCTGGAAGCCGTCGAGGTGCACGCCGAGCGCGTCGGCCAGCACCGCCTTGATCACGTCGCCGTGGGTGCACGCCACCCACAGCACGTCACCCTCGTGCTGCTCGGCCAGCGCCCGGTCGTGCTCGCGCACCGCCGCCACGGCTCGCGCCTGCACCTGCGCCAGGCCTTCACCGTCGGGGAACACCGCCGCGCTGGGCTGTTGCTGCACCACCGCCCAGAGCGGCTCCTTGACCAGGTCGCCGATCTTGCGGCCGGTCCAGGCGCCGTAGTCGACCTCCGAGAGCCGCTCGTCGACCACCGGTTCCAGCTGGAGTGCGGCGGCGAGCGGTTCGACCGTGCGACGGCAGCGCAGCAGCGGTGAGCGCACGATCGCGCGCACCGGCAGTGCGCCGATGCGCTCCACCACGCCGTCGGCCTGGTCGCGGCCCTTGTCGTCGAGATCCACGCCCTCGCTGCGGCCCGCCAGCGTGTGCGCGGTGTTCGACGTGGAGCGGCCGTGCCGCAACAGGATCACGGTCATGACGCCGCCACCACCCCGGTGCCGAGCAGCACCAGCACGACCGTGCCGAGCAGCACCCGATACCCGACGAACCAGTACATGCTGTGCCGGACGAGGAAGCGCAGGAACCACGCGACCGCCGCGAATCCCACGACGAACGCGATGAGCGTCGCGACGAGCAGCTGCGGTCCGGTGGCGCTCATGCCCTCCCCGACCGGGTCGAACGCGTCGGGCAGCGAGAACAGCCCGGAGGCGAACACCGCCGGGATCGCCAGCAGGAAGCCGAACCGGGCGGCGAGTTCGCGGTTCATCCCGAGGAACAGCCCGGCGCTGATGGTGGCGCCCGACCGCGACACGCCGGGCAGCAGCGCCAGACACTGCGCCAGGCCGACGATCACACCGTCGCGCCACGTCAGGTTCTCCACCCGGCGGCCCTGGCGCCCGACGTACTCGGCCGCCGCGATAACGGCCGAGAACACGATCAGCGCGATCGCGATCGCCCACAGATTGCGCGCCGCCGTGCGGATCTCGTCCTTGAGCAGCAGGCCGATCAGCCCGATCGGGATGGTGCCGATGATCACGTACCACCCGAGCCGGTAGTCCGCGGTGCGGTGTTCGGGCGCGAACAGTCCGCGGAACCATGCGGTGACGATGCGGCCGATGTCGCGGGCGAAGTACAGCAGCACGGCGAATTCGGTGCCGAGCTGGGTGACCGCCGTGAACGAGGCGCCGGCATCACCGGAGAAGAACACCCTCGAGGCGATGGCAAGGTGGCCGGAGGAGGACACCGGCAGGAACTCGGTGAGGCCCTGCAGGATCGCCAGGACCACCACCTGCACCCACGACATGGCCTCGGTCACGCCGACGACCGTACCGTGGGCGGTGGGTCAGCGAGCGGGGCGCGGTACCGGGTGCGCGTCGGCGACCGCGTCGCGCACGGCCGCGGCCACGCTGCGCTCGTCGGACAGGTCGATGTCGGTGAGGCCCCGGCTGGCGACCGCCACCACGTCCTCGGCCTGCGGCACGGGGTGCCGCAGCCGCGGCCGATACACCTCGACGACGAGCTGATGGCGCTCGACGTGGAACGAGAAACTCCGCCCGTCGCCGACCTGGCCAAACCCGCTGGCGTGCACACCAGTGGAAATGTCTTCGATGACAAAGTTGTCTTCGCTCTGACTCCGACGTGTGGCGAGCGTCATATTCGCACCATACCTCCGGTATCGCCGTCGGCAACACCGGTCCAAGCGGATCGCTGCGCGACCCACCCGTCGCGGGAGTGCCTAGACTTGCTGGACCCGCCATACATCGAGTATGAACCGAGAGCTACCCCTTGTCATACCACCTAAACTCCGTGACTCAGCGCTTTCTCGCCGGCGTCGCGGTGGTGGCAATCCTCGCCGTGGCCGGCTGCGCGACCGGCCCGGACAACTCCCCGCCGCCGACCATCGCCCCGGCGAAAGCCGCGGAATCTCCCCCGGTCAGCGGCGCCCCCGCCGGACTGGTGCGGCCACTCGCCGCGCAGACCCGAGGCGCCGTGTTCGACGGGGCCGCCCGCTCGCTGGTGGTACTGGGCGCCGGCGCGGACGGCCGGTCACAGCTGACGGTCATCGGCCCCGGGACCGATACCCGGACGGTGTCACTCGACGGTGCCGCCACCGCGGTGACCGGCGACGGCCTGGGCGAGGTGTACGCCGCCGCGCGGGGCGGCTACTTCCGCCTCGACGTCGCCCGCGGCCGCGCCACCCGCGTCGACGTCGACGGACGGCAGGACACCGACTTCACCGCGATCGCGCGCCGCGCCGACGGCCGGCTGGCACTC
>NZ_JACKSJ010000016.1 GCF_025821665.1 [Mycobacterium] manitobense
GCCGCAGCGCCCGTGCCACCGGGAACGGCGGCTTGCGCACCGCCAGGACCCGCCGCAGCGGCCGGGCCACCGGGGACCGCGGCTTGGGCGCCGTTCGGGCCCGCATCACCCACGGGACCGCATGCGACGCCCGGTGCACACGGCGGCGGGGCCGGCGGGTTGGCGAGAGCGATCGGTGCAGCTGCGATTCCCGCGGCAGCGACACCGGCGAACAGGACTGGTGTGAGCTTCGAAAGTTTCGCGTTCATGATCAAGGGGTTTCCACGCCGCTGCGGTGCTTAAACCGGCTACCGACAATTCGTCTTGTCAGCCGTTTCACCTCACGCGAACTTGGCGGCGATCCTCGGTGGCAGCACCTTGAGCAGCAGCACCAGGGGCGCCCACGGCCACGCCGGCACCGCGGCGCGGCCACGCTCACGCTCGATGGCGTCGACCATCGCCGCCGTCCCGGTCTGGGTATCGACCATCAGCCGGGTGGTCTCAGCCTTGGCCGTCATCTCCGATTCGATGTAGCCGGGTTCGAGCACCGTCACCGTGATCGGGCTGCCGGCGTACTCGGCCCGCAACGACTCGCCGAGCGACGAGACGCCGGCCTTGCTCGCGGCGTAGGCAGCGCGCACGCCGGGCACGCCCTTGTTGCCGAGCACCGAGGACACGAGCACCAGGTGCCCGCCACCGGCGGCGGTGAACATCTCGAGTGCCGTCTCGATCTGCACCAGCGCGGCGACCAGATTTGTCTCGATCGTGGCCTTGTTCGCCCACAGCTTGCCCGTCCCCAGCCGGGCGCCCTTGCCGACGCCGGCGTTGACGACGATGCGGTCGATGCCACCCAGTTCCTCGGACAGCGCGGCGAACACCTGCGGCACCCGGTCGTGGTCGTTGACGTCGAGTGCGGCGACGGCCACCCGGATCGCCGGATGCCGGTCCTGCAGTTCGGCCTTGAGCTCCTCGAGGCGGTCGATCCGGCGCGCACACAGTGCGAGGTCACGGCCCTTGGCGGCGAACACCCTGGCCATTCCGGCGCCCAGGCCGGAACTGGCGCCGGTGATGAGGATCCTCTGCCTGGTCATCGGAGCAGCGTAGCGACCGGCCGCCGGCGCTACTTGACGCCAGGGATGCGGCGAAGCGCCTTGAGTCCCGCGGTCATCACCGTGGCGTAGCGGTCCGCGCGGAGCCATGGCGGCGCACCGACGGGTAGCCCACGCTCGGTGGCGATGGTCTGGGACTCGGTGTACTTGAGGATGCCGTGTTCGCCGTGGCGGCGGCCGACGCCGGAGTCCTTCATGCCGCCCATCGGAGCGTCCACCGACGCCCACGCCGCGGCGTACGCCTCGTTGACGTTGACCGTGCCCGCCTGCAGCTTCGCCGCCACCCGCCGACCGCGTTCCGGATCATTGGTCCACACACTGAAATTCAGGCCGAACCGGCTGTCGTTGGCCTTGGCGATCGCTTCGTCCTCGGAGTTCACCCGGTAGACCGAGACCACGGGTCCGAAGGTCTCGTCCTCGTAGACGTCCATGCCTTCGCGCACTCCGGTCAGGATCGTCGGCTCGTAGAAGTACGGTCCGATGTCCGGCCGCGGCTGCCCGCCGGTGAGCACGGTCGCGCCCTTGGACTGCGCGTCGTCGACGTGTTGGCGGACCGTTTTCAGCTGGTTCTCGTTGATCAGTGAGCCCATGTCGGCGGAGTAGTCGAGGTCGGGCGTGAGCTTCAACGCCTGCGTGTACTCGACGAACCGCCCGATGAACGCGTCCCACAGCGCATCGGGGACGTAGATCCGCTCGATGGAGATGCACAGCTGCCCGGCGTTGGAGAAGGCCGCCTTGACCGCGCCGCGGGCCGCTTTCGCGGCATCGGCGTCGTCGAGCACCAGCAGTGCGTTCTTGCCGCCCAATTCCATCGAGTAGTCGATCAGCCGCTCCGCGGCCTGCTTGGCGACGGTCCGCCCGGTGCTCGTCGAACCGGTGAACATCAGGAAGTCGGACTGTTCGATGATCGGCGTGCCCAGTTCCGATCCCGGCCCGGTGACGGTCTGTACCAGCCCCGGGGGCATTCCAGCCCGTTCGAGCAGCTGCACCGCCCACAGGTGGGAGAACGGCGTGCGGTCGTCGGGCTTGGCCAGCACCGCGTTGCCCGCGACCAGCGCTGGCAGCGCGTCACTGATGCCGAGAGTCAGCGGGTAGTTCCACGGGGAGATGACGCCCACCAGCCCCTTGGGATGGTGGTGCTCCCACACCTCGGTGAGCATCAGCTGCACACCCTGGCGGCGCTTCGGCCGGAGGTACTTCTCGGCGGTGTTGGCGTAGTAGCGGGCGGTCAGCGCGACGTCGATGACCTCCTCGAACGCGTGACGGCGGGCCTTGCCGTTCTCCAGCTGGATGAGGTCGAGCACCTCGTCCTGATGTTCGAGGACCAGGTCGTGCAGCCGGACCAGCACCTGTGCCCGTTCGGCGACCGGGCGGGCCGCCCACTCCTGCTGCACGGCGCGGGCGCGTTCCGCCGCCGCGGCGACGTCCTCGGCGGTGCAGTGCGGTACCTGCCCGAGCGGACGGCCCGTCATCGCGTCGGTGATGTCGCGCTTGCGGCTGGAGTCGGCCGCATGGACCCGGCCGGGCAGGTCGGCGAGGAGCGCGGCGACGCGGGGATGGGCGGTGCTGAATGTCGTCATGGCAGTCCTTCCGGTCTGACGTCAGGGATACCCGCACGGGAGACCGGCAAGCGCATTACTTGAGCAGTCGCGACATCCGCCGGTCGGCGAGCACCTTCCCGGCGGTCTGGCACGTCGCGCAGTACTGGAACGACTTGTCCGCGAACGACACCTCGCGCACGGTGTCCCCGCAGACCGGACACGGCAGCCCGGTGCGCGCGTGCACCCGCAGCCCGGAACGCTTCTCGCCCTTGAGGGTTGCGGCCTGTTGGCCCACCGACCGCGACACCGCATCGGTGAGCACCGAGATCATCGCGTCGTGCAGCGAGCCCAGCTGCGCGGCGGTCAGCTTGTTGGCGGTGGCGAATGGCGAAAGGCGCGCCACGTGCAGGATCTCGTCGCTGTAGGCGTTGCCGATCCCGGCGATCACCTTCTGGTCGGTGATGACGGTCTTGAGCCGGCCGCTGTTGCCCGCCAGCAGCCGGCCGAGGTCTTCGACGGTGAGTTCCAGCGCATCAGGACCGAGGCCGGCGATGCCCGGCACCGTGTCCGGGTCGGTGACGAGCCAGACCGCCAGCCGCTTCTGGGTGCCGGCCTCGGTGAGATCGAAGCCGGGCGCCTCGCCGGGCGTGCCGAGGTGGACGCGCAGCGCGATCGGCCCCTTGCCCGGCTTCAGCGGAGCGGCGGCGAGCTTGTCCGACCAGCGCAGCCAGCCGGCCCGGGACAGGTGGGTGATCAGGTGCAGGTCGCCGAATTGGAGGCCGAGGTACTTGCCCCACCGGTTGGCACCGGTGACCTCGCGTCCGTGCAGCGCGGTGATGGGCGGGTCGAAGGTCTTGAGCACCGAGAAGGCCGAGACGTCGACGCGGCCGACCGTCAGGCCGACGGCATGGCGACGAAGGTGGTCGGCCAGCGCCTCGACTTCGGGGAGTTCAGGCATGAAACCAGTGTGCCCCTCAGCGCTCGGCCAGCAACCGGCCTGTGAGCAGCGACAGCACCCAGCTCACGAGGGACAACACGATCGCCGCCCAGATGGCCGTCCACCAGAAGTGGTCGATGTAGAGGCCCCAGTGCGTGGTGTGCTCGGTGATCGAGGCGGTGATCCACAGCATCAACGCGTTGATGACGACGTGGAACAGCCCGAGGGTGAGGATGTAGAGCGGGATCGACAGCAGCTGCACGATCGGCTTGATGATCGCGTTGACCACGCCGAAGATCAATGCGACCACACCGATGATGCCGATCTCCTGCAGCCGGTTGTCGGCGCCGACGAAGCTCATGCCCGGCACGAACCACGTGACGAGCCACAGCGCGAAGCCGGTGACCACTGTGCGGAGCAGGAACCCCATGCGGTGATCCTGCCACGATCGGGACTCGCGTCAGGGGCGCAGCAGGTAGGTGTCCATGATCCAGCCGTGCCGCGAGCGGGCCTCGGCGCGGATGTCGGCGATCGTCTGGCCCACCTCGCCGACGGTGCCCGCCACGAGGATCTCGTCGGGTGTGCCCAGGTAGGCGCCCCACCATATCCGCGTCGCCGGGGGGCACTGCCGGAATGCGCAGTCCGCGTCGAGCATCACCACCGCGGCGCCGGCCAGTCCGTGCTCCCGCAGCCGGCGGCCGGTGGTGATCAGCACCGGCTCGCCGACGTCGTTGAGCGGGATGCGGTGTCGCGCGGTGAGGGCCTGGATGGCGGTGATGCCGGGCACCACGTCGTAGTCGATGTCGACGTGTGCGCCGACCAGGTCGAGGATGCGCAGCGTGCTGTCGTAGAGCGACGGGTCGCCCCAGGCGAGGAACGCGCCGACGCCGTCCGGTTCGAGTTCGGTCGCGATCGCCTCGGCCCAGATCCGGGCGCGCTCGACATGCCAGTCGGCGACGTTGCGCCGGTAGTCGCCGTCGTCCGCGCGCTTCGGGTCGGGCAGTTCCACGAACCGGTAGCCGGGCGTGGCGATGAACCGCTCGCAGACGTCGCGGCGCAGCGCCATCAGATCGCTCTTGGCGTCGCCCTTGTCGGCGGCGAAGAAGACCTGGGTGTCGTTGAGTGCGTCGACGGCCTGGGCGGTGACATAGCCGGGGTCGCCCGCGCCGATGCCGATGACGTGGATGCGTCGGGTCACGCTGCGAAGTATGCGTCACCCGTGTCGGGCGGCGACGTGGGAACAGGCTGTGGTCTCAACACTGCGGTTGCATCCGGCTGTCGCCTTGCGAAGGGATGGAACGCAACCTATTCACCCGCCGCCGCTTCGGACGCTACGCCGCACATGGGGGGCCGTCTACGGATTCCGTACGTCAAGACCGGAAAGACTACGAATTTCGTACCTCAGGCCAGCATGCCGTCGCGGAGTTTGGCGAGCGATCTCGCCAGCAACCGTGACACGTGCATCTGTGAGATGCCGAGGCGTTCGGCGATCTGGGTCTGGGTGAGCGACTCGAAGAAGCGCAGCCGGATGATGGTGCGCTCGCGTTCGGGCAGGGAGGCCAGCAGCGGGCGCAGCGCCTCCCGGTTCTCGATGTGGGCCATGTCGGGGTCGTTGCCGCCCAACGTGTCCGCCAGTGCCGGTGCGCTGTCGTCGTCGCCGCCGCCCGTTGCGGCGTCGGTTGACAACGTCCGGTAACAACTCCCGGCGATCAGCCCCTCCACCACCTCGGCGCGGTCGAGTCCGAGTTCGGCGGCGATCTCGCTCGCCGTCGGCGCCCGGTTGAGCCGCTGTGAAAGATCGGCCACTGCCGCGCCGAGAAGTTGGTGCCGTTCCTTCAGCCGTCGGGGCACGTTCACCGACCAGCCGCTGTCGCGGAAGTAGCGCTTGATCTCGCCCATGATCGTCGGCACCGCGAAGGACAGGAAGTCGACGCCCTTGTCCACGTCGAACCGGTTGACCGCATTGACCAGTCCCAGGCGGGCGATCTGTACCAGGTCGTCGCGTGGCTCGCCGCGATTGACGTACCGCTGCGCGCAGTGTTCGGCCAGTGGAAGGCATCGGGCGATGATGCGGTCGCGCTGGCGCTGGTGTTCGGCCGAACCCTCCGGCAGCAGTGCAAGGCCGGCGAACAGCACGAGGACGTCCTCGTAGTCGGACGGTCTGGATTGAGGCCGACGGCGCCCGCTCCGTTGTTCGCGAGTCCGCTCGACTGTTGTCATGGTTCAGGAGTACCCACCGCGGGCGGTCGCCCTTTTGCTGGCGTCCGTCAGTTACCGTCGCCGTGACCTCACCGTGAGTCCGCCTACGCAGGCGTTTTGCCAGTTGACGACGGTAGCTGCGCAGCCAAGAACGCTGCGTGAATTGGCTACCGGGAACCACCGGATTTCGCTAATCGCACCTGGATTCAGGACTCGTCGCCGCCCCTGCTGCGGCGCAGCGCGGCCGCGCGCTCGATGTCCTTCTCCTCGGCGGCCTCGTTCTTCTCGACGACGCGAGTGTCCCGCGGGGGCAGCTGCAACTCGCGTTCGGCCGGCAGGCCGGCCTGCAGTTGCCTGCCCCGCTCGAGTTCGGCGTCGAGTTCGGCGCCGAACAGCAGCGCCAGGTTGGTGATCCACAGCCAGAGCAGGAAGACGATCACGCCGGCGAGTGCGCCGTAGGTCTTGTTGTAGCTGGCGAAATTGGCGACGTACAGGCCGAAGCCGAGCGACGCGACCATCCACGTCAGTATCGCCACGCCGGCGCCGATGCTGATCCACTTGAACTTCGGCTGCTTCACATTGGGGGTGGCGTAGTAGAGCACCGCGACGGCCAGCACGACGAACAGCAGGATCGCCGGCCACTTCACCACGCTCCACAGCGTCACCGCGGCACTGCCCGCACCGATCGCATCGCCCACCGCGCGGGCGACGGGTCCGCTCACCGCCAGCATGAACGCCACCGCCGCCACCGACACGACACCGGCCAGCGTCAGCACCAGCTGCAGCGGCCGCAGCTTCCACACCGGGCGGCCCTCCTGCACCTCGTACATGCGGTTCATCGCCCGGCCGAAGGCGCCGACGTAGCCCGATGCCGACCACAGTGCGCCCGCCAGGCCGAGGATCAACCCGAGACCGGCCTGCGGCGACTCGACGAGCTGCTGGATCGGCCCGCGCAGCGTGTCGAGAGCCGACGACGGGGCGACGTCGTCGACGGTCTGCAGGACCGCATCGGTGGTGCGCTGGCCCTGACCGAAGACGCCGAGCAGTGACACCATCGCCACCAGCGCCGGGAACAGCGACAGCACCGCGTAGTAGGTCAGGGCGGCCGCGAGGTCGGTGCACTGGTCCTGCTGGAATTCGCGGGCGGTCTTGCGCAGCACATAGAACCAGGACCGTTTGGTGAGGTCGGTCGGCGAGTCGGGCTTGCGCGGGTCGTCGGGGTCCGGAGCGCGGTCCCGATCGTCAGTGGTGACGGTCATATCCGGCGCGTTTACCCCCGGCACCGGAGGTCAAACGCCTACCGTGGGTATCCGGTACCGCGAGTATTGACCGAGGTCGGTTCCGTCACTAACTTCACTTACATACCGTCCGGAAGGGAAGTCGACGATGACCGCATCGGTGAAGCCCACTGGCCCTACCCGCGCGGAGTTCTCGGAGCGGCTGCTGAAGGGCTCGGTGAAGAAGTCCTACTCCCCGGTCGTCGACATCGACTGGGACGCGCCGCTGGACCCGGACAAGTTCTACCTGCCGCCCAGGGTCGTGTCGCTGTACGGAACGCCGTTGTGGGACAGCATGTCCCGCGAGCAGCGGATCGAGCTGTCGCGACAGGAGCTGGTGAACACCCTGTCGGCGGGGATCTGGTTCGAGAACATCCTCAACCAGGCGCTGCTGCGCAAGATGATGCACCAAGACCCGACCGCCCGCTCCACCCACTACGAGCTGACCGAGCTGGGCGACGAGACGCGTCACATGATCATGTTCGGCAGGGCCATCGAGCGGGTCGGCGCGAAGCCGGTCCGCCCGAAGCTCTATCAGCGGGTCATCATCAACATGCTGCCGATGGCGTTCCAGGGCTCGCTGTTGTGGGTCGCCGCCCTGATCGGTGAGGAGATCTTCGATTCACTGCAGCGCCAGATGATGGACGACCCCGAATTGCAGCCGATGGTGCAGCGACTCATGCGGATCCACGTGACCGAGGAGGCCCGCCACATCCAGTTCGCCCGAGACGGACTGCGCAAGCGCGCACCGCACATGCGGCGGGTCAGCAGGTGGTGGGCGGCCAACATCAACGGCGCAGGCGGACTGTTCTTCCGCCATCTGTTCAGCAATCCGGTGCCCTATGCACGGGCCGGGCTCGATGCGCGCGAGGCACGCCGCCTGGTCCGCGCCAGCCCGCACCGCCGCGAGGTGCAGATCACCGGCTTCGCCCCGCTGGCCGCCTTCCTCGACGAGGTCGGGCTGCTCGGGCCGGTCGCGCGGCGGCTGTGGCGGCGCACCGGTTTCCTTCCGCAATGACCCACCGCGTCGTCATCGTCAGCAACGGATCAGGTTCGCGCACAAGGGATGTGCTGCAGCACAGCGGGCTCACCGACGTCGTCGTCCTTAACGGGGTGACCGACCGGTGCTTCGACCGCACCGCGCACACCTGGACCCTGCGCACCGGCGACGGTACCGAGCATCGCGCGCAGATCGTCGTCGACGAACGGCCCGCCGAGCACACCCCCGCGCCGTACCTCGGCATCGCCGTGCACGGCATGCCGAACCACTTCCTGCTCAACGGAGCGGACCACGGCGGGAAATCGCGCTACATCGTCGAATGCCTGCGCACGATGGAAAGCCGTGGCAGCACCCGGATCGAAGTCCGCCACAGCACCCAGCAGGTGTACAACGACAAGTCGGGCAGCGGCCGCGAGGTGATCCCCTGGCGGCGGCTCGCCAGGAAGATTCCGTCGGCATTCCACATGAGCTCCTCTCCCACGCTGGACGACGGAGTGTTCGACGGGCCGGTCGTGGTGCACATCGGAGGCGACGCGTTCGACGCACGGGCGCGGCTGGCCGGCCACCTCGACCCCATCGACGGCAGATACCACTGGCAGGGAACGCTATTCGGTGAGTTGCCGGAGGATGTGGTGTCGAGAACAGTAACCGTCGGCATCGGCGACCGCCGCGCCGACGGCCGCATCACCGAGCGCACGCCGTCGGGTTACTCGGTGACCGGGGTCGGCGCGCCGCCGTTCCCGCTCGACGACGTCGAGGTCACGCTGCCGCAAGTTTGATGCGGACGGCTATGACGGCCCGCTGCGCTCGGCTCTCACCTGTGCGCCGACCCGGTCGCCGGCGGGCCCGTCGTCGTCCTCGCGGCTCAGCGCATCGACGACCTTCTCCGCCTTCTCGTCGGGCATCAACGGTGGCAGCAGCGGGGTCGCGGCGTCGACCACCGCCTCGATGACGAACGGCCGGTCGGCGCCCAGTGCGTGCCGCCAGGCCTCCGCCGCCTGGCCGGATTCGGTGACGCGGGCGCTACCCAGTCCGAGCAGCTCGGCGTACTCCGCGTAGGGGAACTCCGGAACCCGCTGCGAGGCAGGGAACCTCGGGTTGCCCTCCATCTCACGCTGTTCCCAGGACACCTCGGTCAGGTCGCGGTTGTGCAGCACCAGCACGACGAATCGCGGATCGGACCACTGCCGCCACCGGTCGGCAAGCGTGATGAGCTCGAGCAGTCCGTTCATCTGCATCGCGCCGTCACCGACCAGGGCGACGACGGGCCGGTCGGGCGCATCGAGCTTCGCGGCGATGCCGTAGGGCAGTGCGCATCCCATCGACGCCAGGTAACTCGACACATGCGCGGGCACACCGCGGGGCAGCCGCAGATGCCTGGCGTACCAGTACGTCGACGATCCGACGTCGACGGCCACCCGCGCATCGTCGGGCAGAAACTCTGACAGCGCACCGACCACGGCCTCGGGGTTGGCGCTGGTTCCCACCACGTCGCGGCGGTCGGACGCGACCTCATCCCAGTGCCGCGCCCAGTCGTGCACGCGGCGCTGCCAGCCGCGGTCGTCGTGGCGGGTGAGCATGGGCAGCAGTGCCGAAAGGGCATGTGCCGCATCGCCGATCACCGGCGCCTCGACCGGGTACTTGGCGCCGACGACGCGCGCCTCGATGTCGATCTGCACCGCGCGGGCCTGGCCGGGTGCGGGGTAGAACTCCGTCCACGGGTCGTTGCAGCCGACGATCAGCAGCGTGTCGCACTCGGCCATCAGATGCGCGCTCGCGGTGGTGCCCAGGTGGCCCATCACGCCGGTGTGCCAGGGCGCCGACTCGTCGAGCACCGGCTTGCCGAGCAGCGAGACGGTGACGCCCGCGCCCAGGATGTCGGTGACCGCGGCGATCTCATCGGCCGCGCCCGCGCCGCCCCGGCCCACCAGCAGGGCGACCCGCTCCCCCGCATTCAGCACGTCGGCGGCTGCGCGCAGCTGCTCTTCGGGGGCGCGCACCTGTGGCCTGGCCGCCACGGCGGCCGACGGCACCACACCGTGGCTGTGTTCGAGCTGCTCGGGCATCTCCGCCTGCTGCACGTCGTGCGGAACGATGAGGCACGTCGGCGTCGAGGTCGCCATCGCGGTGCGCATCGCGTTGTCCAGGGCCATCAAGGCCTGCTCGGGTGCGAACACCGTCTGCACGTACTGCGCGCAGACGTCCTTGAACAGCGAATGCAGGTCCACCTCCTGCAGGTAGCCGCTGCCGAGCGCGGTGGTGACCACCTGCCCGACGATCGCCACCACCGGCCTGCGGTCGAGCTTGGCGTCGCAAAGGCCGGCCAGCAGGTGGATCGCGCCCGGTCCCTGGGTGGCCGTGCAGACGCCGACATGACCGGTGTACTTGGCATGTCCGCACGCCATGAACGCCGCCATCTCCTCGTGCCGGGTGGCGATGAATTCCGGCTCACCCGAGCGCTGCAACGCGCCGAGCAGGGTGTTGATGCCGTCACCGGCGTAACCGAAAACGCGGGTGATGTCCCAGTCCAGCAGTCGCGCCACGAGCGCGTCAGCGACTGTCTGCTCCGATGCCATGCCGTGCGCTTACCCCGAAGTGTGCACGCGGGTCAGCTGGGATTCTCGTTCGTCAGCGCGTGGAAGCCCTTGGCCTGGGCGCGGGCCAGCGACGCACGGACCAGCCCGACGATCATGCCCTGCACGGCGGCGGCGATGAAGATCTCCTTCGCGGAGCTCTGCAGGTCCATCGGTTCCGGCGGCTCCTGGCCGGACGGGTTCGCCCGTTGCCAGATCTCGGTGAAGATCTTCCCGGCCAGCAGGCCTCCGACGATGCTGCTTGCGAGGGCTAACGGCTTGTACATGGTTTTGGCGGCGCTCACGCTGACGATGTTCCCGGGTGGGCCAAAGCCAAACCTCGAACTAGAACACGTTCTAGTATTCGGGAGACACCCGACGACGAGGAGACGACGTGCGGTTCACCTACGCCGAGGCCATGACCGACCCGACGTTCTACATCCCGTTGGCGAAGGCGGCCGACGAGGCCGGCTACCACGCCATGACCATCCCGGACAGCATCGCCTACCCGTACGAGTCGGACTCGACGTATCCCTACACCCCCGACGGCGACCGCACGTTCCTCGACGGCAAGGCCTTCATCGAGTCCTTCGCGCTGATCGGTGCGCTGTCCGCGGTGACAACGCGGCTGCACTTCAACATCTTCGTGCTGAAGCTGCCGATCCGCCCGCCCGCCCTGGTGGCCAAGCAGGCCGGCTCGCTGGCCGCGCTGTTCGGCAACCGGCTCGGCCTCGGCGTCGGCACGAGCCCGTGGAAGGAGGACTACGAAGTCATGGGTGTGCCGTACGCCCGCCGCGGCAAGCGGATGGACGAGTGCATCGACGTCATCCGCGGCCTCACCACCGGCGACTACTTCGAGTACCACGGCGAGTTCTACGACATCCCCAAGACCAAGATGACACCCGCCCCGAGCGAGCCGATCCCGATCCTGATCGGCGGCCACGCGGAAGCGGCGCTGCGGCGCGCGGCCCGCAACGACGGCTGGATGCACGGCGGCGGCGACCCCGAGGAACTCGACACCCTCATCACGCGCATCCAGCAGCTGCGCGAGGAGGAGGGCCGCGACGGCCCGTTCCAGATCCACGTCATCTCCATCGACGGGTTCAGCGCCGACGGCGTCAAGCGCCTGGAGGACAAGGGCGTCACCGACGTCATCGTCGGCTTCCGCATTCCCTACATCAAGGGCCCTGACACCGAGCCGCTCGACGCCAAGATCCGCAATTTGGAGTGGTTCGCCGAGAACGTGATCGCCAAGCTGTAGTCCGGTTGCGATGTCGCCGTCTGGGTAATCGCCGAAAGATGGCCGGTATCGGAGCGCGACGCAAAGGGCACACGACAACAGTGCGCAGGTGGGGAATTTGACCACGTCGGCAAAGCTGTCGATCGCCGTCTCCTCGGCTGCCGAGGCGACGGTCCTGACCCCGGACGGCGTACTGGACACCACCACTTACCTGTCGCTCAGGGACAGCATCATCAACGCCGCCTTGGACGAACCTTGCGCGGTGATCGTGGACATTGCGCATCTGGTCGTCCCGGCGCAGTCCGCGCTGGCAGTGTTCACCAGTGCCAGGTGGCACGTCCGGCGCTGGCCCGAAGTACCGGTGATCCTGGTCAGTGAGGACGACGCCTGCCTCGAGATGCTCGCGCACAACGACGTGACGCGGTACGTCCCGGTGCACCCGACCGTCGATGCCGCTCTGGACGCCCTCTCCACACCCGTCAGACCCCGCCGACGCCGCGCCCGCACGGAACTGCCCCCTGAGCCGCTCAGCCTGCGTCGTTCACGCGACTTGGTCGGCCTGTGGCTGACCGCATGGTCACATCAGGATCTGGTGCCGGTCGCCAAGGTGGTTGTCACCGTTCTCGTCGAGAACGTGCTCGCGCACACCGACGGCCCGGCCAACCTCCGGGTGGAAACCGATGGCGCAGCGGTCACCGTAGCGGTCGCAGACGCCAGCCACAGTCTGCCGGGCCTTCGCGAGGAACCCGCAGCCGATCCGCGCCCGACCGGCCTCCAGGTCGTCGCCGCGCTGACGCGGATGTGGGGCACCGCCCCGACGCCGACGGGTAAAACGGTGTGGGCCGTGGTGGGTTCGGAGAACCGGTTGTAGCGCGGGTGTTCGCGGATCGACAGATCGTCGGCTGAATCAATCGCGCAGGGTGGCGTGTGGGCTGCGACCGAATGCCTCGCGGTACATCACGGCGAACCGGCCGGTGTGGGCGAAGCCCCACTTGGCCGCGATGGCGGTCACGGTGTCGTGTTTGCGGTCGGCCGCGGTCAAGTCCCGATGAGCCTGAGCGAGGCGGATACGCCGCAGATATTGCAGCGGCGTCGTCTCCAGGTGGCGGCGGAACATGTACTGCACCGCCCGCGGCGAGACGTGCACGGCCAACGCGATGTCGTTGAGGGCGATGTCGTTGGTCGCGTTCTCTTCGATGTAGGCGATGGCACGACGCAGCAAGAGTGGCGTGGCGTCGGTGCGGTCGTGCGCCGCCGAGTCGTCCGGCATGACGCCCGGGAAGGCCGACAGTGTCACCGCGCCGAGCAGTCGGCCGGCATGCCCCAACACCAAGGGCGTCGCCTTCGTGTCGTCGGCCAACACGCAGTCCCGCACATAGGTGACCGTGTCGCGCCACATCCTGGCCGCCGTCGCGCTGACCGGTGTGAACCGCTCGAAGCGCAGCGACCTGGACCGGACGGCCTCGAGCTTGCCGTGTGCCGCGCCGACGACGAGGGCGGGATCCAGCAGCAGCACCGTCGCGGTCAGGTCCTCGGACAGCGCCTCGTACGGCAGAGCGGGCTGAGACAGGAGTGCGACGTCACCGGACCCGGCTGCGCCGTTGATCCCGTCGCAGTGGCCGGACACCCGCCCGGCGCTGGGCCAGACCGCCATCACCCGATTCAGGGCGTCGGGCGCGGCCTCCACCGTGCCCGGCATCCGCATCTCGTCGATGACGAACGATCCGGCGTCGGTGCGGCCGTGACGGAGCAGAGGCGCCTCGCCCGAGCGTTCTGTCGTGCGACGTAGGCGCATCCGCGCCTGATAGGCCGCGTCGAGATAGGGCCCGACCTCGCAAGGATCGCTCAGTTCGACACTGGATCGCGTCGGCCGGCCGTGCATGTTGATGTGCTTGTCGATCATGATCACCTCGGCGGGGGTGACGCAGTTCGGAGCTTAGGCTGAACCCCCGGGACTTGGCTCCACTTTAGCCGGTACCAGCGATCCCGGGCCGGATGTCACACGTTTGTCAGACTTCTCCAGCCCGCCGACAAGGTGGTCTAACCTGCCGGTCGCGACAGCAGGGCGTCGATCGCCGACGGGCTGAGCACCCGGTCGAGCACCATGGCGGCGCTGCCGATCACGCCGGCCCGGTCACCATAGGTCGAGCGCACGACCTGCAGCGTCCGTGTCGCCAGCGCCGTCGCGTTGCCGTACAGGCTTGCGCGCATCCCGGCGACGAAGATGTCGTAGGCGCCGACCATGTCGCCCGCCACCACCAGCACCGCCGGGTTGAGCAGGTTCACCGCTGCGGCCAGCACCTCGCCGACGTGGCGGCCGCTGTCACGGATCAGCCTGCGCGCCTCGGCATCCCCTGCATTCGCGAGATCGACCACGTCGCGCAGGTGCCCGATGTCGCGGCCCTGCGCCCGCATCGCCGCGACCAGGGCCCAGCCGCCGGCGATCGCCTCGAGGCACCCGGTGTCGCCGCAGCGGCACGGCGCGCCCGCGGCCGCGGCCGTCTTGTTGTGCCCGAACTCCCCTGCCGCGTGAGCGGCGCCCCGCAGCAGCGCGCCGCCGGCGATGATGCCCGCGCCAAGACCCGTCGAGGCCTTCACCACCAGCAGGTCGTCGATCAGCGGACCCTCACCGCGCCGTTCGGCGAGCGCGATGGCGTTGGCGTCGTTGTCGATCACCACCGGCGCCGCGGTGAGGTCGCGGAAATAGGGCGCCAGCGGAACGCCGTCCCACCCGGTCATGATCGGCGAGTCCAGGCTGGCGCCGCGGTCGCCGTCGATGCTGCCGGGCAGGCTCAGCCCGACACCGAAGACGGCGTCGTCGCGCCGCCCGGACTCGCGCAGCAACGCGTCGAGGCGCGTGGTGACCAGTGGCATCAGGTCGTCGGGCCGGCAGCCGGGCTCCTGGTCGATGTCGCCGACGGCCAGCATGTCGCCCGCAAGGTCGCACACCGCGAGGCGGACCCGGCTGCGCCCGACCGCGGCCGACAACACCACACCCGCGTCGGCGTTGAACGACACGAACGAGGCGGGGCGGCCACCGGTCGAGGGCGCCTGCTCACGCTCGTCGACGAGGCCGTGTGCGGCGAGGGCGGCCACCCTGGCCGACACCGCCGTCCGGGAGAGGCCCGTCAGCTGACCGAGTTCGCCGCGCGTGACGTCGCGCCGCGTCCGGATCAGGTCGTACAGCTCGCCGGTGGATGCCGGTGAGAGTCGCAGCGCAGGCACAGTTGCAGCGTAACCCCGGCCACTTTTGTCTTTCAAGTGCCTAATTCAATTGGCCAGCGGGCATAAGTCTCGTTACCGTGGCCGCATGACGGTTTCCCTGGATCGACCTTTGTCGGTCGTCGCGCCCGCCCCGGCCGTGCGGTGGCTCGCGGTGTTCGCCCTGGCGCTCGGCGGGTTCGGCATCGGCACCACCGAGTTCGTCGCGATGGGCCTGCTGCCCGACATGGCGGCGAGCCTGGGCATCACTGAACCCACCGCCGGCCACGTCATCTCCGCCTACGCACTGGGCGTCGTGGTCGGCGCACCACTGATCACCGCGCTCACCGCCCGGATGAACCGCAGGACGCTGCTGCTCGGCCTGATGACGGTGTTCACGCTCGGCAATCTCATCACCGTCGTCGCCCCCACCTACGGCACGCTGATGGCGGCCCGCTTCGTCGCGGGCCTGCCGCACGGGGCGTTCTTCGGCATTGCCGCGCTGGTCGCCGCCCACCTGATGGGGCCGAAGAACCGTGCCAAGGCGGTCGCGCACGTGATGACCGGCCTGACCCTGGCCACCGTGCTCGGCGTGCCGATGGCGTCCTGGCTGGGCCAGTGGCTCGGCTGGCGGGCCGCCTTCGCCCTCGTCGTCGGCATCGGCGCGCTGACCGTGACGGCGCTGTGGTTCTGGCTGCCCACACTGCGGTCGATGCACGCCACCAGTCCGACGACCGAACTCGGCGCGCTGCGCCGCGTTCAGGTCTGGCTCGCCCTGCTCATCGGCATGGTCGGCTTCGGCGGCATGTTCGCCGTCTACACCTACGTCGCCACCACCATGACCGACGTCGCCGGCCTGTCCCGCGGACTCGTCCCGCTGGCGCTGATGATGTTCGGACTCGGCATGGTGGTCGGCAACTTCGTCGGCGGCTGGGCCGCCGACCGGTCGGTGATCCGCGCGCTCTACGCCTCGATCGGGACGCTCGCCGTGGTGCTGGCGCTGTTCGTCGCGGCCGCCCACCACCCGGTCACCGCGCTGATCGGGCTGTTCGCGGTCGGCGCCGCGGGGTCTGCGGTCGCCCCGGCACTGCAGACCCGGCTGATGGACGTCGCCCACGGCGCGCAGAGCCTGGCCGCCGCGCTGAACCACTCCGCGCTCAACATCGCCAACGCCACCGGCGCCTGGGTCGGCGGCCTGGTGATCGCCGACGGCTACGGCTACACCGCGCCCGCCGCCGCAGGCGCCGCGATGGCCGTCGCCGGCCTCGTCGTGCTGACCCTCTCGGTGGCGCTGGGGCGACATTTGATCAAATGACCCCCATGTCCGTACTCGACGCATTCCGCCTGGACGACAAGGTCGTCATCGTCACCGGTGCCTCGTCCGGCCTCGGGGTGTCGTTCGCCCGGGCGTGCGCCGAGGCAGGCGCCGACGTGGTGCTCGCCGCCCGCCGGGTCGAGAAGCTGGCCGACACCGCCGAACTGGTGCGCGGCACGGGCCGCCGGGCACTCACCGTCGCCACCGACGTGGTCGACCCCGAACAGTGCCAGGCGATGGTCGACGCCGCGATGACCGAGTTCGGCCGCGTCGACGTACTGGTGAACAACGCCGGTGTCGGCACCGCGGTGCCCGCCACCCGCGAGACGCCCGACGAGTTCCGCGCGGTGGTGGACATCAACCTCAACGGCTCCTACTGGGCGGCGCAGGCCTGTGGACGGGTGATGCTGCCGGGCAGTTCGGTGATCAACATCTCGAGCATCCTGGGCATCACCACCGCGGCACTGCCGCAGGCGGCCTACAGCGCGAGCAAGGCCGCGATCTCCGGGCTCACCCGGGACCTGGCTCAGCAGTGGGGCCTTCGCAAGGGCATCCGCGTCAACGCGATCGCGCCCGGCTTCTTCAAGTCCGAGATGACCGACCAGTACAAGCCCGGCTACCTCGAGAGCGTCATCGAGCGGGCCGCCCTCGGGCGCGTCGGCGACCCGGCGGAACTCGCCGCGACGCTGGTGTGGCTCGCCTCGCCCGCCGGCGGGTACGTGACCGGTCAGACGATCGTCGTCGACGGCGGCGTCACCATCACCTGATCTTCACCCCGGTAGCCATTCTTTATGCGTTTCCTATGAGCTGCTGGGTTATTCTCTCGCACCTCCATAGATTGGTTTCAGGAGCTTTTCCAACCAATCAGTCGGAGGAACAGAGAAATGAACAAATTCGCCGTCGCCACGATCACCGCGGGCGCCATGGCCTCGATGACGCTGGCGCTCACCGCGACCGCCACCGCCGCTCCGACCGGGTGGTCGGACGCCGAGCAGACCGTGGAAACGTTGCAGAGCAGCGGGTATCGCGTCCAGGTCAACCGCAGTGGTACCGCTCCGCTGTCCGAGTGCACGGTCGACTCCGTGCGCAGGGGACCGGCCGCCATCGGCCCCAACGTCGGGCCTCCGTCGGACACCCGGAACATGGCGGTGACGGTGGTGGTGAACGCGAGCTGCTGAATTCGCCGGCGCACCGATGCGAATTCATGGCACGGACTCCCGTGCCATGAATTCGTATTTCTTTTTCTATACGGGCTTCAATTCCTGCGCCGGTACCAGCACCGGCAATCGAATGCGAAATGTGGTCGTGCCGCCGCCGGACTCCGCCGTGATCGAGCCGTCGTGGGCTTCGATGATCGACGCGGTGATGGACAGGCCGAGGCCGAAGCTGCCGGCCTCCCGGGAGCGCGACTTGTCCGCCCGGACGAACCGCTCGAACAGGTGCGGCAGCAGATCGGCCGGGATGCCCGGCCCGTCGTCGGAGACGGTGAGCGCGACGTGCCCGGACCCGTCACCGTCCCCGCCGACCGCGAGGCCGGTGGTGACCGTGGTGCCGGCAGGGGTGTGCACCCGCGCATTGGCAAGCAGGTTGGCCACCGACTGGTGCAGTCGCGCGCGGTCTCCGCGCACGACGACGGGACCCTCGACGTCGGTCACCCAGCGGTGCGTCGGCGCGGACACCGCGGCGTCGTTGACGGCGTCGACCACCACGTCGGCGAGGTCGACGTCGGTGCGGTCGAGGTCGTGTCCCTCGTCGAGGCGGGCCAGCAGCAGCAGGTCGGCCACGAGTGCGTTCATCCGCAGCGCCTCGGCCTCGATGCGGGCCAGCGAGTACTCCGTCGTCTCGGGCAGCACCGCACTGTCCTGCCGGGTGAGCTCGGCATAGCCCTGGATCGCCGCCAGTGGGGTGCGCAGTTCGTGGCTGGCGTCGGTGATGAACTGCCGCATCCGGCGGTCCGAGGCGGCCACGTCGCCGAGCGCGCGTTCGACGTGGTCGAGCAGCCGGTTCAAGGTGTCGCCGACGAGGCCGACCTCCGTGCGCGGGTCGGTGTCACCGGCAGGCACCCGCGGGGTGATCGCATAGTTGTCCCGGTCGAGGGGAAGCAGGGCCACCTCGGCGGCGGTCGCCGCGACACGGCGCAGCGGGCGCAGGGCGAAGCGGACGATGGCGACCGTGCTGCCCGCCGTGACCAGCAGGGCGAGCACGGTGAGGACGGTGACGATCGCCGTCTCGCGGATCATCGCCTCCCACGCCGGGGTGCGTGACACGCCGGTCACCAGGATCTCGCCGCCGTCACCGGGACGGCTGGCCACCCGGTACCAGCCGAGGCCCGGCAGTTCGACGCTGCGCGGCTCGGCGCCATCGGGCGCCGTGTCGGCAACGGCCTCCACGGCGTCGGTGGGAACCGGACGCGCCTCGCCGTCGACGAAGTACGCCGAGTCGACGACCTCGCCGCCGCGGATCAGCGCGATGACGTTCCCGGGAGCCTGGCCGACGAAGTTCGCCAGCGGCTTCGTGGTGCCCGGCGGCGGCAGCTCACCCGTCGTCGGCAGCGGCGTGCTGCGGTACTTGGTCACGCCGTTGCTGAAATTGTCGGCGGCGCCGGACAACTGGCCGTCGATGATCCCGAGCACCGAGGCCCGCAGCGTCAGCACCGACATCGTCCCGATCGTCGCCACGGCGATCATCACCACGAGTGAGACGCCGACGACGAGTTGCCGCAGCAGGGTCCAGCTCCGCCAGATACGTCTCATTCCGCGGGCCGCAGCAGATAGCCGACCCCACGCACGGTGTGGATCATCGGGTCCCGGCCGGAGTCGATCTTCTTGCGCAGGTACGACACGTACAGGTCGACGACGCTCGACTTGCCGCCGAAGTCGTAGTCCCACACCCGGCGGAGGATTTCGTTGCGGGTCAGTGCCTTCCGGGGATGCTGCATCAAGTAGCGCAGCAGCTCGAATTCCGTCGACGTCAGTGGGATGGGGTCGCCGGCCCGGTACACCTCCCGGCTGGTGCCGACGAGCTCGAGATCGCCGACGGTGAGGTGCTCCTCCGAATCCGGGGTGAGGTAGGCGTTGCGCCGCAACAGTCCCCGCAGCCGGGCGACCAGCTCCTCGAGGCTGAACGGCTTGGTCATGTAGTCGTCGCCGCCGGCCGTCAGCCCGGTCACCCTGTCGCGCACCGAGTCCCGTGCGGTGAGGAAGAGGATCGGTGTGTAGGTGCCCGACGACCGGATCTGCTGCAGCACCCCGAAGCCGTCGGTGTCCGGCAGCATGATGTCGAGAACCAGGATGTCCGGACTGTGCTCGCGGTACTTGGCCACCGCCTCGCCGGCGTCGTGGGCGACCTCGATGGCCCAGCCCTCGTACTGCAGCGCCATTCGCACCAGATTCGTCAGCGCACGCTCGTCGTCGACCAGCAGGACGCGGATGGGTGACCCGTCGGGCCGGCACATCTTCGGCAGCTGGCCGAGGACGGGCCGGCGTGGACCTGTCCCACTGTCGGTCGGCACAGACGTCATCCGACCATTCTCGCGAGCGCCGCGTGGCCGGTCACGCGTCTCATAGAGATTTCACATGTGCGCCGTGGCGCCGGCGCGGGTATGCGGTCGCCGTGGCAGACCAGTCCTTCGCCTTCCGTTTCGACCCGCGCTACCGGATCGCGGCACTGCCGTTCGGCATCTGGCCTTCGCGATGCGGCGTCGACGTCGGGGCCGACCGCCTCACCGCCAGGTTCGGGCCGTGGCGGCTGGAGACGGCTCTCGAGAACGTCGCCGAGGTCACCATCACCGGGCCCTACCAGTTCATCAAGACGGCGGGCGCCGCACACCTCTCGATCGCCGACCGGGGCCTCACCTTCGCCACCAACGGCGACCGCGGTGTGTGCCTGCAATTCCAGACGCCGGTCCCGGGCATCGAACCCACCGGACGCCTCAGGCATCCCAGCCTCACCGTCACCGTGGCGGACTGCGACGCGCTCGCCGCCGCGCTGCGCGAACACCTGGCCTGACAGTCAGCGACGGCCCGGAGACCCTTACCCGGCGGACAGTAAACCCTTCCCCGGTGGCGCCGGATTCTGGCTCGGTGGCGATTACGCGGTCAGGACGCCATCGCGACGATGGATGTCGTCCTGCTGTACACCGCACGAGCACAAGGAAGCATGATGTTCGCGACAACACCCACCGGCCCCTTCCACGACGAAACCGTGCGGATGCCCACGGCCGACCTTCCGGTGAAGCCGCTCGCGACCCACGTTCCGTCCCCCGACGTGCCTTTCAAAGCGCTGCCGAAGGCCGTCAGCGGCTTCGACGGCAAGACCGTGCGCCTGCGGCCGGTCGAGATCATCGGCACCGTCTCGGACACCGTCCGCCAGCGCTACATCAATCTGGCCACCAAGCCGAGCCCGCCCACCAAGTGGGCCATCGCCCGGGTTTTCTTCGTGCTGTTGCTGGCATCCATGCCGATCCTGGCGATCCCGGTGGAAGTGTTCGGGCTGGTCCACCAGAGCACGACGTCGATCGTCATCATCGCGCTGCTGGCAGTGCTCGGCGCGATCATCGCGTTCGCACCGCACCGGATCGACATGGTGGTCGGGCGCGGCCTGATCGCCGGCATGGTCGCCTGCATCGTCTACGACGCCGCGCGGTTGTTCGCGGTGCACGTCCTGAACCTGATGGGTGACTTCATCCCCGTGATGGGTTCGTTCGTCACCGGAGAGCCGGAGACCAACGGCAGTGCCGCGGTCGGGTACGTGTGGCGCTACATCGGCGACGGCGGCGGCATGGGTGTCGCGTTCTTCATCGCGGCGTTCGCGCTGGGGATCGATCGGTGGAAGAGCGTCTACGCGGTGCTGGCCTTCGTGGCGATGTCGGTGTTCCCGCTGTGGAGCGGACTGATCGGCACCGTCGTGCTGGCCCCGCGCGGCGAGGAGATGATGTTCGACCTGAATCCCGCCACGTTCACCATCACCTTGGTCGGGCACCTGATCTTCGGCCTGGTGCTGGGACTGGCCTTCCTGAAGGCGCCCCGGGGAGCCGTCCACAGCGAATGGCCGTGGCCGCCGATCCTGGAGTCGGCGAAGGTGAAGCGGATGATCCCGCAGGCGTGGAGAGCCACCCACCGCGCGCCGCGCGCGTGATCTGAGGTGGGCGAGCCGCGGGTCGTCGGGGGCAACTCCGACGGCCCGCGGTGGCGCGTCCGCCGTGTTTGCGCGCAAGGACCGGGTCCGTGGGCGAAGATTGCTGCAGAGGAGGTCCCCATCGTCATGTCGTCGCACCTGGAAGTCCTCCGGCCCTCGGGGCGGGAGCTCGTCCCGCTGACCGGCCAGCGGGTGACCCTCGGCAAGTCGTCGACCAACGTGGTGGCGCTCGAGTACGACGAGACCGTGTCGCGCCTGCACGCCGTCCTGGAGAACCTCGGGTTCGCGTGGTCGATCCGCGACCTCGGCAGCCGCAACGGGACCCACCTCAACGGGGAGAAGATCACCGCCGAACGCGTCCTGCGGTCGGGCGACGAGGTGCGGATCGGGAAGTCGAAGTTGATCTTCTGGGAGGTCAGGGACTCCGGCGGCGCCCTCGACGAGGAGACCGTCACGGCCCAGCCCGCCGAGGTTCCGCCGCGGCTGACCCCGCGTGAGGTCGACGTGCTCGTCGTGTTGTGCCGCCCGCTGGTGTCCGACGACCCGTTCCCGGAACCGGCGTCCGTGCGGAAGATGGCCGGTGAACTGTTCGTCTCCGAGGCGGCCGTCAAACAACACCTGCAGAATCTCTACGACAAGTTCGCCGTCCCCGCCGAGGGTGACCGGCGGGTGCGGCTGGCCAACGAGGCGCTGCGGCGCGGCGCCGTCACGCTCGCGCAGTTGCGCGCTACGTGAAGTCGAGCGCCTCGATCGTCGCCACCGGGCCTTCGTGCGTCGGCCGGTCGGCGCCGCCGATGCAGTACAGGGTGGAGCCGACGGCGGCCACCACCTGACCGTGCACAGGGGTGTTGATCGGCGCGACGGTGGACCACTTGCCGGTGTCGATGTCGTAGATCTCGACGGTGGCCAGCACGCGCGTCGGTTCCTCGCCACCGACGGCCACGATCCGGCCGTCGACCAGCGCGGCACCGTAGCTGCCGCGCGCAGTCGGCATGTCCGCCAACCGCTCCCAGGTCCCGGACTCCGGGTCGAATCGTTCGACTGCCGAGGAGTTCTCGTCGGCAGTCAGCGCCCGCCCGCCCACCGTGTACACGTAGGTACCGTCCGACACCGCCGCCATGTGTTCTCGCGGGGTGGGCAGGTCGGCGGCCGTGGTCCAGGACTCCCCGTCGAAGACCTCGGTCGCCGCGACGAGCTTCTTGTCGTTCTGTCCGCCGACGACGACGAGCTTGTCGTCGACGACGGCCGCTGACGGCGCCGCGCGGGCGAACCCGAGGCTGGGCAGTTCCACCCACGCGCCGTCGCGCAGCGCGAAAACCTTGTTCGACGCCTCGGCGACGGTGTCGGTGGCGCCACCGATCACGATCATCTCGCCCCGGAAGTTCGCCGCCGTCGCGTGGTGCAGGGGTATCGGCAACGGCGGATGCTTCTGCCATGCGCCGGTCTTCGGGTCGTAGCTCTCGACGGTGTCGAGGGACTGCGAATGCCCCAGCATGCCGCCGGCGATCCATATCTCGTCGTCGAGCACGGTCGACGCCATCATCAACCGCGGGGTCTGCGCGTCGGGCAGCGACCGCCACTGCGCAGCGGGCTGGGGCCTGCGCGGCGCCAGCTCCAGCGCCTCGGCCGACGAGACGACCTGATCGTCGCCGGCACCGGTGGACCCGCTGATCGCGTACACGGTCCTGCCCACCGCGGCGACCCCCGAACCGTGTCTCGCGGTGCCGAGATCCGGCAGGTCACTCCAGGTCGAGGTGGTGAGGTCAAGCGCGGCAACGCTTCTGAGGACCTGTCCGCGCGACATGCCGCCGACCGCCAGCAACCGGGCGTCGGTGACGGCGACGCCGAAGTCGCTGCGCGGCCGGGGCAGGTCGGGCATGGCCGACCACCTGTCCGCGACCGGGTCGTAGGCCTCGACCGCCGCCAGGTCGGCGGTGCCGGTGGTGCCGCCCACCGCGTACATCAGCTTCCCGTCCGACGCCGCACCCAGCAGCTGCCGGGGCGTGGGCATGGGGGCGACCTGTCTCCATGAGCCGCCGTCGTAGACCTCGGTGGTGTTCAGCAGCCTGCCGCCGGCGTCCACCCCGCCGGTGACGACGATGCGGTCACCGACCACCGCGGCCGCCGCTGCGGCCCGCGGTTGCAGCAGCGGCGGAAGCTCCACCCAGCGGCTGTTGACCACCCGCCACACCCGGTCGGTGGCGATCTTCACGTCGGCGCCCTCGCTGCGCCATCCGCCGAGCACCACCGGCGTCTCCTGCCAAGTCACCGCCGCCGCGTGCTGGACGGGGACGGGCAGGTCCTCACCGCCCTTCCAGCTGTCGATGGCCGGGTCGTAACCCTCGTGGCCGCCGCTGACGCGGTTGTCCGCGCCGACGCCGCCGAAGATCCAGATGGTGCCGTCGGCCTGGGTGGCCGCGACCGCCTCGCGTGCGACCCGCGCATCGGCGACCGCCTCCCATACGGGCTGCGGTTCGGCGGTCGGCCGGCTCGGCGCGGCTGCCGTCGTCTCGGCGGTGTCCCGCGACGAGGTGACCATGACGATGCCGCTGACCACCAGGAGCAGCACCGCCACGACGGCCGCCCCGGCGATCAGCAGCCTCTTGCGGTCGCGCTTGGCCGGCTGGCCCGGATCGGACTCCATCACCCGCGGGGGTTCGGGGACCTTCGGTGGGATCTGCGCGGCCTGCCACGGCAGGCTCGACCCGCTGATCGACGTGGTGTGGGCGAACATGCCGGGGACCGGAGGCGGCAGGCCGCCGTCCGGTGACTGCGCACCGGACGCGGACGGATCGCCGGTGTGCTCCGGCAGCGGCAGCGCCTGCGTGCCGTCCTCCTGGTCCGGCGCGGAACCGGCATCGCTGAGCGCCATCGGATCGGCGGTCAACCCGTTGTGGCCCTGTGCCAGTTGCAGTTCGCGGCCGAACTCCGCCGCGGAGGCCTGGCGGTCGCCCGGCTCACGTGACATCGCCTTCTCGATGGCCGCGCAGACGTCGGCCGGGATGCCCTGCGGACGTAGATCCGGCACCGGCGTCGAGGTGATGCGCAGGTAGTGCGCGATCAGATCCTCGTCGGCCTTGCGCTCGTGCGGTGGCGTCCCGGCGATCAGCGCGTAGAGCGTCGCACCGAGGGAGTACACGTCGGCCGCGACCGTGGGCGGGTTGCCGGCGAGCACCTCGGGAGCGGTGTAGGACAGGGTGCCGGTGAAATAGCCGGTCACGGTCTTGTAGCCGCCCGTGATGCGGGCGGTGCCGAAGTCGCTGAGCTGCGGTTCGCCGTAGTCGTTGGCGAGCACGTTGGCAGGCTTGATGTCTCGGTGCAGTGTCCCGGTGCGGTGCGCGGTCTCCAGCGCCCCGGACAGCTTCACCCCGATGCGCAGCGCCTCCGGCCACGCGATGCGGCCCTCCCGGCGTATCCGCTCCGCGAGAGAACCCCGTGAGTGGTAGGGCATCACGATGAACGGCCTGCTGCTCTCGGTCACGCCGACCTGCAGGATGTTGACGATGTTCGGGTGCCCGGACAGCGCTCCCATCGCGTAGCCCTCGCGCAGGAACCGTTCCCGGTCGTCGTCGTCGAGATCGGAGGCGAGCACCTTGATGGCGACGATGCGGCCGAGGGACTTCTGGTGGCAGCGGTAGACCACCCCGCCGCCGCCCCGGCCCACTTCGATCGCGTCGCCGAAGCCGGCGGCCGCCAGCTCGGCCGCTATCCCGCCCGCCATGGTGTCTCGCCCTCCGGTGACATGCCGATTTCCTTCGCTTGAAGGTACCGAGCAAATATTCGGAAAAGATGAAATTGACGCATCACTCTCCGGCGCCGCCGGTCGCGCTAGAGGCTGCGGATCAGTGCGGCGGCGTGCACGGTGTCGTCCACGACGAACCACACCCGGAGCCCGCCGTCGCGCGACGCGAAGTGGATGACGACGTCATCCGTGCGCTGAATCGGCTTGCGGTACTCGACGACTGCGCGGTACGGGGCCGTCGCGATGTCCGGGTACTGCGCCATCACCTCGTGCACACCATGCCAGTAGACGGTGTTGTTGACATGCCGGAAGTGGTCGATGTCGGTGTGACGCAGGGCGAAGGGGATCGACGCCTCCGGCTCGGCGGGGCCGGGGAGCCACGGCCGCCATTTCAGCCGGGTCTCGTCGGTGGTGCTCGCGAACCGGGCGAACAGGTCGCCGTCGATCAGTGACGGCGTCTGGGTGTCCTTGTTCATGTTGATCCAGAAGCCCTCGGTCTCGACCAGGCCGCCCTCCGAGCCGTCGAGCCGAACCCGCATCGAACACCAGCGGTTGGAGATGCCCGAGCACCACCGCCGCAGGGTGATGTCGCTCGGCCATTCGATCGGTTCGACGACGTCGATCACGGTGCGCTGCACGATCCAGTGCGGATTCACGTCGGCGAACCCGGAGTCGACCAGGTGCTCGGCCCCGGCCTCCTGGATGTACCGGGCGACGCCGTCCAACCGGATTCGCCGGTGCTCGTCGATGTCGCTGGTAGTGAGCCGCCAGCCCGTCCGGAACACGTAGCCGGTGTCCGGCAACGGGTGCAGCGGTCTCGCCGCGTCCGGCTGGGCTGTCGACACGGTACCGACGGTAACGCATGCCCCGATCTCCGATAGGGTCGCGCGGAGCGAGGGGGACGGCATGCGGACGATGGAGACCGATTACCTGGTCGTCGGCGCCGGCGCCATGGGGATGGCCTTCACCGACACCCTCGTCGCCGAGAGCGATGCGCAGGTCGTCGTCGTCGACCGGGGCAGTTCGCCCGGCGGGCACTGGACGCGCGCCTACCCGTTCGTGCGCCTGCACCAGCCCTCGGCCTACTACGGCGTCAACTCTCAACCGCTGGGGTCCGGCGCCCTCGACGACGCCGGGTGGAACGCCGGCCTGCACGAGCTGGCCGCCGGTGACGAGGTGCGCGGATACTTCGACGAGGTGATGCAGAAGGTCCTGCTGCCGACGGGACGGGTGTCGTACCTGCCGGAGAGCGAGTACCTCGGTGACGGCCGGATCGTCGGGCCCGGCGGTGACGAGGTGGCCGTCGACGTGCGGCGCCGGACGGTCGACGCGACCTATCTGGAGACGGTGGTGCCCTCGATGCGCCCGCCGGCATACGGAGTCGCCGACGGCGTCGTGTGCGTGCCCCCCAATGAATTACCGCTGCTGGCGGCGGATTTCGATCGTTTCGTCGTGGTCGGTGCGGGCAAGACGGGTGTCGACGCGTGCCTGTGGCTGCTCGCCGCCGGCGTCGCACCCGAGCGGCTGCGGTGGATCATGCCGCGCGACGCGTGGCTGCTCGACCGCGAGAACATCCAGCCGGGCCCCGACTTCCTCGACCGGTTCAAGACCAGCTTCGGGGCGCGGCTGACGTCCATCACCGACGCCGGCTCCGTCGACGACCTGTTCGCGCAGCTGGAGGCCAACGGCAACCTGCTCCGGCTCGACCCGGCGGTGCGGCCCTCGATGTACCGCTGCGCCACGGTGTCGCGCGCCGAACTCGACCAGCTGCGCCGCATCGAGGACGTGATCCGGCTCGGCCGCGTCGAGCGGATCGAGCCCTCCGGGATCGTGCTCACCGGCGGCACAGTGGCGTCGGCCGCCTCGACGCTTTACGTGGACTGCACCGCCGACGGTCTCGAGAAACGCCCGGCGGTGGACATTTTCGACGGAGACCGGCTGGTGCTGCAGAGTGTGCGCGGCTGCCAGCAGGTGTTCAGCGCAGGCCTCATCGCCCATCTGGAACTCAGCGGCGCCGACGACGCCGCCAACAATGCGCTGTGCCGGCCGGTGCCGCACCCGAACACCGACGTCGACTGGCTGGCGATGACGCTGGCCGAGCACCGCAACGAATTGCGTTGGCTCGCAGAGCCCGAACTGATGGATTGGTTGGCGACGTCACGGCTGAACCTGCTGCGCGAGATGTTCTCCCCGATGCTGGCGCGACCGCGGAGTCGCGAGCGGTTGCTCGGCATGGTCGCCAAAGCGTTACTAGCCGCCAACGACAAGCTCGAACTGCTGCTGCGCGAGGGCTGACTACCGGAGTTCGTGCAGCTGGTCGAGGATCGACCCGAGCAACTGTTCGTCGGTGCTGGTGTGCAGCCGAATGGGTTCGAGATGGCCTGCGCCCGACGGCAGCTGCCGCTGCATCTCGTCATGACGCTCGAGCACGTCGTTGATCAAGCCCCCGAAGTCTTGCAGGTGCTGGTTAACGAACCGCGTACAGCCGTCGAGCAGCTCCACGTGTTGACGTGCGACAGAGCGCCTTCGGCAGTTCTCCGCGATCTCGAGCATCCTCTCGTAGAGGTCGGCCAGGTGGTGTGCGGCACGAACGACGCCGTCGGGGTCCGCGATGTCCTTGCCGTCGCCGAACATCGCCGTGAACTCCGGCGCGCGCAGGTACGCCGCTGCCTCCGCGACGACGTCGTCGGCGGCGCGCAGGTGCCGGGTGAGGAACTGCGCGACGTCGTGGCCCGTGCGCAGCCTGCCGGCCGGATGCACAGCCCGCCCGACCACCTGTGCGATCTTGCGCTCCTCGAGCGCGGCCCAGCGCTGGAAGACCACGGACGCGAAGGCCGCCCAGGCCCAGCCCGGCGGCTTGTCCCGCACCATCTGGTCGACGAGTTCGGGCGTGGGGACGAGGTCCGCGGTTCGCATGGCATGACCGTAGGCGAGGGCACCGACAAGACCGAGGCATGCGACCGTTGACCCATGACCGTCACCGTCGAGTCGTTCGAGGTCGCCGATCCGGCGGAAGCGTGGACGCGGGCCGGGTTCGCTGTCGATTCCGGTGTCTGCCGGGTCGGCGGCGTCGGCATCCGACTGGTCGGCCGCGAAGGTCCGGGCACCGGCATCATCGGGTGGTCGTTGCGGGGCCTGCCTCCCCGCGCCTCGGACCATGACCTCGACGGCGTCCCGACCACCTGGACGGACGTGGCCGCCGCAGCGCCGGCCGAGCACCCGAACGGCGTCGTCGCGATCGACCACGTCGTGCTGCTGTCCCCGGACCTGCGCCGGACGGTCGCGGCGCTTGCCGCCGTCGGCGTGGAGCCACGCCGCGAACGGGATGCCGAACTCGGCGGACGGCCGATCCGTCAGATCTTCTTCCGGTTCGGCGAGGTGATCGTCGAGGTCGTCGGTTCACCGGACATGGCGGACGAGGGTCCGTCCACCCTGTGGGGCATCACGTACGTCGTCGCGGACATCGACGCGACCGCCGCGTTCTTCGGTGACCGCACCGCACCGGTCAAGGACGCGGTGCAGCCAGGACGCCGGATCACCACGCTGCGGCATCGCGACCTCGGGATGTCGGTCCGCACGGCGATGATGTCGGCGCGTCGATGAGCGCGACCGCCCGGCCCATTGCCTATTCTCGGCGCATGACCGAGGACCGTGTGGTCATCCACACCGATGGCGGGTGCAGGCCGAATCCCGGGCCCGGCGGTTGGGGTGCGGTGCTGCGCCAGCGCCACCACGTCCGCGAGATGTGCGGCGGTGAGCCGGGCGAGACCAGCAACAACCGGATGGAGCTGATGGCGCCCATCATGGCGCTCGAGGCGCTCACCCGACCGGTGGTGGTGCATCTCCATACCGACAGCACCTACGTCCGCAACGGCATCACCAAGTGGGTACTCGGCTGGGAACGCAACGGCTGGCTGACCGCCGCCAAGCAGCCGGTGAAGAACGTCGACCTCTGGCAGCGGCTGCAGGCGGCCTGTGCGCGGCATCGGGTCGAGTGGTTCTGGGTGAAGGGGCATTCCGGCGTCGTCGACAACGAGCTGGCCGACGTGCTGGCCACCCGGGGCATGCAGGAAGCGATCGCAGGGGCAGCTCTCCTCAGCTGACCGGCGAGCGCTCGGAGTCGAGCGCCGCCATGTGTTCGGCCGGGTATCGGTCGCCCGCCACCTCGGCCGCAGGCACCGCCGACTCGAGTTGTGCCAGTTGGTCTTCCGTCAGCGTCACGTCGACGGCCCCGAGCGCCTCGGTCAACCGGTTGCGGGTGCGCGCGCCGATCAGCGGCACGACGTCGTCTCCCCGGGCGGCCACCCACGCGATGGCCGCCTGGGCGACCGACACCCCGAGTTCGTCGGCGACACCGCGCAACGCCTCGACCAACGCCAGGTTGCGGTCGAGGTTGGCATCGGCGAATCGCGGGCTCATGGTGCGGAAATCGCCTGGACCGCCGCTGGTTCTCGTCCAGTGCCCGCCGATCAGCCCCCGGGAGAGCACCCCGTACGCGGTCACGCCGATCCCGAGCTCACGACAGGTGTCGAGGATGTCGCCCTCGACGCCGCGCGACATCAGCGAGTATTCGATCTGCAGGTCGCTGATCGGCCGGACGGCGGCCGCGCGACGGATGGTCTCCGATCCGACCTCCGAGAGCCCGATGTGCCGGACGTATCCGGCGTCGACGAGCTCGCCGATCGCGCCGACGGTGTCCTCGATGGGCACGGCGGGATCCAGGCGGGCCGGCCGGTAGACGTCGATGTGGTCGGTGCCGAGGCGCTGCAACGAGTACGCGGCGGCGGACTTCACCGCAGCCGGGCTCGCGTCGTAGCCGACCCAGGCGCCCGCGGGGTCGAGTCGACCGCCGAACTTCACGCTGAGTTGGTACGCGTCGCGCGGGGTGGAGCGCAACGCCTCGGCGATCAGCAGTTCGTTGTGACCCATGCCGTAGAAGTCGCCGGTGTCCAGCAACGCGATCCCCGCGTCGAGCGCGGCGCGCACGGTGGCGATATTCTCGTCGCGGTCGGATTCGCCGTACGCCCCCGACATGCCCATGCATCCGAGGCCGACCGCCGATGTGTTCAAGGTTCCGAGTGTCTTGGTTCGCATGAATATCAGCGTGGGCCCGGATCAACGGGGCTGCCAGGACGCGTGGAGGCAGGGATCGGGAGTCCCTGCCTGAGGCTGCACCTCTGGCGGACAATGAACCGATGGATCGCGAAGCGCTGGCCCAGTTCCTGCGGCGCCGCCGGGAGGCGCTGAGCCCGGTGGACGTGGGACTGCCGGTCGGCGTGCGTCGCCGCACCGCGGGGCTGCGCCGGGAGGAAGTGGCGCAGTTGACCGGTATGTCGGTGGACTACTACGGCAGGTTGGAGCAGTCGCGCGGGCCGCAGCCGTCACCGCAGATGCTGCGGGCGCTCGCGCGCGCCCTGCGCCTGACCGACGACGAGACCGATCACCTGTACCGGCTCGCGGGCCACGCGGTCCCCGACCGCAGCACGCATTCGGTGAACGTGCGGCCCGCGCTGCTGTTCGTCCTCGACCAGCTCAACGACGCAGTCGCTTTCGTCTGCTCCGACACGGACGTCATCCTCGCGCAGAACCGGCTCGCCGCGCTGCTCATGAGTGAGCTACCCGCAGCGGGCGGATCGGGCGTCGAGGCCAGCATGACGTGGCACTGGTTCACCGATCCGCGGTCGCGTGCGGGCGCACCCGAGAAGGACCACGACCGGCTGAGCCGGACCACGGTGGCGGACCTGCGCGCGGCGTGGGCGCGCAGGCCCGACGACGCCGACATGCGCGAACTCGTCGAGGCGCTGCTCGAACACAGTCCCGAGTTCGCCGACCTATGGGCGCGTCACGAAGTGGCCACCCGGCGGATGGATCGCAAGACGTTCCTGACAAGGGTCGGTCCCATCACGCTGGACTGCGAGGTGCTGGCGACGACGGACGGTCAGCGGCTGGTGCTGCTCACCCCGCCCGCCGGCTCCGACGCGCTGGCGAACCTGCGGCTGCTCGACGTGGTCGGCAACCAGGTGGTCGGCGAGGTGACGTGAGCTGTGCGGCCGCGAGCCGCCCGACTGCCCGGAGTGTCCCGTTGTGCGACGAACCGACATGCCCCACACTCGTCAGGCGATGATCGCCATCATCGTCGAAGACGGTGATGGGATCAGCATGGACCAGGCATGGCGTTCCGGACGAGTCCGAACCAGCTCATGCTGACCTGGCTGGCGGGTTTGGTGCTCGTCGTCGTGGTGACATCCGTCGTCGTCGTGAAACTGCTGGCGCGCAGGCGCGCGCCCGACCCCGGCTGGTTCATCGACAGCACCCGCGCCGCAGGAGCTCTCACGGTGATCGGCACCATGTTCGCGGTGCTGATGGCCTTCACCATCTTCTACGCGCTGCAGAACTACCAGCGCGCGCGAGACGGCGGCAGCACGGAGGCGATCGCGGTGACCGAGTTGCACAACGTCGCCGATGTGCTCGAAGGCCACAGCGGCGAGCGGCTGCACGGTGACCTCATCTGCTATTCGCGCGCGGTCGTCTTCGATGAATGGCCCGCGATGGCACGCGGCGAACGATCGGACACCGTGCAGCATTGGGTCGATCAGATGGTCGGAGACTTCGCCGCCACCGATCCCGGGAACCCCAAGCAGGAAGCGGCCTACGGGCAGTGGTTCGACCAGCAGGCGGAACGCCGGGACGGCCGCCGTGCGCGCGCTGCCGAAGCACAACCCTCGGTGCCGCTGCCGCTGTGGATCGTGCTGGGGATCGGCGCGTCGGCGATCTTCATCTACATGTGCGTCCAGGCCGACCGCCGGGAGAGCGCCGTGGTCCAGGCGGTGCCCATCGCGTTCGTGTCGGCCCTCGTCACGTCGGCGTTGCTCGTGGTGGCTTTCCTCGATCACCCCTACGCCGGTTGGGCGGGCAGCATTCAACCCGACGAGATGCGGGTGACCCTGAGTCTCATCGACGACGGTCACGTCGTGCCCTGCAATCCGAACGGCGATCCCGCGTAGCGCTTACTCCCATCTGAAATTCCTAGGTGCTAGCACTACCTGCCGGTTCACGGCAGCCTCATTGTCGACCCGAGTTCCGCGAAGCCATGCTGGCAGACGACGCAGCAATCTTCTATGGCAGGAGTCCTCAATGAGTTCCGCAGTTCGCGACGACCTCGTGCTCTCGCACGCCGTCATCACCGCCGACGTCACGGCGCGGTTCGATGACGTCGACATCGCGGAGTGGTTGAAAACGCTTCCGACACACGAGTACCAGCGCTGCGCACCGGGTGATCACAAGGCCGCCGGCTACACCGTGGATGACGACGGGACGCCGATGTCCATCAACATCGAGATGATCGGCACGGGTCTCGTGGTGCAGCAGTACCGCTTCGACGTGGCACAGCCGCACTACTGCAGAATGGTGTCACTGTCGGACATTCTCACCCCATCGGGATGGACGACCACGCAGGTCATCTGGGAACTGCGCATGGAGCAACTCGACGGCGACCGCTGCCGCTACACCAACACGGTGACCTCCCACCCCACCGAGGGCTTCTTGCAGTTCATCGCCGAACAGGGCCAGACATTCGCCGAGGCCGCACATGCCCGCCAGGATGCTTCCGGACGGCACTGCCGGATCGAGACTCCCCGGTACGCGGAGAGCATCGCACGCTGGGCGGCGGCACGCTCAGCTCTGACCGCGTAGCTCCTCCACATCCGAGAACGGAGATGCGATGACCTCAGCAGTGTTGTTCGACCATCCCGGCCCTCCGGGCGTTCTGCGTTGGCGCTCAGTGACTCCGATACATCCTCGTCCGCATGAGGTGGTGATCGACGTGGCTGCGGCCGGAGTCAACAACGCCGACCTCCTGCAGCGCCGAGGTCAGTACCCCGTGCCGTCGTGGGCGCCGCGTCCGTTGGGGTTGGAATGCGCCGGAACGATCACCGAGGTCGGGGCCAACGTCACGGCCTGGTCACCAGGCGACAAGGTGTGCGCACTGCTGGACGGCGGCGGCTACGCCGACGAAGTGGCGGTTCCGGCTACGCAGGTGATGCGAATTCCGGCCGGACTCAGCGCGGTCGAGGCGGCCGCCGTTCCCGAGGTTGCGGCCACCGTCTACTCCAACCTCGCCATGGTCGCCGAGCTGAGGCACGGTCAGACCGTACTGATCCACGGCGCCGGCGGCGGCATTGGCACCTTCGCGATCCAATGGGCGACCGCGATCGGCGCACGGGTCATCACCACCGCAGGCAGCACGACCAAGACGCAGGCGGGCCTCGAGATGGGGGCATGCGTTGCGATCAACTATCGGACTGAGGATTTTGTCGCCGCGACGCTGGCTGCGACCGAAGGCGTTGGGGTTGATGCGATCCTGGATGTTGTCGGTTCGGAATATCTCGGACGCAACGTCGAGTGCCTCGCGCCCGACGGACACCTGGTGGTCATCGGCGGCAATACGGCACCGGCGCCGCTCGACCTCGGATTGCTGATGTTCAAACGCGGGACCGTCAGCGCGACGATGCTTCGCGCTCGCCCGCCACATCAGAAGGCAGAAATCATCGCGGGTGTGACGCGGGACGTTCTGCCTCTCTTCGAAACCGGCGCTGTCAGCGTGGTGGTCGACACAGTCCTGCCTATCGCGGAAGCCGCGCGCGCCCACGAGCTGTTGGAATCCAAGCGCACCGTCGGCAAGGTGATTCTCGACAACCGCGGCAGCTAGCCGCCGCCGCTGTAGGCGTCTCAGCCATCGCGCGTTTCGAGGTGGGCGTGATGAGCTGGTCGCCCGACCGGGATCGTCGTGAGGACGCCTGCGAAGTACGCGGATCGATCGTGGGATTCTCCAGCGGGTTGGCGATCGCCCGCACGTCGTAACCCCGCTGTTGAAGCGCAGAGAAACACGTTCCAGCTGGAGGCGTCCGCCCGTGCGCGGTGCACCAGTACGACCGTGGTTCGTACTTCATCGGGGAGTTCGGCTGACGCCGGCTAGCCGCAATCGACCGAGCCGTCAGACATTCACGGCGACGTGAATCCCGCTAGACGACCGTCCGTGTCGCCGGCGACACCCTGCGGCAACCACCAGGGCGCTGACCCGCCCGGTTGAACAAGTGGCGCTCATGAAGTGGCACCCGGCTACATGAGTGTCCCTCACTTCTATCGCAACGACCGGCCGGATGTGGTGACTTCGGGGGGCTCGTGGTGCGACAGCGGACCGACTTCGATCCGCAGACGGCAGCGCAGGGGCCGTCGTCAGGCGGTCGCGGGAGCGCCGTACTACGACGACGCACGGCCAGACGCCCGGAACCGCTTGTCATTGTTGTGACTGCCATGGAGGTGTACTCAAAGAGTGCAGTGTTCGTTCGGGAAGTTCAGCAGGCACGTCGCCAGTGCCTTCACGCCACCGCCAATCGTTGGCGATGCGCGCGCCACTACTCGTTAGATGCCAACAGCTGCGCCAGGTGTTGCGCATCGGCACCGCCCAGGAGCCGGTCAGTCGCCAGCATCCGGTACCAGATCACCCCGAATACGATGTCGCCGATCAGCTCACCGTGCACCTCCGGAGGCAGATCACCGCGGGTTTCGGCGCGGCTCACGATCTGAGCCAGCGCAGCACGGCGCCGCTCCAAAAACTCTTCTCGAAATCGTCGCAACAGGTCAGGATTCTGCTGAGCCTCCGCCATCAAGCTACGCAATGCGCTTCGAACTCCCTGCGGGCGAAGAACTTTGAAGGTCTGATTGAGGAAGCGTCGCAGGTCCTGCCCATACGAGCCGTGATCCGAGGTTGATATCCGCGCCTCCGCTTGCTCAGCCAGCGACTCGAGAAGGATGTCTCCCTTGGTCGGCCACCACCGATAAATGGTCTGCTTGCTGACTCCCGCTCGGGCCGCGATGCCCTCGATCGTGAAGTCCTGCCCCTCCTCCGCCACGAGATCGAAGGCCGCCGTCAGAATTGCGCGCCTGCTCTCCTCGCTCCGTTGCCTTCCGCGTCGCCGGGGCGCTCCATCACTCACCCTCGAAGCCTACGGCTAAACGGTGCGCGGCGTCTCGAAAAAGAGTACGGTTATTTGCGAGACGCAACGCACCGAAATTGGGAGGTATCGTGAGTGACACTGCGCTGGATGGAAACGTTGTACTCATCAGCGGTGCATCGAGCGGAATCGGCACCGCCGCGGCGCTGCGGCTCGCCGCAGCGGGGGCCAAGGTCGCGCTCGCCGCGCGCCGGGCCGACAAGCTCCAGGAACTGGCGGAACACATTCGCTCCCTAGGTCATCAGGCTCTCGCCATCGCTGCTGACCTCACGGATGCCGGCAACGGACAAATGGCAGTGGACCGAACCGTCGGGGAATTCGGCCGTCTCGACACCCTGGTCAACGCGGCAGGCGTGATGCTGAACGGCGCCTCCGAAGAGTCGCCGCTCGAGGAGTGGGACCGAATGGTCGACATCAACCTCCGCGGCCTGATGTATGTGACCAAGGCGGCGTTACCGCATCTGCTCGTCGCCGCACAGGACAGCCCACGCTCCGTGGCGGACGTGGTGAACATCTCGTCCGTCGCCGGACGCGTCGCGGCACCGACGGTGGCGATCTACAACGCCACAAAATTCGCCGTGACCGGCGCGACGGAAGCGTGGAGGCAGGAATTCACCAAACGCAACGTCCGCTTCTCGGTGATCGAGCCTGGGCGCACCCAGACCGAACTGTTCGACCAGAAGGCCAATTCCGCCGCCGATTTCGATGCGGCGTTCGGCCAGGTGGAGCAGTTGCACGCTGAGGACATTGCTGAAGCGATCGCGTACATCGTTCTTCAACCCCGCCGCGTCGCGGTGAACGAGATCGTCATCCGACCGACAGATCAGCCGTAGCCGGACCAGCGCACACCACGGATGTGTCTAGGAGATGACTATGAAACTGGCAGGAACGGTTGCCCTCGTCACCGGCGCCAGCAGCGGTATCGGCGCCGCCACCGCCCGCCGCCTCGCTGAGCACGGCGCCGCCGTCGCACTCATCGCCCGGCGCAAGGACCGTCTCGTCACACTGGCCGCAGAGATCGGACACAACGGCAGCGCAGCGATGGCCGTGGAAGCAGACATCAGCGACCGCTCACAGGCTGCGACAGCGGTCGAGCATGCGGTCCAGCGATTCGGCCGGTTGGACATCGTCGTCAACAACGCGGGGCTCATGCTGCTGGGACCGGTCGCCGATGCGGACGCCCGGGAATGGGATCGCATGATCGCCGTCAACGTCACCGGCCTGCTCAATACGACCCACGCCGCACTGCCGCATCTACTGGCCGCCGCAGACGACGGACCGCGGGGAGTCGCGGACATCGTCAACGTCAGCTCGGTCGCGGGCCGCAGTGCCAGCGATGGGTTCGGCGTGTACAACCTCACAAAGTTCGGGGTGAACGGCTTCACCGAATCCCTACGGCAGGAGGTCGCCCGGCGCCACGTGCGGGTGGGCGTCATCGAGCCCGGCGCAGTGAACACCGAGCTCGGGTCGCACAACAGCCGCGAGATCCAGTCGCGGATCATCGACCCGTTCAACGCAGACCTCGAGACCTTGGCGCCCGACGACATCGCAGAGGGCATCGGCTACATGGTCACTCGTCCCCGCCACGCCGCTATCGGCGAGCTGTGGATCATGCCGACCGAACAACTCGCTTAGCCTCGTAGCGTGCGTGTCGCACCGTGCACCTCCATCATGTACGTGCATGGCCTTTTTCGGTCCCGCTGCTACTCCCACCTGACCTCGTCGGGCGTCTTGTCCGGCCGCAGGCCGCGCCAGGACGGTTGGCGCAGCCGGCCGTCGGACGTCCGCTCGCTGTACCGCACCTCCCCCACCAGCGTCGGCTCGACGAACGTCACGCCCTTGGCGTCCTGCGTCGGAAGTCGTGCCGCAAAGGGTGATTCGTCGGTTTCCAGCGGCGCCAGCGTCTTCTTGAGCTTCGCCAGTTCCTTCTCGGTGAATCCGGTGCCGACCCGTCCGACGAACTGCAGCGCGCCGTCGGCGTCGGGGATACCCAGCATCAGGGCGCCGATCCCGCTGGTGCGTCCGCCGGTGCCCTCGCGCCAGCCGCCGAGCACCACCTCTTGGGTGCACCAGATCTTGTCCTTGATCCACGACGACGACCGCCTGCCCGCCTGGTACGTCGAGTCCAGCTTCTTGGCGACCACACCCTCCCACCGCTGCTTGCGCGCGTACTCCAGCGCCTCCGGGCCGTCACCGGGCAACCGGTCGGGCACGATCAGGCCGGTGCCCTCGGCCACCGCCTCGAGGATCTTGCGCCGGTCGGAGTACTTGGCGCGCAACAACGATCGCCCGTCGAGTGCCAGGATGTCGAACGCCCAGAACTCGACGCGGGTGGAACGCGCCCGATTCTGCATCTCGCCGAAGCTGGGCACCCCGGACTCGTCGAGGGCGACCGCCTCCCCGTCGAGGACGACGTGATGGTCGGCGAGGTCGGCGCCGAGCGCGGCCAGCTGCGGATACTCGCGGGTGACGTCGCGGCCCCGGCGTGACCGCAGGGTCAGCGTTCCGCGGTCGGCGTCCACCAGCAGGCGGTAGCCGTCCCACTTCCCCTCGAACGCCCACTGATTCGCCTTGAATTTGTCCACCGACCCTTCGGTGGCCAGCATCGGCGCCAGATCGCCCGGGGTGGGCTGCTGCTGCTCCTTCATCCGGTGCGCAAGCCAGTTCTTGCCGTCGGTCTGGATGAGCGCGTAGCGGCCGCTGACCTTCTCGCCCTTGAGGGTGACGATCACCTCGCCGCCCTTGGCAGGCCCGTCCGGGGCGTGGTCGTTGAACTTCTCGGTCTCGTAGGTGCCGGTGTCCCAGACGTAGACCTCGCCGCCGCCGTACTCCCCCTTCGGGATCTCGCCGGCGAAGGTGAGGTACTCCATCGGATGGTCCTCGGTGTGCACGGCGAGGTGGTTGACGCTCGGGGTCTCCGGCAGGTTCTTCGGCACCGCCCAGCTGACGAGGACGCCGTCGCGTTCCAGGCGGAAGTCGTAGTGCAGCCGGCGGGCGTGGTGCTCCTGGATCACGAACTTGTCGTTGTTGCCGACCGCGGGCGCCTTGGCGGGCACGGGTTCCGGCGTCCTGCCGGGATCGCGCATGCTGCGGTAGGTGGTCAGCCGGTCGGCCAGCGGCACCTTCTCGTCGAGTTCGGCGAGCAGGTCGCCGTCGCGTTCCACCCGCTCGAGCACCTCGTCGAACCGCAGGTGCCGCAGGTCGGGATCGGCGATCTCGTCCCATGTGCGCGGGGCCGCCACCGTGGGCTCCTCGCGGCCGCGCAGTGAGTACGGTGCGATCGTCGTCTTCGCGGCGCTGTTCTGGCTCCAGTCGACGAACACCTTGCCGGTGCGCAGGCTCTTGGTCATCGTCGCGGTGACCTGCTTGGGCATCGTCTTCTCGAGCTGCTGGGCAACGCGGCGCGCCAGTACCGACGCGCCCCGTGAGCTGATCGGCTCCTCGAGCGGCACGTAGAGGTGCAGGCCCTTGCTGCCGCTGGTGAGCGGGTAAGTGGTCAGCCCGATGTCGGTGATCAGGTCGCGCACCTCGTGGGCGACCTGGCACAGCTGCCGGAACGTCACCTCCTCGCCGGGGTCGAGGTCGAACACGATGCGGGTGGCCGGGCCGACCTTGCCGTCGACGAACCGCCACTGCGGCACGTGCACCTCCAGCGACGCCTGCTGGGCGAGCCACGCCAGCCCTTCGCGGGTGTCGATCACCGGATAGGTCGTCGTCCCGGACTTGTGCGTGACGCTCTCGCGGTGCAGCCACTCCGGGGCCGACGACGCGAGCTGCTTCTCGAAGAACTCGAGCTCGCCGACGCCGTTCGGCCACCGCTTGCGGGTGACCGCGCGGCCGGCGATGTGCGGGACCATGGCGTCGGCGATCGCCACGTAGTAGTCGAAGACCTCACCCTTGGTCGTCCCGGTTGCCGGGTACAGCACCTTGTCCGGGTTGGTCAGCCGCACCCGCCCGAGTTGATCCACCACACGACGGTATTACCCGTTGTAGCGTCGTACCAGTGAAGATCCTGTGCGCGGCGTGCATCCTCGCCGTCGGCGCCATGATCGCCGCGCCGCAGGCCGCCGCCGATCCCCGCGACTGGGTGCCCTACTGCTCGGGCGATCAGACGCCGATGGACGACAACTGCAGGGCGATGGCCCACCAGCACTTCACCCACGACGCGCCGGGCGCCAACCCGCAGGTGCCCGTCGGGCTCGACCCCGGCAACGAACCCGCCGTCTGAGGCTTCTTTCCGCGAGTTCTACACCAGGGCTGTGATCGTCGCGCTTCAGCGACCCTGGTGTAGAAATCGTCGTCAACAGTCGGCCATTCATCCACAGCCCGCGTCGTGAGTCGACGCTGAGCCGTCTCTTGCGTCGGCGTCACTGCTGAGCATCGATCCATGGACCAACCCCTGATCGGTCGCGAAGCACTCGACAGCGGCGCCCTCACCCGCGGCCGCCTGCGATGGAACTATCGGGCGCCCTCACCCGCGGGTGTATGTGGCCAAGGGCGCCGAACCGACGTTGTGGAGCAATACCGTGGCCGCCTGGCTCTGGACCGAAAGGCGGGGCGTCATCGCCGGGCGAGCTGCGGCCACACTGCACGGCGCACGATGGGTCGACGCATCAACGCCCATCGAGGTCATCGCTGCGCACGGGCGGCCCCGTCCCGGTGTGATCGTCCGCGAAGAACGGCTCGGCGCCGACGAAGTCGCTCGAGTCGGCGAACTTCCCGTCACGACGCCGGCACGCACGGCGTTCGACCTCGCGCGGCACCTTCCCCGAGACCGCGCCGTGCAGCACCTCGACGCGCTTGCCGCGGCCACCGGCGTCACGGCCGCGGATGCCCTGGTGCTCGCCGAGCGGTACCGCGGCGCACGCGGCACACGGCGCGCCCGCGTCGCTTTGCATCTCATGGACGGCGGCGCCCAGTCACCGCGGGAGACCTGGTTGCGGCTACTGCTGGTCGACGCCGGATTGCCTGCGCCGCGCACGCAGATCCGCGTCGCCGAAGCCCACCGAGAAGCCTTCATCGACATGGGCTACGACGAACCGATGGTCGGCCTCGACTACGAGGGCGCCCACCACGCAACCATTCGCGGTCAGTACGTCTACGACATCGGCCGAGCTGAGTTCATCGAGCGTCAGGGCTGGATCGACCTGCGAGTGGTGGCCGAACACAGTCGGCAGTTCATCCTCCATCGGGTGCACGAGGCGTTCGGCCGTCGCGGCTGGATCCCTCCGCCCAGTTCTACGCCACGGTCGTGATGAGGCCTTGCGGACAGCCCTGGTGTAGAACTCGGCGACCCCCCGTTACTCGTCGTCGGCGCTCAACACCGCGAACGGCGCCGTCGGGACCTCGGCGACGGCCAGCTTCGCCGCCGAGTCGACCGGGATGACGTCGCCCGCCAGCGCCGCGAGCGCCTTATTGGTGCCGACGTCGCGGCCGGCCTTCTCGCTGAGCAGCCACCGGACCTCGAGCATGTCGCAGTACGCCTGGATCTGCGTGCCGGCGCCGTGGACGGCCTGATGAGCGAGGTGGCCGTAGGGCGTCAGCACCTCCATCACCCACAGCCGCGCGGCCGTCGACTCGTCGACGTCGTGGCCGGCCTCGCGGCACAGCTGCGCCTGGTAGGCGTACAGGTCGCCGAGCAGGATCGCGGCCTGCCCCTCTCCGGCGTCGATGCCGGTGAGATCCCGCAGACGCTGCGCGTGGTAGCGCCGGTCGCCGACAACGACGTGCACACGTAACCGGCTCGGGTCGGCGCTGTCGGGTTGCAGTGACAGTTCGTCGACGGCGAAGCCGAGGTCGTTGAGCCGGCGGATGGTGCCCTCGACGCGGTAGCGGTCGGTGAAGCCGAACACCGGCTCGGCGTGCAGCACGTCCCACAGGTCCCGGTAACGCCTCTCGACCTGCTTGGCCTCGTCGATCAGCTTGTCCTGCAACGCTTCCGAGGCACCGATGCGCTCGGCCACGTCGATCATGCCGCCCGCCACGTTCTGCACCATGATGTCCAGATCCTGTCGGCGTTGCCCGCGGCTCAGCGACGGGTGCACCTCGGAGGTCTCGGCGTCGACGAGGTGTGCGGCCAGGAGTTGACCGTCGCGGGAGAACAATGTGTTCGCCAGCGAGCAGTCACCCCAGAAGACGCCGTGGCGGTGCAGTTCCACCAGCAGGCCGGCCATCGCGTCCAGCAGCCGCGCCCGGTGCTTGGGCTCGTCCGGCGGCAACCGCATGAACAGCCGCCGGTACTGCCACGACCCCTCGAGGTAGCGGGTCACCAGGATCGCCGTGTCGAACTCCGGCTGCACCACCACGCCGGCCGGACGCACCGCAGGCAGCGCCATCTCCTCGAGCCGGCGCAGCACGTCGAACTCCTTGACCGCGATCCGCGCGGGCATGTCCTTGACCGCCCACAGCGCGCCGTCGGCCTCGACGAACTTCACCAGGTGCCGGCTCGGGCCGACCGCGATGTCGCGCAGCGCGACGTCGGGAGCCTTCCAGTGCACCAACGGCAGGTCCCACGGTAAGGCGAGCAGACCCGCCGTGGGGGCCCGCAGCCGCAGTTCCGGCGGGCGCATGATGTCAGTTCAGACGTTCGCCGGTCTCCGGATGGAACAGGTGCACATTGCCTTCCGGCTTCATCCGCAATTCGATGGTGTCGGCCAGCTTGATCGGCTTGCGGGACAGCGACCGCGCCACCAACTCCACGTCGGGATGTGCGTGGGTGTACAGGTAGGTCTCGCTGCCGAGGTCCTCGACGAGATCGATGACAACGTCGATACCGCCGCCCGGTGACACCTCGAGATCCTCGGGGCGGATGCCGAGCGTGACCTTCTCGACGCCCGCCTCGTGCAGCTTGGTCAGATGCTCGCGCTCGAGCGGCAGCGTGGAGTCCTCGCTGATCCGTACACCGTCGGCGACGACAGGTGCCGTCACCAGGTTCATCGCGGGCGAGCCGATGAAGCCGGCGACGAACGCGTTGGCCGGCCGGTCGTAGAGCTCATTGGGCGAGGCGAACTGCTGCAGCTTGCCGAAGCGCAGCACGGCCACCCGGTCGCCCATCGTCATCGCCTCCACCTGGTCGTGGGTCACGTAGACGGTGGTGGTCCCCAGACGCCGCTGCAGCGCGGCGATCTGGGTGCGGGTCTGCACGCGCAGCTTCGCGTCCAGGTTGGACAGCGGCTCGTCCATGCAGAACACCTGCGGCTCGCGCACGATGGCGCGGCCCATCGCGACGCGTTGCCGCTGACCGCCGGACAGCTTGGCGGGCTTGCGATCCAGGTGTTCGGTGAGGTCCAGGATCTTGGCGGCGTCCTCGACCTTCTTGCGCCGCTCGTCAGCGGAGACACCCCGCAGCTTGAGTGCGAAGCCCATGTTCTCGGCCACGGTCTTGTTGGGGTACAGCGCGTAGTTCTGGAACACCATCGCGATGTCGCGATCCTTCGACGGCACGCCCGTCATGTCCTTGCCGCCGATCTCGATGGCGCCTTCGTCGATGTCCTCGAGTCCGGCGAGCATGCGCAGTGCGGTGCTCTTGCCCGAACCGGACGGTCCGACCAGGACGACGAATTCGCCGTCCTGGATGTCGAGGTTGAGGTTGTCGACCGCGAGCTTGTCGGAGCCTTCATAGATGCAGGAGGCGTTCCTGTAGGTGATCGATGCCATTGTTCTTCTCCCGGTTCGTTTTCTGACGTTTACTTGATCGCGCCGAACGAGAGTCCGCGCACCAGCTTGTTCTGGGCGAACCACCCGCAGAGGATCACGGGGAGCGCCGCCATGGTCGCGGCCGCCGACAACACGGCCCAGTACTGTCCCTCACCGGCGATGAAGCCGACGAGGTACACCGGCATCGTCTGTGCGTTCACCGCGGTCAGGTTCACCGCGAGGAAGAATTCGTTCCAGGCGAAGATCACGCAGATGAGCGCCGTCGCCGCGATGCCGGGCGAGACCAACGGAAGGATCACCTCTCGCACCGATCGCCACAGGCTCGCGCCGTCCAGGCTGGCGGCCTCGAGGAGTTCGCCCGGCACCTCGAGGAAGAACGACCGCATCATCCACACGGCGATCGGCAGATTCATCGACGTGTACAGGATCACCAGGGCCCAGATGTTGTCCAGCAGGCCGATGTTGGACACGATCACGTACAGCGGCAGTATCGCCGCGACGACGGGCAGCATCTTCGTGCTCATGAAGAAGAACAGCGCATCGGAGGTCTTGCGGACCGGCCGCAGCGACAGGGCGAACGCCGCGGGCACGCCGAGCAGCAGCACCAGGATCGTCGACATCGCGGTGGCGAACACCGAGTTCAGCATGGCGGGCCCGATGCCCTGATTGAAGACGGCAGCGTACTGATCCAGCGTCGGGACGAAGAACAGCTTCGGTGGATTGGTCGCCGCATCACTCTCGGCCTTGAACGAGGTGAGCACCATCCAGAACACCGGGAAGAAGAAGCCGAGTCCGACCAGCCACGCCACGATGCCCCACGGGCTGAACTTCTTGGACTTCTTCTTGCGGACCGGAGCGCCATCTCTGGTCGCCGTGGCCTTTTCGGCAGTGGTAGTAGTCATAGCTAGGCCGCCTCTTCCTTGCCGGAGAATGATTTGAAGATCAACCGCAGCGCGAAGCTGGCGATGATCATCGTGAAGATGACGACCACCACGCCCATGGCCGCCGCCTGCCCCATGTCGAAGCCCAGGAACGCGCGCTGATAGATGTAGAACGGCAGGTTGGCACTGGCGACACCCGGCCCACCCTGCGTCATCATGAAGATCGCGTCGAAAGTGTTGACCAGGTAGACCGCGCCGAGCACGACGCCGAGTTCGATGAAGCGCCGAAGGTGCGGCAGCGTCAACTCCCGGAAGAGCTGGATCGCCGTCGCCCCGTCGACCCGCCCTGCCTCGAGCTGGTCGCGAGGCATGGACGTCAGGCCGGCCAGGATCAGCAGCATCATGAACGGCGTCCACTGCCAGATCAACTCGACCATCACCATGGCCAACGGGAACTGACCGATCCAGTCGACCGGACCGATTCCCACCAGCGACAGCGCCCAGTTGAGGATGCCGTTGTTGGGGTCGAGGATCGTCGTCTTCCAGACCAGCGCACCCGCGACGGGTGTGATGAGGAACGGGGTGATCAACAGCGTGCGGACCACGCCGCGGCCGAGGAACGCGCGATCGAGCAGCAGCGCGATTCCCAATCCGAGCGCCGCCGAGATCAGCACCACCCCGACGATCAGGATGACGGTATTGCCCGCCACCGACCAGAACTGGCTGTCCTGAACGACCGCGAGGTAGTTGTTGAACCCGACGAACTGCCGCGATCCGGGCCGCACCAGGTTCCACGACAGCGTGGAGTAGTAGAGCGTGAACAGGAACGGCACCTGCGTCACCGCGATCATGAAGATCAGAGCGGGCAGCAGCGGACCTCGCCGTCGCCATCCCTCGGCGCGACTCACGCCGACGTCCTGGGCCTCCTTGATCTTTCGAACCCGTTCGGCGACGGCTTTCTCGTCGGCCGCGGCCGTGGACTCGGAGGTTACCGAAGTTGTAGTCATCACTTCTCCTGGTAGCTCTTGCCGACGACCTCGGCATACAACTGTGCTTGCTCCAACGCGTCGTCGACGGACTTCTGCCCGGCGATCGCCGCACTGATCTGCTGGCTCACCCGCGTCCCCAGGTCCTGGAACTCGGGGATCCCGACGAACTGGATGCCGGTGTACGGCACCGGCTGCACGGTCGGCTGGTTCGGGGTGGCGCTCTCGATCGACTTCAGTGTCAACGGACCGTAGGACTTCGAGATCGCCTCGTACTCCGGCAGTTCGGTGTAGGTGGAGGTGCGGCTACCCGGTGGCACCCGAGCCCAGCCCAGCTTCTCGCCGACCAGCTTCATGTAGTCCTTGCTGGTCATCCACGAGATGAACTTCCACGCACCGTCGGGATTCTTGGCCGCCTTCGGGATGCCTAGCGCCCAGGTGTACAGCCAACCGGAGTTGGGCTTCTCGACGATCGGCGCAGGCAGGTAGCCGATCTTGCCGACCAGGTCCGGATAGGTCTGCGGATCCTCGAGCACCGACACCGCCGACGTCGCGTCGTACCACATCGCCGTCTGACCCTGGCCGAAGAGGTTGGCACATTCCTGGAATCCGGTTGAGGAAGCGCCCAATTCGCCGGATTCCTTGATCGTGTTGACGTAGAAGTTGACGGCCTCTTTCACCTCGGGGCTGTTGAGCTGGGCGTTCCACTGTTCGTCGAACCAGCGGCCGCCGAAGGTGTTGATCACCGTGTCCAGAGGTGCGAGCACCTCACCCCAACCCGGCTTGCCGCGCAGACAGATCCCGGCCCGGTCGTCGGTCTTGAGGGTTTTCGCCCAGGCTGCGACCTCCTGCCAGGTGGGCTGGTAGTTCGGATTCTGGTCGACCTTGATGCCGGCCTGCTCGAAGAGATCCTTGCGGTACATCAGGAACGACGATTCGCCGTAGAAGGGAACCGAGTACATGTTGCCCTCGTAGGACAGCGACTCCCGCAGCGACGGGATGAAGTCCTCCTCGTCGTACCCTGGCGTGTTCTTCGCGTAGTCCGAGAGGTTGAGCAACCAGCCGTCCCTTGCCCACTGCGGGGTTTCGAAGTTGCTGATCATCGCGACGTCGAACTGACTCCCGCCCATGGCCGTCGACATGGTGATCTTCGCCCGGGCCTGGTTCTCCGAGAGCGAGATGAATTTCAGCTTGACGCCGGGATTCTCCTTCTCGAACTCGGTCGACAGCTCCTGGGCGTCGGCCATCTGCGAGTTGGACACCAGGGCGATCGTCACCTCGTTGTCCGATGCGCCCAGGCTGCCCGCACCCGCGCAACCGGCGGTGAACGTCAGCCCCACCGCGGCGGCGCACGCCGAGAACCGGTGTAGAACTCTCCGTCGAGTCTTCACACTGACCTACCTTTCACTGCCCGGTCACCGGGCGAGTAGCCAACGGGCACAATCGATGTCACACACGAGTAATTTGGCGAGACCACCCCGAAGGGCGGCCAGCGTGGCCTGGTGCTTGCCTGCGCCACTGGAGATCAGCAGGGTCTTCTTGCACGCCCGCACATCCTCCAGCGGTACGGACACTGCCCGGGCCTGCAGTTCGCTGTCGACGGGCCGACCGTCGGCGTCGAAGAACCGTCCGCCGATCTCACCGACGGCGCCCATCGATATCAGCTCGTCGAGCATCCGGGTGTCCAGGAAGCTGCCCTCGAACAGCGTGGTCGAGGTGGAAACGGCACCCACGCCGAACAACATCGCGTCGGCGCGCCTGCCGGCTTCCAGCGTGCGCGAGATCATCGAGTCACTGCGCATGGACGCCACCGTCGACGGGTCGGCGTACAGCGGGGCGGGTAGCCGGATGGTGTTGGCGCGCAGCGTGTCCGCGCAGCGGCTGAGGATGAGCTCGACACCGGTCTGGTAGGCGGCGCTCGACATCGAGCCGTCGAGCTGGACCACGGCACGGCAGGTCGCCATACCGGCGGTCAACGCCGTCGCCACCGCCACCTGCTCGGGCCCCCAGGTGAAGCCGAGCACGTCGTTGGGGGTGAGGCGGCGCATCAGCAGCGCCGCGGCGGCGCGGCCGACACTGGCGTAGGCGGGCGGCCGGCCGGGCGCACCGATGTCCACACCGTGCCCGGCGACCACCACCTCGGTGAGGCCGAACCGCTGCTCGAGTTCGCGCTCCTCCTCGGCGTGCAGGTCGTCGCTGAGGTCGGCAGGCACCACCACCTCGATGCGGACCAGGCCGCGGGCCTTCGCGCGGGCCACCAGCCGGCCGGCCGTCGGGCGTGAGACGCCGAGGCGTGCGGCGATCTCGGCCTGGGTGAGGCCGTCGAGGTAGTAGAGCGTCGCGGCGCGAAGAGCCAACCGAAGATCCTCGGGCTGGACGCGATGCGCCGTCGCGGCACGATCCGGCGTCGACACCGTCATTCCTCCACCCCGCTCTCGAGTCTCAACCATGAGCATTTGCTCAGGGGTGCGTGTAGATGCTCATCACGTTAACATGATGGGTGTGACGCAGACAACACTTTCTCCGGACCAGCGGATGCGGGCCGCTGTACTGGTCGAACCCGGGACCATCGCGATGCAGGAGCGGCCGGTGCCCACACCGCAGGCCGGTGACGTGCTGGTCCGGGTCGCATCGGTCGGGGTCTGCGGTTCGGACACGCACTACTACCGGCACGGGCGGGTCGGTTCGTTCGTCGTCGAATCGCCGCTGGTGCTGGGCCACGAGGCGTCGGGCACGATCGTCGGCGTAGGCGACGGGGTGGACCCGGCGCGGATCGGTCAGCGCGTGTCGATCGAGCCGCAGCGGCCCGACCCCGACACCGTGGAGACCCGCAGCGGCCACTACAACCTGTGTCCGCACATGCAGTTCTATGCGACGCCGCCCATCGACGGCGCGTTCTGCGACTACGTCACCATCGGCGCCGCCTTCGCGCACGCGGTGCCCGACACCGTGTCCGACGACGCCGCGGCGTTGTGCGAGCCGCTGTCGGTCGGCATCGCCGCGGTGCGCAAGGCCGAGGTGACCGGTGGTTCCCGGGTGCTCATCGCCGGCGCGGGCCCGATCGGCGTCGTCATCTCCCAGATCTGCAGTGCCTACGGCGCCACCGAGATCGTGGTGAGCGATCCCGACGAGGCACGGCGGCGGCAGGTGCTGGGCTTCGGCGCGACCGCGGCGCTCGACCCGACGGCCGGACCGATCGGCGACCTCGGTGTCGACGCGTTCATCGACGCCTCCGGCGCGCCGTCGGCGGTGACCGCCGGTATCCGTGCGGTGCGGCCGGCAGGCACCGTCGTGCTCGTCGGATCCGGTGCGGAGACGATGGAGCTGCCGACCCAGGTGATCCAGAACCGCGAGCTGATGCTGACCGGGGTGTTCCGCTACGCGAACACCTGGCCGACCGCGATCGCGCTGATCGAGTCCAAGCGCGTCGACCTCGATGCGATGGTGACCGCCCGCTTCCCGCTGGAACGGGCCGCTGAGGCACTGGACGCCGACCGCACGCCGGGTAGCGTCAAGGCAGTGGTGACCGTGTCATGAAGCTCAACGCGTCGACGCTGGCGCAGCTCGAGATTCCCAAGCCCGAGTACGACCGCGCGGCAACGACTGTCGGCATCGTGCACTTCGGCGTCGGCGGATTTCACCGGGCCCACCAGGCGATGTACGTCGACCGCCTGCTCGGCGAGGGCGCCGCCTCCGACTGGGCGATCTGCGGAGTCGGCATCCTGCCCGGGGATCGCAAGATGGCCGACGTGATGGCCGCCCAGGACGGCCTCTACACGCTGCTGCTCGAGAAGCCCGACGGCACCCGCGAAGCCCGGGTGATCGGCTCGATCGTCGACTACCGCTTCGCGCCCGACGACCCGGAGGGCGTCGTCGAACTGCTCGCCGCGCCCACCACCCGCATCATCTCGCTGACCATCACCGAGGGCGGCTACCACCTCGACTCGCTGCCCGAGGTCAACGTGTTCGGCCTCGTCGCCGAAGCGCTGGCGCGGCGACGCGACCGGGGCGTGGCGTCGCCGACCATCGTGTCGTGCGACAACATCGAGGGCAACGGCGACGTCGCCCGCGCGGCGTTCACCGCGTACGCCGACCGCGTGCATCCCGGGCTGTCCGAGTGGATCACCGAACACACCCGATTCCCCAACTCGATGGTCGACCGCATCACCCCCGTCACCACACCGGAGGTGATCGCCACCGTTGCAGACGAATTCGGCGTCGACGACGAATGGCCGGTGGTCGCCGAGCCGTTCACCTCCTGGGTGCTGGAGGACTCGTTCTCCGACGGCAGGCCGCCGTTCGAGGACGCCGGCGTCCTGCTGGTCGACGACGTGACGCCCTACGAACTGATGAAGCTGCGGCTGCTCAACGCCGGCCACCAGGCGCTGTGCTACTTCGCCTACCTGTCCGGCTACCGGCTGGTGCACGACGCCGCGGGCGACCCGCTGATCGCCGAGTTCCTGCGTCAGTACATGGATTCCGAGGGCACCCCGACGCTGAAGCCGGTGCCGGGGATCGACCTGCCCGACTACAAACGGACCCTGATCGAACGCTTCGCCAACCCCGGCGTGCGCGACACCGTCGCCCGGCTGTGCTTCGGGTCGTCGGACCGCATCCCGCAGTGGTTGCTGCCGGTGATCCGGGAGAACCTGAAAAGCGGTGCGCCGGTCCGACTCTCCGCGGCGGTGGTGGCGAGCTGGGCCCGCTACGCCGAGGGCGTCGACGAACAGGGCGAACCGATCGACGTCCAGGATCAGCGCGCCGAGACGCTGATACCGCTGGCCAAGGCGCAGTACGACAACCCGCTGGCGTTCCTCGAATACACCGACCTGTTCGGTGACCTCGCCGAGCAGTCACGCTTCGCCGAGGCCTACACGTGGGCGCTCGAGTCGCTGCACCGCGACGGGGCGCGGGCCACGCTGGAGAGGCTGGTGAGCCCGTCATGACCGAACGCGCGCTGGTGATCGGTGAGGCGCTGATCGACATCGTCGAACGCGACGGCGCCATCGAGGGCGAACACGTCGGCGGCAGCCCCCTCAACGTGGCCGTCGGCCTGGCCCTGCTGGGCCGCGACGTCGACTTCCTCACCCACATCGCCGATGACGACCGCGGCCGCCTCATCGTCGAGCACGTCCAACGCTCGGGAGTGTCCATGGTCGCGGGGAGCATGACCGCGTCGCACACCCCGACCGCGCTGGCCACCCTCGACGCCGACGGCCAGGCGAAGTACGAGTTCGACATCGACTGGCAGCTGTCGGGCACACCGGAGGTGGCGCCGCCGCTCGTCGCGCACACCGGGTCGATCGCCACGGTGCTCGAACCGGGGTGCCGCGCCGCCGTGGCGCTGCTGGACGCCTACCACCTCTCGGCGACGCTCACCTTCGACCCGAACGTGCGGCCCTCGTTGATCGACGACGACGCGACCGCCCGGACTCGCATCGAGCGACTGGTGGAGCGCTGCGACGTCGTCAAGGTCAGCGACGAGGATCTGCAGTGGCTCGAGCCGGATCGCACGCCCAAACAGATCGCCCGGACCTGGCTGGGCCTCGGCCCGTCGGTGGTGGCGGTGACGATGGGTGGCCGCGGCGCCTTCGCGATGTGCGAGGCGGGTACGGCGCGCGTGGCCGCGCGGCCGGTGCAGGTGATCGACACCGTGGGCGCCGGCGATGCATTCATGGCCGGCATGATCGACGCGCTCTGGACGCAGGACCTGCTCGGCGCGGACCGGCGTCAGGACTTGCGGCGCATCAGCCTCGACGCGCTGCACACCATGTTGCAGACGGCGGCGCTGTCCTCGGCGTTGACCGTCGCCAAGGCCGGCGCCGACCTACCCGACCGCGCGACCCGCGACGCGGCCCTCAACTCGCCCGGGCAGTGAGCTCCCCGGCGCGGATCTGAGCCGCCAGCCGGTCGACGAGTTCGCCGGCCGCGTCGAACCCGGCGGCGCTCTCGGTGCGGTGGTGCAGCTTCTCCCGATCGACCTGCACCGGCCAGCGCGAGATCCCGATCGATCTCGCGGCGATGGCGATCGGCAGCACGATCAGCTGCACCAGCATGTCGAGCACCGAGACCGTCACCGTCAGCACCACCGCGAGCACGATGAACAGCAGCTTGCCGATACCGATGACCGCCCAGATGATGATCCCCAGCACCCAGAACAGCACCTTGCCCACGGGATTCGCCGGTTCCTTCGACTCCTCGGCCTCTGCCGGGGTTTCGGGCGTCTCGCCCTCTTTCGACTCGGTGTGCCACAGTTCGCGCAGTGCCATCGCGCGCCGCCACGGTAACCACCGTCGTCGCACCGTCCAGGTGACGCCGTCGGGGTCGACGACGTGGGAGCGTCCCGCCACGAACGCACCTTAAGCCAGGCTCATCGCCTTTCCGTGCTGTTTGCCGCCATACTGGCAACATGCGTTCCATCTGGAAGGGATCGATCGCCTTCGGCCTGGTGAACGTGCCGGTCAAGGTCTACAGCGCGACCGAAGACCACGACATCAAGTTCCACCAGGTCCACGAGAAAGACAACGGCCGCATCCGCTACAAGCGGGTCTGCGAGGTCTGCGGTGAGGTGGTGGAGTTCCGCGACATCGCCAAGGCCTTCGAGTCCGACGACGGCCAGATGGTCATCATCACCGACGAGGACATCGCGACCATGCCCGAGGAGCGCAGCCGCGAGATCGAGGTGCTCGAATTCGTGCCGGCCGCCGACCTCGACCCACTGATGTATGACCGCAGTTACTTCCTGGAGCCCGAGGGCAAGTCATCGAAATCCTATGTGCTGCTGGCGAAGACACTCGCCGAGACGGATCGCGTCGCCATCGTGCACTTCGCGTTGCGCAACAAGACGCGGCTTGCGGCCCTGCGCGTCAAGGACTTCAGCAAGCGCGACGTGATGGTGATCCACACGCTGCTGTGGCCCGACGAGATCCGTGACCCCGACTTCCCGGTGCTCGACAAGGAGGTCGACATCAAGCCGGCCGAGTTGAAGATGGCCGGCCAGGTGGTCGAGTCGATGACCGACGACTTCAATCCCGACCGCTACCACGACGACTACCAGGAGCAGCTACGCGAACTGGTGCAGGCCAAGCTCGAGGGCGGCGAGGCGTTCGCAGTCGAGGAGCAGCCGACCGAGCTCGACGAGACCGAGGACGTGTCCGACCTGTTGGCCAGGCTGGAGGCGAGCGTGAAGGCGCGTCGCGGCGATTCCGGCGGGAAAGCCGACGGCGACGGCGACGGCGACAAGCCGGCCAAGAAGGCCCCCGCGAAGAAAGCCGCGGCGAAGAAGGCACCCGCCAAGAAGGCCGCGAAGAAGGCTCCGGCCAAGAAGGCCGCGGCCAAGAAGTAGGCCCCGCGCCCGCGAGTGTGAAACGTGGGCGGAATTCGGGCCGATTCTCCGCCCACGTTTCACACTCGCGCGGGTCAACGCTGGAGCAGCTGCGCGAGCGCGGCGTCGAACCGGTCGCCGGAAACAACCGACGCCGGGTCGAGTTCCGTTTGGATCAAGAGTCCGTAGAACATCGCCAGTGCCAGCGTCGCGGCGTCATCACCCCCGTCGCCGAACCCGAGGAGCCGCGCGATCGCCGGCCGGGTGCGGGTGAACCCGTCGGCGAGTTGATCGCGAACTACCGTGTCATGGCGCGCCATCGCGACGGCCGCGAAGAAGTTCTGCACCAGCCCGGCGTGGCGCCGTCGGGTCCGCTCGACGACCGCATTGACATCATTCAGCCGCTGGGATCCTTCGGCGGTGCCTAACCCAGACAGGCCTTGCTGCACCTCCTCCAGCCAGCGATCGAGGCCCTCGATCACCGCCGCCGTCACAAGCGCGTCCTTTGAACCGAAGTGATAGCCGATCGACGCCAGATTGGCGCCCGCCTCGTCGGCGACCTCGCGGGCGGTGACGCGATTGAGTGGCAACCGTTCGAGACACCGCATCGCGCCGGCGAGTAGTTGCTCGCGGTTGCTGCGCTGGGGGCTCATCGATCTCCTCCGGTCTTGTCACCAATCTATACAAATGTTTACATTGGTGCATGGCGCTCATCATCGTGTCGGCGATCCTGGCGGCGATACTCGCGGCCTCGGCGGGGATGAAGCTGACGCACCGTCCTGCGGTGGTCGAGAGCTACCGGCGCGCGGGCGTTCCCGAGCGTTGGCTGAACGGACTCGCCGTCCTGCTGTTGATCGCTGCCTGCGCGCTGATCGCCGGACTGTGGTGGCAACCCGCCGGCCTCGCCGCGGGCGGGTTCCTCACGGCGTACTTCGTCGTCGCGACGGCGTTCCACCTCCGCGCCCGCGACACCGGGCGGATCGGCGTGCCCCTGGTTCTCGCCGCGCTCTCACTCGCCGTCGTGAGCGAGCACCTCTAACCGCGCCGTCTTACTAGAACGTGTTCCAGAAATCGCCCACCAAGCGTCCGCGGCCTTGTTACGGTGTCGCCCGGCGACAGAAGTGGAGACGACGTGATCCTTGACAGATTCCGGCTCGACGACCAGGTGGCGGTGGTGACCGGAGCCGGTCGCGGGCTGGGGGCCGCGATGGCGGTGGCATTCGCGGAAGCCGGTGCGGACGTGGTGATCGCGGCCCGCACGCAGTCTCAACTCGAGGAGGTGGCGGAGCAGATCGCCGCGACCGGCCGACGCGCCCACGTCGTCGTCGCGGACCTCGCCCGCCCCGAGTCCACGGCCGAACTCGCACAGGCGGCGGTCGAAGCCTTCGGCACACTAGACATCGTCGTCAACAACGTCGGCGGCACCATGCCCAACGCGCTGCTGAGCACCTCCACCAAGGACATGCGTGACGCGTTCACCTTCAACGTCGCCACCGCCCATGCGCTCACCGCGGCCGCCGCACCGCTGATGCTCGAGCACTCCGGCGGCGGCAGCATCATCAACATCACCTCGACGATGAGCCGGCTGGCCGGCCGTGGCTTCGCCGCGTACGGCACCGCCAAAGCTGCACTCGCGCACTACACCCGCCTGAGCGCTCTGGACCTGTGTCCACGCATCCGCGTCAACGCGATCGCGCCCGGTTCGATACTCACCTCCGCACTCGACATCGTCGCCTCGAACGACGACCTGCGTCAGCCGATGGAGAAGGCCACCCCGATGCGCAGACTCGGCGACCCGCAGGACATCGCCGCGGCCGCGGTGTATCTCGCGTCGCCGGCGGGCAGCTACCTGACCGGCACGACGCTCGAGGTCGACGGCGGCCTCACCTTCCCGAATCTCGACCTGCCCATCCCCGATCTGTGAGGACACATCCATGACCATCAGAGTCGCGCAGATCGGCACCGGCAACGTCGGCGGCCATGCGCTCACCCAACTGATCACCGACCCGCGGTTCGAGCTGGCCGGCGTGTGGGTGTCGTCAGAGGCCAAGGCGGGCAAGGACGCCGCCGAACTGGTCGGGCTGGCCGACGCCACCGGGGTGCTCACCACGAACGACCTCGACGAGATCCTCGCCGCCAAGCCGGATTGCGCGGTCTACACGGCGATGGCCGACAACCGGCTTCCCGAGGCGCTCGAGGACTACCGGCGCATCCTGTCCGCCGGCGTGAACGTCGTCGGCAGCGGCCCGGTGTTCCTCCAATACCCGTGGCAGGTGCTGCCGCCCGAACTCGTCGACCCGATCGAGACGGCCACCCGCGAGGGCGGCTCGAGCCTGTTCGTCAACGGCATCGATCCCGGATTCGCCAACGACCTGCTCCCCCTTGCGCTGGCCGGCACCTGCCAGAGCATCGAGCAGGTGCGCTGCATGGAGATCATCAACTACGACACCTACGACAGCGCCACGGTGATGTTCGATGTGATGGGCTTCGGGAAGGCGCTCGACGACCTGCCGATGCTGCTGCAGCCCGGGGTGCTCAGCCTGGCGTGGGGGTCAGTCGTCCGGCAGCTCGCTGCGGGTATCGGCATCGAACTCGACGAGGTCAACGAGACCTATGAGCGCGTGCCCGCGCCGGATGATTTCGACATCGCCTCCGGCCACATCGCGAAGGGCACCGCCGCGGCGTTGCGGTTCGAGGTGCGGGGCATCAAGAACGGTGAGGTGGCCGTCGTGCTCGAACACGTCACCCGACTGCGCGACGACCTCTGCCCCGAATGGCCACAGCCGGCACAGGAGGGTGGGTCGTACCGCATCGAGATCACCGGCGAGCCGACGTACGCGCTCGACCTCTGTTTGAGCAGCCCGAACGGCGACCACAATCACGCCGGTCTGGTCGCCACCGCCGCCCGGATCGTGAACGCGATACCCGACGTCGTGGCCGCCGTGCCCGGCATCAGGACGACGCTCGACTTGCCTCTCAGTACCTGGAAAACCGCTGTACGCTGACGGAACCCACTCGGGGATCACCGAACAAGAAAGAGCGCGCACATGAGGACCACCCTCCGCTATCTCACACCGCTGCTCGCCGCAGGCGGTGCCGCCGTGGCCATCCTGGCCGCACCAGCCGCGGGTGCCGCGCCCGGCCTTCCGCAGTGCGTCAACACCGGTGGCTCAGCGGCTCTGGGCGGCTCGTCGACCCTGTGCGAGTCACCGGGCAACGCACAGCTCAATGCCACGCCGCCCGTCTATGCCTACCCGTGGTCCGACGAGTACTACGGCCCGGCGATGATGATCGGCGGTTGGTAGCAGCACGAACCATGGCCGACCGGCGGCTTGAACGCCGGCGGTCGGGGTATCGGCGTCGAAGCGATGCGGGTGCCCTGGCTTGACGGCCAGGTTTCGGTTAACCTAACTTTTCTATTCGCATTGCCGGATAGAGAAGGGGTTCGTGGGTGCTGCGAGACACCGCCACGCCGCTGAAGCCGGGATTCCTGCTGCTCGGCCCGGCCTTCGTGGCCGCGATCGCCTACGTCGACCCCGGCAACGTCGCCGCCAACGTCAGCGCGGGCGCGCAGTACGGCTTCCTGCTGGTCTGGGTGATCCTGCTCGCCAACGTGATGGCGGGCCTTGTGCAGTACCTGTCGGCGAAACTCGGACTCGTCACCGGCCGGACGCTGCCCGAGGCGGTCGCCGACAACACCCGCACCCCGACCCGCATCGCATACTGGCTGCAGGCAGAACTCGTCGCGATGGCCACCGATCTCGCCGAGGTGGTCGGCGGTGCGATCGCTCTCTACCTGTTGTTCGACCTGCCGCTGCTGGTGGGCGGCGTGATCACCGGTGTGGTGTCACTGCTGCTGCTGGCGGTGCAGAATCGCCGCGGTCAGCAGGTGTTCGAACGGGTCATCAGCGGTCTGTTGCTCGTCATCGCGATCGGATTCCTCACCAGCCTTTTCGTCGAGGCACCCGCGGCGAGTGACGTTGTGGGCGGCCTGATTCCACGGTTCGACGGCGCGGAGAGCGTGCTGCTGGCCACCGCGATGCTGGGCGCGACGGTGATGCCGCACGCGGTGTACCTGCACTCCGGTCTGGCCCGCGACCGGCACGGCCGCCCGGACGCCGGCGCACCGCGCCGCCGGATGCTGCGCATCACCCGTGTGGACGTCGCGCTGGCGATGCTCGTCGCGGGCGCGGTCAACCTCGCCATGCTGCTGGTCGCGGCCACCAACCTGCAGGGCATGGAGAACACCGACTCGATCGAGGGCGCCTATGCCGCCGTGCAGAACTCGCTCGGCCAGACGGTCGCGCTGTTCTTCGCGGTCGGCCTGCTCGCCTCCGGGCTGGCATCGTCGTCGGTCGGCGCCTACGCGGGCGCCATGATCATGCAGGGCCTGCTGCGCCGCTCCTATCCCCTGCTGCTGCGCCGTCTGGTCACCCTCGTCCCGGCGCTCGCCATCCTGGCGATCGGCATCGATCCCAGCCGCGCCCTGGTGGTGTCGCAGGTCGTGCTGTCGTTCGGCATCCCGTTCGCGCTGATCCCGTTGATTCGCCTGACCGCGGACCGGACGCTGATGGGCGACGACGCCAACCACCGGGTGACCACCACACTCGGGTGGCTGGTCGCCGTGCTGATCAGCGTGCTCAACGTGGTGCTGATCTACCTGACCGTCCGAGGCTGACCTCAGGGCTTCCTGGCGAGCTGGTACTGCACATTTGCGGGCATCGACGGGCGTCCCACCTCGGACGGCGGTCGGCGTTCCTCGCGGTAAAGTCGTGAATCAGTGCTCATCCACACCACTGTCAGAGGCTGATGCGTCCCGCTCACACCTACTTCGCGTACGGGTCCAACCTGTGCGTGCGGCAGATGGCGCAGCGATGCCCGGGCGCCGTCGACCCGCGGCCGGCGATGCTGGCCGACCACGACTGGCTGATCAACGAACGCGGCGTGGCCACGGTCGAACCGTTCGACGGCTCACAGGTGCACGGAGTGCTGTGGCGGCTCACCGACCACGACCTGGCCACGCTCGACAGCGCCGAGGGCGTCCCCGTGCGCTACCGCCGCGACCGGATGACGGTGCACACCGATGACGGGCCGGCCGACGCGTGGGTGTACATCGACCACCGGGTCGAACCGGGCCCGCCGCGGCCCGGCTATCTCGAGCGCATCATCGACGGCGCCGAGCATCACGGGCTGCCGCACCGCTGGGTCGAATTCCTCCGCCGGTGGGATCCGGCGCACTGGCCTAACCGTTCGGGTACTACGAACGACGAAGGCCCGCAAACGCTTTCCGAGCTGCTCGCCGACCGCGCCGTCGTCGAGGACAGCACGCTGCGATCGCGCTTCGGGTTCCTCGCCATCCACGGCGGCGGTCTTGAGCAGATGACCGACGTCATCGCCGAGCGCGCCGCCGACGCCGCAGGCGCGTCGGTGTACGTGGTGCGCCACCCCGACCACTACCCGCACCACCTGCCGTCCGCGCGCTACCTCGCCGCACAGTCCCCGCGCCTCGCCGAGTTCCTCGACCACGTCGAGGTCGCGGTGTCGCTGCACGGATACGGCCGCATCGGCCGCAGCACCCAGTTGCTGGCCGGCGGGCGCAACCGCGCGCTGGCCGACCATCTGGCCGAGCACGTCGAGGTGCCCGGCTACCAGGTCGTCACCGACCTCGACGCAATTCCGCGGGAGCTGCGGGGGCTGCACCCGGACAACCCGGTCAACAGGGTGCGCGCGGGCGGTGCCCAGCTCGAACTGACACCGCGGGTGCGGGGCCTGAGCCCCCGCAGCCCGCTGCCGGGCGACGACGGCCTGTCCCCGGCGACGTCGGCCCTGGTGCAGGGGCTGGTCGCGGCCGCACGGAGCTGGCAGCCACCCGCTCCGTAGCGGCGACGGGGATCACATCCACGCCCGCGGCCATCCGTGCGCGCGGCGACTCCGAATACCGGGTGTGGAAAGTTCATGCATCGCGCAGGCCCCTGCGCTGTACCGGACCCGGGTGACGCATCTGCGCCGTTCACCGGTGCACCACTACTTCGAGAACAGTGGTTACTCCTGGTACGTCGACGTCGACGACCTGCCGCGGCTGCCGCGCTGGCTGCGGCCGTTCGCGCGGTTCGAGGCCGAGGACCATTTCACCGGCGGCCCCAACGAGTCACTGCGGCACCGCATCGACAGGTTCCTGGCCGAGCGCGACATCGACCTGCGCGGCGGCCGCATCACCGCGCTGCTGCAGGCCCGGGTGCTCGGCTACGTGTACAACCCGCTGTCGCTGTACTGGTGCCACGACGCCGACGGCACCCTGCGCCACGTCATCGCCGAGGTGCACAACACCCACGGTGAGCGGCACGCCTACCTGCTGCCGCCGTCGGGCGAGCAGCCCGTCATGGTGCGCAAGCGGATCTACGCCTCGGCCTTCAACGGGGTCGACGGCTACTACCTGGTGCGCGCACCGCGGCCGGCCGAGGCCGTCGACGTGTCGATCTCCCTGCACCGCGACCAGCACCCGGCATTCGTGGCCACCCTGCGCGGCACGCGGCGATCCGCAGGCCCGGCCCAGGTGCTGTGGATGCAGCTGACGGCGCCCGCGGCGCCGCTGATGGGCCGCTGGAGCATGAAGGTGCAGGGCGCCCTGCTGTGGCTGCGGCGGGTGCCGGTGGTGCCGCGCCATGCCGAAGGATGCCCGGTGACGCATGAAACCGATTCGCCCGCAACGCCTCTGATCGCACGCGAGTCCAGATCGCAATTATTATGACGTTGCTGCTGTGTCCGGTTAGGCTACCGCTCGTGACCACCGACCTCGACGATTTGCTGCGTCGGGTCGCACAGCGGGACGCCGACGCGTTCGCCACGTTCTACGACCAGACCCGCTCCCGCGTGTTCGGCATGGTCACCCGAGTGCTGCGCGACCCCGGTTACAGCGAAGAGACCACGCAGGACGTCTACCTGCAGGTCTGGCGGTCGGCCGGTAACTACGACCCGACCGCCGGCTCTCCCCTGGCGTGGCTGCTCACCCTCGCGCACCGCCGCGCCGTCGACCGGGTGCGCTCCGAGCAGGCGGGCTCCGTGCGCGAATCGCGCTACGGCGCGGCCACCGTCGAGCCGCCCGTCGACCACGTCGCCGAGGCCGCGATCAACCACGACGAGCGCCGCCGGGTGACCGCCTGCCTGGACTCGCTCACCGAGGTGCAGCGCGAGGCGATCCAGCTGGCCTACTACGACGGGATGACCTACGTCCAGGTCTCCGAGCGGCTGTCGGCGAACCTGGCCACCATCAAGTCACGGATGCGTGATGCCATCCGCGGACTGCGTCGCTGCCTGGGGGTCTCATGACCGGGCCGGTGGAAGACGACCTGATCGAGCTCGCGACTCCGTATGCGCTGCACGCGATTCCCGAGTCCGACCTCGACGACATCGAGCGGCGCCTTGCCGACGCCCCGGCAGAGGTGGTGCGCGCCTTCGACGACGAGGTGCGCGCCGTGCGGGAGACCATGGCGATCCTCTCGGCAGGCACGGCGGTCGACCCGCCGGATCAGCTGCGCGACCGCGTGCTCGGCGTCGTCGCCGACGACCCGGTACGCCAACTGCGGCCGAGGCGGTGGCAGAAGGCGGTGCTCGCCGCGGCCGCGGTGCTCGTGGTCGGACTCGGCGCGCTCGGGGTGGGCTACGCACTGCGGCCCGCGCCCACGCCGTCCACCGCCGAGCAGGTGTTCGCCGCGCCGGACGTGCGCACGGTGTCGGGTCCGATCCCGACCGGCGGCACGGCGACATTGGTGTTCTCGCGGGACCGCAACGCCGGCGTGCTGGTGATGAACAACGTCGCGCCGCCCGAACAGGGCACGGTGTACCAGATGTGGCTGGTCGGGTCGGAGGGCGCGGAGTCGGCGGGCACCATGGACGCCAAGGCCGTGGCCCCGTCCACCACCGCGGTGCTGCCCGATCTCGGGGACTCGAACGCGCTGGCCTTCACGGTGGAACCGGGCTCGGGCTCACAGGCGCCGACCACACCTGTGTTCGCCGAACTGCCGCTGGTCTAACAGCCCGACAGCGTCGCCGTCGCCGCCTCGTCGATGACGTCGGCCACCTCGTGGCGCCGCTGCCACGCGGCCCGCTGGCGCATGGCGCCGTTGCCCTGCTCGGCGATGCGGTCGAGTTCGGCCCGCACCAGCTCCTCGTCGCCGACGGCACGCAGTGCGGGCGTGATCCGGTCGACGAAGGCCCGCAGCAGGTCGACGGCGGGCGCCGGTGAGTGGGCGTCGAACAGGTCGACGGCCTGCCCGTCGAGGCCGTCGCGTGCCGACTTCCAGTACGCCGCGGCCAGGGCGTGCGGGGAGATGCGGGGCAGGCCGGCGCCGCTGCGCTCGTCGTCGAGTGCCGTCATCACCGCACCGCGGGTCAGCGCGGCCAGCAGGACCGTCTCGGCGACGGTGGCGGGCACGTCGGACACCCGCACCTCGACGGTCGGGAAGTTCGCCGATGGCCGGACGTCCCAATAGACCATGCCGTCGTCGAGCATCGCGCCGGCGTTCTGCATCATCTGCACCACCGCGTCGTACTCGTCGACCGACTCGAAGTGTGGGGGCGGGCCGGCGCTGGGCCACCGCGACCACAGCACCTGTCGCCAGCTCGCGTGCCCGCTGTCGGCGTTGCGGTAGATCGCCGAGTTGGCGGTCAGGGCGAGCAGCAGCGGCAGCCACGGCCGCAGCCGGTTGCTCACCCGGACCGCCGCCTCGCGGGTGGGCACCGCGACGTGCACGTGGCAGCCGCAGATGCCCTGTTCGTGGGCGATCATCCCGAAGGTGTCGGCAATCCTGCGGTAGCGCGGCGAGTCGGTGATCGGGAAGTGGTGCGGCACGGTGGGCGGCAGACCGACGGCGAGCAGCCGGGCGCCCGCGGCGTCGGCGGCGCGTCCGGCGATCCGCCGTAGCCGGGTCAGCTGCTCGTGCAGTTCGGCGGTGCTGCCCGCCACGTCGGTGGCTGTCTCGACCTGGCAGGAGGTCAGCTCGAGCTGGAGGTCGACGCCGTCGGCGGCGGCGAGTTCGGCGACGCGGCGGTTGTGCGGCACCGGTTCGCCCGAGTCCGGGTCGATGAGGAGGAACTCCTCCTCGACGCCCACGGTGGGATGGCTGGACATCGGGCCTGCAGACTCTCTCGAAATATTGATCCGGCCCGCCGGGGTACTCACAACGGGCCGGATCTGGTGGTGGTTCGTAGGGGTCCGCACCGCGGTGAGGCGAACCGTGCGGATCATTTGTGCCCACTTCCCGCGAGGGTCAAACATCGAAATCGGGCGACCTCCTACGATCGACTGATGCCGCGGGATCTTCGGTTCGGACTCGGTCTGCACGCCGCCCGTTCACTGACGAAAGTGCAGGACACCGCGCGGCGAGCCGAGGAGCTCGGCTTCGACGTACTGCACGTGCCCGACCATCTGGGCGCCCCTGCTCCGTTCCCTGCGCTGATGGCGGCCGCGGCGGCCACCCGAACGCTGCGGCTGGGGACGTTCGTGCTCAACGCCGGCTTCTACCGGCCCGCGCTGCTGGCCCGCGACGTCGCGGCGCTGCACGACCTCAGCGGCGGGCGGTTCGAGGCCGGCCTGGGCACCGGGTACGTGCGGGAGGAGTTCGAGGCCGCCGAGCTGCCGTACCCGAGCGCGGGCGAACGCGTCGACCACCTGGCGCACGTCACCGGATATCTGCGCGAACACCTGCCGAGCGTGCCGATCCTCATCGCCGGCAACGGCGACCGGGTGCTCACCCTGGCTGCCCGCAGGGCCGACATCATCGGGCTGACCGGTGGTGACCGTCCGGCGTCCGGCGACGAGGACCCGCTCGCCGAGCGGATCGCGTTCGTCCGGGCCGCTGCCGGTGACCGGTTCGCCGAGCTGGAACTCAACCTCGCCGTGACGGCGATGCCGGTCGACGGCTCCGGCATGCCCGACCTGTCGATTCCGCGGCACTTCCTGCCCGGGTTGACCGATGAGCAGCTGCTGCGCCATCCCGGCACGCTGGCCGGGTCGACGCGCGACATGGCCGACCGCATCCGCGGCTACCGCGACGACTACGGCGTCTCCTACATCATCGTGCAGGCGCCGCACGCCGACGCGTTCGCGAAGGTGATCGCCGAACTGCGCTAGTACCAGAGGTACAGCCCGCTGAGCACCGCCCACACGGCGACGCAGTAGACCTCGAACACCGTTCGCAGCGCCACCGGTGCACGGCGCAGTTCCATGAAGTCCAGGCCGACGAGCCGCACCTTGACCGCCGCGATGGCGAGCACGACGACGGCGACGGCCGAGCCGGTGCCGTGCTCGGCGCCGACCGCCCACGAGACGACGGTGGCGGCGATCAGCAGCAGCCACGTCACGCCCGCGCGGTTGCGGATCAGCTGCAGCACGGATGGACCCGTCATGACACCAGGTACAGCAGGGCGAACAGGAAGATCCACAGCAGGTCGACCAGATGCCAGAAGCACGCGCCGCCCTCGACGAGCGCCATCCGGTTGCCGCTCAATTCGGGCCTGCGTGTCTGCGTCCACACGAAGGTCAGCGCGAGCAGGCCGAGGCCGACGTGGAACAGGTGCAGGCCGGTGAGGATGAAGTAGTAGAGGTAGAAATCGCCCGCCCCGGCGCCGTGGCCGGCGGAGACCAGCGCGGTGTACTCGTAGACCTTCAGGCCGGCGAACAGGAGGCCGCAGCCGATCGCTGCGGTGACGGCGGAGGTGGCGATCGAGCGGGCGCCGGTGCGGACGGCGCCGAGGGCGACCACCACGCAGAGCGAACTGGTGAGCAGCACCAGCGTGTTGAGCAGCCCGACGCCGATGTGCAGCGTCGCGCGTGCGGCGTCGAAGGCCTCGGGAGTCCGGCCACGGGCCACCATGAAGGTGACGAAGAAGACGCCGAACACCAGCATGTCGCCGAACAGGAAGACCCAGGTGCCTGCCTCGCCGGGAATGCGGCGGGCGTCGGTGTCCGCGGGCGCGGCGGCCGTGGCGGTCACGGCACGGGCACCGGGGATTCGGCGGCCTGCTGGGCCGAGATCGAGCGCAGCATGACCACGGTGGTCGCCACGATCCAGATCACCAGCACCAGGCCGGGCAGATAGAAGGCGAACACGCCGTTCCAGGCCAGCGGGCCGTCGTTGAACACAACGACGACACACCCCGGCAGCGACAGGGTGGCCACCCACAGGTTGAGGTAGCCGTACCAGCGCGGGAAGGTCGGCGGGTCGGCCCTGTCGATGAAGGACGCCACCGCCAGCGTGATGTTCTGCACGACGATGGTGCCGACGATGCCGATGAACCACAGCCAGAACAGGTCGTTGAGTGCCCGGGTGATCTCGGGTGGGCGGTCCTCGGGCCGAAATGCGGCCGCCGCCAACATCATCAGCGGGAAGATCAGTGCGGGTACGAAGATGGTCGCCGCGAACACCTGGGTGACCGAGAGCATGCCCCAGCCGCCTTCGGCGCGGCGGATGCGCAGCACCAGTGCGGCGAGGAACGGCAGCGCGAGGACGGCGGTGAGCAGGGCGCCCGCGACGCCGAACCGGATCCACAGCTTGTGGTCGACGAAGAACTGCGCGATGTCCTCGGCCGACGCCGTCGGGGAGAGCGGCGGGAAGAGCCGCGCCAGTCCGGAGAAGCAGGTGCCGTACAGCAGGATCATCACTGTTCCCGACCAGGCGCCGACGCGTTGCATCCTCAGCTCCACGTCGGCAGGCTACCGGCCGATGGCGAACGTTTTGACAATTTTGCCGAAACTCCCGCGTGGCGAGCGGACGGCGCGGGGGCGGTAAACTCTCACGCGGTCCCCGCCCCCGTAGCTCAGGGGATAGAGCACGGCTCTCCTAAAGCCGGTGTCGCATGTTCGAATCATGCCGGGGGCACTCATCCGGTGATCGGTCGTTGTTGGGATCGGTAGCCATGCGAACGGTGTCGGATGGCGGCAACGACGAAGCCGCTGGGGCGACGCCTGAGCGCGAGGATCCGCATCGACATGACGACCCCGACACGTTTGGCCATCGCGGCGGCGACCGTCGCACTGGCGGCGATCAGCGCGATCCCGGCGACGGCGCACGCCGAGGAGCGCCGGGCGAACTTCACCACGCCGTCGGGAAACATCCGCTGCGTGCTCGACCGAGACAGCGGCGCGAGCCCGTACGTCGTCTGTCAGCTGGAGGACGTCGACTACGTAGTGCCGCCGGGAGTCGCGCACGACGCTGCCGGGAAGCCGTGCCCGTCGAACACCGGCTCCGGCAATGACGTCATGCTCGTGCAGGGTGAACCCGGTTACGTCCGTTGCTCGTTCGCGTCGATCGGCACCGGCGTTCCCGAGTGGCCCACGCTGGAATACGGCGACACGATGGTTTTCGGTGCGATCACCTGCGACAGCGAATCGTCGGCGCTCACATGCACCGACACCAGCAGCGGTCACTTCTTCCGGGTGTCGCGGCTGGCCTACGAGGTCGGCTGACTGGCCCGGGCGCTTCGTTGACTTTGCGCTCAGCGCACGATCCTCTCGCAGATCGACGCCCTGAGCGCAAAGTCAACGAGAGGGTCAGCGTGCCGGCGCGGACAGCGACGCCTTGGCGCCGCGCGTCATCTCGTCGCCCAGGATCTCGTTGTCGCCGGCGAGCACACCGTCGAGGGCCAGCTTGGCGATCACACCCGGGTCGCTCTTCTGGTCGGCCGGTATGTAGCTCACCATGTCGGTGTCCATGTAGCCCACGTGCAGTGCGGCGACGTGGATACCCTTCGGAGCGAGCTCCGTTCGCACCGCATCGGTCATCGCCCAGGCGGCGGCCTTCGCGGAGGAATAGGCGCCGCTGGTCGGCGGGTGCAGCCAGGACAGCACCGACAGCACGTTGAGGATCGCTCCCCCGCCGTTGCGTTCGACGACCGGGGCGAAGGCGCGGATCACCTGCAGGGTGCCGAAGTAGTGAGTCTCCATCTCCAGGCGGATGTCCTCGATCGACCCGTCGAGCACGGACGCGCGCGTGGACACACCGGCGTTGTTCACCAACAGGTTCACGTCGGTGGCGAATCCCGCGGCACGGCGGATCGATTCGGGATCGGTGATGTCCAGCTGCACGGGTACGACGCCCGGCAGGTCAACGGTGTCGGGATTGCGCGCTCCCGCGTAGACCTTCGCGCCGCGGGCGACGAGTTCGGCGGCGAACCGCCGGCCGAGTCCACGGTTGGCGCCCGTCACCAGTGCGACGATGTTCTCGGTGTTCATGATGTGCCTCCATCTGATCCGGCAATGTGGTTGTGGATGTTCACGGCTGTTGATGACAAGCCGCGCGACGGCCCGACTAATCCGGGAACCGCCGAAGATTGCAGCTAGCGGGAATCGTGCCGCCGGTCAGCGACCGGGCAGGCGCTCGGTGATCTCCTGCAGCACCCAGCCGTTGCCGTCCGGGTCCTGGAACGTCGCGAACGAGCTGTAGCTGCGGCGCTCCGGATCCGGCCCCGGCACGCGCCCCGTCCCGCCGGCCTGATTGAAGACTCCGGTGGTGTCGTGAAAGACCTCGCTCACCTCGACGCCGCGCGCCACCAGCTCGGCGCGGGCGGCCTCGACGTCGGTGACGACCAGGTACAGACCCTGAGTCGAACCGGGCGCACCCGTGCTGACGCCGGTGCCGAAGATGACCGACGTGGGCGACCCGGGCGGCGTCACCTGCACCACCCGATATCCCTCGGCCACAGGGAAATCCGCGTCCAACCGCCAGCCGAGCTTCTGATAGAAATCCCTCGCCCGGTCGACGTCAGACACCGGTAATACGACGACTTCGAGTTTCATGTCCATGACGGCTCCTTTGTCCTGGTTCGAGCCGTGGCGCGGATGTCGCGGTTCGGACGTCTGTTCCGGATTCTGTGACCGGAATGCACGCATGAACGTCGAATGACAGACGACGCATTCCCGGCCGGCGTCCGCCGTCGTAATCTCACCCTGCACCACTCATCCGAACGGGAGCGACACATGACCGGTCCAGCACAGGCCGAACAGATCTCCGTGAGCAGACGATCGCCGGCCTACTGGCGGGTGACGTTCGACAACCCGCCCCTGAACATCTTCGGCCCCGAGACGCTGCCGCAGCTCGACGCCGTCGTCACCGCGCTGGAGGACGACGACGACGTGAAGGTGGTGGTCTTCGACAGTGCCGTCGACGGGTTCTTCCTGACCCACTACAACTTCCTCGCCGACCTCGAGGAGTCGACCAGCTACCCCGCGGGAAGCACCGGGCTGCAGGCACTTCCGGACATGCTCGCCCGGCTGAGCCGCGCGCCGGTGGTGTCCATCGCCGCCATCCGCGGTCGCGCCACCGGGGTGGGCAGTGAGCTCGCGCTGGCCAGCGACATGCGCTTCGCCAGCCGCGAGAAGGCGATCCTGTCGCAGTGGGAGGTGGGAGCCGGGCTGGTGCCCGGTGGCGGGCCGATGGCGCGGTTGCCCCGGCTGATCGGCCGCGGACGAGCGCTGGAGGTGCTGCTCGGCGCCGACGACATCGACGGCGACCTCGCCCAGTTGTACGGCTACGTCAACCGCTGCATGCCTGACGCCGAACTCGACGCGTTCGTCGACGCACTGGCCACCCGGATCGCGTCGTTCGACAAGCAGGCGATCGCCGAGACCAAGCACCTGGTGAACATCAACAGCCTGCCTCCCGACGACGAGATCGCCCCCGAGTGGGACGCCTTCGTCGCCGCTCTCGGCCGTCCCGCAGCGCAGGCCCGGATACAAAAGCTGTTCGAGCGCGGCTTCCACCAACCCGGTGACGTCGAGACCCGCCTCGGCCACCACGTCGGCCGACTCGGCGACGACGACTAGGGCGACCCGGTGAACACCTCCGCCATCGGCGCCGCACGCCACACCTTCGCCGTCGGTGTCGTCGGCGGCCCCACCGTCGTCATCGACTACGGCCGAACGCGATTCGTCACCGACCCGACCTTCGACGACCCGCGCGACTACGGCGCCATGGCCAAGCTGACCCCGCCCTCGGTGCCCGCCGCCGACCTCGGTCCCGTCGACGCCGTGCTGCTCAGCCATGACGACCACAACGACAACCTCGACATCGCCGGCCGGGAGTGGGCCACCACCGCCGTACCCACCATCGTGACCGGGCCCGGCGCCGCCGCCCGCCTCGGAGCGCGTGCACTCGGTCTGGCGACATGGGACACCACCGAACTCGCGCGCGCCGACGGCGACGGGGTCATCACCGTCACCGCCGTGCCTGCCGTGCACGGCCCGCTGGACGGGACGCGGGACGCCTCCGGGCACGTCAACGCCGAAGTCACCGGCTTCGTCCTGCAGGCGACCGGACTGCCGACGGTGTACGTCAGCGGCGACAACGCCTCCCTGGCGCCCGTCGTCCAGATCGCACGGCGATTCGGCGACATCGACGTCGCCGTGCTGTTCGCCGGGGCGTCGCGGCTGCCCACCAAGAACCAGGGCCGACCGCTGACCCTCACCGGTCCGCGGGCAGCGGATGTCGCTGCGGCGCTTGCTGTCCCGCGCGTCGTGATCGCCCACATCGCCGGGTGGTCGATCTACAGCGAGACCATCGCCGACGTGCGGACGGCGTTCGACGAGGCGGGCATCGCCGACCGGCTGGTGCCCGGGGACGCCGGGTCCTGGTCGCTGCTCGACGGTCCGGCGGGTTAGACGGGGGCCGGCCGGCCGCGCGTCCCCCACCATTGGTCTGTGCCCCCTGTCGCGGGGCCGCCGGTGGCCAGCGCCGCGATCACCGCGTTGACGGCGGCTCGTGATTCGTCGCTGCGTGAGACCAGCCACCACGGCCAGTACGGCTGCGGGCGCACCACCGGCCTGCGCACCAGATCCGGCGGCAGCGAGCCGGTGCGATCCTTGGGCGAGTTCAGCACCGGCCGCCGGAGCCGCCGCACGTGCTCGAAGAACGCCGTCCCGGTGATGCCGCCGTCGTCGATGCGAACCGCCTTCGCGCCGGAGTCGCGGGCGAAGCACTCGGCGTAACGGTTCCAGGACGACCAGCTCGCCGCGTCCGCGTCGAGCAGCACCACGATGTCGCGGGCGTCGACCTCCGACGAGTCGGTGCCGGGAGCCACCGCGTACAGCCGGTCGGCCCCGATGATGTCGGCGCGCAGGCCGAGCGCGGCCAGATCGTCCTCGTCGACCCAGCAGATCGCGAGGTCGATGGCCCGCTCGGCGACGCGCGCGGCCTGCGCGTGCGACGGCATCACCCAGGTGTCGACGTGCAGCTGCGCCACGGCGGCGGTGCGTTCGACGAGATCGGCGGGCCGCCAGCTCACGTAGCCGAGCCGGACAGGCTCGGTGTCGGCCAGTTGCACGGCGGCGTGCCGGAGTTCGTCGGCGCGCGCCAGCAGATCGCGCACCTTGGGCAGCAGTTCGGCGCCCGTCGCCGTCAGCGTGACCGAGCGGCGGTCCCGATCGAACAGCTGGACGTGCAGGTCCCGTTCGAGGGCCTTGATCTGCTGGGACAGCGACGGACCGGCGATGCGGAGGCGCTGCGCGGCGCGGCCGAAGTTCAGCTCCTCGGCGACGGCGACGAAGTAGCGAAGTTGACGCAGCTCCACCGGCCGATTCTAAGTGGTGGGAGTCTGCGCCTCCCAGCAACGAGGAAACCGGTCGTATGCAGCCGGACGCCCGGGCGCCCAGAATCGGTTCCACGGAGCGACATCCGAACGGAAGGAACTCCCATGACCCAGCAGAACGACGACACGAAGGTCGCCATCATCACCGGCGCGTCGCGCGGCATCGGCGCCGCCCTGGTCCCCGCCTACCGCAAGCTCGGCTACGCCGTCGTCGCGACGGCGCGGTCATTCACCGAGTTCGGCATCGACCCCGAAGTGCTCACCGTCGCCGCAGACATCGCCGCCCCGGGCGCGGGCGCCCACGTGGTCGACGCGGCGCTGCACCGCTTCGGCCGGGTCGACACCGTGGTCAACAACGCCGGGATCTTCGTCGCCAAACCGTTCACCGAATACACCGACGAGGACTTCGACGCCGTCACCGGTGTGAATCTGCGCGGCTTCTTCGAGGTGTCGCGCAGCGCCGTCGCCGCCATGCTGGACCAGCGCGACGGCGGCCACCTGGTCAACGTGTCGACGAGCCTCGTCGACCATGCCAACTCGGCGGTCCCCTCCGCATTGGCGTCGTTGACGAAGGGCGGGCTCAACGCGGTGACGAAATCGTTGGCCGTCGAGTACGCGGCGCGCGGCATCCGCGTCAACGCCGTCGCTCTCGGGATCATCCGCACGCCGATGCATCCGCCGGAGACGCACGCCGACCTCGCCCGCCTGCATCCGGTCGGCAGATTGGGCGACATCGACGACGTCGTCGACGCCATCCGCTATCTGGAGCAGGCGCCGTTCGTCACCGGCGAGGTGCTGCACGTCGACGGTGGCCAGAGCGCCGGGCATTGATGATGGACTACCTGTCGATGACGAGCCCCGTACCGACAATCCCTGCCACGGAGGAGTACCGATGAACGCACTGACGAACCTCGGCGTGCGCCTGCCGGTGACCGCCGCGCCGATGGCGGGCGGCGCCACCACCACCGCCATGGTGATCGCCGCGTCGCGGGCCGGCAGCCTCGGACTGCTGGCCGCGGGTTACAAGACGCCCGAAGCTCTGGGCAACGAGATCGCCGCCGTGCGGCAGGCGTCGGTCCCGTTCGGCGTCAACGTCTTCGCGCCGAACCCGGTGCCGATCGACGAGGCGGCCTACCGCCGCTACGCGGCCGCGGTGCAGCGCGAGGCGGACCGGTTCGGGCTGACGCTGCCCGCCGACCCGGTCGACGACGACGACGCGTTCGGCGCGAAGGTCGACATCCTGCTCTCCGATCCGGTGCCCGTCGTCAGCTTCACCTTCGGCCTACCGGGTGGCGACGTGATCCGTGCGCTGCAGAAGGCGGGCACGGCCGTGGTGCAGACCGTGACGTCGCTGGAGGAAGCCGAGGCGGCCGCGGCGGCCGGGGTCGACATGCTCGCCGTCCAGGCCGCCGTCGCCGGCGGCCACTCCGGGACGTTCACCCCCGATCGGATGCCGTCGCCGCTGCCCATCGGCGAGCTGGTGGCACAGGTGAGCGGCGCCGTCGGCCTCCCGGTGATCGCCGCGGGTGGGCTGGCCACCCCCGCTGACGTCGCCGCCGTGCTGCGGGCAGGCGCCACGGCCACCGCGGTGGGCACGGTGCTGCTGCGCGCCGACGAGAGCGGGGCATCGGCCACCCACAAGGCTGCGCTCACCGATCCGTCGCGCACCGAGACGGTGATCACCCGGGCGTTCACCGGGCGCCCGGCGCGCGGCCTGCGGAATCGCTTCATCGACGAGTTCGAGGCGTCGGCGCCGCTGGGCTATCCGGCGCTCCACCACCTGACGAGTCCCCTGCGCAAAGCGGCGGCGGCCGCCGGGGAGTCCGACCTGGTGCACCTGTGGGCCGGGACGGGCTATCGCCACGCCCCGCAGAAGCCGACGGCGACGATCCTGACCGACCTCGCCGGCCAGGCCTGAACGCGGCCGGTCGAACGGCAAACCCCCGTTAAAGGCCCTCCGCACTACTTCAAGAGAGCTGGCGTTTGCGGGCAAAGACCTTGCCGCAGTGAGGTTTGCGTCACACAGGGGTGAGATGACCGGGTGATATTCGCGTACTAGAGTCATCCCCGGACGGGGGGTCCGCTCGAACAAGGCGAAACCGGAGGTTGAGTGTGATCCGTTCGAATCTGCTCCGCAAGGCCGTGCTCGGCCTGAGTGTGGCGGCGCTGCCGTTCGGTGCCGCGGTGGTCATCGCCGCGCCGGCCTCGGCCGGACCCGACGTGTGCGTCGGCGGCCCGCTCGGCTACGCGTACGCGTGTGTGGACACACCGGGCTGGGTCGGCTGGTACGACGGCCCGCGGGGTCGTGGCCATTGGAAGCACGGCCACGGACACGGCCGCGGCTGACCCGACGCGCGGCCGCTAGCCCCGGGTTTCGATCACCTGCTGGGCGATGTCGATGAGCTTGGTGTTGCTCTCCTGCGACAGCCGCCGGAGCATCTCGAACGCCTGCACGTCGTCGACGTCGTAGCGCTCCATGACGATGCCCTTGGCCTGGCCGATGCGGTCGCGCGTGGACAGCGCCGACTCCAGCTGCTGACCCTGCCGGCTGGCGAGGATGGCAGCGGCGGCGTGCGCGGCCAGCACGGTGCCTATGGTCTCCGCCTCGCCGTCCCACCTGTTGGGCTCGAATCCGAAGAGGTTCAGCGCGCCTGCGGTGCGGTCCGCGGTGTAGAGCTTGAACGACAGCCCACTGAGCACGCCGATCTCCACCACGGCCTTGGAGTATTGGGGCCACCTGGACTCCTCACGGAAGTCGTCGGTACGCACGATCACGTCGTCGAGTGCCGCCTGCACGCAGGGCCCCTCCTCGAAGGTCATCTGGAGCTCGTCCAACTGGTGCGGCAGATCGGTGGTTCCGGCGAGTGACTCGAATTTCCCGCCGGGACCGACCAGCAGGATGCCGGCGGTGTCGGCGCCCGGGATCAGTTCGGTGGCCGCCGAAGTGACGTCTTCCAGCACCTGTTCAACCGAGCGCGGCATCGCGACCGTGCGCGCAAGCTCGGCCATCCGCATGGCCAGATCGTGTGGCTGTGGCTGCGTCATAGCCTCCAGGGTTCCCGATGACAGCCCCTCGCACACGGGGTTTGTGATGTGGGCGCGTGGGCATGCTGCTGCGCAGGCGGGTGCGCTGGTCGACCAGCGCACCCGTCGAGGTCTCGTCGGTTCAGACCACGAGCCGGCGGGACCGCCTTGTTTCGACGCCGGGCAAAGGCGCAGGGCAAGGTTGCTGGGCGCTGCGCCGACCGGCTGAAGACGAGCCCCACCCGGCCATCCGTGGCCGCCGCCCGGCCCTCAGCCCCGCGTCGATCCGTCTATGGCCGGCTTGGCGTCAGGACCGCTCCCATCCCGATCTGGACACGGCCGCCACAACGCGTTGACCACCCTGATGTCGCCCAAAAAGTCTTGGCACTCTCAGGCAGAGAGTGCTAATCTGATGCCGCACAGTGATTTGGCTGCCCGTCGAGGTGGCGGGCCCTGGAGCGACTTAGGAGGTGGATTGCTGTGCTTCGCTTTGATCCTTTCAGTGACCTCGATGCCCTCACCCGCGGTTTGCTGACGAGTTCGTCCGGAACGAACAGGACACCGCGGTTCATGCCGATGGATCTCTGCAAGATCGACGACCACTACGTGCTGACCGCCGACCTGCCCGGCGTCGATCCGGGTTCGGTCGACGTCGACGTAGACAACGGCACCCTGACGATCTCGGCGCACCGCACCGCGCGTTCCGAGGACTCGGTGCAGTGGTTGGCCAACGAGCGGTTCTTCGGCACCTACCGCCGTCAGTTGTCTCTCGGCGAAGGCATCGACGCGGGCGCGATCTCCGCGACCTACGAGAACGGCGTGCTCACCGTCACCATCCCGATGGCGGAACGGGCCAAGAAGCGCCGGATCGAGGTCTCCCACAGCGCCGACCAGCGTTCCATCGAGACCAACACGGTCGAGGCCGGCTGACGCAGTGCCCGTGCCCCCGGCGGATCCGCGTCCGCCGGGGGTACGGCGCGTCAGTCGTCGCGGTCGAGCCGGTGTTCCAGATGTGCACGCACCGCCGGCCATTCGATGTCGAGGATCGAGTAGACGACGGTGTCGCGGCGCGAGCCGTCGGGCAGCACCTGGTGGCTGCGCAGGATCCCGTCCAGTTTGGCGCCCAGCCGCTCGATCGCCTTGCGGCTGGCGAAGTTGAAGAAGTGCGTGCGGAACTCGACTGCCACGCAACCGAGTTGGTCGAAGGCATGGCCGAGCATCAGCAGCTTGGTCTCGGTGTTGACGCCGGTGCGCCGCGCGGCAGCGGTGTACCAGGTGTGTCCGATCTCGAGCCGGCGGTTGGTCGCATCGACGTTCAGATAGCTCGATGAGCCCACCAGCGCACCGTCGAGAGCGCGCACCGCGAACGCGACCCCGCCGTCGGCCGCGCGCAGGTCGGCCATGCGCCGCACCCATCCGGCGGCGTCCTGCGGCCCGGGAGCGGAGGTGAACCACAGTGCGCCGAGCTCGCCGTCGGCGGCGGCGTCGGCGATCTCGGGAACGTGACTCGCCGACAGCGGCTCCAGCGACACCCAGCGCCTGCCCGCCAGGTGCACCGGCTCGACGAAGCCCGTCACGACGGGCGCCCCGCCGACAACGCCACGAACAGCGCCCACGCCGCACACAGCGCGGCAGCGATGGACAGCCCGCCGCCGACGTAGAGGCCGTACCCGGCCGATACCGGCGCCACCACGTAACTGCTGTAGTACACGCCGGTCAGCGCCACCAGCAGCAGCGAGATCGCAAGCGCACCCCCCGCTGCCAACCGGGCCGACAGGCCGCGCGCGGCCATCGCCCCGGCCACGATCAGCGCCGCGGCCAGAAGCACGATCAGCTGCCCCACCCCGAACCGCGCGGGCACCGAGTCCAGGCTGCCGACCGTTCCGCCGATCGCGTTGGCCCGGCCGCCGCCGGTGGTCAGCCATGGCAACCACCCGCTCACTGCCACCACGGCCGCGCACACGGCGACCAGCCATCCGGGATTGACGCGCAGCACGCGGCGAGCCTATCGGGTGCGGTGCGCCGTCCCCTCCGCCGCGGCGCTCTAGGCTGAACCACGACCTCGATTCAAGGCGGTGCCGATGAGCGATCTCCCGGACTGGGCCCGCGGCCTCGACCTGTCCCCGCACCCGGAGGGCGGGTGGTTCCGGGAGACCTGGCGCAGCGAGCTGTCGATGCCGCCGTCCGCCTTGCCGCCGGACTACACCGGTCCGCGCAGCGCCGGTACGGCGATCCTGTTCCTGCTCATGCCCGGTCAGCAGTCGGCATGGCACACCGTGCGCAGCGCCGAACTCTGGCTCTTCCACCGCGGCAGTCCGCTCCTGCTCGAGGTCGGACCCGAGCAGGGTTCTGCCGCAGCACATCTGCTCGGCGGTGACATCACCGCCGGTGAGCAGCCGCAGCTGGTCGTCCCGCCACGGCACTGGCAGCGGGCCCGCCCGCGCGACGACGAACCGAGCCTGGTCAGCTGTGTGGTGGTGCCGGGCTTCGACTTCGCCGACTTCGCCCTGGCCGGTCCTACCGGCTGAGCAGGTCGACGGCGGCCGACACCAGCGCGGCGTTGTCCGGCGCGAGCGAACCGTCGGGCAGGTGCAGGGTGTCCTCCAGGCCGATCCGGGTCTGCACACCGCGAACCCCGGCGTGTTCCAGCAGCGGCCAACAGCTTTCGTCGAGACCGTGCAGCAGCACCGGCGCCGGTGAGCCGGCCGCCGTCACCTGGCTGAGCAGGTCGTCGGCCAGTGCCGTGTCGGCGTCGGCCTGCAGTTCGATCATCACCCGCATGCAGTGCGCGGCGATGTCACTGCCCGCCCACGACTGCGCGGCCTCAGCGTGGAAGATCCCGACCTCGACGCCCAGCCCCTTGGACAGCAGCACCTGTGCCAGCTCAGGAGATCCCGGCTCGTGCCAATTCAGTGACGCGAAATCGGGGAGCACGTCCCAACTCTCGACGGCGCGCCGCCGTTCGGCGGCATCCGGGAGCGCCCAGTAGCCGGTGGTCACCCCGAGCGGCAGGCCGGGCACCGCCTGGCGGACCGCCGTCACCGCCGCGGCGACGACGTCGGGCCGCAGCGAGTCGACGCCGTCCGGCGTCTTCGGGTGCAGGTGCACCGCCTGCGCGCCGGCTCGGTGTGCGGCCAGGGCGGCGGCGGCCAGTTGGTCCGGACTCGCCGGCAGGCCGGGATGCTGGTCCGGGGTTCGGGCGCCGTTGATGCAGGCCTTGAGGTAGATGCGGGGACCGGTCATGGGTCCATCTTCACCCGTGGCCGCCGGACGCACCCGACAACCGTGGCCGCAACCGCTCCTGGCCGATGTCTGCGTCGCCGGACAGGTCGTCGGCCAGCGCGTCGGCGTAGGCGACCAGGCCCGGCACGTCGATTCCATGGACGGCCGGGCCGTGCGCGATCGCCGCCGACGCCCGCATCAACAACGCCCGTGCGCCTGCCCGGTTACCGCGCTGGACATGGGTGATGCCGACCGCGAGCTGCGCCAGCCCCCGCCACAGTTCGCGGTGCTCCGGGGGCGCGTCCTTCCAGACGGCTTCGAGCACCTCGTGGGCGTTGAAGGCCAGGCCCTCGTCGAGCAGCCGTTGCGCTGCCGACAGGCCCTGCTCGGGTGTGACGTCGAGGTCGTCGGGAATCCGCGGCACACCGACGGCATCTCGCGGTAACGGCCTGCCGAGCGCATCACGCGGCCGGGCGTTCTGTGCGCGCCCGGCCTCGTCGCGATCCCGAGCGGCATCCACCGCTCCAGGCTACGCACCCGTGCGACTTCGGCGCGCTTTCGATCGACAGGCGAACGCAAGCGCGCCGAAATCACAATCAGGCGGGGGCGTAACCCAGTGCTGCCTTGGTCTCCAGGAACTCGTCGAAACCGAACTGGCCCCACTCGCGGCCGTTGCCACTGCGCTTGTAGCCACCGAACGGCGCACTCATGTCGAAGCCGTGGTTGATCGCCACCGAACCGGCGCGGATGCGGCGTGCCACCTGCCGGGCCTGATCCAGGTCGGCAGCCGAGACATAGCCCGCGAGACCGTATTCGGTGTCGTTGGCAATCTCCACCGCCTCGTCGAGGTCGTCGTAGCCGAGGATGCACAGCACAGGCCCGAAGATCTCCTCGCGGGCGATCGTCATGTCGTTGGTGACGTGGGCGAACACCGTCGGCTTGACGTAGTAGCCGCTGTCCAGCCCGTCCGGGCGCCCGGTGCCGCCGACCACCACGGTGGCGCCCTCCTCGACGCCCTTCGCGAGCAGTCCCTGGATCTTCTCGAATTGCGCCTTCGACGCGACCGGTCCGATCGCGTCCTTGTCGCCGGTGCCGACCTTGACGGCCCCCGCGACGTCCCGCGCCACTGCGATGGCGTCGTCCATGCGTGAGTTGGGCACCAGCATCCGCGACGGCGCGTTGCAGCTCTGCCCGCTGTTCATCATCATCACCGACACCCCGGCCGTCACGCTCTTGGCGAAGTCGTCGTCGTCGAGCACGATGTTCGGGCTCTTGCCGCCCAGTTCCTGGGTGACGCGCTTGACGGTGGCGGCGGCGTTGCGGGCGACGTCGACACCGGCCCGGGTGGAACCGGTGAACGACACCATGTCGATGTCCGGGTGGCTCGACAGCGCGGCACCGACGCCGGGCCCGTCGCCGTAGACGAGGTTGTACACCCCGGCGGGAACGCCTGCGGCGTCGATGATCTCGGTGAAGATCTGCGCCGAGTAGGGCGCCACCTCCGACGGCTTGAGCACCATGGTGCAGCCGGTGGCCAGCGCCGGGAACACCTTGCAGGCGATCTGGTTGATCGGCCAGTTCCACGGCGTGATGAGCCCGCAGACGCCGATCGGCTCCTTCACCACCAGCGTCGAGCCGTGCTGCTCCTCGAACTGGAAGTTCTTCAGCACGTCCATCGCCGTGGCGAGGTGGCCGAGGCCGAGGTTGACCTGCGGGCCGGCCGCCAGCGACGCGGGCGCGCCCATCTCCTCGTTGACCGCGTCGGCGAGATCATCGGCGCGCTTCTGGTATTCGCCCATGATGGTCTGCAGGAGGTCGAGGCGCTCTTCGCGGGTGCTCTGCGACCACGTCCCGAACGCCCGCCGCGCCGCCTGCACGGCGACATCGACGTCGACCGCCGTGCCGATAGCGATCCGGCCGGAGACCTGCTCGGTGGTCGGGTTGTCGACGTCGAGGGTGTTGGGCCGCACCGGCTCGACCCACTGTCCGTCGATGTAGAACTTCAGGTATTCACGCATGGTTTCACTCTCCCCTATCGACGGGTCCTACTGAGTACCTTCGGCGTACCAGGTGCGGAATCGGTCGTACTTGGGCATCTCCTCGGAGTTCGCGGTCGGGTCGATGCACACGTGCACCACGCCGACCTTGCCGCTGGCGTACGCGCGTGCGATCGCAGGCCCGATCTCCTCTTCCTTCTCGACGTACTCGCCGTGGCAACCGAAGCCCTCGGCGATCTTGTCCATCCGGACGTCCTTGCTCCAGTGCACGCCGGGCTGCGGCGAGGGCTGTTCGAAGGTGCGCTTGTAGACGCCCACCTCGAGGCCCCACTGGTGGTCGACGCCGACCACGCACACCAGCGGCAGGTTCTGCCGCGCCGCGGTCTCCAGCTCGGCGATGTGGAACAGGAACGCCGAGTCGCTGGTGAGCAGCATGACCGGACGCTTGCCACCCTCGGCGACCGAGGCGCCGACGGCGTAGGGCAGACCGGTGCCGAGGTGGCCGAAGTTCTGGTTCCAGATCACGTCGCGCGGCTTGGACTGCGAGTAGGTCCACTGGAAGATCACGGTCGCGCCGCCGTCGCGCACCATGATGCCGTCCTCGAGTTCGGCGAACGCCTTGGTCGCCTCGACGACGTAGCGCGCCGGGTGCACCGGGGTGCGTCCGCTCGGCGCCTCGTCGGCCACCCGGGCCAGTTCGGCGGCGTCGGCCTTGACCAGGGCGTCGAGGTTGGCCGACGGCTCTCGCGGTGAGTCCTCGAGCGCCTCGACCAGCTGCGGCACGACGCCGCGCAGGTCGCCGACCAGCGCCACGTCGACGGGCCGGTTCACGCCGATGGCCGTCGGGTCCTGCTCGACCAGCACCCACTTGCGGTTCTCATCGTTGCCGGCCCAGTGCTGGGTCCGGCCGTAGTGCATGGGCTCACCGAGCTCGGTGCCCAGCGCGACACAGAGATCGGATTCCTCGACCGCCTGGTTGGCGGCCGGGGAGAACAGGTACGGGAACGTCCGCTCCTGCAGCCCCGGGATGAACGAAGTGCCGCCCGAGGTCTGGATGACCGGGCAGTTCATCAGTTCGGCGAGCTGCTTGACCTCCTGCTGGGTGCGCGACGTGTGCACGCCGTGGCCGACGAGCAGGACCGGGCTCTTCGCCTCGCGGATCAGCCGCACCGCTTCGGCGACCTCGCGTGCGCCCGCCCCCTGGTCGACGAGCCGGTAGCGGTGCGGCGGCAGCGGGTCGGCGACGTCGAGCTCCTCGAGGATCACGTGCGACGGGAACTCGACGTAGGACGGACCCGGGGTGCCGGACATCGACTTGCGGATCGCCTCGTGGATGATCTCGTCGGTCTGATTGGCGTACTCGATGGAGCTGCTGTACTTCACCGACGGCGTGAAAAGCCCTTCCTGCTGGATGAACTGGATGCGGCCGCGACGGACGCGGCGCTCGGTGATCCTGGCCCGCTGGCCGCCGAGGAAGATCACCGGCGAGTTCTCCACCAGCGCGCACATCATGGCTCCGGCGATGTTGGCCACGCCGGGGCCCAGCGTGCCGATGCACAGGCCGGGCCCGCCGGTCATCCGCGACGCCGCCTCGGCCATGAAGCCCGCGCTGAGCTCGTGGTGCGGTGCGACGACCGACCAGCCGCGCGCCTCGGCCTCGGCGAACATGTGCACGAAGTTCGGGTCCGGGATGCCGAACAGCGTGTTGACGCCCTCGGCCTCGAACAGGTCGAGAATGCGTTTGTAGACGGGTACACCCATGGTTGAGCTCCTATGTCGGTGACTGGTAACGGTGAGCGAGTTGTCTGCGGTGTGCGGCAGGCGATCCGAACAGCGAGCGGTTCACGCTGGCGCGTTTGAGGTAGACGTGGACGCCGCTCTCCCACGTGTAGCCGATGCCGCCGTGCAGCTGCATGGCCTTGCCGACCACGTCGACCGCGGCGCCGGTGACATACGACTTGGCCATCGACGCGGCGACGTGGGCGTCGTCGCGGTCCTCGACGATCGCCGCCACGGCGTCGCCGACCAGTTGGCGTGACATCGAGACGGCCACCAGCATGTCGGCGCACGCGTGCTTGACGGCCTGGAACGATCCGATCGGACGGCCGAACTGCCTGCGCACCTTGGCATACGCCACCGTCGCGTCGAGCATGGCCTCGGCGAGGCCCAGGCTGTCGCAGGCGACGGCCACCGCGGCGCGGTCGTGCAGCCGGCGCACCGCGGCGTCGGCGTCTCCGTCGAACTGCAGGAGCTCCGGCGGATCGACGGTCCGCGACGACACCATGGCCAGCGCCCTGGTCTCGTCGACGACGGGCGCCGGGCTCACCGACAGATCGGCCACGGCCACGGCGCCGTTGGCGACCACCAGCACCTGGTCGGCGCCCCAGGCGTCGGGCACGAAGTTCAGCGACTCGAGGGTCACGGCACACCGAAGGTCGCCCGACGCGACACCGGAGAGCAGGCGGTCGCGGGTGGGTCCGGGCCGCAGCGCGTTCAGGGTGCCGACCGCCAGCACGGCACTGCCCAGATAGCTGTTGGCGGCGGCGGCGCGGCCGATCTCGGTGCAGATCACCGCGACCTCGGCGAAAGTGGCGCCGGCGCCGCCGAATTCCTCCGGCACCTCTAGACCCACCCACCCCGCGTCGACGAGCGCGGGCCACTCGACCGCGGCGTCCTTGGCGAGCAGGTCGGCGGCGACCGAGCGCAGTTCCTCGTGGAACTCGGCGAAGTCCGTCGAGTCGGGAGAAGTGGCCATCACACCGCGCTCGGTTCCCGGGGCAGCCCGAGGCCGCGCTCACCGATGATGGTGCGCTGGATCTCGCTGGAGCCGCCGGGGATCGTCCACTCCCACGACCCGATGAAGTCCAGCACCCAGGAACCCGACTCCCACCCGCTCGACATCGGTTTGGCGAGGTCGGTGTGACCGGCGAGGCCACCGATCTCGGCGCCGAAGTCGGTCATGCGTTGCAGCAGTTCGCTGTAGTAGAGCTTGACGATCGACGCGTCCGCCGGTCCCGTCGCACCGGAGTCGTGTCCCTCCACGATCTTCCGGCACATCCCACGCAGCCCCGCCAGCTCGATCTCGAACTGGGCCAGCCGGTCGGCCACCACCGGATCGCCGACAGGACTGCCCTGCACCAGCCACCGGAAGCCGGCGTTGCCGAGTCGCTCGGCGAGTTCGAGCATCGTCATGCCGCGTTCGGCGCCAAGCGTCGCCTGCGCCACCTGCCAGCCGGCGTTCTCAGCGCCCACCAGGTTGGCCGCGGGCACCCGCACGTCACTGAGGAAGATCTCGCAGAAGTGCGAGTCGCCGACGGCGTTGCGGATCGGCCGCACGTCGATGCCGGGCGACGTCATGTCCAGCAGGAAGTACGAGATGCCCTTGCGCTTCGGGGCATCGGGGTCGGTGCGGGCCAGCAGCAGGCACCAGTCGGCGTGCATACCGCCGCTGGCCCAGAGCTTCTGGCCGTTGACCACGAACTCGTCGCCCTCGCGGCGTGCGGTGGTGCGCAGCGCCGCCAGGTCGGAGCCGGCCTCGGGTTCGGAGAAGCCCTGCACCCAGATCTCGCCGTCGAGGATCGCGGGCAGATGGCGGCGCCGCTGCTCGTCGGTGCCGGCCACCAGCAGCGTCGACGCGGCGTGGTGGATGCCGACGAACGCCAGCACCAGCCGGGGCGCGTCGTGGGCGGCAAGCTCCTGGTACAGCACGATCTGCTCGGCCACCGACATGCCGCCGCCCCACTCGCGCGGCCAGTGCGGTACCGCGTAACCCGCCGCGTGCAGTTCGGCGAACCACGCCTTCTGGAAGCGGACGAACTCCTCCTCGGCCACACCGGTCTGCGCCTGCCGCCAGTCGCGCGGGATGTGGTCGGCGCACCAGGCGCGGATCTCCTCGCGCCGAGTGTGAAGATCTGTGCGAGTTTCCGCCGGATTCTCGCGCATATCTTCACGTTCGGCGGGGGTCCCGGTCACGCGTACAGTCCCGTCAGCCCGCGAGGACCCGCGGCGTGCAGCAGCCGGTCGCGGGTGGCCGACACGCCGAACGGCAGCCGGCGCAGCGGCTGGCTGTAGCGCGACAGCCAGGACAGCGTGGTCTCGTCGCAGAAGCCGACCGCGCCGTGCAGCTGGTGGCACACCCGGAACACCACCTCCGCCGCCTCCAGCGCGGCCATCCGCAGCGCCAGCGCGTCGTCGAGCGCCTCCGGGCGACCGGTCGCGATGCTCCACAGCGCGTACTTGGCCAGGATGTCCACCCCACTGCGCTCCACCTCGGCGTCGGTGAGCTGGAACTGCACGCCCTGGAACGACGACAGCGGCTGACCGAACTGCTTGCGCAGGGTGACATGGGCGATGGTGAGTTCCAGTGCACGGTCCAGCATTCCGAGCAGGGTCCAGCACGGCAGCGCCAAGGCGAGAGCGAGGTCACCGGCACCGCTGTCGTCGACCGTCGACAGTTCGAGCTCGGCGACGAACGCCGCGCCTGCGGGTCCCTGCGCGGTGACGTGGCTGCGCTGACCGGCCAACGTGACCGTCGCCCATCGCGACTGCAGCCCGGCGACGGCCGCCGACGGCCGCTGGTCGGCGACGACGATCAGCCCGTCGACGTCCAGGTCGGCCGGCCGGGCCAGCCGCTCGGCCACCGGATAGGGCAGCGCCCAGTGACCGGCGCTGCGGCACAGCGCCGCGCCGGCCTCGAGCTCGTCGGCGTCACCGCGCACGTCGAGGTCCCACGCGCCCAGTCCCGCCAGCGCGGGGCCGACCAGTGATTCGCGTTCTGCGGGTTTGGCTTCGGCCTGCTGCACCAGTTCATCGCCACCGGCCGCCTCGAATGCGCGCAGTGCCTGCCTGCCGAATTCGCTTGCGTCGTCACCCAGATCGAGGATCATCGCGCCGCCGCCAGCATCGCCCGCGACAGCAGGATGCGCTGCATCTCGATGCTTCCCGACGAGACCGTCGACGCCTGCGAGTAGCGCCAGTGGTCCTCGACCTCGCCGAGGAACCACCCGGCGTTCGGGTCGTCGTGGCGCACCTCGGCGGCGATGTCCATCAGCACCTCCGCGCTGTCCTGGTCGAGCTTGGTGACGGCGATGCGGTACGCGGCGGCGTCGCCGGGTGTGATGCGCCCGCTGCTCTGCAGGGACACCACCCGGTAGGCCAGCAGGCGGGCCCGGCGGCAGTGCGTGAGCATGCGGATCCATCTGCCGCGCAACTCTTCCGGCACCCTGTCCCAGCGGGGCCCGAGCACGGCGGGTGCCGCGGCGAGCAGCCGTTCGCAGCGGGCGTAGCGGGCGATGCCGACGCGTTCGAACGCCATCACGTCCTGCACCACCGACCAACCGGCGTCGACGGTGCCCAGCACGTCGGCCTCGGTCACCCGCAGGTCGTCGAAGAACACCTCGTTGAGGTGGTGCGGGCCCATCATGCAGCGGATCGGCCGCACCTGGATCGCCGGATCGTCCATCGACACCAGGAAGATCGTCAGGCCGTTCTGCTTCTTCGGGGTGGCTTCCGTTCCCACCTTCGACGTCCGCGCCAGCAGGAAGCACCACTGCGCCATGGTGGCGTACGACGTCCAGATCTTCTGGCCGCTCACGAGCCAGCCGTCTCCATCGGGGCGGGCGGTGGTGCGCAGCGACGCCAGGTCCGAGCCCGCCTCGGGTTCGGAGAAGCCCTGACACCAGATCACCTCACCGCGCGCGATCGGCGGAAGATGCGTGCGCTGCTGCTCCTCGGTGCCGTGCCGCATGATGATCGGCCCCACCCAGTTCACGCCCATGTACTGGGCGCCGCGCGGTTCGTGGTGCGCCCACATCTCCTCGCGCACCACCGTCTGCTCCCACACCGACGCCCCGCCGCCGCCGAACTCCTCCGGCCACGACAGGCACAGCAGATCCCGCTCGGCGAGCAGGCGGCAGAACCGCTGGGCCGTCTCGAGGTCGGCCGGATCGTCGGTGAACGCGCCGAGGTAGTGCTCGGGCACGTTGTCGTGCACCAGTTCCCGCAGATCGGTGCGCAACTGCGCAGCGCGCTGCCCCATTTCGAAATCCATGCTCATGCCAGCTCCGCCGCGGCTTCGGCGGCGCCGACGCTGAGGTTGTTGACCGAATCCGGGCTGATCTCGTCCACAACCGTCGTCTCGGCGTCGCTGGACAGGCCCAGTTCGGCGAGGATGTCGGCGGTGTCGGCGCCCAGTTCGGGAGCGTAGCCCCGGACGTGGCCGGGCGTGCGCGAGAACCACGTCGGCACACCGGGAAAGCGCACCTTGCCGTGCGGGGTGTCGATGGTCTCGAACATCCCGGCGGCGTTGAGCTGCGGCGAATCGAACAGCGAGTCGAGGGTGTTGATCGGCGTGGCGGGGATCTCCAGTTCCGCGAACAGCGCGAGCCACTCGGCGGTGGTGCGCTCCCGCATCGTCTGGGCCACCAGCCCGTACACGACGTCGATCTGTTTGGCCCGCATCTGCAGCGTGGCGTATTCGTCGGAGTTCCACGACGGTCGCACCGCGTCGGTGAATGCCCGCCAGTGCTTGTCGTTGTAGATCAGCGCGGCGATGTGGCCGTCCTTCGTCTCGTACGGACGCCGGTTCGGCGCGACCGTCCGCGGATAGACGGCCGGCCCGAGCGGCGGGTCGAACATGGCGCCGTTCGCGTGCTCGACGAGCATGAACGACGCCATGGTCTCGAACATGCTGACCTCGACCTCCTGTCCCTCGCCGGTGCGTTCGCGGTGGAACAGCGCCATCATGGTCGCGTACAGCGCGGTGAGGCCGGTGACCTTGTCGGCCATGATCGTCGCGACGTAGGTGGCGTCGCCGGTGAGTTGCTTCTGCACCGCGGGCAGACCGCACTCGGCCTGGATGGTGTCGTCGTAGGCGGGCCGGTCGGCATCCGGGCCGCGTCTGCTGTAGCCGTAGCAGTTGGTGTAGATGATCCGCGGGTTGATGGCCGCGACCGACTCGTAGTCGAATCCGAGCTTGGCGATCGCCTTCGCCCGCATCGAATGGACGAACACGTCGGCCGTCTCGATGAGTGCGCGCAGTGCCGCAATCCCGTGGTCGGACCGCAGATCGAGGACGACGCTGCGCTTTCCGCGGTTGACGTTGACGAACACGCCGTTCATCCCCGGCGACGGACCGGGTGCGACGAAGCGGGTGATGTCCCCCTCGGGCGGCTCGACCTTGATGACGTCGGCGCCCATGTCAGCCATGATCTGCGTGCAGTACGGCCCCATCACCACCGCGGTGAGGTCGACGACCCGGATCCCGGCGAGCGGGCCGGCGGAGCTAGCCATGGACGGCCCCCTGCTGCTGGACAGCCATCGCGAAGCTGTACCGGATGTGGTCGGTGTGCCCGTCGGGCACCGGCGGGAACACCACCGGCTGCGAGAGGTCGCGGATCCCGTCGAGCTGAGCCTCGACGTCCTCGACCGACCACGACGGCCGGTACACCCCCGGGCTCTCGGCAATCGCGGCGCGGGCGATGCGACCGGCCAGCGCGATGTAGATCTCGCCGGTGACAGAACAGCTTTCGTGCGCGAGCCAGCCGACCGCGGGCGCCACCAGTTCGGGTCCCATCGGCGGGTAGGCCGACGTATCGATGCCCTCGGCCATCCGGGTGACGGCGGCGGGCACGATCACGTTGCTCGTCACGCCGTGCGCCGCGCCCTCGATCGCCGCGACGTTCGACAGCCCGATCACGCCCGCCTTGGCGACCGCGTAGTTGACCACGTCGTGGTTGCCGTAGAGCCCGCCGATCGAGGAGGTGAGCACGATGCGCCCGTAACCGGCGTCGCACATCACCGGAAACGCCTCGCGGACAACGTGGAATGCGCCGCGAAGGTGTACGTCGACGACGGCCTCGAAGTCAGCGTAGCTGATGTCGCGCAGCGAGCCGCGCCGCACATTGCCCGCGTTGTGCACGACCACGTCGAGGCGGCCGAACGCGTCGAGCGCGGCACCGACGATGGCCCGCCCGCCCTCGGGGGTGGTGACCGAATCGGCATTGGCGACGGCCTGCCCGCCTGCGGCGACGATCTCGCGCACCACGTCGTGGGCGGGGCCGCCGTCACCACCCTCACCGGTGAGGCTGCCGCCCAGGTCGTTGACCACGACCTTCGCCCCGCGGGAGGCCAGCAGCAGCGCGTAGGCCCGCCCGAGGCCGCGGCCCCCGCCGGTGACCACGGCCACCCGGCCGTCGAATCTCAGGTCACCCATGTCAGGCGAACGACTCCTCACCGGCCAGCTTGGTGCGCTGCAGCAGCCGTCCCGACGCCGGGTCGTACGGCGTCGCGCGGTGCATGGTGCCGGTGTTGTCCCAGATCACCAGGTCGCCGACCGACCACTTGTGTCGGTAGACGAACTGCGGCTGGGTGGCCCACTCCCGCAGCCGGACAAGCAGTTCGATGCTCTTGCCGCGGTCCATTCCCACGACGTGGCCGGCCGTGCAGCCCAGCACCAGCGACTTGCGACCCGAGCGGTGCCGCCACACCAGCGGCAGCTCCCGCTCGCCGATCGACATCATCTGCTGCAGCATCTCGAGCGACGGCTCGGGCTCGTAGTAGAGCAGCGTCGTCCAGGTGGAGTGGACCACCCGGAGTTCCTCGAGCGCCGCCTTGTCCTCGTCGGACAGGTCGTCGTAGGCGGCGTAGGTGTTGCAGAACTCGGTGTCACCCTCGCCCTCGTTGCCGAGCGCCTTGCTCGACAGCAGCGAGGCCAGGATCGGCACCTCGTTCATCGTGCCGTCGAGGTGCCAGTACAGCGACCCCTTCAGATAGTCGGCCTGCTTGTTGACGGTCTTGTCGAGCGTGACGTTGTAGAGCTTCTCGCCCTTGCGCTCGGTGGCCAGCGTGCCGAGCGTCTCGGTGAACGCCACCTGTTCGTCGTCGGTGAAGCCGATCTGCGGGAACACCAGCACGCCGCGCTGTTCGAGCAGGTCGCGCAGCGTGGCGGCGTGGTCGCCGGAGAGCAGTGTCGCCTTGTCGGCGCGGATCTCGGTCCCGATACGCGGGTTGATCTCCCGGGCGTCGAGAGCGGCTTCATCCCCCGTAGCTGCGCTTGCCCCCGTTGTCGCAGCGGTCATGTGCTCAGCTCCAGACCCTCGAGATCACCCTTGCCGCGCCACTCCGCGATCAGTTCGTCGAACGCGTAGAACCCGGGCGAGTAGAAGTCACCGAGGAACGACCCGTTGCGTTCCGCGCCGCCTCGCCCCTCGTTGTTGTAGTAGCCGGGCGTGCAGGACAATTCGAACGCGGAGTTGTCGATCGACAACTCGCGGACCGTCTGCACCCAGCCGTCCTGCGCCTCCTGGGTCGGCTCGACTCTGGTGGCACCCCTGTTCTGCGCCTCGGCGATGATGTAGGCGATGTGCTGGGCCTGCTGTTCGAACATCGCCGTGGTGTTCGCCGAAACGCCGCCCTGGATGAAGCCCATGAAGAACTGGTTCGGGAAGCCGCGGCTGGTCATGCCGTGCAGTGTCTTGTAGTCGTTCTGCCAGTAGTCGAACAGCGACAGCCCGTCGCGGCCGACGATGCTGTCGATCGCGAACCGGCGGCTGATCTCGGTGGAGATCTCGAAGCCACTCGCGAAGATCACGCAGTCCACCTCGTACTCGACGCCGTTGGCGACGATCCCCTTCTCGGTCAGCTTCTCCACGCCCTTGGACTCCGACACGTCGACGAGCGTCACGTTCGGGCGGTTGAACGAGGCGAGATAGTGCTCACTGGAAGACGGCCGCTTGCACATGAAGCGGTAGTACGGCTTGAGCGACTCGGCGGTGGCGGGATCCTCGACGATCGCGTCGACGCGGCGACGCAACCGCTCCATGATCTTGTAGTCCTCCTCCTCCCGGAACGCCATGATCTGCTCGATGGTGACCGAGGCGGGGTCGTCCAGGCCGGCGATCCGGGCGGTCAGGTTGCGCCCGAGCTCGGTCCAGAAGTCGCAGATCAGATCGGGTTCGCCGAACACCACACCGACGAACGGTGACCAGTTGTGGAAGTTGCGCTTGCGCGCTTCCTGCCACCCCGGTTCGAGGGAGGCGGCCCAGGCGGGATCGGTGGACGGGTTGGAACGCTCGTCGACCGAGGACGGCGTGCGCTGGAAGACGAACAGCTCCTGCGCATCGCGACTGAGGTGCGGCACCAGCTGGATGCCGGTCGCCCCGGTGCCGACGAGCGCGACACGCTTGTCCGCCAGCTTGTCCAACCCGCCGTCGGCGTTCCCGCCGGTGTAGTCGTAATCCCAACGGGCGGAGTGGAACACGTGTCCGGTGAAGTCCTTGATGCCGGGGATGCCGGGGAACTTCGGGCGGTTGTAGGAGCCCTGGGCCATGACCACGAACCGGGCGCGGATGTCGTCACCACGGTCGGTGCTGATCTGCCAACGCTGCGATTCTTCGTCCCAGCTCAGCTCGCGCACCTGGGTGGAGAACAGGGCTCCGTCGTACAGCCCGAAGTGCTTTCCGATGTTGCGGCAGTGCTGGAAGATCTCGGCTCCGTCGGCGAACTTCTTCGACGGCATGAAATCGAGTTCTTCGAGCAGCGGGACGTAGCAGTACGCGTCGTTGTCGCACTGGATGCCGGGGAATCGGTTCCAGTACCAGACGCCACCGAAGTCGCCTGCCATCTCGATGACCCGGATGCCGTCGACGCCGGCCTTCTTCAGATACGCACCCGCCAACAGCCCGGCGATCCCGCCACCCAGGACGACGACGTCGACATCCTCGGTGATCGCGTCCCGCTCGGTCACCGTGGTGTACGGGTCGATCTCGTAGAACCCGGCGTAGTCACCTTCGAGTTCCAGGTACTGATCGGCGCCTTCGGGCCGCAGCCGCTTGGCCCGCTCGGCGGCGTACCTCTCCCGTATCGCGGGGATGTCGATGTCGGTCGGGACGTCGGTGGGTCCGCAGGACTGCTCGGCGGTCGTCATGTCTCTCCTTCTTCCGTGATTTCGGCGTGATCTCGTTCGGTGAGCGATCGAAAGCGCGCCGAAATCGCTCCTAGAGTTCGTGGGGTTCGCCGGTGCCCATGTACTGCGACAGTTGGTGGTGCAGGTTGACCGTGCTGCGCTCGCGGTACGGGTTGGGCTTCGTGCCGGGGAAACCGGCCGACTTCATGCCCTGCTGCACCGCGGCCATGTTCGAGAAGTCCTGCGGCAGGACCGACAGCCAGTTCGGGTCGCCCACGGGCGTGTAGACCCAGTCGGTCTGCGGCTCTTCACCCTTCGGGTACAGCTCGAAGACGGCGACCTCGAAGATGCACTTGTCCGGGTGGTAGCTGGGATCCGGCCGGGCGCTGTAGCACAGGGCACTGGTGAGGCCCTGGCCGATCTGGAAGTTCGGGAACAGCTGCCACGCGGTGCCGCTCTGGCCGAGGATGTCGGGCGGGATCACCGGCCAGATGACGCCTCGCGCCTCGTCGTCCCGGCGCGCGGAGGCCAGCCAGTGCTGGAGCACCTTGTCGGCAGGAGTGCCCTCGGGGAGTTCGTCGACCAGCCGCTTGGCGGCGTTGACCAGTGTCTCGGTGGTGGTCGCGTTGGTCTGCTCCCAGGTGTACATCTGCATCTCGGCAGTGGACACGCGCGGGTCGTCGCCCGTGCCGAGCCGGATCTTGGACTTGGTCTCGTCCATACCTTTCGGCGCGTCGTAGCCGATGTTGCTGTGCCGGCCCTGTGCCTTGGCCCAACCCTTGAACTCGCCGAACTTGTTGAACTCCGGGTGCGTGGTGAACACGTGGTAGGTCTCGTTGAAGGCCTCCATCGCGACTTTCCAGTTGCAGTCGAAGTACAGCCATTTGCGCCACTTGTAGCGCATGTTCTCCAGGCCGAACGGGTCGAGGATCTTCGCCGCAGGGAACAGGTAGTCGGCCAGCGGTTCGCAATCGGGGTCCATGTTGACGAACAGCCAACCGCCCCAGGTGTCGACCTGCACCGGCGCCAGGTGGGTGTTGCGCGGGTTCAGCGCGCCCTTCCAGTCGTCCTGCTCCCTGATGTGGGTGCAGGTGCCGTCCAATCCGTATGTCCAGCCGTGGAATCCGCAGACGAACGACTTGCGCGCACGGCCCACTGCATTCTTCGCGCCTTCCGGCCGGTCGACGAGCTTGCGGCCGCGGTGCATGCAGACGTTGTGGTGCGCCGCGAACTCGTTGTCACCGGTGCGGACCACGATGATCGAGTCGTCGAGGATGTCGTAGGTGAGGTAGCTGCCCACCTCGGGGATCTCCTCGACCCGGCCGACCTGCTGCCAGACCCTGCGCCACAGCCTGTCCCGCTCGGCGCGGGCGTACTCCTCGGAGATATAGGCCTCGACCGGGATGGTCATCGGCTCCGAGAGTTCCTCTGCCGGAGCCGGTTCCGGGACGGTCTTCTCCGTGTCGGCCTTCATGTCGGTCATCTACATCCCCTTCATAGCCGGCTGATGGTGCTGCGGAAGGATTCGTCTTTCAGGAACAGTGAGGTGTTGTCGGCGGCGAGGTGGCTCCACTTGAGGTCGAGGCCGCCGTCGACCAGCAGCGTCTGGCCGGTGACGTAGCCGGACAGGTCGGAGAGCAGGAACAGGATGGCGCCGGCCTGCTCGCGCGGTGTGCCGCGGCGGCCCATCGCGATGGCCTGGCGGTCGCGCTCGGGGTCGGCGTCGACGTAGGTAGCCGACGCCGCAGTCTCCGTGACGCCGGGGGCGACGGCGTTCACGCGGATGCCGTCGAGCGCGAGTTCGACGGCCATCGTCCTCGTCATCGCCACCACCGCCGCCTTGGCGGTGCCGTAGGCGATGTGGAACGGCGCGGTGTTCATCCCGCTGATCGACGACACCGACACGATCGAGCCCGGGCTGCCTTCCGACCGCAGTTCGACCGCGACCGCCTGGCTCATGAAGAACGCCGTCTCGAGGTTCGCGGCGAACAACGCCCGCCAGTCGTCACGGGTGACGCGGGTCGAGGGCATCCAGGTCGACGGCGCCGCCCCCCCGGCGATGTTCACCAGACCGTGCAGCCGGGCACCGGTGCGGCCGGCCGTGCTGCGCACCGCGTCGAGCACCGCCGCGATGCCCTCGTCGGTCGACGCGTCGGCCGCCACGGTGACCACCGGCAGGCCCTTGTCGGCGAGCGGGCCGACATGCTGGTCGAGGTTGTCCTGCCTGCGGCTGACGGCGACGACCGTGGCACCCGCCGCGGCGGCCAGCTCGGTGACGGTGGTGCCGATACCGCCGCCACCGGCCCCCGACACGACCACGATGCGGCCGTCGAGGTTGAGGAGGTCATCCATGCCCGACGCCTATTTGTCCGGACAAACAATGGTGCTCTGCATATTGCAGAACACTATTCCGCAGGGGTTATCCGGCCGTCAAGGGACCCCGGTCCTTCCGTCGTCGCTATTGTCTGGACTAAGCCCGCTTGCTAACGTCCGGGTCCATGACTCCGCCATCCACTGCGGCGCCGACGCCGTCGGCCAGGTACACCGCCGCGAATCCGACCGTCACCGACGGCTGGCGGCTGACGCGCCTCACCCCGCCCAGCCGGCTGTTCGGCGCCAACGGCCTGCGCACCGGCCCGGACGGGCGGATGTACATCGCGCAGGTGACCGGCAGCCAGATCAGCGCCCTGGACCTCGCGACCGGGGCGATGGAGACGATCAGCGCGAAGGGCAGCGACATCGTCGCCCCCGACGACCTGGCCTTCGACGCCGACGGCAACCTGTACGCCACGGAGTACATGGACGGCCGGGTGAGCGTGCGCGACACCGCGGGCCGGTCCCGGGTGCTGCGCGACGACGTGCCCGCCGCCAACGGCATCACCACCCACCGGGGCCGGCTCTTCGTCAACGAGTGCCGCGACGGCGGACGGCTGCTGGAACTCGACCTCGCCGGCGGCGAACCCCGCGTCCTGGCGGACAACCTGCCCTCGCCCAACGCGATGGAGGTCGGCCCCGACGGACTGCTGTACTTCCCCGTCATGACGGCCAACGAGATCTGGCGGATCGACCTCGACGGCGGTGAACCCCAGCGCGTCGCCGCCGACCTCGGCGTGCCCGACTCGGTGAAGTTCGACGCCGACGGGTTCATCGTGTCCACCCAGGTGGCCTCCGGCCAGGTGCTGCGCATTGATCCCCGCTCCGGCGCCCAGACCGTGCTCGCCCAGCTCAATCCGGGCCTCGACAACCTGACCATCGTCGACGGCCGGTTGTTCGCCTCCAACTTCACCGGTGAGATCGCCGAGGTGCTCGGCGGCGGCGAGACCCGCACGCTGCTGCCCGGTGGCCTGAACTGGCCGCACGACCTCGCGGTGGGCGCCGACGGCAGGCTGCACATCGCCGACGGCACCTACTTCTATGCGCTGCAACCCGACGGGTCGCTCGAAGCAGTCGCGATGTTGTTCACCCCCGGCTACCCCGGATACATGCGCGGCCTGACCAGCACCGCCGACGGCGACTTCCTCTGCACGACCTCCCTCGGGCAGGTCGGCCGGTACCGCCCCGGTGGCGAGACCGATTACCTGGCAACGGGTTTCGATCAGCTGTACGGCATCGCCGTCGGATTCGACGGCTCGATCGTGTTCGCCGAGCTGGGTGCCGGACGGGTGCACTCGCTGCGCGAGGGCGCAGGCACGGTGCTGGCCGACGGGCTCGCCGAGCCGACCGGGGTGGCCATCGGCATCGACGGCGCCCCGCTGGTCGCCGAGTCCGCCGCCGGCCGGGTGGTCCGGCTGACCGGGTCCGGCGCCGAGACCGTCGTCGACGGACTGCAGACGCCGCAGGGCATCGCCGTCGAGGGCGGTTCACTGTTCGTCGTCGACGCCGGCGCCAAGGAGGTCATCGCCGTCGACCTCACCACCGGCGCGCGCAGCGTCATCGCGTCCGGCCTGCCGATCGGTGCGCCGCCCGGCGTGACGCCCAAGCCGCTGCTGGGGATCCAGCCGTTCTCGGGTCCGCAGGGGCCGTTCGCCGGCATCACCGGCGGCGCCGACGGCACCCTGTTCGTGGCGGCCGACGGCGACGGCAGCGTGCTGGCGTTGCGCCGCGCATGACAATCACGACCGAGCACCGCTACCTGCAGGTGGCGCGGGCGCTGCGGAAGGAGATCGTCGACGGGGTGTACCCGGTGGGCTCGCAGCTGCCCACCGAACACGAACTCTGCGAACGGTTCGCGGTGAGCCGCTACACCGTGCGCGAGGCGCTGCGCCGGTTGCGCGAAGACAACCTGGTCACCTCGCGGCCACGCGCAGGCACCCTGGTGGTGCCGCGCCCCGAGGCGAGTTCCTATGCCCAGGATGTGATGTCGATCAACGACCTGCTCGCGTTCGCCGCGGGCGCGCAGTTCGCCGTCGAGTCGACCACGATGGTGACCATCGACGCCGGCCTCGCCGAACGCACCGGCCTGGACCTCGGATCGCAGTGGCTCGCGGTCCGCGGGTACCGCCAGGCCGACGGCACCGCCGCGCCGATCTGCCGCACCGAGTACTACATCAACCGGACGTTCGCCGCGGTGGGTCGCCTGCTGGCACGCCACTCCGGGCCGATCTTCCCGCTGATCGAGGACCTGTTCGGGGTGAGCATCGTCGAGGTGCACCAGGAAATCGCCGCCGTGGTGCTGACCGGGGAACTCGCCGACCGGTTGCACGTCGCGGCAGGCAGCGCCGCGCTGGAGATGCAGCGCACGTACACCACCTCCGACGGCGAGATCGCCCAGGTCACCGTGAACACCCACCCGTCGGCCCGGTTCCGGCACGCGATGACGATGCGCCGGGTCAAGGGCCTGGTCGAGCCGTGAGGGTCGCCGTCGACGAGCGGCGCGCGGCCGACGCCTACGACCGCGGCCTGTGGGTGCGCACCACGCTCGCCGACGCGTTGCGCGCCGCCGCCCGTGACACCCCGGACCGGGTGGTGCTGGTGGACGGCGACATCGCGATGGACTGCGCGGCGCTGCACACGCAGGCGTCGAAACTGGCCCACGCCATGGCCGCCCGGATGCCTGCGGGCAGCGTGGTGTCGTTCACGCTGCCCAACTGGCACGAGGCGGCGGTGGTCTACCTCGCCGCGACGCTGGCCGGCATGGTGGTCAATCCGATCCTGCCCTCGCTCCGCGACCACGAACTGCAGTTCATCCTCGGCGACGCGGACACCCGGATGATGTTCGTGCCGCAGCGGTTCGGCACCCACGACTACGCCGCCATGCTCACCCGGGTCACCGCCGCCATGGCCGACCCGCCCGAGGTGGTGGTGCTGCGCGGCGACCCCGGCCCGCACACCGCGTACGCCTCAGTGTTCGGCTCGCCGCCGGTGGACCTGGCGGACCCGGACCCCGACGACGTGCGCATGATCATGTACACCTCAGGCACCACCGGCCGCCCCAAAGGCGTCCTGCACAGCCACAACTCGATCCATGCGCTGATCCGTCAGATCGGTGAGCACTGGCTGGTGGAGCCCGGTGACCGCTTCCTGGTGCCCTCCCCGATCGCCCACATCGGCGGCTCGATCTACGCGTTCGAATCCCCGCTGCTGCTCGGCACCACCGCAGTGCTGATGGAGCGATGGGACCCCGCGGCCGCCGTCGCACTGATGACGGAACAGCGCTGCACCCACATGGCGGGCGCGACGCCGTTCCTCGAAGGGCTGCTGGCCGCGGCCGACAGGGCCGGCACCCGGCTCCCCGACCTCAAGGTGTTCATCTGCGGCGGCGCCTCGGTGTCACCGTCGTTGATCCGCCGCGCCACAGCCGGTTTCGAGCGGGCGGTGGTGACCCGGGTGTACGGCTCGACCGAGGTGCCCGTGACCACTGTCGGGGTGCCCGACGCCCGCGACGTCGACCACGCGGCCGACACCGACGGCCGGGCGGGCATCGCCGACATCCGGCTCGCCGACCACGCCGCCGCGCCCGAGGGGTCCGGTGAGATCAACGCCCGCGGGCCCCAGATGCTGGTCGGCTACCTGCATCCCGAAGATGCGGCCGGCTGCTTCGACGCCGACGGCTACTTCGCGACCGGTGACCTGGGCGCCTGGGTGGACGACGACTATCTCGTCGTGACCGGGCGCGCCAAGGACATCGTCATCCGCAACGGCGAGAACATCTCGCCCAAAGAGGTCGAGGACCTGCTCGCCGGCCACCCCGGTATCGCCGAGGTGGCGGTCGTCGGCCTGCCCGACGCCCGGACCGGTGAACGGGCGTGCGCGGTGATCGTGGCGGCCGGTCAGGACGCCCCCGACGTCGAGAGCCTGCGGGACTTCCTGCTGGGCCGCGGCGTCGCCAAGTTCAAGGTGCCCGAGCAGGTGGCGATCTGGGATGCGCTACCCAAGAACGACGCAGGCAAGGTGTTGAAGCATCGGATCCGCGCGGCACTGGACGCCGCCGAAGTCAGGTAGGTAGCTATGCAAGAGGACGCCGGACGCAAGGTGGCCATCGTCACGGGCGCCAGCAGTGGCATCGGATTCGGTTGTGCGACAGCGCTCGCCGAGGCCGGGACGGCGGTGCTGGGCACCGGCCGCGACCCCGAGCGGCTGGCCGAACTCGAACAGGCGATCGGCGACCCCGACCTGGTCGCCACCCTGGCCGTGGACCTCACCGCCGACGACGGACCGAAGCGGATCGTCGACGCCGCGGTGCAGCGGTGGGGCCGGATCGACTACCTGATCAACAACGCCGGCGTGGGCAGCCCGAAGCCGTTGCACGAGACCGACGACGAGAGCCTGGACTACTTCCTGGGTCTGATGCTGCGGGCGCCGTTCCGGCTGGCCCGCGACGTCATCCCGCACATGCGGTCCGGGTCGGCGATCATCAACGTCACCTCGACCTTCGCGGTGGTCGGCGGCCTGCGCGGCGGCGCGTACTCGGCGGCCAAGGGCGGACTGACCTCGCTGACCACGCACATCGCCTGCCAGTACGGGCCGCAGGGCATCCGGTGCAACGCGGTGGCGCCCGGGGTGACGCTCACCCCGATGGTGGCGCACCGGCTCGAAGACGAGCGGTTCCGCAAGATCAACACCGAGATGACGCCGTATCCGCGGCTGGGCACGGTGGCCGACCTGGCGTCCACGGTGGTGTTCCTGTGTTCCGAGGGTGGCAGTTTCATCAACGGCCAGACGATCGTCGTCGACGGTGGGTGGAGTTCGACGAAGTACCTGTCGGACTTCGCGTTGTCCTCTGAATGGGTGCCGCGTTGAGGCGGGTCCGCGCATGACCAACCTGTTCACCATGCTCGACCAGGCCGCATCGCGCTTCGGTGACCGCGGCGCCGTGTACCTCGGCGAGCAGCAGATGTGGACCTGGGCGGAACTGCGCGACCGTGCGCTGCGACTGGCCGCGTCACTGCGCGCACTCGGTCCCGGCGCCCGCATCGCGGTCGCCAGCGAGAACCGCCCGGAGATCGTGGAACTCATGTTCGCCGCGTGGGCCGCCGAGAGTGTCGTGGTGCCGATCAACTTCAAGCTGCACCCGTTGGAGACGACCCAGATCCTCGACGACGCTGACGTCGCACAGGTTTTCGCATCGCCGAAGATCGCGGCGGCTTTGGCGGGCACAACCGACCGGCCAATCGAGGTGATCGCCGGCGACGAGTACGCCGCCCGGCTGCGCACCGCTCCCGGCGACGTCCCGACCGACACCGACCCCGAAACGCTGGCGTGGCTGTTCTACACCAGCGGCACCACCGGCCGGTCCAAGGGCGCAATGCTCTCGCACCGCAACCTGACCGCCATGACGGTGTCCCACCTCGCCGACTTCGACTCCCCCGACCACGAATCCGCGCTGGTGCACGGCGCACCGATGTCACACGGCTCGGGGCTCTACATCGCGCCGTACGTGCTGCGCGGCGCCCGCCAGGTGGTGCCGGTGTCCGCGGCGTTCGAGCCGGACGAGTTCCTCGATCTCTGCGAGCACCATCCCGGCTGCAGTGCCTTCCTGGCGCCGACGATGGTGCAGCGCCTGGTGCAGACCGGGCGGCCGCGGCCGGCCAACCTGCGCACCGTGGTCTACGGCGGCGGCCCGATGTACGTCGACAGCCTGAAGAAGGCGATGGCGGCGTTCGGGCCGATCTTCACCCAGCTCTACGGGCAGGGCGAGGCGCCGATGACGATCACGGGCCTGCGCCAGCGCGATCATCTTCGCGCCGGAGTTCCAGCCGACGACGCGGTGCTCGGATCGGTGGGCTACGCCCGCTCGGGGGTGAGCGTCGCGGTGCTCCGGGAGGACGGCACCCCGGCGGGCGTCGACGAGATCGGCGAGATCGTCTGCCGCGGCGACGTGGTGATGTCGGGGTACTGGCGCAACCCGGCGGCCACGGCGGCGACGCTGCAGCGGGGCTGGCTGCACACCGGCGACATGGGGTCGTTCGACCATCGCGGCTTCCTGACCCTGCGCGACCGGTCCAAGGACGTGGTGATCAGCGGCGGCAGCAACATCTACCCGCGGGAGGTCGAGGAGGTGCTCATCGAGCACCCCGGCGTCACCGAGGCGTGCGTGGTCGGTGCGCCCGACCCCGAGTGGGGCGAGGTGGTGGTGGCGTTCATCGTGGGCACGGCGGACGCGTCGGAATTGGACGCGCACCTGCTCGAGCGGATCGCCCGGTTCAAGCGGCCCAAGCGCTACGAGTTCGTCGACGAACTGCCGAAGAACAGTTACGGCAAGGTGCTCAAGCGGGAGTTGCGCGCGCAGCTGGCGTGAAGCTCAGCGCCCGACACGTCGCCGAACGTGCGGCCAGTGCGGAAATCGGTCCCGAATTTCGCACCCACCGCACGTTCGGCAATCCGGGCGATCGGGTATGCCGCCATGATGCGCATCGTCGTCGCGGGTGGCCACGGAAAGATCGCCCTGCTGCTGGAGGAGCTGCTGTCCGAGCGCGGCGATTCTGTCGCCGGGCTGATCCGCAACCCGGATCACGCCGCCGACCTGGAGGCCGCCGGCGCCGAGGCGATCGTGCTGGATCTGGAGAAGGCCACCCTCGACGAGGTCACCGCCCACCTACGGGGCGCCGATGCGGTGGTGTTCGCCGCGGGCGCCGGCCCCGGCAGCGGTGCGGCGCGCAAGGAGACCGTCGACCGCGACGCCGCGATCCTGCTGGCCGACGCCGCCGAGGCGGCGGGCGTGCGCCGTTACCTGATGGTCTCGGCCATGGGGGCGAACCCCGCAGCGGCCGACGACGCCGCCGACGACGAGGTGTTCGTCGCGTACCTGCGCGCCAAGGGCGCCGCCGATGATTACCTTGCGGCGAAGCGGGGATTCGACACGACGATCGTGCGGCCGGGGATGCTGACCGACGACCCGGGCACCGGCCGGGTGCAGATCGCCGAATCCACCGGGCGCGGCAGCATCCCGCGCGCCGACGTCGCGGCGGTGCTCGTCGCGGCGCTCGACACCGGTGGCAGCAGGACCTTCGAGCTGATCTCCGGCGACACCCCGATCGACGAGGCGCTGGCTTAGCGCGCGGTCGCGCCCGCCTCGCCGCGGATGAACGCGTCGACGCCTGCGCGTTCCTTCGGACCCCAGGTCTCCCTGGTGGCCAGCACACCGCCGAGTCCGACCAGTCCGACGGTGACGTAGAACAGCGCAGGTCCGATCCAGCCGAGCCCGTCGGCGAGCAGCACCGCGAGGAACGGGGCGAAGCCCGCGATGGACGCCGCTGTCTGGTAGCCGATCGACGCGCCGGACGTCCGCCTGTTGGTGGCGAACAGTTCGGCGAACCACGCGGCCTGCGTCCCCGTCAGCACGGCGTGGATGAGGCCGATGCCGATGATGAACACCACCGCGATCAGGAACGGCTGACCGGTGTTGGCCAGCAGGTACATCGGGATACCGAACGCGATCGCGAGCAGACACCCGACGAGGTAGACGCGTCGGCGGCCGATGCGGTCGGTGAGATTGCCGGCGAACAGCGTTGTGCCGACAGCGATCACGCTCGCGATCACGACGCCGGTCAGTGCCGGGGTGCGGTCGGCCGGGTCGCGCTGGGCGATGTAGCTCAGCAGGTACGTCGCGGTCAGGTAGTAGGCGCAGGATTCGACGACGCGCAGCGCGATGACGCGCAGGATGTTGCGCCAGTCCTCCTTGATCACCGTGAGGAACGGGTTGCGCACGACCTCACCGAGGGCCTTGGTGGCCACGAACTCCGGTGACTCGCTCAGCCGCATCCGCACGAACAATCCGACGGCGATCAGGATCGCACTGGCCAGGAACGGGATTCGCCACGCCCAGTCGCTGTCGAGGGAGGCGCTGGCCAGGAACGCGATGTTGGCCAGTGCGATCCCGAGCGGGTTACCCGCCTGCGGGATGGCCGCGAACCGGCCGCGGTGCCGCCACGGCGCGTGCTCGTAGGCCATCAGCACCGCGCCGCCCCACTCGGCGCCGAACGCCAGCCCCTGGATCATCCGGATCAGCACCAGCAGCACCGGAGCCAGCACGCCCACCTGGGCGTAGGTCGGCAGCAGTCCGATCAGCACCGTCGCGACGCCCATGATCAGCAGGGCGCCCACCAGGACCGGCTTGCGGCCGTACCGGTCGCCGAGGAAGCCGCCGACCGACCCGCCGATGGGCCGCATCAGGAAGCCGACGCCGAGGGTGGCGAAGGACAGCAGGGTGCCGGTCACGGGGTCGGATTCCGGGAAGAACACGTCGCCGAAGTACAGCGCCGATGCGGTGCCGTACGCGACGAAGTCGTAGTTCTCCACGCACGTGCCCGCGGCCGCGCCGAAGGCGGTCTTCACCTTTCCAGGTGAGCCGTGTTCGGCCTGCCTGCGGGTGGTCTCGATCTCGGTGGTCATTGCCGATCTCCTTTGATGGGCGGGATGGATGTCAGGATTCGGCGGCGAGTTCGCGTGCCGACTGCTTCTCGAGGTCGTGCAGTTTGCCGACGCGGCGCACGGTGTCCTCGTCGTCGTCGAAGCGCGCGGCGAGGAACGCCTCGATCACCTCGGCCGCGGTGGCGCGACCGATCACCCACGCCCCCATGGCGATCGCGTTGGCGTCGTCGTGTTCGACACTCTGGTGCGCGGAGTACACGTCGTGGCCGAGCGCGCACCTGATCCCGGCGATCTTGTTGGCCGCCATCACCGCGCCCGCACCCGTTCCGCAGACCAGCACGGCGCGGTCGGCGTCGCCCCTCCTGACCGCGTCGCACGTCGCGAACGTGACGTCGGGGAAGTCGACCGGTTCCTCGCTCGGTGCGCCGCGGTCGATGACCTCGTGACCGAGGCCTTCGAGCACCTCGCGCACGTGGGCCTTGAGTGGGTAGCCGGCGTGGTCGTTGCCGAGTGCGATTCTCATGGGCGTTCCTTCGTTGCGGCAGTGACGGTTTCGAGTTCGTCGCGGTGCGGGATGGAGTCGATGGCGCCGGGCCGGGTGACCGCGACCGCCGCGGCGCGCACCGCGTACCGGATGGCGCCGGTGAGGTCGTCGGGGTCGACGGCGAGTCCGGCGGCGAGGTACCCGATGAACGTGTCGCCTGCCGCGGTGGAGTCGACCGCGGCGACCGTCGGTGACGGCACGTTCGCCACCCCGTCGCCGCTCCAGACGAAGGCGCCCGCGCTGCCCGCCGTGCACACGACACCGGCGCCCGACGCCGCCACCACCGCGGCCATGTCGTCCTCGATCCCGCCGCGTGCGTCGTCGCCGCGCATCCGCTGGGCGATGTCGGCGAGTTCGTGTTCGTTGACCACCAGCAGGTCGGCCAGGTCGAGGAGGTTCTCGACGGCCGAGGGCACCGGTGCGGCGTTGACCACCACGGTCGCACCGGCATCGCGTGCGGCGCGGGCGGCGTGCGCCACGATCGGCATCGGTGTCTCCAGTTGCAGCAGCAGGTGGTCACCGGCCCCGATTCCAGCCAGTCCGGCCGACACCTCATCCCTCGACAAGGTGCTGTTGGCGCCGGGCGAGACGACGATCGTGTTCTCGCCCGAATCGTCGACGGTGATCAGCGCGCGGCCCGTCGGCGTGCCTGCGACCGTGTGCACGTGGTGGGTGTCGACGGATTCACCCGAGAGGGCCGTCCGGATCAGATCGCCGTCGCCGTCCTGGCCGACGACGCCGACGATCCGGGTGGCGGCGCCCGCCCTGGCCGCGGCGACGGCCTGGTTCGCTCCCTTTCCGCCGGCCCCGACGGTGACGCTGGAGCCGAGGACGGTCTCCCCCGCCGCCGGGATGCGGGTGACCTGCACCCGATGATCGGCGTTGAGGCTGCCGACGACGAACACCCGCCGCTCACCCATGAGAACTCCCTGCGGCCCGTGTGCGGTCGACGAACTTCGTCGGCAGGACGACGGACTCGGGGGTGTCACCGCCGATGACCCGGAGCAGCAGCGTGACCGCGTGCCGGCCGATCGCGCCGGGATCGTGGGCGATCACCGACATCGGCGGGTCGAGGAAGGGGAACCACTCCGTGTCGTCGAACGCGATCAGGTCGATGTCGGCGCCGATGGTCAGGCCGTGGCTGCGGACCGCCGCGAGTGCGCCGACGGCCATCAGGTTGTCGGCGGCGAGCAGCGCGGTCGGCCGGTCCGGGACGGCCAGCAGGCGTTCGGCGGCCTCGGTGCCACTCGCTTCGCGGAAATCGCCGAACGCGATCAGCTCTCCGGCCGCCTCGAGGCCGTGCGCGGGCATGGCTTCGAGGAACGCGTCGTGGCGGTCCCGCCCGGTCGAGATCGACTGCGGGCCGCCGATGAACGCGATCCTGGTGTGGCCGCGGGCGGCGAGGTGCGCGATCGCCTCGTCGAGGCCGGGCCTGCTGTCGGTGGTCACGCTCGGCACGTCGAGGCCCTCGACGGTGCGGTCGGCGAACACGATCGGCATCCCGCTGTCGATCAGGGTGTCGAGGCTGCCCGAACCGCGGCCCTGAGGGGTGATCACCACGCCGTCGACGCGCTGGGTCAGGAACGTCTCGAGATACCGGTCCTGTTGGTCGACGTCCTCGTTCGCGTTGCCCAGCAGCGTGACGTAGTCCGCGTCGAGCGCCGCCTGTTCGGCGGCGTGGGCGACGTCGGCGAAGAACGGGTTGCGCACGTCGGAGACCAGCAGTCCGATCGTGTGCGTGCGGGTCGAGCGCAGTGAGCGTGCCTGCGCGTTGGGCCGGTATCCGAGTGCGGCGGCCGCTTCGGTGACCCGGGAGCGCGCGCCCGGCGACGTCGCGGGATGGCCGGAGAGCACCCGGGACGCCGTGCCGAGCGACACCCCTGCGCGCGCGGCCACGTCGCGGATCGTGACGCCGTTGCTCGCCAACACTCAGCCCCTTCGCCGTGGAAACGGTTCCATGTGAACGTTTCCACGTAAGCTACGTCACACTCCGCGGAGCCGTCAAGGGTGCTGCCGCGACGAGACCGCAGGGCCGCCAGCGCCGTGAGCGTGAGATTGACGTGGCGCCGGGGCGCTCTCGCACTTCTCATGCGTGACGTCGATCTCGCGATACGCCGATCTGCGATCCGATCCCGGCGCGTCGCGCGCTTGCCTGTGGTTACCTCAGACGATGGCCTACCGGATCGACCCCGACGTCCTTGCCCGGGTGGCGAAGCAAGTGACCGGAACACCGCTCGCGGGTGGCGAGTTGATCCGTCGCACAACGGAATTGCTCGCCGCGGAGTATCCGGACCTGATCGACACCGGCGGGGGGCGCTGGGTGGCCAGCAGGGCGGGCGGCGTGCTGGGCAAGGTGCGGTTCCTGTACTTCAGCCCGAACGAGTACATCGTGCTGTTCGGCTCACCCACCGGCACCGTGGGGTTCTCCGGCCGCTACAAGCGGGTGGAGATCCACAAGTTCCTGATCGCCGGCCAGATCGACTCGTTCGACCTGGAGTCCGACGACCTGCTGCCCTCTACGCTGCGCGCCGGTGAGCACACCTGCCTGGAGAAGGGTCGCGTCCGCGGCCTGACCATCCACCCTGGCAGCTGGCACATCGAGTACGGCCGCGGCGCTGTGGTGACGACGCTGCCGTTCGCGATGGTGGACACCCTGCTGGTGTCATTGGAGGTCGAGTCGGTGCGGCGCTCGGCCGTCGAGTTCGGCCGGCTGCTCAGGCGCCGGATGCGCCGCTGACACTCTGTTCGCAGAAACGCAGTTCGTTGCCGAACGGATCGGTCACGTCGACCGTCAGGCCCCACGGCGCGCTCTCCAGTCCCGGCTTGGCGTATCGGTAGTCGCGGCCGGACAGCTCGGCGTGGAACTCCCGGATGCCGTCCATCGGCAGGAAGACCACGCTGCCCGGCGTCCCGTCGCCGTGGTGCTCGGACAGGTGGAGCAGCAGGTCGGAGCGGCTGATCTGGGCGTAGCGCGGGAAGTCCGGCCCGAACCGGTGCTCCCAGTCGGTGCTGAAACCCAGATATCCGAGGTAGAACTCCTCGGCCTTGGCCTGGTCGAACACTCTGAGCACCGGGATGGCGCGGTCGAATCGCATCCGCTCAGGCCGGCGCGAAGACGGCTTTGAACCTGTTCAGCGACTCCTGGATGTCACTCCTGAGCGCGCCGGCGACCACCATGCCGATCGGCCCGAACAGCGCAGGCCCACCGAGGTGCACGTCGAAGGTGACTGTCGAACCGCCGTCGGCGGCGGGCTTCACCTTGCCCATGAGCTTGACCTTCACCCCGCCCTTGCCGTCACCGTTGAGCGTCATCGCCTCCGGCGGCCGGTAGTGGACGATGGTCCAGTTCACCCGGTTGGGCATGCCCTTGACCTCGACGATCGAGTCGATGCGGGTGCCCTTTTCCAGGGTCTCGGGCAGCTTCGACCGCCACACCCGGTGGATGGTCAGCCACTCCTTGTAGCGGGACAGATCCGAGGCGGCCGTCCATGCGTCCGCCGGCGACAGCGGGACATCGACGGAGACAGACAGTTTGGCCATGCGTCAGGGGCGTGGCGGCACCGGCGGCGGCGGGACCGGCGGGTGGCCGGCCGGACCGGGGCCGTGCGGGTTGTTCTTGTTGACGTAGTTGCGGGCAGCGCCCTGGGCCTTGTCGACCTTGTCGGCGTACTTACCCTTGGTCTTCTGATCGAAGAGGTTGGCGGCCTTGTCGATCGCGCCGCTCGCCTTGTCGGGGTTCTTCGACACCCAGTTCTTCACCTTGTCGAAAATAGCCATGCGGCCAGCTTACCGGCCGCGCCACAGCCGGCGTCGCTCGCCGAGCGCCGACCCCTGGATCCACCACAGCACCTCGATGACCAGGGCGCCGACCAGGCCGATGCCCAGCGCCGTCGCCGTGATCGCCGTGTTCGTCGGGTCGAGGATGAACAGCTCCTGCGCCCACGGGATCGAGAAGATCACCACGTAGGCCAGCGCGGAGACCGCCACCAGCGCCACCCGCCACCACTCGTAGGGCCGGGCCACCACCGCCAGCACCCACACCGCCCCCACCAGCAGCGTGATCAGCGCCGCCGTCGAGGCCTGCGTCTGCTCGGTCGGCGTGGCGGCCCTTCCTTGATAGGCGAGCAGGTAGGAGACGAAGGTGCAGGCGCCGACGACCAGCCCCGACGGCAGCGCAGCGGTCATCACGCGGCGGACGAATCCACTGTGGGCGCGTTCACTGTTGGGTGCCAGCGACAGGACGAACGCCGGGATGCCGATGGTGAACCACGCCGCGATGGTCACGTGGATGGGCTGGAACGGGAACAGCAGCGGATCGGTGTCGAACACCTCGGACGACAAACCGGCCAGGCCGACGAGCACCGCCAGCAGCACCGAGTAGACGGTCTTGGTCAGGAACAGGTTCGACACCCGCTCGATGTTGCCGATCACCCGCCTGCCCTCGCCGACCACGTAGGGCAGCGTCGCGAACTTGTTGTCCAGCAACACGATCTGCGCCACCGCCCGCGACGCCGAGCTGCCCGATCCCATCGCCACTCCGATGTCGGCGTCCTTGAGCGCGAGCACGTCGTTGACGCCGTCACCGGTCATCGCGACGGTGTGGCCGCGCGACTGCAACGCGTGCACCATTGCCCGCTTCTGGTCCGGCCGCACCCGGCCGAAGGTGGTGTACTCCTCGAGGGTGTCGGCCAGTCGGTCGGGCTCATCGGGCAGCTGCCGCGCGTCCATCGTCTCGCCGGCCAGTCCGAGCGATCCCGCGACCGCGCCCACCGACACCGCGTTGTCACCGGAAATGACCTTCACCCAGACATGTTGCGAGGCGAAGTAGTCGAGGGTGTCGCGGGCGTCGGGCCGCACCCGCTGCTCGAGCACCACCAGCGCGACGGGCGTCACGGTGCCGGGCGCGGCCGCGTCGTCCACCGGCACATCGCACGAGCCGACCAACAGCACCCGCAGCCCCTGCGCGCCGAGCTGCTCGGCCTGCGCCGCGGCCGGTGACGCCGGGTCCAGCAGCACGTCCGGCGCGCCGATCACCCAGTTGCCGTGGTCGCCGTAGGACGCGCCGCTCCACTTGGTGGCCGACTTGAACGGCGCGGTCGCGGTCGCGGTCCAGCCCGGCGGCATCCGGTAGGCCTCGGCGATGGCGAGCATGCTGGCGTTGGGCCTAGCGTCGTCGGCGGCCAACTGTGCCAGCACTTCTGCGACGTCGGCGGTGGACAGCCGCTGCGTGTCGGCCACCCGCATGCCGTTCTCGGTGAGGGTGCCGGTCTTGTCCGCACACACCACGTCGACACGGGCCAGCCCCTCGATGGCGGGCAGTTCGTTGACCAGACACTGACGGCGGCCGAGCCGGACCACGCCCACCGCGAACGCGATCGACGTCATCAGCACCAGCCCTTCGGGCACCATCGGCACCAGCGCACCGACCATGCGCAGCACCGACTCGCGCCAGTCCGCACCGGTGGTGAACAGCTGGGTGTAGATGATCAGCAGTCCGGCGGGGACCAGCAGATAGGTGATGAACTGCAGGATCTTGTTGATGCCGCTGCGCAGTTCGGACTTCACCAGCGTGAATCTGGTGGCCTCCTCGGCGAGCTTGGCCGCGTACGCTTCCCGGCCCACCCTGGTGGCCCGGTAGGCCCCGCTGCCCGCCACCACGAAGCTGCCCGACATGACGTGGTCACCGGCGTCCTTGGCGATCGGGTCCGCCTCGCCGGTGAGCAGCGATTCGTCCACCTCGAGGTTGGTCTCCTCGATGACGTCCCCGTCGACCACGATCTGATCGCCCGGCCCGAGCTCGATCACGTCGTCGAGCACCACCTGGTTCGGCAGCACCGCGACGGTGCCGGACTGCCTACGCACCAACGGTTTCGCCTGCCCGACGATGGCGAGCCTGTCGAGCGTCTGCTTGGCCCGCAGCTCCTGGATGATGCCGATCGCGCTGTTGGCGATGATCAGCAGGCCGAACGCGCCGTTGATCACCGAGCCGGTGGACAGCACGATGACGAGGAGCACCCCGAGGATCGCGTTGATGCGGGTGAAGACGTTGGCCCGGACGATCTCCCGCGTGGTCCGTGCCGCCCGGGTGGGTACGTCGTTGGTCTTGCCGTCGGCGACGCGCTGGGCCACCTCGGCGTCGGACAACCCGGTCGCCACCAGGGCTGCGCTCATCGGCGGCAGTATCTCTTCGCGCGAGCGCTCATCGGGAGAACACTCCGTTGCCCACTTCGTCGTAGTAGTCCAGCGTCAGCTTGTCACCGTCGAAGGTTGCCGCGGAAACCGTCCCGGGGGGCGAATTCTCACTCACCCAGGAATAGCTGAAGACGTTGCCGTCCCATGGCGTGAGCTCCACGTCGAGCTTGGTGCCCATCTTCAGCCGGAGCTTGCCCGACTGCTCGATGACCGTCACCGGGCCCCAGTACTGGTTGCTGTAGACGCCGGCGTAGGACGACGGCGGCCCGGGCGGCTTCGCGCCGGCCGGGCGCTCCTTGCCGACCAGCTCGCCGACCGGCTTCTCCATCTGCTGGAAGATGGTGTTGTACAGCCTGTACCAGTCCTCGCGAACCTCCCCGAACTGGACGAGGTCGGCGAATTCCGCGGTCAGCGCCTCGGGAACACCGGCAGGAGTGGCGTTCGTCAGCGCGATGATGCCGACGTCGGCCGACGGCAGGAACAGGAAGTTGGTGCCCGCACCGGATTCGAAGGCCCCCGAGTGGCTGAGCTCGGTGCGGGCGCCCGAGGTGGTGCCGACGTTGAAGCCGTACCCGTAGAAGCCGGTCCGCATCGCCGGTTCACTGGCCGGGCTGGACACCACCTGCGGGGTGAGGGCGGGCAGCAGCGCCTTCGGGTCGATCAACTCTGTGCCGTTGTGCTTCCCGTCGGCCAGCACCATCGCCAGCCAGCGCGCCATGTCATTCACCGATGAGCTGGCGCCACCGGCGGGCGCCTCCGGGTCGGCGTCGCGGACGTACAGCGGCTCGTAGCGGCCGTCGATGTGGATATGGCCCGCGGCGCGGTTGGGCCGGGCCTCGTAGTCGGCGAAGCGGTAGCTGGTCGAGCCCATCCCGAGCGGGTCGAAGATCGCCTCGTCGGCGAGATCCTCCCACTTCCTGCTCGCGGCGGCCGCGACCGCCTCGGCGCCCGCGGTGTAGCCGAAGTTGGTGTAGGCGTACGAGATCCGGAACGGATCGAGCGGGAGCTGCCGCAGCTTGTCGAGGATGTACTCCCGGGAGTAGCCGAGGTCCTCGAGCTGGTCGCCGGCGTGATCGGGCAGGCCTGAGCGGTGCGACATCATGTCACCGACGGTGACCATCCGGGTGACCGCGGGATCGGACAGCGCGAACCCCGGCAGTTTCTCGACGATCGGGGTGTCCCAGCCGACCGCCCCCTTGCCCACCTGGCGGGCGACCACGGTCGCGGCGATCGGCTTGGACAGCGACGCCAGCTGGAAGGTCGTGTCGGGGTTAACCTTATTGCCGTCGCCGTCACCGGCGTTCACGTCCTTGACCCCGAAACCTTTTGCGTACACCGTCTTTCCGCCGTGCACCACCGCGACGGCCATACCGGGGATGCCAGAGGCGTTCATCACCTTCTCGACCAGGCCGTCGAGCTCGGCGACCGCGTCGTCCACCGCGTTCTCGGGCAGCGGCATCGCGGGCACCAGGGGCGGCGGGACGTCGGACTCCGCCGCCGGGGACGACGCAGGCTCAGCCGGTTCGGAGTCGCAGCCCACCGTCGATACCAGCAGCAGACCGACGACGGCGGCGCTGATCAGTGCCCTCATGGTCAGCACCGTAACGGTCCGGCACCCGGTTGGGCGGCCAAAGCGCCCGTCGTTACAACTGCCACCACGGCGCGGACGGCCGGATGGTCTCGCGGTCGACGCGTTCGCCCGGCTTCGGCACCACGACCGGGACGCCGGCGGGATCGGCGGCGCGCAGCAGGCGTTCGACCGGTTCGGCCCACGGGTGGGGCGCGAGCCGGAACGTCGCCCAGTGGATCGGCACCAGCAGCCCGGCGCCGGCCTCGGCGACGTCGAGGTGTGCGCGCACCGCCTCTTCGGGGTTCATGTGGATGTCGGGCCACGCCGGGTGGTACGCACCGACGGGCAGCAGTGTCACGTCGAACGGCCCGTGCTCGGCGCCGATGTCGGCGAAGCTCCTGCTGTAGCCGGTGTCGCCGCCGAAGAAGGCCCTGTGCTTCGGTCCGACGATCGCCCACGAGGCCCACAGCGTCGTGTTGCGGGCGAACAGCCGTCCGGAGAAGTGCCGGGCCGGGGTGCACACCACCGTCAGGTCGCCGATCCGGTGGCTCTCGTTCCAATCGAGTTCGACGATGCGCTCTTCGGGGATACCCCACTTCCTCAGGTGCGCGCCGACGCCGAGCGGCACGCAGAACGGCGCCCACTGGGTGCGGGCCAACCCGAGGATGGTGTCGATGTCGAGGTGGTCGTAGTGGTCGTGGCTGATCAGCACGGCGTCCACGGCGGGCAGCGCCTCGAGCTCCACCGGCACGTCGTGCAGCCGGTGCGGCCCGACCTGCCGCGACGGCGAACACCGGGAACTCCAGATCGGGTCGGTGAGCACCCGGTAGCCGTCGACCTCGACCAACGCCGACGAGTGGCCGTACCAGTGCACCGCCAGGTCGGCGGCCGCGCGGTCGGTGGCCGCCGGGGCGGCCAGCGGGATCGGACCGCCGGGCCCGGAATCACGGCCGGTCACCAGCTCGCGCACCAGCAGCCGCTGCTGCTCCGCGTCCAGGCTCATCTGCGACGTGGGGTCGAGATTGACGAAGACGCCGTCGCGGTAGTGCGGCGAGCGGCGCGCGACGGCGGCGATCTCGGCGGGCGTGGCGCCCAGTGCGGCGGGGGTGCCGTGCAGCGCCCGCAACACCCAGCTGCCGCCGAGCAGCGAGGCGGTCCCGAAACCGAAGCGCAGCGCGGCCCGCAGCATGTCAGGCGCCCAGGAAGTTCGGCGGCCGCTTCTCGATCCGCGCCACCTGCGCCTCGATGATGTCCTTGCTCCCCCACGCCCGGTCGAACAGCTCCTGGTGCACGGGCAACGGGTCCGCGTAGGCGCCGTCGTCGTTGAGCACCCGCTTGGCGTGCTGCAGTGCCAGCGGCGCGAACCCGGCGATCTCCTGGGCCCACGCCTGCGCATCGGCGAGCGTGCCGATCCGGTTGGCCATGCCGGTCTGCAGTGCGACACCGGATGTGAGCCGCTCGGCGGCCATCAGCATCCCGCGCGCCCGGCCGGCCCCGACCAGCGACGTCAGCCGCCGGATGCTCCAGTTGTCGAGCGCGATGCCGTACTTCGCGACGGGGAACTGGAAGTAGGCCTCCGGCGCGACGACCCGCAGATCGCAGATCATCGACAGGATGACCCCGGCCCCGATCGCGGGGCCGTTGATCGCGCCGATGACGGGCACCGGCGCCGCATCGATGGCCAAATTCAGCGCCCTGGCCCGGTCGGGCAGGTCCTCGGCGACACCCGACGGGTCCGACAGGTCCGCACCGGAGCTGAACACGTGGCCCTGGCCCGTCAGCACGATGGCGCGGACGTCCTCGGTGGCGGCCTTCTCGATCGCTTCGCGCAGGCTGTCGACGAGTTCGCTGTTCAGCGCGTTGCGCCGCTCGGCGCGCTGCATCTCCAGGGTCAGCACGTGCCCGTCGCGGTTCACTCCAATCATGGCGCCAACCTATATGAAGCCGGGCGGAGGATCCGGCCAGAGTGTTCGCCAGGTCCGCGCGGTGGTGATGGAATCGCACGGTGACGTGGACCAGGTGGCGGGTGCCGGTGGCCGTCCTGCTCGCCTCGGTGCTCGCGGCGTGCACGGCGTTCGAGGATCGCCAGGACGAGATCGACTCGATCACGGCCGCGATGCGCAGCGTGCCCGGCGTCGCCCGCGCCGAGCCGACGTACGTCAACAGCACATCGCTGGGCGCGACGTTCACGCTCGCGGTCGAGGTGCGGCACGCCATCTCGGCGGAGAGCCTGGAGCAGGCCGGCGGCCGGTTCGTCGTCGAGGTGGACGACCACGGATTCCCCGAGTACATCGTGTCGCTGAAGGTCCAGACCGCGTCGGTCGACCGGGCCGAGGGCTCGTCGGGCGCCTCCTTCCGGCTCACCGACAACCGACTCGGGCGCAACCCGGTGAGCGCCGACGACGTGGCCGGCGACCTGCGACTGTGGGCGGAGGCGATGCAGTTCCCGGGCGTGGTGTCGGTCCAGCTCAGCAGGCCGGCCGAATCGGCGAGCGAACCCGGGGTCAACGATCGCCGGCTCGACATCCGGGTCGCCGACCGCGAGGCCGGTGAGCGGCTGGCGGCGCGGTTCCCGGAGACATCGCGGCACTGGCGCGTCGAGGCCCGTCCCGCTGGCTAGCCTTTCTCCATGAGCCGGATCGGTGCGCTGCAGATCCGCGACGCCGTGCTCGACCCCGGCTCGTTCCGGAGCTGGGACGGCCCGCCGCTGCCCGTGGCCACCAGCGACACCTACCGCGAAGAACTCGCCGATGCCGCTGCCGCCACCGGGCTGGACGAGTCGGTGCTGACCGGCGAGGGAACCGTCTACGGGCGACGGGTCGCCGTGGTGGCGTGCGAGTTCGACTTCCTCGCCGGATCCATCGGGGTGGCCGCCGCCGAGCGCATCGCCGCGGCCGTCGCGCGCGCGACCGCCGAGCGGCTGCCGCTGGTGGCTTCCCCCAGCTCCGGCGGCACCCGCATGCAGGAGGGGACGGTCGCGTTCCTGCAGATGGTCAAGATCGCCGCGGCCGTCGAGCTGCACAAGCGCGCCCACCTGCCCTACCTGGTGTATCTGCGGCACCCCACGACGGGCGGGGTGTTCGCATCCTGGGGTTCGCAAGGGCACGTCACCGCCGCCGAACCCGACGCCCTGATCGGCTTCCTCGGGCCGCGGGTGTACCGCCACCTCTACGGCGAGGAGTTCCCCGAAGGCGTGCAGACCGCGGAGAACCTGCACCGGCACGGGGTGATCGACGGCGTGGTGCCGCTGGACTTCCTGCGCTCGACGCTCGACCGCACCCTCACCGTCATCGCCGACCGGCCGGAGCCTGCGCCGCCCGCTGCACCCGCCGAGGCTGCGCGCACCGACGTGCCGGCATGGGAGTCGGTCACCGCGTCGCGGCGGCCGGACCGTCCGGGCGTGGCCTACCTGCTCCGTCACGGCACCACCGAACGCGTGCTGCTGTCGGGCACCGGACGGCACTCCACGACACTGCTCGCGCTGGCCCGCTTCGGCGGCCAGCCCG
>NZ_JACKSJ010000017.1 GCF_025821665.1 [Mycobacterium] manitobense
CCACCGGCGCCGGCCGTGCCGAGCCGCCGCCGACCCGGTAGGCCGCCGCCCGGCCGCGTGCCCGGCCTTCGAGCATCACCAGCGCGAGCGCGAACACCATCAGCACCAGCGACAGCACGGCGGCCCGCGACGGGTTGAACCCCGAGCGGTACGCGCCGTAGATCACCCACGTGAACACCTCGTAGCGCATGGCGGCGACGGCACCGAAGTCGCTGATCACGTACAGCGCCACCAGCAGCGCGCCTGCCGCGACGGCGGCGCGTACCCGCCGCAGCGTCACCCGGAACAGCACAGCGAGACCGGACAGCCCGAGCGAGCGGGCGACCTCCTCGTGGGCGGGGTCCATCCGGTTCAGGGCCGCCGTGGTGGTCAGCAACACGTACGGATAGCAGCCGAGGGTGAGCACCAGGCACGCGCCCCAGAAGCCGGCCACCGCGGGCTGCACCGACAGCCACAGGAACGCCAGCAGGTAACTCGGAATCGCCAGCGGCAGGGCCAGGACGACGCCGAAGAGCCGCCGGAACGGCACGTCGGTGCGGGTGAGTAGCACCGCGAACCCCACGCCGAGCACCACGCATCCCGCGGTCACCACGACCACCAGCAGCAGTGACCGGCCGACCAGGGCGGCCGTCCGCTGCTGGGCGAGTTCGTCGGCGACGAACGCCCACCCGCGGGCCAGCGCCCGGTCGCCGAGGTAGTACAACGGCAGCAGCGTGGCCGCCGAGACACCCGCGGCGGCGCCGAGCAGCAGCGCGGGCGGCCGACGGCGCACCCCGGCTCGCCGCACCCGGATCAGTTCGTCAGCAACCCGGTTGCGACCAGCATCTCCTGGGTCGCCTCGAGGTCGTCGAGCTGGGACAGGTCCACCGCGGGAGGCTGCAGATCGGCCAGTGGCGGCATGCCCTCGGCGGTGGCGACGCCGGCGACCAGCGGGTACTCCTTGGTCTCGCCGGCGAAGTACTCCTGGGCGGTCTTGCCCACCAGGTAGGCCGCAAATCGTTGCGCCCCAGCAGGATTCGGTGCCGACTTGAGGACGCCGACACCGGCGACGTTGACCAGGCCACCCGGGTCGCCCGGTGCCATGAAATTGTTCTGCGCGGTCACCGCGTCCCCGCCCTTGGCGTCGATCAGCTCGTACAGGTAGTAGTGATTCACCAGACCGAGCGCGACCTCACCCTTGTCCACGGCATCGCGGACCGCGACGTTGTTCTCGTAGGCCTTCGGGTTCTGCGCCTTGAACGCGCGCAGCCACTGCTCGGCTCCCGCATCGCCGCGCACCACCCGCAGGCCGGTGACGAACGACTGCCACGACGCGTTGCTCGGCGCGAACCCGATCTTGTCCTTCCACTCCGGCGCCAGCACGCCGTCGACGGTGTCGGGCGGATTCGGTGCGAGCCGCGGATTGAACACCACCACCCGCGCACGACCGGACACGCCGACCCAGGTGCCGTCGGCCGCCGAATAATTGGCCGGCACGGCTTCCAGTGTCGCGGTGTCGATCTGGGCGAACAGCCCGGCCTTGGCGACCGCGCCGAGCGCCCCGGCGTCCTGGGACAGGAACACGTCGGCGGGCGACTTGTCGCCCTCGGTGATCAGCTGGGCGGCCATCTCCCCGGAACTGGCGTAGCGCGCCTCGACGTTGAGCCCCGTCTCGGCCTTGAACTTCTCCAGCAGCGGCCCGACGAGCTCTTCGCTGCGGCCGGAGTACACCACCAGCGACTCACTCGCGTCGACGGAATCCGAGCCGCCGCAAGCGGTCAGGGACAGCACGGTGGCGGCGGCGCACACCGTGGCCGTGAGGCGTGACAAGGCGAAACGCATGGATCGACCCGCTTTCGTCGTGCGCTGTGAGGCCGCTGTGAACCGACCCGGCTCTGGCAACTTATCACCGAGCGACTGAGGACAGGCTCAGCTCTGGCGACGGGCGGCCGGCTGGTCACCACGAGCGCGCGGGCGGCACAGCGCACCGGTTACCATTGGATTCTCATTCGCCGAACGAGGAAGGGACTACGTGCCGCAGGCACCCGCCGATGGCCCCGGTACCGAACGGGCCTGCCGGGCCGAGCAGCCGTCCCCGGAGCAGTCCGACGCGGAACCCTCCCCTAGTCGGCCGGGCCTCGTGCCCGGCGCCCCCGTGGGGAGAACGCAGTGAGCGTGACCCTGTCGATTCTGTCGATACTGGCCATCATCGTGCTGACCGCGGGCACCGCCGTGTTCGTTGCGGCGGAGTTCTCGCTGACCGCACTGGAGCGCAGCACCGTCGAGGCCAACGCCCGCGACGGCGATCGCCGCGACCTCATGGTCCGCAAGGCCCATCGCACGCTGTCGTTCCAGCTGTCCGGGGCCCAGGTCGGCATCTCCATCACCACGTTGGCCACCGGTTTCCTCGCCGAACCCGTCGTCGCGCGGCTGCTGCAGCCCGGCCTTGACGCCCTCGGCCTGCCCGCCAATGTCGCCAGCGGGTTGGCGCTGGTGCTGGCCATCCTGATCGCCACCTCGGTGTCGATGATCTTCGGCGAACTGGTGCCAAAGAACCTGGCCGTGGCGCGGCCGGTGCCGACCGCGCGCGCGTCGGCGCCGCCGCAACTGCTGTTCTCGATGCTGGCCACCCCGCTCATCCGGATGACCAACGGCACCGCCAACTGGATCCTGCGCCGCCTCGGCATCGAGCCCGCCGAGGAACTCCGCTCGGCCCGCTCGGCGCAGGAACTGATCTCACTGGTGCGCAACTCGGCGCGCAGCGGATCACTGGACCCGGTCACCGCGGTGCTGATGGACCGGTCGCTGCAGTTCGGCGAGCGCACCGCCGAGGAGCTGATGACCCCGCGCACCGAGATCGAGGCGATGCAGGCCGACGACACCGTGGCCGACCTCATCGAGGCGGCGATCGGCACCGGGTACTCGCGCTTCCCGATCGTGGAGGGCGACCTCGACTCGACGATCGGAATGGTGCACGTCAAGCAGGTGTTCGCGATACCGCACGACGAGCGGGCGAGCACCCGGCTGGCGACCTTGGCGCTGCCTGTGGCCACCGTGCCGTCGACGCTCGACGGCGACGCGGTGATGACCCAGATCCGCGCCAACGGCCTGCAGACCGCCCTGGTCGTCGACGAGTACGGCGGCACCGCGGGCATGGTCACCGTCGAAGACCTCATCGAGGAGATCGTCGGCGACGTGCGCGACGAGCACGACGACGCGACCCCCGACGTGCAGCCCGCCGGTGGCGGCTGGAAGGTGTCGGGCCTGCTGCGGATCGACGAGGTGGCCACCGAGACCGGATTCCGGGCGCCCGAAGGCGAATACGAGACGATCGGCGGACTGGTGCTGGAGGAACTCGGCCACATCCCCGAACCCGGGGAGACCGTCGAGCTCACCGCCTTCGACCCGGACACCGTCCTGGACGACCCGGTGCACTGGCTGGCGACCGTGGTGCAGATGGACGGCAGGCGCATCGATCAGCTCGAGCTGACCGAGCTGGGCCGACGCGGCGAGATCGAGGACGAGGAGCGGGACGACTGATGGGCGGCGACCTCTTCGGCGTGCTGCTGACCGTGCTGCTGCTGGCGGCCAACGCGTTCTTCGTCGGCTCGGAGTTCGCGCTGATCTCCGCGCGCCGCGACCGGCTCGAGGCGCTGGTGGAGCAGGGCAAGAGCAGCGCCGTCACCGTCATCCGGGCCGGTGAGAACCTGTCGCTGATGCTGGCCGGCTCCCAGTTGGGCATCACCGTGTGCTCGATCCTGCTCGGCCGGGTGGGCGAGCCCGCGGTGGCTCACCTGCTGGAGAAGCCGTTCGGGCTCGTCGGCATCCCCGACGCGGTGCTGCACACCGTGGCGTTCGTGGTGGCACTCGGCATCGTGGTGACGCTGCACGTCCTGCTCGGTGAGATGGTTCCGAAGAACATCGCCATCGCGGGCCCGGAATCCACGGCGATGCTGCTGATCCCGGTCTACCTGATCTACATCCGGGCGGCTCGGCCGTTCATCGCGTTCTACAACTGGTGCGCCAACAGCACGCTGCGGGCATTCGGGGTGGAGCCGAAGGACGAGCTGGCGGTGGCGGTGTCCACGGTGGAGCTCTCGGAGATGATCGCCGAGTCGGTGTCCGAGGGTCTGCTCGACACCGAGGAGCACACCCGGCTGACCCGCGCGCTGCAGATCCGCAACCGCGTGGTCCGCGATGTGGCGATGCCGCTCAGCGAGATCCACACCGTGTCCGCCACAGCCGCGGACTCCGGCCCGACCGTGGGCGCGGTCGAACGGGCACTCGCCGAGACCGGCTACTCACGCTTCCCCGTCGCGGGGCCGTCCGGCGAGTACGTCGGCTATCTGCACATCAAGGATGTGCTGCCGCTGGTGCACGACCCGGAGGCGGTGCTGGACCGCTCGCTGGTGCGCCCGCTGCTCACGCTGCCCGCGTCGCTTCCGCTGCCCGATGCCCTGACCCGGCTGCGGCGCGACAACAGCCACCTTGCCCTGGTCACCACCGACGGCACGGTGACGGCGATGGTGGCGCTGGAGGACCTGGTCGAGGACCTCGTGGGGACGGTGCGGGACGGCACCCACCGTGTCTGATGTCGCGCTGCGCGCGAAGGCGGCTGACGTGCCACTGCGCGCCGGGACCGAGGTCCTCTCCGAATCCGAGTGGCAGGCACGCGAATCCGCTCATCGGCAACGCGTCGACGCGTTCTGCGCGCCGCATCTGGCCCGCCGGCGCGCCGGCCGGGCGCATCCGGTGTGGGACTTCCTGTTCACCTACTACAACCTGCGGCCGCGTCTGCTGCGCCGCTGGCACCCGGGCTTCGGGGTGGTGCTCGCGGGCGAGTCCGTCGCGCGCCACCTGGACATCGCCGGCTACCACCACACGCCGCAGGGTGTCACCGTCAGCACGGAGTACCTGGCCGGACGGGCCGACACCGTCGGGTTCATCGCCGACCTGCTGACGGCGACCGCCCGGCGGGCACCACGGATGAACTGCTTCGGGCTGCACGAGTGGGCGATGGTGTACCGCGCCCCCGAGGTCCGCCACGCGCAGGTGCCGCTGCGCCTCGGCCCGACGGGCACCGACGCGGTGGTCGAGTCGATGCCGTTGCGCTGCAGCCATTTCGACGCTTTCCGGTTCTTCACCGATGCTGCCGCGGGCCGCAACGCCGAACGCCTCACCCGCGACCGCCAGATCGCCACCGAGCAACCGGGTTGTGTCCATGCCGCGATGGATTGCTACAAATGGGCTTACAAGCTGGGACCGTTGGTGTCCTCCGAGCTGGTGATGGATTGTCTCGAGCTGGCCGCCGACGCGCGGGAGCTGGACATGCGGGCCAGCCCGTACGACCTCAGCGGGTACGGTTTCGACCCGATCGCCGTCGAGACACCGGCGGGTCGGGCGGAGTACGTGCGTGCCCAGCAGGAGATCGCGGAGCGGGCCGCACCGCTGCGAGCCACCCTCGCCGGCAGATGTGACCTGCTGCGCACGGCGGCGCGCGGCGCGGGGGCCGACGTTACCGGTGGGTAAGGTGAGTCAACGCGCGTCGCGTCAGCGGACGTGCCGGTGAGCGAGGAGGAAACGATGACCGATCGCGTCGAGGTGGGAAATCTGCGCGTGGCCCGGGTGCTGTACGACTTCGTCAACGACGAGGCGCTGCCCGGCACCGACATCGACCCGGACAGCTTCTGGTCGGGCGTCGACAAGGTGGTCGCCGACCTCACTCCACGGAACACCGAGCTGCTGGCCCGCCGTGACGACCTGCAGGCGCAGATCGACAAGTGGCACCGCCAGCGCGCGATCGGCCCGCTCGACGCCGACGAGTACCAGCAGTTCCTCACCGACATCGGCTACCTCGCCGGCGATCCGGGTGACTTCACCATCACCACCGAGAACGTGGACGCGGAGATCACCTCGACCGCGGGTCCGCAGCTCGTCGTGCCGGTCACCAACGCCCGGTTCGCCCTCAACGCCGCCAACGCCCGCTGGGGTTCTCTGTACGACGCGCTGTACGGCACCGACGTCATCTCCGAGGAGGACGGCGCCGAACAGGGCAGCGGCTACAACCGGGTGCGTGGCGACAAGGTCATCGCCTACGCCCGCCGGTTCCTCGACGAGAGCGTGCCGCTCGCGACGGGTTCCTGGTCGGACCCGACCGGCTTCAAGATCGACGACGGGCAGCTGCTGGCCGAGCTCGGCGACGGCGAATCCAGCGCGGATGACTCCTCGCGCGAGCGTTCGTCGGTCGGCCTGGCCGACCCCGAACAGTTCGTCGGCTACACCGGCGACTTCGGGTCGCCGCAGTGGTCGTTCCTGCTGCGCCACCACGGCCTGCACATCGAGGTCCTGATCGATCCCGACTCCCCGATCGGTTCCACCGACACCGCGGGCGTCAAGGACGTCGTGCTGGAGTCCGCGGTCACCACGATCATCGACTTCGAGGACGCCGTCGCCGCGGTCGACGCCGACGACAAGACGGCCGCCTACCGCAACTGGCTGGGACTGATGCGGGGTGACCTCTCGGCTCCGGTCAGCAAGGACGGCAAGAGCTTCACGCGGGTGCTCAACGAGGACCGCACGTACACCACCCCGGACGGCGACGGCGAGCTCACGGTGCCCGGCCGCAGCCTGCTGTTCGTGCGCAACGTCGGCCACCTGATGACGAACGACGCGATCGTGGACGCCCAGGGCAACGAGGTCTACGAAGGCGTTCAGGACGCCCTGTTCACCAGCCTGGCCGCGGTCCACGGACTGCGCGCCGGAGGTGGCAACGGTCCGCTGGCCAACAGCCGCACCGGGTCGGTCTACATCGTCAAGCCGAAGATGCACGGACCCGACGAGGTCGCCTACACCGTCGAGCTGTTCAGCCGGGTCGAGGATGTGCTGGGCCTGCCGCAGAACACGCTCAAGGTCGGGATCATGGACGAGGAGCGGCGCACCACGGTCAACCTCAAGGCCTGCATCAAGGCCGCCGCCGACCGGGTGGTGTTCATCAACACCGGCTTCCTGGACCGCACCGGCGACGAGATCCACACCTCCATGGAGGCCGGCCCGATGATCCGCAAGGCGTCGATGAAGAGCCAGCCGTGGATCAAGGCCTACGAGGACAACAACGTCGACATCGGCCTGGCCGCGGGCTTCGTCGGCCGCGCCCAGATCGGCAAGGGCATGTGGGCGATGACCGATCTGATGGGCGACATGGTCGAGCAGAAGATCGGGCAGCCCAAGGCCGGCGCCACCACCGCGTGGGTGCCGTCGCCGACCGCGGCGACGCTGCACGCGATGCACTACCACCAGGTGGACGTGGCCGCCGTGCAGCAGGAACTGGCGGGCAAGCAGCGCGCGAGCCTGGCCGATCTGCTGACCATCCCGCTGGCCAAGGAGCTGGCGTGGGCGCCCGAGGAGATCCGCGAGGAGGTCGACAACAACTGCCAGTCGATCCTGGGCTACGTGGTGCGCTGGATCGACCAGGGAGTGGGCTCGTCGAAGGTGCCCGACATCCACAACGTGGCGCTGATGGAGGACCGTGCCACGCTGCGGATCTCCAGCCAGCTGCTGTCGAACTGGCTGCGGCACGGCGTGATCACCGAGGACGACGTGAAGACCAGCCTGCGCCGGATGGCCGCGGTGGTGGACGAGCAGAACGCGGGCGACGAGAAGTACCTGCCGATGGCGACCGACCCGGAGGGCAGCGTGGCGTTCCAGGCGGCCCAGGAGCTCATCCTGTCCGGCACCGCGCAGCCCAACGGCTACACCGAGCCGATCCTGCATCGCCGCCGGCGCGAGTTCAAGGCCGCTTCGGGCGCCCGCAGCTGACCTGACCCGGCATCCGGGGTCATCGGCGTTGACTAGACTTCGGCGTTGCATTGATGACCGGTCGAAAATGACCGGTCGACGAGACGAACACGGGAGCAGGAATGGGTAGGCACAGCATTCCGGATCCCGAGGACTCCGCGGACGAACCGGAAATCCCGCCGCAGAACGGAACTTCCGCCGAGGATCCGGGAACACCGCATCCGCGTCCGGGGCGCGGCCACGGCGAACCCGGGCCGCCTGCGGAGTACCGGCGACCGGACTACGGGGACCGGCGCGGCCAGGATCCGGGCTACCCGGACCAGGACCCGGATCACGACGCGGACGACTATCCGGCCGACGACTTCCCGACGACCGCGCACCGCCGCACCGAGTACTCGGACGCAAACGGGCGGGACACCGACTACCGGGACGCCGGCTACGGCGATCCCGGCCACCGGGCTCCCGGCTTCCGGGACTCCGGCTACCGCGATCCCGACTACCGCGATCCCGAGCACGATCAACCCGATCTGCAGGACCACGGATTCGGCGCGTCCCGTGACCACCGCCGCGACGAATACGGCGGCTTCCGCGGCGATGACCATCCCGATGACCACCCCGATGACGACGTCGACGACGACTACGACGACGACTACGGGCCCGGCGGCCCGCCGCCGTCCACACCGGCAGGCCCCCAGCACAGCGGTGACTGGGACGGCGGGGAATGGACAGGCAGCCACCGCGCCGTCGCGTCCGGGCGGCGCGGTGTCAGCGTCGGCGTGATCGCCGCCCTGGTGACCGTCGTCGTGGTGGTGGCCGCCGTCATCCTGTGGCGCTTCTTCGGTGATGCGCTGTCCGACCGCAGCGACGTCGCGGCCGCGCGCTGCGTCGACGGTGAACTCACCGTGGCCGTGCTGGCCGACCCGTCCATCGCACCGCAGATCGAGACACTGGCCAACGGATACAACGAGACGGCGAGCCCGGTCGGCGACCGCTGCGTGAAGATCGGTGTCAAGCCAGCAGGATCGGACCAGGTGGTCAACGGGTTCACCGGGGACTGGCCGGCCGACCTCGGTGAACGGCCCGCGCTGTGGGTCCCCGCCAGCAGCATCTCCGCGGCGCGCCTCGAGGCCGCTTCCGGGCCGCAGACCATCGACGACAGCCGGTCGCTGGTCACCTCGCCGGTGCTGCTGGCCGTCCGTCCGCAGATGAGAGCCGCGCTCGGACAGCAGAACTGGTCGACCCTGCCCAGGCTGCAGACCAACCCGACCGGTCTCGACGGGCTCAACCTGCCCGGGTGGGGTTCGCTGAAGCTGGCGCTTCCGCGCAGCGGTGACAGCGACGCGTCCTACCTCGCCGCCGAGGCGGTCGCCGCCGCGTCGGCCCCGCCGGGCGCACCGGCGAGTGGCGGGATGTCCGCGGTCAACACGCTGCTGGCGGGCCAGCCGAAACTGGCCGACGACAAAGCGGGTACGGCGATCGACGCGCTGGTGAAGGCGCCCGACCCGGCGACGGCCCCGGTGCATGCGGTCGCGGTCACCGAGCAGCAGCTGTTCCAGCGCGGCGCGTCACTGCCCAATGCGAAGAACACGCTGGCGTCCTGGCTGCCGCCCGGCCCGACGGCCACCGCCGACTACCCCACCGTTCTGCTGTCCGGCGACTGGCTGTCCAAGGAGCAGGTCGCGGCGGCCAGTGAGTTCGCCCGCTTCATGCGCAAACCCGAGGGGCTCGCCGAACTGGCCAAGGCCGGCTTCCGCGCCGAGGGCGCCACCCCGCCTGCCAGCGATGTCACGGCGTTCGCGCCGGTGTCGGCGCCGCTGTCCATCGGCGACAGCGCGATGCGCGCCACCATGGCCGACGCGTTGACCGCACCTGCGAAGGGTTCAGCGGTCACGATCATGCTCGACCAGTCGATGCCCGCCGCCGAGGGCAACAACTCGCGGATGGGCAACGTCGTCAACGCCCTGATCCCCCGCATCGACGCGCTGCCGCCGACCGCGGCCGTCGGACTGTGGACCTTCGACGGCGCAGCCGGCTCCTCGCGGGTGCCGATGGGCCCGCTGTCGGAGCCCGTCGGAGGCACACCGCGTTCGCAGAATCTGACGACGACACTGGATTCGTTGGCGTCGACGTCGGGCGGCGCCGTCTCGTTCACCACGCTGCGTCTGGTCTACAACGAGGCGCTCGCGAACTTCCGGCCAGGACAACCCAATTCGGTGTTGGTGATCACCGAGGGCCCGCACACGGACCAGTCGCTGGACGGGGCGGGACTTCAGGCGTTCGTCCGGGAGGCCTTCGACCCCGCGCGTCCGGTGGCGGTGAACGTCATCGACTTCGGCTCCGACTCCGATCAGGCCACCTGGGAGGCCGTCGCGCAGACCACCCGCGGCACCTACCAGAACCTGGGCACCTCCAGTTCCCCCGACCTGACCGGCGCGATCACCCGCTTCCTCGGCTGAGCCCCGGCGACACCGGGTGACGCCGGTGACTCGGGTAGCGCACTACTCGTGCCAGAGCGCTCCGGCGCGCCGACCCTGAGCGCATGGGCAACAAATATTCCGTCAAGGCAGGCGACACCCTGTGGGGCATCGCCGAACAGTTCTACGGTGACGGCCGCCGTCACAGGGTGATCGCGGTGGCCAACGACCTTGCCGACCCCGACGACATCGTCGTCGGCCAGGAGTTGGCGATCCCCTACGTCACGTACCGCTACCAGGTCCGCGCCGGTGACAGGAAGGCCGATCTGGCGCGGCGCTTCTACCACGACGTAGCGATGAGCGGGGTCTACGAGGTCGCCAGCGGGGCCGCGCAGCGTCCGCTCGAGGTCGGCGAGTGGCTGGTGGTGCCAGACCTGGCCGACGCCGGGCACCACACGATGGCCGAGGGGGAAACTCTGGAGACCCTCGCGGACGACTGGTACGGCGTCCCGACGTTCTGGACGATCATCGCGATCGCCAACCGGCTGGGCGGCTCCGTCCACCCGCCCGGGACCCTGCTGACCCGGCCGCGGATGAACCGGCGCCGCAGCGTGGTCCGCGGCGACACCCTGTGGCGGCTGGCCACCGACGAGTACGGCGACTACGGCGCGGACCGCACGCTGACCGCGGTGAAGCTGACCGCCGCGGCCAACCTGATCACCGATCCCGACCATGTCGAGGTCGGGCAGGTCGTGCACTTCCCGTCGATGTGGCCCTGAATCAGGCGAACGCCTCGACCGGCGGGCACGAGCACACCAGGTTGCGGTCGCCGTAGGCGCCGTCGATGCGGCGCACCGGTGGCCACACCTTCGGCCGGTGACCCTTGCCGAGCGGGTAGGCGGCCTCCTCGCGGGTGTACGGGTGGTCCCAGTCCGCCACCAGCAGGCACTCCGCGGTGTGCGGTGCGCCGCGCAGCGGGTTGTCGTCGACCGACCACTCCCCCGATCCGACACGGTCGATCTCCGCGCGGATGGCGATCATGGCCGCGATGAAGGCGTCGACCTCGGTCAGGCTCTCACTCTCGGTGGGCTCCACCATCAGGGTGCCGGCCACCGGGAAGCTCATCGTCGGAGCATGGAAACCGTAGTCCGCCAACCGTTTCGCGACATCGTCGACGGTGACGCCGGTCTGCTTGGTGATGGGGCGCAGATCCAGGATGCACTCGTGGGCGACCATGCCGTTCTCGCCGGTGTAGAGCACCGGGTAGTACTCGTCGAGCCGGCGGGCGATGTAGTTGGCCGAGGCGATCGCCGTCAACGACGCCGCACGCAGTCCCGCGGCCCCCATCATCCGGATGTAGGCCCAGGTGATCGGCAGGATTGACGCCGATCCGTACGGCGCGGCCGACACGGTGTAGTCGTCACCGAGTTCGTCGGCCAGCGGGTGGCCGGGCAGGTAGGGCGCCAGATGCGACCGCACCGCCACCGGACCGACGCCGGGGCCGCCGCCGCCGTGCGGGATGCAGAACGTCTTGTGCAGGTTCAGGTGGCTGACGTCGCCGCCGAACCGGCCCGGGCGCGCCAGACCCACCAGCGCGTTGAGGTTGGCGCCGTCGACGTAGACCTGACCGCCCGCGTCGTGCACGGCAGCGCAGATGTCGGCGACGTCGTGTTCGTACACCCCGTGCGTGGAGGGATAGGTGATCATCAGCGCCGCAAGGCGTTCCGCGTGCTCGGCCACCTTGGCCCGCAGGTCGTCGAGGTCCACGTCACCGTTGGGGCGGCAGGCCACCACCGCCACCCGCATACCCGCCAGCGCCGCCGACGCCGCGTTGGTGCCGTGCGCACTCGACGGGATCAGGCAGATGTTCCGTTCGGCGTCACCGCGGCTGAGGTGGTAGGCCTGGATCGCCAGCAGTCCGGCGTACTCGCCCTGCGAGCCGGCGTTGGGCTGCAGCGAGATCTCGTCGTAGCCGGTGATGCCGGTCAACCACTCCTGCAGATCGGCGATCAGCCTGCGCAGGCCCGGGGTGTCCGAGGCGGCGGCGAACGGGTGCTGACGGGCGAACTCCGGCCAGGTGATGGGTTCCATCTCGGCGGCCGCATTGAGTTTCATCGTGCACGACCCGAGCGGGATCATGCTGCGGTCCAGGGCGATGTCCTTGTCCGCCAGCGACCGCAGGTACCGCATCATCTCGGTCTCGGTGCGGTACCGCGAGAACGCCGGATGGGTCATGAATTCCGAAGTGCGGGTGGCGATCTCGGGCCCGGTGAAGGGCGCGCCGCCGCGGTCGGCGCCGAACGCCGACAGCACCGTCGCGACGTGCTCGGCGGTGGTGGCCTCGTCGCAGGAGACCGAGACGTGGTCGGCGTCGACCTGCCAGACGTTGATGCCGCTCGCCTTGGCCTCGTCGCGGACCTGCGCGGCGCGACCCGGCACGCGGGCGAGCACGGTGTCGAAGAAGGCGTCGTGCACCACCTCCACCCCGGCATCGGCCAGTCCGGTGGCGACGGCGCGGGCGTGTCCGTGCACCCGTCGCGCGATCGACGTCAGCCCCTCGGGGCCGTGATAGCTGGCATACATCGCGGCGATCACCGCGAGCAGCACCTGTGCGGTGCAGATGTTGCTGGTGGCCTTGTCGCGGCGGATGTGCTGTTCGCGGGTCTGCAGCGCCAGCCGGTACGCCGGCGAGCCGTCCGCGTCGACGGACACCCCGACCAGCCGGCCGGGAAGCTGCCGGGCGTGCTTGGTGTGCACCGCGAGGTAGCCGGCGTGCGGTCCGCCGAAGCCCATCGGCACGCCGAACCGCTGGGTGGTGCCGAACGCGACGTCGGCGCCGAACTCGCCGGGCGGGGTGATCAGGGTCAGCGCGAGCAGGTCTGCGCCGAAGGCGACCAGCGCCCCGCGTTCGTGCGCCTCGGTGACCAGTGCCGACCAGTCCACCACCGCCCCGCTCGCGCCGGGCAGCTGGGCGACGACGCCGAAGAAGTCGCCGTCGGGCAGTCCGTCGCGCAGGTCCGCGGTGACGATCTCGATGCCCAGCGGTGCGGCCCGGGTGGCGAGCACCGCCGCGGTCTGGGTGTAGACGTCCACGTCGACGGCCAGCCGGTGGGACTTGCTCTTACCCGCCCGCTGCATCAGCGTCATCGCCTCGGCGGCGGCCGTGCCCTCGTCGAGCATCGACGCGTTGGACACCTCGAGGCCCGTCAGGTCGCAGACCATGGTCTGGAAGTTGAGCAGGGCCTCCAGCCGGCCCTGGCTGATCTCCGGTTGGTAGGGGGTGTAGGCGGTGTACCACGCGGGGTTCTCGAGGATGTTGCGGCGCAGCACCGGCGGCGTCAACGTGTCGAAGTAGCCCTGCCCGATCATCGACACGGCCACGGTGTTCGAGTCCGCCAGCGCGCGCAGTTCGGCGAGCGCCTCCTGCTCGGAGGCCGGCGGCGGCAGCTGCTCCAGCCCGGGCGCCACGCCGTCGGCCGACAGCGCGTCGATGATGTCCGCGGGGAGCGCCTTGTCGGCGAGTTCCTGCAGCGACGCCACACCGATGGTGTCGAGCATCGTGGCGACGGCGTCGGCATCGGGGCCGATGTGCCGGTCGGCGAAACGGGTGGGGTGGGTGTCAACCACTGGTCAGCACTCCTGACGCGTGAGGGCGGAAACCGCTGCGTACCGCTCGGGTTCCTCTCCCTCTGTCGTCGGTGCCTGAGAGATTCGGCGCGAGCGCCTTTCCCCATGGGCGGGTGGACGGCCGCCGTGCCCGGTGGGCCCACCACTTTCCAGAGGCATCGGGGTCACGCGCGGTCCTGGGTGCCTGAGAGGTTGACGGAGAGGTGTTGCTCCTTCGGCGCCCGTGACCTACAGCCACGGATCTCTCCCGCGTGTGGGCGATGCGTCGACCAGTCTAGCGGTCGGCCGATGCCGTCGCCGTGCACCGCGTGTCGCGCGGCGCAGAAGTGGTGCCCGGTCAGCCGATCTTGCGGTCGCGGTGCTTGCGCCGCGACGCGAGCTCGTCCTCGGGAGCGGCGATCGACTCGCCGCCGTCGGCCCGCTCGCCGGGGAAGTCCGCGATCGCGCCGGTCAGTTCCCGCATCGCGCCGGAGACGGCGATGCCGAACACGCCCTGGCCGCCCTGCAGCAGGTCGACCACCTCCTCGGCGGAGGTGCACTCGTAGACGGTGGTGCCGTCGGAGAACAGCGTGATGTTGGCCAGGTCGCTGACGCCGCGCTGACGCAGGTGCTCGACGGCCACCCGGATGTTGTGCAGCGAGATGCCGGTGTCCAGCAGTCGCTTGACGATCTTGAGGACCAGGATGTCCTTGAACGAGTACAGCCGCTGGCTGCCCGACCCTGCGGCGCCCCGGATGGAGGGCACCACCAGCGAGGTGCGGGCCCAGTAGTCCAGCTGCCGGTAGGTGATGCCGGCGATCTGGCAGGCGCTCGGCCCGCGGTAGCCGACGAGTTCGTCGGGCACCGAGTCGTCGGGGAACAGGCCGCCCTGGACGGGTTCGCCGACCGGTGCGGTGGCCGGGTTGGCCGCCCTCTCGCCGGAGGACAGATCCAGCTGCTCCTGACGTGGCGTGTCGCCCACTATGGAATCCTCTCGCCGACCGAACCCGCTCGCGGGGAAACTGCGTTGACCTGCACTGCAGTCCACCTGCCACGAGTCCGAATGTGTCCGAGCATACGCTTTCCGACGGCCGGTGACTGCCCGTCGCCCTCAAAGTATGGCGGCCTGCTCCACCGTTGCCGGGCACCTGCGCCGCGTGTCGACGCCGGAGTCGCCAGTTGAGACGCATCCGTGACCATCGACGGAGCCACGGCCGGAATCAGGTCGCCTTGAAGTCGTCGGGCGACACGCTGTCCAGGAACTCCTTGAACTTCTCCACCTCGTCCTCACGGACGGCGCCCGCGGCCTCCTCGTCGTTCTCGTCGGGGATCAGCAGGCCGGCCTCGGCCAGCACCGCCTCCTCGACGTAGATCGGGACGCCGACGCGCAACGCGATCGCCACCGAATCCGACGGCCGCGCCGACACCTTGATGTCGCGGTCGAAGACGAGGTCGGCGTAGAAGGTGCCCTCCTGCAGGTCGACGATGCGGACCTCGCGCAGTGAGTGCCCGAGCGCGGCGATCAGGTCGCGGATCAGGTCGTGGGTCAGCGGCCGGGCCGGCTCGACCCCCTGCTGCTCGAGTGCGATCGCGGCGGCTTCGGACTGACCGATCCAGATCGGCAGGTACCGGTCACCGTTGGATTCGCGCAGCAGCAGCACCGGCTGGTTCTGAGGCTGTTCCACGCGAATGCCGACCACCCGTACCTCAGCCATCAGTGTCTGCCCTCCGCACCCGGTGTGCCGCTAACCGTTCGGGGCCCAGCGGGCCCCGGACGCGACGAAAAAGCCGTCACGGCGAGTCTAATCCTCACCGATCCAGTACGTCGCGTACGGCCGACTTGATCAATGACGTGTGCAAGGTGATCGCCAGGGCCGCCACCTCGCGGGCGAGGTCGTCGGCCCGGTCACGGGCTCCGGCCTGACTGCCTTTGCCGACGGGACCCGCGATTTGGGCGATCAGGTCGGACTGGCGGTCCGCCGCCGACCGGAACGCCCGCAGGTGCCGCGGCTCGACGCCGTATTCGGCGAGCGCCCGGGCGCACTGCGCGATCACCACGGAATGCTCGTCGAAGAATCCGCCGGGCCCGGTGGTGATGACGCCGCTCTTGACCAGTGCGGTCAGCAGCTCCTCCGCCACACCGGATCGCGTGAGCAGGTCCTCGCGGCTCAACCGGACCTGCGTGCGTGCCACCCCCGACGCCGCCGCGCCGTCGGCGGTGTCCCCGGCGTCACCGTCCGCCGGCACCAGCCGCGGCACCCCGTAGGGCGACTTGGGTTGCGGCAGCTCGCCGTCCGGTTGTGCGTCCAGCTGCGCCTTGATCACCTTCAGGGGCAGGTACTGGTCCCGCTGGGCGGTCAGCACGAACCGCAGCCGTGCGCAGTCGTATGCCGTGAACCGCCGGTAGCCCGACGCGGTGCGCTCCGGTGTGACCAGACCCTCGGCCTCGAGGAACCGGATCTTGGAGATGGTCACGTCCGGGAAGTCCGGTCGCAGCAGATCGAGGACCGCTCCGATCGACATCCCGGAGAACGCGGGGGTGTCGGGGGCGGTCACGGTCAGCTGCCCGGGCCGCTGTCGTCGTCGGTCTTGGGGCCGGTCAGGAAGACCAGGCGGAACTTGCCGATCTGCACCTCGTCGCCGTTGGCCAGCACGGCCGAGTCGACCGGTTCGCGGTTGACGTAGGTGCCGTTGAGGCTGCCGACGTCGACGACCTGGAACTCGCCGGACTCGAGCCGGAACTCTGCGTGACGGCGGCTGACCGTGACGTCGTCGAGGAAGATGTCGCTGTCGGGGTGACGGCCGGCCGACGTGGTCGGCTGGTCGAGCAGGAAGCGCGATCCGGCGTTGGGTCCCCTCTTGACGACCAGCAACGCCGAGCCGACGGGCAGTCCCTCGACCCCGGAGACCGAACCTTCGGCGCTCGCGCTCGCCGGTGCATCGAGTTCGTTGAGGAAGTCGGCGCGGAACACCGAAGTCGTCTCGACAGTGACTTCGTCAGACGTCTGATCTGCTCCGGAACTGCTGTCCTTCTCCGTCACCCGCTGCTCCTTACTGGCTGCTGTGGCGTCATCCGGCCGGTGCTCCGGCCGTCATTTGTCCTTGGTCGACCGTACCGCGCAGTGCGCCTCGTTGTACCCACCACCGCCGGATCGGCCAGTCGTGGGCCGTCACCGCGTCAGGTCGGTCGAACTTGTCCGCACGACCCTAACAACTGCTACTCGGTCACGGTGGCGCGGTAGCCGTCCGCGTCGAGCAGGCCGTCGAGGCCGCCGTCGTCGGATCCGCTCGACAGCTGCAGATCGACCAGCCAGCCCTCGCCATACGGATCGGAGTTGACCAGCTGCGGCGTGCCCTCCAGATCACCGTTGACGGCAACCACTTTCGCGGTGACCGGGGCGTAGAGGTCGGAAACGGACTTCGTCGACTCCACCTCGCCGAAGGAATCGCCCGCGGCCACCTCGGCGCCGACGTCGGGCAGTTGCACGAACACCACGTCGCCGAGCGCGGCCTGGGCGTAGTCGGTGATGCCGACCCGCACGGTGTCGTCACCGGTGCGCTGAACCCACTCGTGTTCCTCGGTGTACAACAGGTCGGACGGGATCTCGCTCACGCTGCTCCTCGAGGGGTCGTGCTCTGCCGGTTCACTTGACCGGCTGAGCGTATTGGCGGGGTTTCGGTTGCCGCAAGGCGGTGACGTCGACGCGCTCGGCCTGTTGTACCACCATCGTCCCGCCGACCCGTTCGACGCTGTCCATCGCCCCGCCCGGGATGTTCATCGCTGCGGCAAGGGTCGGCGGATCACCAATGGCCAGAACCGAATACGGCGGATTGAGAGTGACGCCGTCGACGTCGAGGGCGCCGGGTGTGCCCACCATCCAGGTGTCCACCCCCACCCGCACCGGAACCGGTTGGCCGTCGCGGGTGCCGCGGATCTCCATGGCCTCCGCCCCGGCGTTGCGCAGCTCGTTGATGACGTCGAGCATCGTCTCGGCCGGCACGCCCGGTGTGGTGTCGGTGATGGTGAGCACCACGCCCGGGCCGGTCGCGGCGACCGTGCCGATCAGGATCGACAGTGCGGCGAGGCGGGCCTGGGCGTTCTCGATGGCGGCGGCGTCGCTGCTGCCGGACGCCTGCAGTTGCTCCAGCGTCCGGCGCAGGTCGTTGACTTCGGTGTTGAGCGCCGCCTCGCGCTGCTGCAGCGAGTCCAGCAGCACCAGCAGGTCCGCGGGCCGCGCGGTCTCCAGCGAGTCGCCGGACTCGTTCTGCCGGACCTGCGTCACGATCGCCGCACCGAGCACCACGCACAGCAGGATCGCGAGCGCGCCGAACACGATCTGGCTGCGACCGCGCCGGAACACGCCCGCGACGCCGCCGGGTCGCAGGTCGCCGATGGGCCGGGGCGGCTCGTCGGGGGGCAGCTCGTGTCGGCCGTGGTGCTGCGCCGGTTCCTCGTGGCGGCCGGGCGTGTCGTCAGGGGAATCGGTGCTCATGCTCAGGCGCCGAACAGTCTGCGCCGCAAGGCGGCGGCGTTGCCGAAGATGCGGATGCCGAGCACCACGATGATGGCCGTCGACAACTGGGTGCCGACGCCCAGCTGGTCGCCGACGTAGACGATGAGTGCGGCGACGAGCACATTGAACACGAACGAGATCACGAACACCTTCGAGTCGAAGATCCGCTCGAGGTAGGCCCGCAGTCCGCCGAACACCGCGTCCAGTGCGGCCACCACGGCGATCGGCAGGTACGGCTCGACGAACTCCGGCACGTCCGGCCGGAACACCAGGCCCAACACGATGCCGATGACGAGTGCCGCGATCCCGATCATGTGTGTCCGTTCATCCCCGGTGTGCTCACTGCTGTCCGATCTGCTTGGCGAAGTGGACATCTCGCACCGCGCCCGCAGGCAGTGCGAGGTCGTCGGCCGTGCCGACGCCGACACCGACGCCGTAGGCGGCTTCGAGCAGCCGCAGTCGCTGCAGGCCCGGAGTGCGGTCGAAGATCTCCGTCATGCTCGGCGGCCCCACCGCGAGGATGGTGTACGGGCTGGTGATCGGCTGGTTGTCCACCAGGATCCCGCCGCCGGCCTGCCGCACGGTGACGTTGGGTCCGATGCGCACCCCACCCACCGAGATCGCCTCGGCGCCGCTCACCCACAGCGAGTTGACCACCAGCTGCAGGTCGCGGTCGAGGATTACCTGCCTGCTGCCGGCCACGCGCTGCTTCGACACGTCGCTGAGGTCCTCGGCCACGCCCGGATCGGTGACGGTCACCGTCAGTCCCGGACCGGTCACCGCGGTGGCGGCGGCGGCGAACGTGGCACCGTCCAGGTTGTCCAGCAGCCGACGGCCCAGCGCGTCGCCCTCGAGCCGGCTGCGCCTGTCGGCGTCCACCTGTGCGGCGAGCGCGTCACGCTCGGCCGCGAGGCCGTCGTCGGTGGTCTCGGCCGAACGGACGCTGCCGGCCAGTACCTGCTGGGTCTCCCGTGCGGCGGGCGCGGCGGTCTGGGCCTGCGCCGCCGCGATGGCGAACACCGCCGCCACCGCGGCGGCCGCGAGGACCTGCCAGGTCCATTCCGGCAGCCTGCCGCGCGGTCCTTCGGCGGCCCGGCGCTCGGCGGCCGCCGCATATCCGGGGTCGAGGTGGTCCGACAGCAGGGACCGCAGCAACGAGGGCACCGGGATCAGCGTCGGCGCATCCGCTTCGTGCACGTTGCGCCCGGCCTCCGGGTCGTATCCGCCGAGCGCCCGGCTGCGGTCAGCCACCGGAGTGCACCCTCGGCATCCGGCGCAGCACCATCGCGAACTGGATCAGGTAGAGCACGGCCGACCACAGGTAGAGCGCGAGGCCCCAGATCAGGAACGCCCACCCGATCGCCAGCACCACCCTGCTCCACAGCGCCGGGTCCGGGCCGACCGGCTGCCCGAGCAGCACCAGCGGGAAGCCCGACATGAGTGCGAACGTCGCGGCCTTGCCCAGGTAGGTCACCGGCAGCGCGGTCAGCCCGCGGGGACGCAGCAGCGGCAGCGTCGCAGCGAGCACGGCGTCGCGCCCGATCAGGGTGAGCACCACCCACCACGGCACGCTTCCGTGCACCGCCAGCGCGATCGGCACCGTCACCATGTAGATCCGGTCGACCAGTGGATCGAGCAGTTCGCCCAGCCGCGACGACTGGTTGTCCACCAGCCGGGCGATCTTGCCGTCGGCCCAGTCGGAGAAGCCGCTGAACATCAGCAGCGCGACCGCCCACGCGTTGGCGTGCACCACCAGCAGCAGCCACAGGAACACCGGCACCAGCAGCAACCGCAGCACGGACAGTGCGTTGGGGATCGTCAGCACCCGGTCGCGCGGCGCCGGATTCGCTGCGTCTCTGCCCGCGTCACCCCCGGATGCCTGGGACATGGGCCTAAACCTAGCGGAAAACCCCTGGCAGGCTGAGCGCTGCCATCGTGTCGTCGTTCAGCGGGTTGTCATGCACCATGTACGTCCACGTCGACGTCGGCCGCGCCAGCTTGGAGAGGTCCACACCCGGTTCGTCCTCGATGGACGGCGCGGTCTCGAAGGTCTGCTGAGCAGCCTCGATCGCGTCGGCGGCCAGTGACGCGAAGGCGTCCACCGCCATCCGGTGGAACTCGTCGAGCGGGTTCTGCCTGCCGAGCGCGCGCAGGTGGATGCTCTCTCTGATGTCCGCGAGGTAGGCCAGGTGCTCACACCAGCCGCGGTCCAGGTGGTACAGCATGATCAGCCGGCAGATCTCCTCGAGGCGATCCTCGGAGAGTTGCTCCAGCAGATCCTCGTAGCGCTTGGGCGCCAGCTCGGCGAGCTCGTCGCGCGCGGCGGCGGTGCGCAGCAACGTGTCTCGGCGGTCGACGATGATTGCCCGCTGCTGGGCGATCAGCTGGTTGTAGCGCCAGGTGTTGGCGTGCACGTCGAGCAGCCTGCCCTCGGCGACGCGCTGGGCGTGATCGAGCAGACCCGCCGCCCTCGGCGACACGATGCGGCCGTCCTCGTCGGTCTCGGTCGGCAGCTTGTTCGGCTCCAGGTGCGAGAGCACCAGGTCGTCCTCCCAGCTGGAGAAGAACACCGACGTGCCGGGGTCGCCCTGGCGCCCCGCCCGGCCGCGGAGCTGGTTGTCCAGCCGTTCGGTGTGGTGGCGCCCGGTGCCGACGACGTGCAGGCCCCCGAGTTCAGCGACCTCATCGTGTCCGGCTTCGTCCGAGCCCCCCAGCCGGATGTCGGTGCCGCGACCCGCCATCTGGGTCGACACCGTCACCGCGCGCAGCCTGCCCGCCTCGGCGATGACGCGGGCCTCCTCCTCGTCGTTCTTGGCGTTCAGCACCACCGCGGGCACCCCGTGCTTGACCAGCTTCTCGTGCAGCTCCTCGGACTCCGCGACATCGTGGGTGCCGACGAGCACCGGCTGACCCGTCGCGTGCACCTCGGCGATGTGCTCGACGATCGCGTCGGTCTTGGCGGCCGCGGTGATGTACACCCGGTCGGTCTCGTCCTCGCGGACGTTCGGGGTGTTCGGCGGGATCGGTGAGACGCCCAGCTTGTAGAACTGGCGCAGCTGCTCGCCGGCGGCCAGCGCCGTGCCGGTCATCCCGCACACCGTGGGATAGCGGTTGATCAGCGCCTGCACCGTGATGGTGTCGAGCACCTCGCCGGTCTCGGTGGTCTCGATGCCCTCCTTGGCCTCCACCGCCGCCTGCAGGCCGTCCGGCCAGCGCTGCAGCGACGCGATGCGGCCGCGCGAGGCGTTGATCAGGTGCACCGCGTCGTCGCGGACGATGTAGTGCACGTCGCGCTGCAGCAGTACGTGCGCGTGCAGGGCGACGTTCACCTCGGTCAGCGTGGTGCCGACGTGTTCCTCGGAGTACAGGTCGATGCCGCCGAGGCGGGCCTCCAGCCGTCGGGCTCCCTCGTCGGTGAGGTGGACGTTGCGGCTGTCGTTGTCCGTGGAGTAGTACCGCTCGGCGTTGCGGTCGGCGATGAGGTCACCGACCAGGCGGATCACCTCGACCCGCGGTGTCTCGCGGTGGCTGGTGCCTGCCAGCACCAGCGGCACCAGCGCCTCATCGACGAGCACGGAGTCGGCCTCGTCGATCAGCGCGACGTCGGGTCGCGGCGAGACGAGGTCGTCGACGGTGGTCACCAGCTGGTCGCGCAGCACGTCGAAGCCGACCTCGTTGACCGAGGCGTAGGTGACGTCGCACTGGTAGGCGGCGCGCCGTTCGGCGGCGGTGGAGTCCGCGGTGATCCAGCCGACGGTCAGGCCGAGCGCCTCCAGCAGCGGGCCCATCCACTCGGCGTCACGTCGGGCCAGATAGTCGTTGATGGTGATGACGTGCACGTTGCGCCCGCCGATGGCGTAGCCGGCCGCCGCGATCGCGCCCGAGAGCGTCTTGCCCTCACCGGTGGCCATCTCGACGACGTCGCCTGCCAGCATCCGCAGCGCGCCGAGGAGCTGGACGTCGAAGGGCCGCAGTCCGGTCGCGCGTTCGGCGGCCTCGCGGGCGACGGCGAGGAACTGCGGGATGTCGGCGGACTCGGACAGGTTCTCGAGTTCGAGCAGTTGTGCGGCCTTGCGCAGCTGGTCGTCATCGAGGTCGGCGGCCTTCTTGTCGAAGTCCGCCGACGTCTCGACCTGGGTGAGGGACCGGCTCTGGTCCTTCTCGGTGGTGGCGCCGAGCAGCTTCCAGAACCTGCTGCTCAGGCGGCCTTGACTGCGCGTGGTCGTCTTGGGCACGTGTTCACGGTACGCGTTCGCTTCCCCCGCGAGTGTGCGTGTCCGCACGTCGACACGCCGCCCGCGCTGGCACTTCGCGCGCGCTCGCGGATGGGGTTCAGCCCGCGGAGAAGTCGATGTGCACGCAGTCGGCGACGGGTTCGAAACCGATTCTGCGGTAGATCGCGTTGGAGACCGGGTTGGCCAGGTCGGTGAACAGCACGACACCGGTCACCCCGTCGGCAAGTGCGGCGGCCGCTGCCGCCGCGGTGACCGCCGATCCGTAGCCGCGCCCGCGCCGGTCGGCAGGCGTGAACACCGGGCCGATCCGCGCCACACCGGCTGCGGGCGCCCGCAGCATCGCCATGCCGACCGGTTCTGCGTCGACGGTCCACAGCAGGATCCGGTCCCCCACCTCGAACGCGGTGGCCACCAGGCGCCGGCCCGCGGCGTCGTCGCGCGGGTGGCCGAAGGTCTCGCCGTAGAACGCCTCGATCCAGTCGACGAGGAGTGCGGTGTCTTCCGTGGTGGCGAGGCGGGCGCGGCCCGCGACGCCGTTCGGCGGCCGCAGGTGGCCGAGACGGTGCAGCCGCTCCTCGACGGTCACCACGCCGCGGCGGCCGGTGACGGTGCGCCAGGCGTCGGCGAACGCGATGGTGGCCGGTCGCACGCCCCGCACGCCGGGCAGGCCGGGCCGCAGCCGCGACACCTCCTCGGCCACCGTTGCGGCGGCGCCGGGCGGAATCGCGTTGGCCAGCAACGGCATCGGCGGTGTCTGCATGGCCGCGCCGACTAGGGTCGCGTCGTCCCACAGCGTCAGCAGAACGGCGTCGGCGGGTACCCGGTTCGACTGCAGCAGCGTCAGTTCCACCGTGTGGGCGACGGGGTCACTGCGGTACAGCGGCTCCGCTGTCGCGCGGAAGTCGTCGACCGAATCGTGGTGTCGCGCCCTCATCGTCGTCTCGATCTCGACGGTGACGTCGGCACGGTCAGCCCAGGTTGGAGCGGCGTGGATAGGCGACGCTCGGGTCGGTCAGCGCATTGACCACCGCGGGCAGCCCGGCCGCGAACGCCCGCTCCAGCGCCGGGCGGAGCTGGTCGGGCGTGCTGACCAGTTCGCCGTGCCCGCCGAGCACACGCACCACCTCGTCGTAGCGGGTGCCGGGCCGCAGTTCGGCGACCACCGAGTAGCCGTACAGCGCCTCCATCGGGTGCTTCTCGAGCGCCCACACGCCGTTGTTGCCGATCACCGACACCACGTTCACGCCGTGGCGAACCAGGGTGTCCCACTCCATCCCGGAGAAGCCGAACGCACCGTCGCCCTGCAGCAGCACCACCTGCCGCTCGGGCCGGGCCAGCTTGGCGGCCAGCGCATAACCGGGCCCGGAGCCCAGGCAGCCGAAGGGTCCGCTGTCCAGCCACGCCCCCGGCACGTAGCTCTCGATCATCCGGCCCGCGTACGAGCCGAAGTCGCCGGCGTCGATCACCACGATCGCGTCGCGATCGAGCAGTGGCGCCAGTTCGGCGTACACCCGCATCGGGTGCAGCGGCGTGCGCATGTCGTCGAGGTCGGCCTGCTCCTGCGCCCGCACCGAATTCTCGTTCTCCCGCAGATCAGCAACCCATGCCTCGTGGTCGCCGCCGCCCGCGCCGGCCAGCGCGGTCAAGGTGGTGGTGAGGTCGCCGTAGAGCGCCGCGGCGACGGGGCGCGGGTGCGGCCGCACGGGCGCCGCGCGGTCGGCCACGATCACCGCGGTGTCCTCGCCGAACACCGCACCGAAGCCGAGGCGGAAGTCCATCGGCACCCCGATCACCAACGCGACGTCGGACTCCCGCAACGCCTTGGACCGTGCGCGGGAGAACGCCAGCGGGTGATCGGCGGGCACCACGCCGCGCGCCATCCCGTTCATCAGCACGGGGATCCGCAACGTCTCGGCCAGCTGCAGCAGCGCCCGTTCGCCGTGGCCCCACCACACGTTGGTACCCGCCATGACGACCGGCCGCGCCGCCGATGCCAGCAGCGCCACCGCCGCGTCCAGCGCGGCGCCGTCCGGCGGCGTGGCCGCAGGCGGCGCAGTCAGCGCGCCCGGCGCCGCGGTGTCCGGTGCCGCGCCGAAGACGTGATCCATCGGGAAGTCGACGAACGACACCCCCGAGGGCGCGCCGACCGCCGCCCGCAGCGCATCGTCGACCAGACCCGCTGCCGCGCCCGCCGACTGCGCGGTCGCCGCGAATCGGCACAGCGGCGCGACGAAGGGCACGTGGTCGATCTCCTGCAGCGAACCCTGGCCCCAGCGCATCGCCGGTGCCCGGCCGCCGAGGATCACCAGCGGCGACTGGTTCTGCTGCGCGGCGGCCATCGCGCTCATCCCGTTGGTGATTCCCGGACCGGCCGTCAGCGCAGCGACGCCCGGCACCCGCGTCACCTTCGACCAGCCCTCGGCGGCGAACGCCGCGGTCTGCTCGTGCCGGGTGTCGATCAGCCGGATCCCTTCGGCCCGACAGCCGTCGTAGATCGGGAAGATGTGTCCGCCCGACAGCGTGAACATCGTGTCGATGCCGCTGGCGCGCAACCGCCGTGCGATCAGATGCCCGGCGTTCACGCTCTGTTCGGCAGGAGCCTCATTGCTCATGGCCGCAGCATATCGGCGGCATACGCTTTGGCTGTGCACACCGCGAACGTCACCGAGGTATTGATCGCAGGCGCCGGGCCGGTCGGGTTGACCGCCGCCGTCGAACTCGCCCGCCGCGGCGTGGCCTGCCGCATCGTCGACCCACTCCCCGACCCGCCGCAGTACGCGAAAGCCGTTGGCGTGCAGCCTCGAACGCTGGAAGTGTTCGAATCGATGGGCATCCTGCGCCATGTCCTCGACGCCGGTACCGAGATGCGCGGACAGATCGTCTACGTCAACGGCGAGAAGGTGACGCAGCTGGACCTGACGCTTCCGGGCGACATCCCGTTCGCCTTCCTGTGCATTCCGCAGTACGCCACCGAACGCATCCTGCGCGAGGAGGCGAACAGGCGCGGTGTCGAGGTGCAGCGTGGCGTGCGCCTGACCGCCTTCACCCAGGACGCCGACGGCGTGAGCGCCACCCTCGCCGGGCAGGACGGCGAGTCCACCGTCCGCGCCGCCTATCTCGTCGGCGCCGACGGCGCGCACAGCGTGGTGCGCAAGGGGCTGGGGCTCACCTTCGAGGGCGCCGCATTCGACGAGCAGTACATGCTCGGCGACGTCGAGGTCGACTGGTCGCAGCCGCCGGGATACGCGATCAGGGCGATGCACCAGACCGACGGCACGACCGACGACCTGCTGGTGTGCATCCCGCTGCCGGGCCGCAACCGGTACCGGATGTCGATGCTGGTGCCCGACGAACTGGCCGCGGCGCCCGCCGACGGAGTGGCACACGGCTTCGAGGGCGGCCGCAGGCCCGAAGTCGGTCACCTCCAGGCCGTGCTCGACCGGCTGGCGCCCGAGCCGGCGACGGCCCGCAATCTGCGGTGGTCGTCGGTGTTCCGGATCAGTCACCGCATCGTCGATGCCTACGGCCGCGGCCGGGTGTTCGTCGCGGGCGACGCCGCCCACATCCACCCCCCGACCGGTGCCCAGGGGATGAACACCGGCATCCAGGACGCCTACAACCTGGCCTGGAAGTTGGCGCTGGCCGTCGCCGGTGACGCCGCCGGCGGGCTGCTGGACAGCTACGACGCCGAACGCAGGCCGGTCGGCGATGAGGTCGTCGGCCGGACAGTGCGCAGCGCCCGCCAGGGCATCGGCGCCGACTCGCCGGACGCGAGCCGCACGGTGCTCCGCGAAGGGCAGTTGCTCATCGACTACGCCGACAGCCCGATCGTCGCCGCAGGCGGCGCCGTGACGTCCTCGGCGGTCGGCGCGGGCAGGCGGGCGCCGGACGCGGCCCGCCTTCGGCGCGCGGTGGTCGCAGGCCCGGTGCGCCTGTTCACACTCTTCGGCGCCGACCACACCCTGCTCTGCTACGCAGACGGCGACGCCGGTGACGATGAGGTGGCGGCGTTCGAGGCGGCCGCCGACGCCGCGGTGCGGGCCGCCCACGGCCGGCTGGACGTGTACGTCGTGGCGGCGCCCACCGCCGATGTCGACGCCACCGTGCTGCCGTTGCTGCGCGATGACGACGGCGATTTCGCGCGCAGCTATTCCACCGCAGGGACTTCGGTGTTCGTCGTGCGCCCGGACGGCTATCTGGGCTACGCCTGCCACGGCATCGACGCCCGCGCGCTGCTGGCGTACCTGGGCAACACCTTCGGCTGACGGTGCGCCACCTCCCCGTTACCGGCGCCGGTCTGCGGTAGCTTCGCGCTGACCGGCCTGCGGCCGAGGGAGGTACCGCCGGATGGACACCGCGACGTTCAGCCCGTCGATCGACTGGAGCGTCGAGCCCGTCCACTCGGCCGTGTGGGTGCTGGCCGTCTTCCTGGTCACCGTGGCGGTGCTGGTCGTGGTGGCCGCCGTGATCGGGCGGACCACAGCCTGGGGGCGTCAGTTCGTCCGCATCACCGGGCGGTACTTCACCGGCAGGCAGAGTCTTCCGGCGTGGGGGCTGCTGGCCGTGCTGCTGCTGCTGACGATCGTGTCCGTCCGCATCAGCATCCTGCTCACCTACTACGCCAGGGACCTGTTCACCGCATTGCAGGTGGCCTTCCAGACCGGCTCGGGAGCCGGCGCGGGCGCCACGGGCGTGCAGGGTTTCTGGTCGACGATGCTGGTGTTCGCGGTGCTGGCGGTCTGCTACGTCGTCCGGCTGCTCGCCGATCTCTACGTGACGCAACGGTTCATCATGCGGTGGCGAATCTGGCTGAGCCGCCGCTTCATTCACCGCTGGCTCAATGGGAACGCCTATTTCCGAATGCAGTTCGGGCGCCAACCGGTCGACAATCCAGATCAGCGCATCCAGGCCGACATCGACATCTTCACCACCGGCGCGGGCGCCGAGCCGAACAATCCGGCCTACACCTCGAGCCACGTGCTGGTGTTCGGTGCGGTGGAGGCGGTGCTGTCGGCGCTGTTCTTCGGGATCATCCTGTGGGAACTGTCCGGGCCGCTGAGCTGGCTCGGCGTCACCGTGCCGAGGGCGCTGTTCTGGATCGTGCTGGCGTACGTGCTGGCGGCGACGGTGGTCGCGTTCGTCATCGGCCGGCCGATGATCCGGTACAGCTACGTCAACGAACTGCGCAACGCCAGCTTCCGCTACGCGCTCGTGCGGATGCGTGACGCCGGCGCGGCGGTGGGCATGTACCGCGGGGAGCACGTCGAAGGGCGACTGCTCGACGGACGGCTGTCGGCGGTGATGGACAACTACCGGCACTGGCTCAACCGGATGATGCTGTTCATCGGCTGGAACACCTCGGCCAGCCAGGCGATCAACCCGCTGCCCTACATCGTTCAGGCGCAACGGTTGTTCGCACAGCAGATCACCTTCGGCGAGGTGATCCAGTCGGCCCAGGCGTTCGGCGCCATCCACGACTCGCTGTCGTTCTTCCGCAACGCCTACGACAATTTCGCCAGTTACCGCGCGGCCACCATCCGGCTCGACGGACTGGCGCGGGAGAACCGCATCGCTGCAGCAGGCGGGCGGGTGGAGGTGGCCGCCGCCGGTGACGGCACGCTCGCGGTCGACGAGGTCGAGGTGCGCACCCCTGAGGGGACGGCGCTGATCCGCGACCTGTCGCTGCAGCTGGCCCCCGGCGACTCATTGGTCGTCAGCGGGCCGTCCGGCATCGGGAAGACGGTGCTGCTGCAGAGCCTGGCGGGCATGTGGCCGTTCGCGTCGGGAACGGTCGAGCTTCCGGGCGGCCGCGACGGGGCGATGTTCCTCCCCCAGCTGCCCTACCTCCCCCTCGGCGACCTGCGGGCGGTCGCGTCGTACCCGACAGACGACGCCGACGACCGCGACATCCAGTCCGCGCTGCTGCGGGTCGCGCTGTCCCACCTCGTCATCCGCCTCAACGAGGTGCGCGACTGGTCCAAGGTGCTCTCCCCGGGAGAGCAGCAGCGCGTCGCCTTCGCCCGGGTGCTGCTGACCCGGCCCCGTGTGGTGTTCCTCGACGAGTCGACCGCGGCAATGGACGAGGGTCTGGAATTGATGCTCTACGACTTGCTGCGCGCGGAGCTACCCGAGGCGATCCTGGTCAGCGTCAGCCACCGCGCCACCGTCGCGCAGATGCACCGCCGGAGGCTGCAGCTGGTCGGTGACGGCCGCTGGCACCTGGGCCCCGCCACGCCGGGTTGACGCGTCCGGCACCACTCCGCACAGCCGCTCGCGGTACCTTGCCCGGATGGACGGAATGTTCGTGCCCAGCCTCGACTGGAGCAGTGAGCTGCTGGAGTCGCTGGAATGGATCGCCAGGGGCTGGCTGTACGCCGCGGTGGCCACTCTGGTCATCCTGGTGCTGATCGCCAAGACCACCACCTGGGGCCGGCAGTTCTGGCGCGTCACCAGCGGCTACTTCACCGGGCCGGACAGCGTCATCGTGTGGGCATGGCTGGCGGGCCTGCTGCTGCTCGTCATGGCGAGCGTGCGGCTGTCGGTGCTGTTCTCGTTCCAGGGCAACGACATGATGACGAGCTTCCAGGTGATCGCCGCCGGGGTCGGTGCGGGCGACGAGGCGGTCAAGCAGTCCGGCGCGGACGGCTTCTGGATGTCGCTGACCATCTTCGCGATCCTCGCCGTGCTGAACATCGTGTTCATCGTGCTCGACCTGTTCGCCGCGCAGCGGTTCATGCTGCGCTGGCGCACCTGGCTGACCGATCAGCTCACCGGCGACTGGCTGGACGGCAAGGCGTACTACCGCTCCCGCTTCATCGACGACACCATCGACAACCCGGACCAGCGCATCCAGGCCGACATCGACATCTTCACCACCGGCGTGAACTCGCAACCCAACACGCCGGGCAACACGTCGACCTCCACCCTGCTGTTCGGCGCCGTCTCCGCCATCGCGTCGATGTTCGCGTTCACCAAGATCCTGTGGGACCTGTCGGGGCCGATCACCCTGCCGGTGATCCAGTACGAGCTGCCCCGGGCGATCTTCTGGATCGGCATCGTCTACATCGTCGTCGCCACCGTCGTCGCGTTCGCGATCGGCCGGCCGATCATCCGGCTGTCGTTCAACAACGAGAAGTTCAACGCCGTCTTCCGCTATGCGCTGGTGCGGCTGCGCGATGCGTCCGAGGCCGTCGCGTTCTACCGCGGTGAGCTCGCCGAGCGCAGCGGTCTGCGGCGGCGGTTCGTCCCGATCGTGGAGAACTACAAGAAGTACGTGAACCGGATGGCCGGCTTCCTCGGCTTCAACTTCGCGATTACCCAGAGCCAGGAGGTCATTCCGTACCTGGTGCAGTTCTCCCGGTTCTACAACGGTGAGCTCACGCTGGGTCAGCTCACCCAGACCGCGGGCGCGTTCCGCGAACTGCTGACCGGACTGTCCTTCTTCCGCAACGCCTACGACAACTTCGCCGGCTACCGCGCCGCCATCATCCGTCTGCACGGACTGGTGGTCGCCAACGAGGAGGGCCGGGCGCTGCCCGAACTCGACCGGTCGGACAGCGGCGACGGCACCGTGCAACTCGACGACGTCGAGGTCCGCACCCCGGACGGCAGGCAGCTGGTCAACCCGCTGGACCTGCACCTCGAGCCCGGCGACACACTGGTCGTCACCGGCGAGTCGGGCAGCGGCAAGACCACACTGCTGCGCAGCCTCGCCCAGCTGTGGCCCTTCGCCTCGGGATCGATCGCATGCCCCGACGACGAGAACGCGACGATGTTCCTGTCGCAGCTGCCCTACGTGCCACTGGGTGACCTGCGCACCGTCGTCTCCTACCCCAGCCAGGCGGGCTCGCTGGACGACGAGGACCTGCGGCGGGTGCTGGCGCAGGTCGCGCTGCCGCATCTGGCCGACCGCCTCGACGAGGTGCAGGACTGGGCCAAGGTGCTCTCACCCGGCGAGCAGCAGCGCATCGCGTTCGCCCGGATATTGCTGACCGCCCCGAAGGCGGTGTTCCTCGACGAGACGACGTCGGCGCTCGACGAGGGGCTCGAGCTGATGCTCTACCAGCTGGTGCGCCGCGAGCTGCCGGACACGATCGTCGTCAGCGTCAGCCACCGCAGCACGGTCGAACAGCACCACGCCAGGCAACTGCAGCTGCTCGGCGAGGGCGAGTGGCGGATCGACGACATCGAGCGGGACCCCGCCCCGGCCTAGTGGCGGGCGGCGTGCTCACCGGCGCGCCGGCCGAAGAACGAGCCCTCGCCCAGCTGGGTGCCGCTGGAGTAGCCCTTGCCGTCCTGGGCGATGTTCGACGCGCACGCCCCGGCGGCGTACAGGCCGGCGACCGGCGAGCCGTCCTCGCGCAGCACCTCGCCGTCGATGGAAACCGCGAGCCCGCCCATGGTGAACCCGGAGTACATCGCCCGGCCGAGCGACAGGTCGAACGCCGCCCACGGTCCTTCGGTCTGCGGGGCGACGTAGTCGGGGTGCTTGTGGAAGTCGGGATCCTCACCGCGCGCGGCGTTCTCGTTGTAGCGCTGCAGCGTCGTGGCGAGACGGCCGGCCGGGATCTCGAGCGCCCGCTCCATCTCCTCGACGGTCTCCCAGCCGTCGATGAACTTGATCAGCGGCATCGCAGGCATCTCCATGTGCGCCTCGTCGACGATCAGGTAGGCGATCTGCTCGGGCTGCTCGAGGACGTAGGCCGACGTGCGCGAGTGATAGGAGTCCTCGGCGACGAACCGCTCACCGTCCTTGTTGACGATGACGCCGGTGAGCAGGATCTCCGGCGGATAGGCGGCGGCGGTGATGAACAGCTGGTCGAGATTCTCGGCGACTCCCCCGGCGGACACGCCGAGCCGGATGCCGAGGCCGTCGTCGTTGGGGTTGCCCAGGATGTAGGGCTCCACCAGCCCGTGGTGCTTGGTCTTGCGCTTGTGGCCCAGCGCCGGAGTGTGCTCGGCGACCATGTCGGGATTCATCGCGAAGCCGCCCGCGGCGATCACCACGGACTTCGCCTTGCTCGCCCCCGTCTCGGTGAAGTGCTTCCACGTCGCGCCGACCACCGCCCCGTCGGCCGTCACGAGGTTCGTCGCCCCGGTCTCGTAGCGGATCTCGACGCCGAGTTCGTCCGCGCGCTTGAGCAACAGGTCGATCACCATCGCGGCGCCGCCGAGCTCACCGGGGACGGGCACCGAGTGGCCCCGCGGGGAGGGCACGGCCTTCTCGGTGAACGGCCACACCTTCTCGTTGCCGGTGTAGGACAGGCCCTCGGTGCCGGGCGGGACGACGACCTTGCCGGGGTAGAAGCTGCGCTCGAATTGGAAGCCCAGGTCCTCGAGCCAGGTGAAGTGCTCGACGCTGCCTTCGCAGTAGGCGCGAATCTTGTCGTGATCGGGCTCGCGCGACACCGCGACGAGGTACTTGTACATCTCCTCGGCGCTGTCATCGTGGCCGGTGGCCTGCTGCACCGCGGTGCCGCCGCCGAGGTAGAAGTGACCGCCCGCCATCGACGTGGTGCCGCCGGCAGCGGCGGCGCGCTCCAGGACCAGCACCCTGGCGCCGGCGGCGGCGGCGCTGACCGCCGCGCATCCGCCCGCGATGCCGAAGCCGATCACCAGGACGTCGACGTCGTCGGACCAGTCCGGCACGTCCGCGGCATCGACGGTCTGGGGAATCTCGGTTGTCACTGCTGCTCCTGTTTCACTGCTGTTGATGTCGGACGTAGTCGAAGAATTGGCGGATCTCGTCGGGGATGTGTGCGATCTCGATGTAGGGCACCCCGGACCGCTCGTCGGAGACGTAGGCGAAGCGCATGCCGCCGGGCATGACGCCCTGCGCTGCGATGGTCGCGCCGCCGTCGGCGGCGGCCGCCACCGCGGCGTCGAACGCGGCCTCGTCGTCGACCTCGACGCAGACGTGGTGCAGGCCGGGTCCGGACCGGTCGAGGAATTCGGAGTACACGCTGTCACCGGAGCCGGGGGCGATCAGCTCGAGTTGCAGGTCGCCCGCATAGCTCAGGGAGATGTCCGCGGTGTAGTCCGCCGGCCGCCCGCGGTGCGTGCAGGTGTCGGGACCGAAGTGCACCCCGGGCATCCGCACCCAGTTCCGGGCGCCGAGCAACGCCGACAGGCTGCGCTCGGTCGCGTCGAGGTCGTCGGTGACCCACGCGAGCTGGACAGGTGTCTGATTGGGCATCGGGTCGAGAATATCGCCGGTCGCCCGCCGTGGCTAGAACGTGTTCTAGTTTCGTCCGGTCATCTCGTCGACCAGCAGCCCGAACAGCGCGTCGAACAACAGGGCCGGCCGGGTGAACGTGTCGGAACCGTACTGACCGAACACCTCGAGGTTGATCGCCCCGACCAGTCCCGCCCACAGCGCGATGCACCGGACCACCAGCGTGTCGCCGCCGTCGAATCCGAACTCTGCGCGGAGTCCGTCGAAGTCGGACGACAGTGGTTGCCCGACAACACCTTCCGGCACGCGGACTTCCCCCGCGGCGACGCCCTCGGCGACGGTGTCGAACAGCGCCTGCACCACCCTGGTGCCGGGCAGGACGGTGCGTTCGGCTGGGGCGTGGTAGCCGGGCACCGGACTGCCGTAGAGCAGCGCCCACCGCGCCGGCTGGTCGACCGCCCACCGCCGGGCTGCGCCGCCCATGCCGAGGAGGCGGTCGCGGGAGGACGGGGCCGGGACGGCGCGTGCCCGGTCGACGGTGTCGGCGAGTTCGGAGTAGGCGTCGACCAGCAGCAGGGTGAGCAACTCGTCCCGGCTCGCGACGTAGCGGTACACGGCGGAGGACACCATGCCGAGGTCGCGGGCGATGGCGCGCAGCGACAGGCCGGCCGGGCCCTCGGTCTCCAGGTGCTTGCGCCCGAGCGTGACGATCTGCGCCTCGATGCGGTCGCGTGACTCCTGCCGTTTGCCCACGTGGCCAGTGTGACACAAAGCGAGAACACCGCTCTTGCTTTATCGCGGATCCGATGACATTCTGAAAACGAGAGCAATGCTCTTGTCACCGAGTCGAAGGAGTCCGCGCAATGCCCGCACGCTATGACCCACCGGACCGAGTCGCCAGAATCGTCAACCACGTTTTCCGCTGGCTGGCCGAAGCCGGCGTCAGCATCGCAGGCACCCGGGCGCTGCGCGTCCGCGGCCGCAAGTCCGGGGAACTGCGCACCGTGGTGATCAACCTGCTCACCGTCGAGGGCCGCGACTACGTCGTGTCACCACGCGGAAACACGCAGTGGGCCCGCAACGCCCGCGCCGCCGGTGAGGTGGAGACCGGCCCGCGCTGGCGCCGTCGCCGCGTCCGCGTCGTCGAGGTGGCGGACGGCGACAAGCCGAACCTGCTCGAGCGCTACCTCGATCGCTGGTTCTGGGAGGTCAAGGGCCACACCGCAGGTCTGACACCGGATTCCACCGCCGAACAGCTGCGGGCGGCGGCGCCGTCGATCCCGGTGTTCGAACTCGTCGGCTAGGGCAGCGGCGGTGCGGTGCCACCGGTGACGGTGAGCACGTCCTCGCGGGCCTGCTGGCTGGCCACCTGCCATGACACCGCTGCAGGGAACCGCCCCCAGGTGCTGTTGAACATCCCGATGATCACCGCCCGGCCGTCCGGCGTCACCGAGTACACCGGTCCCCCGGAGTCGCCCTTCTGGCTGACCACTCCGTTGCCCATGGTGAACCAACCGTTGTAGACCGCCTCGACGGTGCCGCAGCTCTCACCGGTGATCACCCCGAAGTGGCAGATCGGCATACCGGGCTGCGGCACCACGGCCGGGTCGGTCACCAGTTGGCGGCCGCCGGGCAGGATGTTGTTGACCGGGACGTTGACGGCCAGGCCGATCGCCTCCCAGTCGGAGATCTGGTGATTGGTGTCGATGGTCGCGCCGTCGGGTGTGTTGTCGCGGTACAGGGCCTGGGTGCCGATGAAGTTGCCGCCGCTGTCGAACACCGGCCCACTGCCGCGACAGTGCCCCGCGGTGAACGCCACCCGCAGTTGGGGATCGACGAAGCCAAGGGTGCACACGTTGGCGTCCTGGTGGATCTCCATGCCGGGATAGACCAGGACACCGGGCTGGGCCTGGGCGGGCGGGACAGCCGTTGCGGCGCCGGCGAGGCCGACGGCCACCGCGGCAACCACGCGAAACCAGCGTCGGCGCACGGAGGCCTCCGATCGGTCGGGGTGTGCTGGCGGTCAAGCGTAACCGGCACGGTGGCCGGTACGTCCAGAGACCGAGCAACCTCCCCCGAGGGCGCCCGTCCCTTCCACCATGGACGGGCTGAGCTTAACGATCTTGACCGTCGCCGTGGCCGGTTCGGCGTCAGGAGTCGAATCCCAGGCCCACTCTGTCGAGCCCGCGCAGCAACATGTTGCGCCGGCCCGCCGCATGGTCGGCCCGGTCCAGTGACCAGCGGGTGGCGTGAATCCCCATGGCCGCGAATGGCTCTGGCGGGAACGGCACGGGACGGCGCCGGACCATCTCGAGTTCGGTGCGCTCGGTGCGGCGGCCGTCGAGCAGGTCAAGGCAGGTGTCGGCGGCGAACCGGGCCGCACCGACACCGAGTCCGGTGAACCCGTTGACGTAGGCGACCCGGCCGTGACGTGCCAGCCCCCAGTGCGCACAGAACCGGGTGTTGGTGTCGATGGCCCCCGCCCAGCGGTGGCTGAACCGGACGTCGTCGAGTTGGGGGAAGGTGATGAAGAAGTGCGCCGCGAGACGCCGGTAGCTGCCCGGCCGGTCCTCGTACGCCGGATCGACCCGGCGCCCGAAGTGGTACACCGCGTCGTAGCCGCCCCACACGATGCGGTGATCGGCGGTCAACCGGTAGTAGTGGAACTGGTTGGCGGAGTCGCCGATGGCCTGCCGGTTGCGCCATCCGATCCGGTCCAGCTGCTCATCGGTGAGCGGTTCGGTGGCCAGCACGTAGTCGTAGACCGGAACGGTGTGAAACCGATTGCGCCGCAACAGGCTCCGAAACACGTTGGTTGCCAGCACCGCGCGGGCGGCGGTGACCGTCCCTGCGCCGGCGTCCACGCGGAGGCGTCGGCCGCCCGAATCGATCGACGTGGCCCCGGAGTCCTCGAAGATCTCGACACCTGCGGCCGTGCAGGCACGGGCCAGTTCGAACGCCAACTTCGCCGGATGGACGACGGCGCAGTCGTCCGCGCTGAACAGGCCGGCCCGGAAGGTCGGCGAGTTCACCTCCGCGGTGACCTCGTGGCGGCTCAGCAGCCGGCCCGCACCCTCGGCCGACGCGCGAGCCAGCCAGGCGTCCTGATGCGGCTCGGTGGACACCTGCAGCATCCCGGTCCGCTCCCACTCGACGTCGAGACCGAGCCGCTCGACGTCGGCCTGCATCCCGTCGAGGTTCTCCATCCCGAGCCGCTCGAGCCGGTCGAACTCGTGCGGCCAGCGCGACTTCCCGTTCTGCGCACCGTGAGTGAGGCTGGCGTCGACGAATCCGCCGTTGCGTCCCGACGCCGCCCAGCCCACCCGATCGGAGTCGACGATCACCACCCGCTGTCCGGGCCGGCGTTCCGCGGCGTGCAGCGCCGCCCACAGCCCGGTGTAGCCGGCGCCGACGACCAGCAGATCGCAGTCGACCGTCGCCGTCAGCCGGGGATACCGCGGCCGGGGGATGTCGAGCCACATCGGCGCGAAGGCGCTCGGCGTCAGCGCGCGGTCGATCAGCGCCGGGTCGACGTGGCCGTCGAACACTGTCCGCATCCTGCGGAGGTTACGGCCGCCGCGCCGGATCAGATGGGTACTTCCGCGGACGGGCCGACCGGCACGCGCCGGTCGGCGGGCTGCCATCCTGGCGGGCCGAAGACATACCCGAGCCGGTCGCGCCACCGGGTCGCGGTCCGCACGTCGGCGGCGATCGCGACGTACTCGCGGGTCTGCAGCTTCCAGATGTTGAAGGTGTCGACCGGTTTCGTGAGGCCGTAGTGCGGGCGGAACAGCTCGGCCTGGAACGTGCCGAACATCCGGTCCCACAGGATGAAGATGCCGCCGTAGTTCTTGTCGAGGTACTCGGCGTCCATCCCGTGGTGCACCCGGTGGTGTGACGGGGTATTGAACACGAATTCGAATGGCCGCCAGAGCTTCCCGATCCGCTCGGTGTGCACCCAGAACTGGTAGATGAGGTTGAGCGAGAAACTCGCGAACACCATCCACGGCGGAACACCCAACAGCGGCAACGGAATCCAGATCAGGATCTCGCCGCTGTTGTTCCACTTCTGCCGCAGTGCGGTCGCAAAGTTGAAGTACTCGCTCGAGTGGTGGGCCTGGTGGGTGGCCCAGATCAGCCGCACCCGGTGTGCGATCCGGTGGTAGGCGTAGAACAGCACGTCGACACCGACGATCGCGATGACCCACGTGTACCACTGCGTGGACGGCAGGTGCCAGGGTGCGACGTAGGTGTACAGCGCGGCATATCCCAGCAGCGCGGCGAACTTCCACGCTCCGGTGGTGGCGATCGACACCAAGCCCATCGAGATGCTCGCCCACGCGTCCCGGGAGTGGAACGCCCCGGCGGGCGCGCGCCCGTCCCGCGCATCCTCGAGCTTGCGGGCCGCCGTCCATTCGACGATCAGCAGCGCCAGGAAGAACGGGATGGCGAACAGCACCGGATCGCGCATCTGCAGCGGCAACACGTCGAGCGCCGACCGCACCGCGTCCCAGCTGGGATTCATCGTCACACCTCCCGGCCCAGTTTAAGTCACCGGAAGTTCAGCACCTGGTCACCCCAGGCGCTGCGGAGGTGCTCGTCCAGGTCGGTGACCAGCCGGTCTTCCTTGTCGATGACCAGGGTGCTGTGGTCACCCCGCCGGTACGGCCGCCACACCGGGTCAACCGTCGACGGGTCGCCGTCGACCGCAAAATCCAGCCAGCGCCGCCGCATGCGCCGCGACACCTCGCGCCCGGTCTTGAGCCCACCGAGTTTGAACGTCGGATCCTTCGAGCCGGCGACCAGGTTGCCCCAGACGTAGGGCAGTTCGGTGGCGTGCGCGGCGCCGAGGCGCAGCAGCCGCAGCATCGGGGTGGACCAGTCGAACCGGTAGACGTACACCGGCGCCACCGCGCTGTGGCCGTCGGCGAACCACAGGGACGGCATCCGGAACCCGATGTCCCGCGCGACACCGAGGCCGCGTGCCTTGCCGCGGGCGCGCGGGTACGCACTGCCGATCTGGGCGTCCGATGGGATCTGCAGACCTGGCTGCTCGGATTCGATCTCGGCGAACATCGCCTTGATGGCCTGCGGGGTGATCGGCATCAGCGGTGAACGCATCCAGCGGAACAGGGCCGCCTCGTCCCGGTTGGTACCGATGATCAGCGGCACCGGGTGCGCCCGGCCGTCTCGCGCCACGTCGATCGGATGCTCCGGCACCAGGTCCCCGTCGACGATCGGCGCGAAGGCCAAGGTGCCCGGGGTGCGCACCGGCACCTCGTCGAACAGCCGTTTCGACGCCGCCAGTACGGCATCGAGGGGAAGGTCGAGCAGCCGGCCGACCTCGCCGGCCTGCAGGCCGAGATGGCCGAGGAACCGCTCGGCGACCCGGCGGCCGCGGCCTGCGTCGTAGACCGAGGTCACCGGCGAACTCTGGGCGATCGCGCGGGCGAACAATCCCTCGGCTGCCGGACTCGTCATCAGGGTGGTCACGATCCCGCCACCGGCCGACTCGCCGAACAGGGTGACCCGGTGGGGGTCCCCGCCGAACGCGGCGACGTTGTCCCGCACCCAGTGCAGGGCGAACACCACGTCGCGCAGACCGCAGTTCGACTCGAAGCGGCTGTCGCCGAACGAGGACAGGTCGAGGAAGCCGAAGGGGCCGAGCCGGTAGTTGATCGTCACGACCACCACGTCGCCGTCGGCGGCAAGCGCCCGGCCGTGATACAGCGGCTGGTTGGCCGACCCCAGGACGTACGCGCCGCCGTGCACCCACACCATCACCGGCTTGCCGTCTCCCGCAGCGGTGTCGGACGAGGCCCACACGTTGAGGCGCAGGCTGTCCTCGGCCTGCGGCGCACCGAGGTCGATGGGGATGCGGGCGTCGGTGGCCTGCGGACACACCGGCCCCACCCGGGTGGCGTCGGCGACCTCTGACCAGCGCTGCGGCGGTCGCGGCGCCCGCCAGCGCAGCTCGCCGGAGGGGGCCGCGGCGTACCGGATCCCCTTCCACACCTTCACTGTTCCGTCGTCGACGCCGCGCACCGGCCCGTAGCCGGTCTCGACGACCGGTCCGGCTTCCGCCGTGCTGCGGTATTCGTCGGTGGTCATGCGGCTCCTTCGGGCAGACAACTCCTCCAGGGTACTCAGCAACGCCGGCATACCCGCTGATCCGGCCGTTGCACGGCGAGAGGGCGACGACTCCCGCCGCCGCGGGCTCCGCCGGCGAGGCGGGTCGGCCGCGGCCACTAGGTTGGGTGCGTGCGCCCGTTCCCGCTGCTGGCCGCGGCCATCGTCAGCGAGGTGGCCGCCACGCTGGCTCTGCGTGCCTCGCAGGACCATTCGGCCTGGCTCGCGGTGGTGGCCGCGGGCTACCTCGGCGCATTCGTGCTGCTCACACTGGTGCTGCGGACAGGGATGGCGGTCGGCGTCGCGTACGGCATCTGGGGCGCGTGCGGCACTGCGGCGACGGCGGTGCTCGCCGCGGCGATCTTCGGCGACCCGCTGACATGGCCGATCGCCGCGGGCATCGGTCTCATCATCGCCGGTGTGCTGCTGGTCGAGTTCGGCTCACATCCGCGCACGGACGGGCCGCCGTCGTGATGTGGCTGACGCTGGCCGTCGCGATCGTCACCGAGGTGGTGGCGACGCTGTCGCTGCGCGCATCGGACGGGTTCCGCCGACGGGTGTGGATCGTGCCCGTCGTGCTGGGCTACGCGGTGTCGTTCACGCTGCTGTGGGTCACCCTGTCGCTGGGCATGCCGGTCGGCATCGCGTACGGGATCTGGACGGCGTGCGGGGTCGCCGCCGTCGCGGTGATCGCGCGGTTCCTGTTCGGCGAGCCACTGACCGCGACGATGGCGCTCGGCATCGCGCTGATCGTCGGCGGCGTCCTCATGATCGAGACGGTCGGTCTCGCCCACTGAGCGCGCCGGCGAGCAGCACCGTCACCACGCCGGCCAGCGGCACGATGAGCAGGCCCATCCGCAGCCCGGCCGCATCGGCGACCAGTCCCACCACCGGCGGTGAGGCCAGGAACCCGATCCGCAGCAGCCAGGTGACCAGCGCCAGCCCGGTGCCCGGGCGCAGGCCGGGCAGCCGGTCGGCGGCGTGCATGGCCGCCGGGATCAGGGTGGCGATCCCCAGCCCCGCGGCGGCGAAGCCGGCGATGGCCGACGGCACGCTGGGGAATGCCAGCGCAGCGCCCATTCCCGCGGCGGCGACGGCGCC
>NZ_JACKSJ010000018.1 GCF_025821665.1 [Mycobacterium] manitobense
GTCGGCGCCGGGCTGTTCGAGCCCCCGGCGCTGGACCGCTGGACCGTCGACCTGGCCACCGGCCGGGTGTCCTCGGCGCGCCTGGACGACGACCCGCAGGAGTTCCCCCGCGTCGACGAGCGCCGTGTCGGCAAGCCGCATCGCTACGGCTACACCATCGGCAGCGTGATGACCGCGGACAGCTCCACCCCGCGCACCCTGCTGCGCCACGACCTGCACACCGGGCAGACCCGCCGGGTGACTTTCGACGACGACGGTGAGCCCGGCGAGTTCGTCTTCGTCCCAGCCTCGGCCGATGCCGCCGAGGATGACGGCGTGGTGATGGGATTCGTCTACCGCCGCGGCACCGACCGCAGCGATCTGGTGCTGCTCGACGCGCAGACGCTGGAGACGGCGGCCGTGGTGCACCTGCCCTGCCGGGTGCCGCACG
>NZ_JACKSJ010000019.1 GCF_025821665.1 [Mycobacterium] manitobense
GGCCGCGCCGAGCACCACCCGACCGCCGCCGATCAGCACCTGGTTGCGCCGGTCCACCCGCAGCAGCAGGGCGTCGGCCCAGCCCGCGACGGCGGCGTCGACGTCGGTGCGCAGCGTGTCGGCGCGGTCGGCGCCGACCCGCGACAGCAGCGGGATGTTGCGCAGTCTGAAGTTGATCGCCCGTCCCCCCGGCCCGCCGGAACTCATCGCTCCGCGTCCGCGCTGCGGATGTGCAGCAGCCGGTCCCCCGGTTCGAGCGCGTCGACCTGCGGGTCGTCGACGCGCAGCAGTTTCCCACCGCGCACGACACCCAGCACGATGTCGGAGAGATGCCGAGGCGAGCCGGCGACTTCCTTCGGCGTGACCTCCCGCTCCGCGATGGCGAAACCGGCGTCCGGGGTCAGCAGGTCCTCCATCATCTCCACCACGCTCGGCGTCTGCACCGCGATGCCGAGCAACCGGCCCGCGGTCTCGGACGTCACGACGGTGGAGTCGGCGCCCGACTGCTGCAGCAGGTGCTGGTTCTCGGCCTCGCGGACCGCGGCGATGATCTTGGCCTTGGGCGCCAGCTCGCGGGCGGTCAGCGTGACCAGCACGGCGGTGTCGTCGCGGTTGGTGGCGACGATGATCGACTTCGCGTGTTGGGCGCTGGCCAGTCGAAGCACATCCGAATCGGTCGCGCTGCCGCGCACCGTGACCAGGCCCGCACTCTTGGCCCGCTCGAGGGCGGTGGGATTCTCGTCGACGACCACGATGTCGGCCGGGGCGACCTCGTCACCGATCATCGCCGCCACGGCGGTGCGGCCCTTCGTGCCGTAACCGATGACGACGGTGTGGTTGCGCACTTTGTTCCTCCATCGCTGGATCTTCAACGCCTGGCGCGACTGCGTGGTGAGGGTCTCGACCGTGGTGCCGATCAACACGATCAGGAACGCGACGCGCAGCGGGGTGATCACCAGCACGTTGATCAGGCGGGCCGAATCGGTCACCGGCGTGATGTCGCCGTAGCCGGTCGTCGACAGCGACACCGTGGCGTAGTACAGGCAGTCCAGAAACGACAGCGGGTCGCTGGCGTCCGGTGTGCTCTCGATGTCGCGGTAGCCGTGCCGGTCGAGGTAGACGATCAGCACCGCGGCGAACAGTGCGGACAACGCGTAGATCACCCGCATGGCGATGCGCCGGGCCGGGCTGACGAACGGCTCCGGAATCGAGAGGACGTCGACCAGGTCGGCGTCCGGTCGGCTGGTCAGATTCTGGTCGATCGCAGCGAGCCGACGTCGCAATCTACCTTTGGCCACGAGGGCCGTTCATCGATCGCCCAGCGATGCGCACGTCACAATGTAATCATGACCTCTCTCCCACCAGAACTGCAGCGGATGGCCGGCTCGTCGCGCGGGGCCAAGATGGGCGCGATGCTCGTCGGCATGGGGGTGCTGCACTTCGTGGCGCCCAAACCGTTCGACGGGATCGTCCCCGACGAACTGCCGGGCACCGCGCGGTTCTACACCTACGCGTCAGGGGTCGCCGAACTCGCCGCAGGCGGGTTGCTGATCGCGCCGCAGACCCGCAAGGTGGGCGCCCTGGCCGCGGTGGCGCTGTACTTGGCCGTGTTCCCCGGCAACGTCAACATGGTCCGGCTGTGGTGGGACAAGCCGTTGCCGATGCGGATCGCGGCGATCGCGCGCCTTCCCTTGCAGATCCCGATGATCACCCAGGCTCTCAAGATCTACCGCGAGGCCTAGGGCGCCGCCCCGCTCAGGCCACCTCCGACGTCAACAAGGCAGCCAGTTCGTCGATGCCGGGCAGCACGGCCGGCCGCACGGTCTCACCGGTGCGTACGTAGTGGAACGCTGCGCGCACCGACGACGCGGGCCGGTCGTGCAGCGCGGCCCAGGCCAGGCGGTACACCGCCAGCTGCACGGCGGCCTGACTGCGTGCCCGGTCGGTGTCGGGCGGCCCGCCGGTCTTCCAGTCCACCACCGTGACGCCGCCGTCGTCGTCGGCGAACACCGCGTCGATCCGCCCGCGCACCACGGTGTCACCGATCACCATGTCGAACGGCACCTCGACGTCGACAGGGGTGCGCGCCGCCCACGGCGACACCATGAACGCGGCCTGCAGTTCGGCCAGCGCCTCGGCCTCGCTGCGGCGCAGTTCGCTGTCCACCGCGCCGGGCAGGTCGTCGAGGTCGAAGAGCCGCTCGGCGCCGTAGAAGCGCTGCACCCAGTCGTGGAACGCCGTGCCCAGCAACGCATCCGGGTTCGGCCGCACCGGCAGCCTTCGGGCCAGCCGCTGCGTGGCGGCCGCCGGATCCCTGCCGAGGTCGACGAGTGTGCTGACCGACACCTGTGCGGGCAGTTCCACCGGCGCGGCCCGCCCGGCGCGTTCACGCTCGGCCAGCAGCGCGTCGACGTCGGCCCGCCAGCCGTCGACATCGGCGTCCTGGCGGAGTTCGCCGGCCATCGCCCGCGTCACCAGGGCGGCGCCGCGATCGAGGTCGGCCCGCCGGCCACCGGCCGGGTCCGGCGGCCATACGGCTTCGACAACGTTCTCGCGCAACGGGTTCGGCTCTCCGTCGGCCGGGGCGGGCGCCCAGTGTTCGACGACGCCGCACGGATCGCCGTCGGCCACCGACCGGTCGATGATGTCCTCGAGCTCGCAGAGGAAGTCCGACGGCCCCCGCGGCTTGGACTCCGCGGCGCCCCAGTGATGGCCCGACAGCAACAGCGTGTCCTCGGCGCGGGTCAGCGCGACGTACAGCAGCCGGCGCTCCTCGTCGACACGGCGCTGTTCGAGGCGGCTCTTGTGGTCGTGGATCCGGTCGGACAGCACCTTGCGGTCGTTGACGTCCGAGGTGTCCAGCACCGGAACCCCGTGGTCGGCCGCCGTCGCGCGGTCGCCGCGCAGCAGCGGCGGGAGGTCGGCGGGGTCGGTCAGCCACGTCCGCGGCTGCGCGGTCGACGGGAAGACGCGCGCGCTCAGGTGCGGCACGGCGACCACCTGCCACTCCAGCCCCTTGGCGGCGTGCACGGTGAGGATCTGCACCCGGTTGGCCGACACCGACACCTCGGCCGGCGCCAGACCGTTCTCCACCACCATGGCGGCGTCCAGGTAGCCGAGCAGGCCGCTCACCGTGGCGCCCGGCCGGGCCGCGAAGTCCGCGACCACATCGGCGAACGTGTCCAGGTGCTCGGCGCCGGCCCAGCCGGCCCCCACGGGTTGCGCCGCGCGGGCCTCGGCGTCGATGCCCAGCACCCGCCGCACGTCGGCCACCAGTTCGGGCAGCGGGAACCCCAGATGCGCGCGCAGGGCGGTCAGCTCGCGGCCCAGCGCGACGATCCGGCGGTAGCCCTCGGCCGAATACCTCTGCGCCGCACCAGGATCACAGATCGCGTCCGCCAGGCAGGCGGCATCGGCGTCGGGCGCGGTACGGGCCACGATCTCCTCGGTGGACGCCGACCCGGCGGGCGCGGCGGTGTCGTCGAGTTCGACGGCGCGCCGCCACAACGCGGCGACGTCCTTGGCGCCGAGGCGCCACCTGGGCCCGGTCAGCACCCGCATCGCCGCGGCGCCGGCGGTGGGATCGGCGAGCAGCCGCAGCATCGCCACCACATCGGCCACCTCGGGGATGGAGAGCAACCCGGCCAGGCCGACCACCTCCACCGGGACGCCGCGCGCGGTGAGCGCGTCCGCCATCGGAGCGGCATCGGCGTTGCGGCGCAACAGCACCGCGGCGGTGGGGACGTCGTCGCCTGCGCCGTGATAGAGCGCGGCGATCTGGTCGGCGACCCAGTCCCGTTCGGCGGCCAGGTCGTTCAGCAGGGCACAGCGGATGGTGCCGGGCTCGGCCCCTGGGCGGGGAAGCAGCTCGCGCACGGCAACCGACCGGCGGCGCGCCTCGGCCGACACCTCGTTGGCCAGCCGCAGCGCCCGCGGCGGGTTCCGCCAGCTGGTGCGCAGTTCCAGCGTGGGCGCCGGGCTGCCGTCCGCGAGGGGGAAGTCGGTGGCGAACCGGGGCAGGTTGGTGGCCGAGGCGCCGCGCCAGCCGTAGATCGACTGGATCGGGTCGCCGACCGCGGTGAGCGCGAGACCGTCGTCCACCCCGCCGCCGAACAGCGACGACAGCGCGATCCGCTGCGCGTGGCCGGTGTCCTGGTACTCGTCGAGCAGCACCACCCGGTAGCGCTGCCGCACCTGGACGCCGACCTGCGGGAACTCGGCGGCCAGCCGGGCGGCGGCGGCCATCTGTGTGCCGAAGTCCATCACCTTGTCGGCCCGCATCCGCCGGTGCAGCGCGTCGATCAGCGGCACGAGTTCGGTCCGCTCGTTCTGCGTCGCCAGCAGCCGCAGCAGCCACTGGCTGGGGCCGCGGTCGCGCTGATACGGGCCTGCGGGCAGCGTGTGCACCAGCCGCTCCAGCTCGATGTGGGTGTCGCGCAGCTGATCGGTGCCGACCAGGTGCTCGGCCAGCTGACCGGCCAGCCGCAGCACCATCGCCGTCACCGCGGCCGGCGTCTTGTCGACGTGCAGCTCGCCCGGGTGCTCGCACACCACCCGGAAGGCCAGCTGCCACAGCTCGGTCTCGCTGATCAGCCGGGTGTCCGGCTCGATGGGCAGCAGCAGGCCGTGATCGCGCAACAGCGTGCCTGCGAACGCATGGTAGGTGCTGACCGTCGCCGGATCGGCGTCGTCGCCACCGGGTAGCAGGCCCACCCCGGCCAGCCGGGCCAGCCGGCTGCGGACCCGGCGCAGGAGCTGCCCGGCGGCCTTGCGGGTGAACGTCAGGCCGAGCACCTCGCCCGGGGCGGCGTAGCCGTTGGCCACCAGCCACACCACCCGCGCGGCCATGGTCTCGGTCTTGCCTGCACCCGCGCCGGCGATCACCACGAGCGGACCCGGCGGTGCGGCGATGACGGCGGCCTGTTCTTCGGTGGGTGCGAAAACGCCGAGCGCCGAAGCGAGTTCGGCGGGGCTGTAGCGCGGTGTCATACCCTCTCCTCTCCGGCCTGGGCGGGGCAGCTGCCACGGACCGGGCAGTGCGTGCAGTTGTCGTTGATCCGGGCGACGAACCGAGGACCCTGGGTCGCCGCGGCGGCCCGGCTCACCTGCTGCCGCCACTGCTCCTGCGCCTCGGGGGTGAGCGCGTCCTGCTCGCGCTCGGCGGGACCGCCTGCGGTGGGCTTGCCCAGGTACACCAGCCGGCCGCCACCGGGCTGGTCACCGTCAGGCAGCAGGCCGGCCGCCACGGCCAGCTGGTACATGGCCAACTGGGCGTGCCGCTGCGCGTCGTCCTTGGTGACCGGGCTCTTGCCGGTCTTCAGGTCCACCACGACCAGCCGGCCGGCGTCGTCGCGTTCGAGCCGGTCGAGCCGTCCCCGGACGCGCACGCCCGGCGCACCGTCGTCGTCGGGCTCGCCGATCAGCCCGTCGACGTCGACCTCGGTGCCCACCTCGGTGAACTCGCGGCGGGTCTGCTCGCGCCACTGCGCGAACCCCGAGAGCATGGCGCGATGCCGCGCGAGCTCGTTGTCGGCGTGCCACGCGGCTTCGAAAGGCAGCTGCTGCCAGAGGGTCTGGAGCTCGTTGACCAATTGGCTCTCCGTGCGGCCCGGGTCCGCGAGCAGGGCGTGCACCAGCGACCCGACCGCCGAGCGCACGTCGCGGGCGTCGCTGCCGCCATGGCGCTCCAGCAGCCAGCGCAGCGGGCAGTCGGTCAGCGTCTGCAACGTCGACGGCGACAGCGTGACGGTATGGTCGCCACCCGACCACAGCGGTTCGTCGCTCGACACCGGCGTCATGCCGTACCACTGCGCGGGGTCGGCGCCCGGGATACCCGCCGCCGCCATCCTGGCCAATTGCGTTGCTGCGCATTCCCGGGCGATGCCCTCGGGGCCGTCGGCCGGGGCGCAGGCCACCGCCCGCAACCGGCCGACCAGCACGGCGGGCGCCAGCACCCGCGGGGCTCGGGCGGGCAGGTCCGGCTCCGGCCGGGGATCGGTGGCCAGCGCCGCCAGTTCGTGGCAGAACGGCGACGGCAGCGCGGCCTCGTCGCCGTCTTCACTGTCCACGGCGGTCACCAGCACCCTGGTGCGCGCCCGGCCGAGTGCGGCGATCAGGAGGCGGCGTTCCTCGGCCAGCAGGGGCGCGCGGCTCGACAGCTCACGATCGGTCGCGGCGGCCACACCGTCCAGCACGTCGACGAGATGCTGGGTGCCGAGCACACCACCGCGCGGAACCGTGTTGGGCCACAACCCTTCCTGCAGGCTCGCGATCACCACGAACTCCCACTCCCGGTCGAGTGCGGCGTGTGCGCTGAGTACCGCGACCGCGTCGGGGGCAGGGCGCTGGTCGCGCGGCGGTGGCGGCGGCCCGAGTGCGACGACATGGTCGATCAGGCCGCGCATGGAGGCTCCGGCCGTGCGGCCCACGTACTGCTCGGCGACGTCGAACAGCGCGGTGACCGCATCGAGGTCACGGTCGGCCTGCGCGCCGGCCGGGCCACCGCGTTCGCTCGCCGACAACCAGCGCCGCTGCAGGCCCGAGCGGTGCCACGCCTGCCACAGCGTGTCCCGCGGGTCCTGCCCGGCGGCGGCACTGCGGCGCGCCGCCGTCAGCACGGTGTAAATGCGACGCAGCGGGCGCTGCTGTTCCGGGGACAGACCCGACGGCACGTCCTCGATCGCCGCGACGAGCAGATCGGTGAAGTCGCGCGGCGGGCGGCTGCCGTCGGCCCGGCGCAGCGCCCGGCGCAACTGACGCAGCGACACCGGGTCGACCCGGCCGACCGGCCCGGTGAGCAGCTCGGCCGCCTGCGCGCCGTCGAGGCCGTCGGCGGTGGCTTCGAGCACGGTCAGCAGCGCCCGCACCGCAGGCAGATCGGCGAGCGGAGCGCCGGCCCGTGGCACGTCGACCGGCACACCGGCGGCCGACAACGCCCGCGCCAGAGCAGATCCCGTGCGCGGCATCGACCGGACCAGGACCGCCATCTGCGACCACGGCACGCCGTCGACCAGATGGGCACGTCGCAGCGCGTCGGCGATGACGGCGGCCTCGGCGTGCGGCGACGCCGCCACCCGCACCCCGACCGTTCCGGTGCGGGCGGCATCGCCGGTGAGGTGGCGCACCGCCGACGCGGCAGGCAGCCGGCGAGCGAGCCCGGTGATGGCGCCGGTGACCGCGGACGCACAGCGGTGCGAGACGGTGAGCGTCACCACCTCGCCGTCGCCGTCGCCGCGCAGCAGTTGCGGGTCCGCGCCGCGGTAGCCGAACACCGCCTGGTCGGGATCGCCCGCGATGACCGTCAATTCGGCGCCCGCGGCCAGCACGCGCACCAACCGGGCGGCCTGCGGATCGAGCTGCTGGGCGTCGTCGACGAGCAGCACGCGCAGCCGGGCCCGTTCAGCGGCCAGCAGATCGGGGTCGCTGCCGAGGGCCTCCAGCGCAGCGCCGACGAGTTCGGCCGCGCCCAGCGCCGGGACGGTGGCCTGCGGCGCCGCGGTGCCGACCGCCGCGCGCAGCAGCATGATCTGCTCGTAGGCCTGCGCGAAACGGCCGGCCGCCAGCCACTCCGGCCGGCCCGACAACCGGCCGAGGCGTTGCAGCGCAACCGGATCCACACCCCGTTCGGCGCAGCGCGCCATCAGGTCGCGGATCTCGCCTGCGAAACCGGCGGTGGTCAGGGCGGGGCGCAGGGCGGCGGGCCAGCCGGTCGGCGAGCGGTCGCCGTCCTCGAGGTCACCGGCGAGCATCTCCCGGATGATGCCGTCCTGTTCGGCGCCGGTGATCAGCCGCGGCGGCGGGTCGCCGTTGCGCTGCGCGGCCATCCGCAGGACGGCGAACGCATACGAGTGCACGGTGCGCACCAGCGGTTCACGTACCACGGTACGGCTGCCGTCGCGCAGCATACGGCGGGTGATCACCGCGCGGGCCTGCGCGCCGAGCCGCGCCGAACCCGTCAGCAGCAGAACGGATTCCGGTTCGGCTCCGGCGGCGATGTGCGCGGCGGCGGTCTCGACCAGCAGGGCCGTCTTGCCCGTTCCCGGCCCGCCGAGGACGCGCACGACGCCGCTGCGGCCGGGTCCGGTGAGCGCTGCCGGTGCCGACTCGATACGTGACGCGGTCATGAGGGCATGACACCACGGGGGTCCGACACGTCGGTCCGCGTCGCCCTCGGCGGACGGTCCGTCGGACCGTCCGCCGGAATGGAGCCCTACCATCGACGCGTGACCTCGCGACTGCACGTGTACCGATACGGGCCCGCGGGGCCCGCGCAGATCCTGGCCGTCCACGGTCTGACCGGGCACGGTCAGCGCTGGCAGACGCTGGCCACCCGGCATCTGCCCGGATATGCGGTGGCCGCACCCGACCTGATCGGGCACGGGCGGTCGTCGTGGGCCGCGCCGTGGACGCTGTCGGAGAACAGCACCGCGCTGGCGGCACTGCTGGACGCCGATGGCGGCGGTCCCGTCGTGGTGGTGGGGCATTCGTTCGGCGGCGCGGTGGCGCTCGATCTCGCTGCCGCTCGCCCGGATCTGGTCTCGGCCCTGGTGCTGCTCGATCCCGCGGTCGGCCTGGACGGTGAATGGATGCGCGAGATCGCCGACGAGATGTTCGCCTCGCCCGACTACACCGACCGGGCGGAGGCGCGCGCCGAGAAGGCGAACGGGTCATGGGGTGAGGTCGATCCGGCCGAGCTGGACCGCGACCTCGACGAGCATCTGATCGACCTGCCGAACGGGCGCAGCGGATGGCGGATCAGCATCCCGGCGATGATGTCGTACTGGAGCGAGCTGGCGCGGCCCGTCGCTCTGCCCCGCGACGGCACCCCCACCACGTTGGTGCGGGCCGCCCGCACGCAACCGCCCTACGCCTCCGACGAGCTGATCACCGCACTGGACGCTACCCTCGGCACGGATCTCGAGGTGCTGCAGTGGGATTGCGATCACATGGTGCCCCATGCCCGTCCGGCCGAGACGGCGGCTCTCATCCGGGCCCATCTCGAACGTCACTGACATGGCGCCCATCACCGACGAACAGGTGGAAGCCGTCCGCGCGCTGGTCGCCAGGATCCCGGCGGGCCGGGTGTCGACCTACGGTGACATCGCCGACGCCGCAGGGCTTTCCAGCCCGCGCATCGTCGGCTGGATCATGCGCACCGATTCGTCGGATCTGCCCTGGCATCGTGTCATCACCGCATCGGGGCGGCCGGCCGCCCATCTGGCCACCCGCCAACTCGAACTGCTGCGCGCCGAGGGCGTGCTCGCCGACGACGGCCGCATCCGGTTGACCGAGGTGCGGTACTCGTTCTGACGCGGCCTAGAGGACCAGCCGGACCAGCGCGGCGGTACGGGCCAGCCCCGGAAAGGCCGCCGCGGTCGAGCGCGGGTGCAGCGCGTGCACGGCGAGCCGGAACATCAACGCCCGCAACAACATCTGCGGCCACTCCGGCAGCGACGCCCACCGCTCGATGAGGCCGTCGTCGGACTCCCCCCAGGCCAGGGCGTCGACGACCACCACACCGGCCGCCCACGACGCCGGCCGCCAGTACGGGGTGATGTCGGTGATGCCCGGCGCGGCGGCCCCAGCGAACAACACGGTGCCGTAGAGGTCGCCGTGCACCAGCTGGCTGGGACTCTTGGTGGGCTTGCGCAGCCCCGCCAGCTGACCGATGAGCTCGACCGAGCGCTGCCCGTCGGCCGATCCGGGCGACACCCGCGCCCCGGGCGGCAACTTCTGCAGCGGCCGTTCCTCCCAGGCCGCGCGGTCGGCGGCGATGAAGACGTCCACGTCGGCCCACGGCGCGACGGGCGGCTGGGTCAGGAAGCGGGGCCGTTCGAGCTTCGCGGTGGCCTCGTGCAGCCGCACCGCGGCCGAGACGACCTCGTCGTGGCGGGGCTCCGGCGTGCCGGCGACGAAGGTGTCGGCGCGCCACCCGGCCACCACGTAGCGGCCGTCGGTCGACCGGACCGGCCGGGCCAGCCGGACACCGTCGACGAAGAGCGTCTCGCGGACCTTGGCCGACCACGCCGCCCGAGCGTGGTCGGCGATCAGCGAGAGCACCACCTCGCCGCAGCGCCAGCCACCCTCCCACGTCGATCCGAGCGCCACCGGCCGCTGGCCGGTCAGCCCGAACGCCGCCAGCACGTGCTCCGGCGGCCGAGGGTCAGTCACAGGGCACAGGCTACCGGCGACAAGTCGCAGGTCGGTGCGCCGTGCAGCGTTGTGTCAGCGTCGTGTCGCGACCGTGACCCGTCGCCTCAGTACATCACCATGTCGGGTTCGAGCTGCCTGCCCCAGGCGACGATGCCGCCCTGGACGTGCATCGCGTCGGAGAACCCGGCCTTCTTCGCGATGGCCAGCACCTCGGCCGAACGCACGCCCGTCTTGCAGTAGAACACCGGCGTGCGGTCCACCTGCAGCTTCGACAGCGCCTCTCCCGACTCGAACGCGCCCTTGGGGATCAGCTCGGCGCCCTCGATGCGGTTGATGTCCCACTCGACCTGTTCGCGCACGTCGATCAGCGCCAGCGGCTTGCCCGAGTCGAGCAGTTCGCGCAGCTCACGCGGGGTGATCGTGGAGTCGGCGGCGGCCTCGGCGGCCGCGTCGGACACCACGCCGCAGAACGCCTCGTAGTCGATCAGCTCGGTGATCTTCGGCGTCTCCGGGTCCTTGCGGATCTTGATCGTCCGGTAGGTCATGTCCAGCGCGTCGTAGACCATCAACCGGCCCAGCAGCGGGTCGCCGATGCCGGTGATCAGCTTGATCGCCTCGGTCCCCATCACCGACGCGATGGACGCGCAGAGGATGCCGAGCACGCCGCCTTCGGCGCAGGACGGCACCATTCCCGGCGGCGGCGGCTCCGGGTAGAGGTCGCGGTAGTTGAGGCCCAACCCGTTCGGGGCGTCCTCCCAGAACACCGACACCTGGCCTTCGAAGCGGTAGATCGAGCCCCACACGTAGGGCTTGCCGGCCAGCACGGCCGCGTCGTTGACCAGGTAGCGGGTCGCGAAGTTGTCGGTGCCGTCGAGGATCAGGTCGTACTGCTCGAACAGTTCGACGGCGTTCTCGGGCTCCAGCCGCACCTCGTGCAGGCGGACGTCGACCAGCGGGTTGATCTCCTTGATGGAGTCGCGGGCGCTCTGCGCCTTGGACCGCCCGATGTCGGACTGGCCGTGGATGACCTGGCGCTGCAGGTTCGACTCGTCGACCACGTCGAACTCGACGATGCCGATCGTGCCGACACCGGCCGCGGCGAGGTACAGCAGCGTGGGCGAGCCGAGTCCGCCGGCGCCGATCACCAGCACCTTGGCGTTCTTCAGGCGCTTCTGACCGTCGACACCCAGGTCGGGGATGATCAGGTGGCGGCTGTAGCGCGCGACCTCTTCGCGGGTCAGTTCGGCCGCTGGCTCGACCAGCGGCGGCAACGGTGACGACACCGATATCTCCTCAGTTCCTGCGGGCTGCAGACGTGGGCGTACCCCATCACAATAGGCACTTTCCACAACCGCGAACGCCCCGCATTGCTTCCCGTTCGGGCGGTGAGCGGGGATCAGGCGATGGGGTACGGCCAGGGATTGAACCGGCAGGTCCTGCCGTCGGCCCGGACGGTCTCGGGGTCGAACTTGGCGGCGTCGTCGTTGTTGGTCGAGAACGTCTGCTGCATCATGATCGGCGCCAGCGCGCCGTTCTCCGCGCACTGCTCGTGCCGCTGGTAGCCGATGGCGTGGCCGACCTCGTGATTGATGAGGTACTGCCGGTAGGAGCCGATGTCGCCCTGGAACGGCACGGCTCCGCGCACCCAGCGGGCCTCGTTGAGGAACACCCGCGGCTGTCCGTCGGCGTAGGCCGGGTTGTAGCAGGACGCCTCGAGCTGGATGTCGTAGCCGCAGCCCTCGCGCACGGTCATCGGCGAGGTCAGCGACACCCGGAAGTCGGGTTCGACGCCCGACGTGGCGTCGACGCGGGTGAAGGCGAACTGCGGGTTGTGCGTCCAGCTCTTGGGGTTGGCCAGCGTCTCGCTGACCATGCGGGCGAACCCCTCGTCACCGCCGATGGTCGTGGTGTCCACCCCGTCCTCGACCTCGACGGTGTAGGTGAACACCTTGGTGGTGCCCTGACCGGCCTGCGGCGCGGTGCCGGGGACGATGTGCCACGTCCTGGCACCGGCCTCGGTGAACGGACCGCCCTGGGGCAGGATCCCGGTAGGCAGGCTGGCGTCGAACTGCGTCAGCCCCTTCGGCGGCGCGCCGACGATCGCGGTGCTCGACACCCCGAGCGTCGGCGGCCCCTGCACCGGCCCCTGCTCGTCGTCGGCGGCCTGCGGAGCGCTGGTGCCGGTGACGGTCTGGTAGATCACCACGGCGGTGAGCACCATCAGCACCGGTAGCGCGTAGGCGCGCCAGCCGTAGGTGGAGACGAACCGGCCGAGCCAGGTCTGCTTGCGCCAGCGCCGGTGTTCGTCGCGGTTGGAACGGACCCGCCCCGAGTCGACCGCCAGCGGATCACGCTGTGCGCGCAGTGGCTCCCGCCATTCGTTGCGCAGCGCCGGGGCACGACCGGGCCCGCGACGCCCCGGGTCGTAGGTCACCGAAACAGGATGGCACAGAGGCGGGCACTTGCACCTCCGGCGCGCCACCCGGGTGGCACCGGGGGTCGACCTCGCGCACACCGCAGATGATCGGTAGTAGTGTCGTTTCGATGGGCGGCTTGGGTGAACACACCCAAGAGCGCCACGGGAATCCAGATTGAGGACTTGATGAGCGATCTCGCCAACACCGCCGAGAGGAGAGGTGCCAAGACCGGCAGCGGCGACACCGCGCCGTCCTCCGGTAGCGGCCGCCGCGGCAACCGGCTGCCCCGCGACGAGCGGCGCAGCCAGTTACTGGTCGCCGCCAGCGAAATCTTCGTCGACCGCGGTTACCACGCCGCAGGCATGGACGAGATCGCGGATCGGGCCGGCGTCAGCAAACCGGTTCTCTATCAACACTTCTCATCGAAGCTCGAGCTGCACCTCGCGGTGCTGCAGCGCCATGTCGACAATCTGGTCTCCGGCGTCCGCCAGGCACTGCGCACCACCACCGACAACCGGCAGCGCCTCCGCGCGGCGATACACGCGTTCTTCGACTTCATCGAGCACGACAGCCAGGGCTACCGGCTGATCTTCGAGAACGACTACACCACCGAGCCCCAGGTCGCCTCGCAGGTGAAGGTTGCCACCGAAGCGTGCACCGACGCGGTGTTCGACCTGATCAGCCGCGATTCCGGCCTCGAGGCGCACCGCGCAAGGATGATCGCGGTGGGCCTGGTCGGCATCAGCGTCGACTGTGCGCGCTACTGGCTCGACAGCGAGCGTCCCATCTCTAAGGACGCCGCCGTCGAAGGCACGGTGCAGTTCGCCTGGGGCGGCCTGTCACACGTGCCGCTCACCCGTTCTTGACGGCCTCGGCTCCCACCACGCCGACACCGAAGCCGACCCTGCGCACGTCGGCGGCGCCGATCTCCACGTAGGCGATCCGGCTGTTCTGCACCAGGTAGCGGCGGCCCTTCACGTCGGTCAGCGCCAGCACACCCGCGTCCCCGCTCAGCGCCGCGGACACCGCCTCCTCCACCTCGGCGGGAGTCTGCGCGCTGTTGAACGACAACTCGCGCGGGCTGTCCGTGACACCGATCTTGACCTCCACGTTGTAACCCCTTCTCGCCTCGGCACCGTCGAGAGTCGACCTGATGCGCTCTCCTGCTGAGCAGGCTAGTGGACGGGACGGCACCGGCGCCGCCGCGGGCGGTTCGCGCTGAGCGAAGCCCGTTCCGGAGCGCGATCGAACCGAGTCCCGACCGTGACCGACACACCGCTCGACGCACCTCATCCGTCACTTCTGCCCCGATAGCATCAGGCGCGGTAGTGGACGAGACGATGGGGAAAAACCCGATGGACAGGCGATATTCGGCGAACTCGCCGTACACGACGGCGCCAACCGAGCGGTTCGACGCAGCGACGACCAGGATCGCCGACGGCCGTGTCGGCTATGCCGATCCCGGGTCGCCCGTCGAGGACTATCCGGCATACGAGGACTACCCGTACGGCGCCGGCTACGACTCCCTGCGCGACACCGGCTACGACACCGACTACCGCAGCCCCGACGAGTCCGACGACGACTCCGGCGACGGCGACTACGCCGAGTACGAGCACGAGCCGCTGCTCGACCGCAGGTGGATGTTCATCGCCGGGGTGGCGGGCGCGATCCTGCTCGTGGCCGTCATCTGCACGGTGGTGATCCTGGGCGGCGGCGACAGCGGATCGGTGACGGCGACCGTGGTCCCGCCGCCACAGACCAGCCAGCCGGCCACCACCGCGGCGCCCCCGGCCGCCACCTCGCCGCCGACGTCGCTGCCTGCGGAGACGGTCACCACCGTGACGCCGTCCCCGAGCGCGACCGCCGCCGCACCCGAATCGCCACCGCCACCGGCCGCGGCCGCCCCGCCGCCACCGGCGCCGAGTCCGAGGGCCGTCACCTACCAGGTGACGGGCAACCGGCCGCTCCTCGACCTGGTCACGGTGATCTACACCGACCACCAGGGCGCCCTGCAGACCGAGCTCAACGTGGCGCTGCCGTGGACGAAGACCGTCGTGCTCGACCCCGGCGTCGAGCTGAAGTCGGTGACCGCGACCAGCGTCACCGGTCAGCTCAACTGCGCGATCACCGACGCCGCGGGGGCGACCCTGGCGTCTCAGGCGGCCAACACGATGATCGCCACCTGCACCCAGTGACGCCTCAGGCCAGGCCGAGCTCCTGCATCCGCGCGCTGTGGGTGGCCTGCAACCGGTCGAAGAACTCGGTGAGCTGAGTCAGCCCCTCACCGCTGGACACCACCAGGTCGACCAGTGCGTCGTGTTCGGCCAGCACGTACTGGGCCTGGGTGATGGCCTCGCCGAGCAGCCGCCGCGACCACAGGGCGAGCCGGTGGCGCTGCTTGTCGCTGGCGGTGACGGCGGCGCGCACCTCGGCGACCACGAACTGCGAGTGGCCGGTCTCGGCGAGCACGCCGCGGACCACGTCGGACACCTCGGCGGGCAGCGAGTCGGAGATCTCCAGGTAGAAGTCAGCGGCGAGCGCGTCGCCGATGTAGGTCTTGACCAACGCCTCCAGCCACGTGCTCGGCGTGGTCAGCCGGTGGTAGTTCTCCAGCGCCGAGGCGAACTTCGTCATCGCGGGGATCACGTCGACGCCCCTGCGCTGCAACGCATCCCGCAGCAACTCGTAGTGACCCATCTCGGCTGCGGCCATGCTCGCCATGTTGATCCGGCCGCGCAGATTGGGCGCCATCCGCGCCTCTTCGGTCAGCCGGTAGAACGCGGCGACCTCGCCGTAGGCCAGCAGTGCGAACAGCTCGTCGACCCCTCGGTGCGCGGCCGAGACGCCCGACGTCGCCGTGCTGACCGTCTGCTCGGGCGTGGCCGCGGCCGGGGTCGAATTCATGACCCAACTCTAGACGCCGACCCGCACGGCAACCCGACGAGAGCGCGACCAGCTATCATGGGGGCGGATACCGGCGTAAAGCTGCTGCTGAGCCGGACCGAGAAATGTGCGTGCACGCCATGGGCCCGATACCTCGCTGTGCCCAGCGGATCGCCAACGCCCCGCCTCCGGGGCGATGAGACCGCGTCTTTCGTTCCACTCGTGCGCGCGTGACGCAAACGAGGAATGACCACGAAAGGCTCTGTCTACTCCGTATGACTCCACTGCCACCTCTCACCAAATCCTTCGCCGAACTCGGTGTGCGCGACGAGATCGTCCGCGCACTCGCCGAGGAGGGCATCGAGCACCCGTTCGCCATCCAGGAGCTGACGCTTCCGATGGCGCTGGCCGGCGACGACCTCATCGGTCAGGCCCGCACCGGCATGGGCAAGACCTACGCGTTCGGCGTTCCGCTGCTGCAGCGCATCACCACCGACACCGAGAAGGAGCTGTCGGGTATCCCCCGCGCCCTGATCGTGGTGCCCACACGTGAGCTGTGCCTGCAGGTCTACAACGACCTCGCGCTGGCCTCGAAGCACCTGCGGGCCGGTGACCGCAAGTTCTCCGTGGTGTCCATCTACGGCGGACGGCCCTACGAGCCGCAGATCGAGTCGCTGCGCAGCGGCGCCGACGTAGTCGTCGGCACCCCGGGCCGGCTGCTCGACCTCGCCCAGCAGGGCCACCTGCAGCTGGGCGGCCTTTCGGTGCTGGTGCTCGACGAGGCCGACGAGATGCTCGACCTGGGCTTCCTGCCCGACATCGAGCGCATCCTGCGGCTGACGCCGGACACCCGCCAGGCGATGCTGTTCTCGGCGACCATGCCGGATCCGATCATCACGCTGGCCCGCACCTTCATGAACCAGCCCACCCACATCCGGGCCGAGGCCCCGCAGTCGTCGCAGACCCACGACACCACCGTGCAGTACGCCTACCGCGCGCACGCGCTGGACAAGGTCGAGATGGTCGCCCGCATCCTGCAGGCCGAGGGCCGTGGCGCGACGATGGTCTTCACCCGCACCAAGCGCACCGCCCAGAAGGTCGCCGACGAGCTGGCCGAGCGCGGTTTCAAGGTCGGCGCCGTGCACGGTGACCTGGGCCAGGGCGCGCGCGAGAAGGCCCTGAAGTCCTTCCGCACCGGCGAGGTCGACGTGCTGGTGGCCACCGACGTGGCGGCGCGCGGGATCGACATCGACGACATCACCCACGTCATCAACTTCCAGATCCCCGAGGACGAGCAGGCCTACGTGCACCGCATCGGCCGCACGGGCCGGGCCGGTAAGACCGGCATCGCCGTCACGCTGGTCGACTGGGACGAGCTGCCCCGATGGACGATGATCGACAAGGCGCTCGGCCTGAACACCCCCGATCCCGCCGAGACGTACTCAAGCTCGCCGCACCTCTACGAGGAGCTCGGCATCCCGGCCGAGGCCGGCGGCTCCATCGGGAGAGCCACCCGCACCTCGGACAGGCCGAAGCGCGAACCGCGTGACCGCGACGCTAAGCCGACCCGGACGCGCAACCGCAGGCGGACCCGCGCAGGCGAGGCCAGCACCGACGGGCACGCCGCCGCGACCGAAACGGACGCACCCGAGCAGGGCGCCGACGGCGACTCCTCGTCGGACGGTTCGCCGGCCAAGCGGCGCCGTCGCCGCAGGCCCCGCAAGACCGCGGCCGCCGGCGCCAGCTAGCGGTCCACGCGACCGGCAGATGGTCACACCCGAGCGCCGCACCCGCGGCGACATCGTGGCGGCACTCGTCATCGCCGCAGTGGTTGTGGTGACGGCTGGCCTGGTCTGGTGGACCAGTGACGCGCGGGCCACGATCAGCCGCCCCGCCGCCACCCCGGTGCCCAGCGTGGAGACACCGCGCGAGGTCCCGGCGTCGCTGCAGCAGCGCTGGACGGTGCCCAGCCCCAAGACGACGACTCCGCTGGTGGTGGCCGGCGCAGTGGTGACCGGCAACGGCCGCGACGTCGAGGGCCGCGATCCGGCGACCGGCGCCACACTGTGGAGCTACGCACGCGACGTCGAGCTGTGCGGCGTCAGCTACGTCTACTACGACGCGGTGGCGGTGTACCCCGACGCCCGCGGCTGCGGCCAGGTGAGCACCATCGACGGCAAGACCGGCCGCCGCGGGCCGGCCCGCACCGCGTACGCCGACCCCGAGGTGACGCTGTCCTCGGACGGCACCACGGTGCTGTCGGTCGGCGACAGCAGGCTCGAGCTGTGGCGCTCGGACATGGTCCGGATGCTCAGCTACGGCTACCTGGACGCCCGCATCAAGCCAGGCATCCCGCCGTCGCCGCTGTGCCGGCTGGTGTCGGCCGCGGCCAGTTCGACGGCGGTGTCGGTGCTCGAGGCCTGTCCCCGCGAGGACAACCTGCGGCTGACGCTGCTGCGGCCGTCCGACGAGGAGGACACCCCGGAAAGCCAGTTCGTGCCCCAGCCCGGCGTGTCCGACGACTCCGGCGCCCGGGTGATCGCGGTGTCCGACGTCTCGACCGCGGTGTACGTGCCGACCCCGAAGCCCGTGGTGAACATCGTCGACGAGACCGGCGCCACGGTCGCCACCACGCCGCTGCCCGGACCGGTGTCGCCACAGGCCGCCATGTCGCGCGCCGGTGACCTGATCACCTGGTGGACGGGCGATGCGGTGATGGTCTTCGACACCGACGAACTGCGCTACAAGTACACGGTCAGCCCGTCGGGCGGCGCCGCCGCGGTCGGCCCGGCCACCGCGCTCGCGGGACGGTTGCTGGTGCCGGTCACCTCCGGCTACGACGTGTTCGACGCCGCGACCGGCGCCGGGCAACGGCACATCCCGCTGGTGCGGCCCCCGTCCAGCGCGCCCGTCATCCCCGCGGTGGCCGGTTCGATGCTGCTCGAGCAGCGCGGCGAACAACTGGTCGCGCTCGGCTGACCGCGACTGCGGCCGTCAGGCCAGGTCGATCACCACGACGGTGACGTTGTCGGAGCCACCCGCGTCGTTGGCCAGCGCGACGAGTCCGCGCGCCGCCACATCGGGGTCCGCCGGCTCCGCGGCCGCCAGGATCTCGTCGTCGTGCACCTGGCCGAACAGCCCGTCGGAGCTGATCAGCAGCCTGTCCCCCGCGCGGCAGTCCACGTCGACCACCCGCGGGTCCACCGTCGGTGAGATGCCGAGCGCCCGGGTCAGCAGGTGACGCTTGGGGTGCCAGCGGGCCTCGTCCTCGGTCAGCTCGCCGGCGCGCACCAGATGGGCCACGACGCTGTCGTCCTCCGTCAGCCGGTCCAGCGCGCCGTCGCGGATCCGGTACAGCCGTGAGTCTCCGATGGTCATCGCGACCGGGCCACCGTCGGCGTCGGACAGCACCGCCAGTGCGACGAGCGTGGTGCCCATGGTCTCGTTGCCGGTCAGGGTGGCGGCGTGGTCCCAGATGCGGGTGTTGGCGTCACCGACCGCACGGAACAGCCCGGCCCGGTCCGGTGCGGTGGCGAACACCGTGCTCAGCGCCTCGACGGCGAGCCGGCTCGCGATGTCGCCGTACGTGCCGAACCCGTCGGCGACCGCGTAGAGCGGATCCTCGACCAGCGCGCTGTCCTGGTTGGTGGGCCGCACCGGACCCTTGTCGGTCGCGGTCGCCGCGGTCGAGACGGTGGCCATCGGGGCGGCTCACACCTCCGGGGTGAAGGTGGCCATCGCCTTGCCGGACTTCCAGTGCTTGAGCAGGGCCGCCGCCAGCTCCCGGTAGGCCTGGGCGCCCTTGTTCTTGCGGCCCGCCAGCACGGACGCCCCCGATGCGCTGGCTTCGGCGAACCGAACGGTGCGCGGGATCGGCGGCGCCAGCACGGGCAGGCCGTAGCGGTCGGCGACGTCGAGCAGCACGTCGCGGCTGTGGGTGGTGCGCGAGTCGTACAGCGTGGGCAGCGCCCCGAGCAGCGTCAGGCCCGGATTGGTGATCTGCTGCACGTCGTTGATGGTGCGCAGGAACTGTCCGACGCCGCGGTGGGCCAGCGTCTCGCACTGCAGGGGCACGATCGCCTCGTCGGCGGCGGTGAGCCCGTTGAGGGTGAGCACCCCCAGCGACGGCGGGCAGTCGATGATCACGACGTCGAACCGGTCCTTGGCCTTCTTGCCTGCGGCGGCGCCGTCCTCCGGTCCGGTGACCTTGGCCAGTGCCCGCTTGAGCGCATATTCGCGACCGGCGCGCATCAACAGCATCGCCTCGGCGCCGGCCAGGTCGATGTTGGCCGGCAGCAGCGTCATCCCCTCGGGCGTCTCCACCAGCGCCGCATCCGGTTCGACGTCGCCGAGCAGCACCTCGTGCACCGACACCGGGAGCTTGTCCGGGTCGTGGCCCAGCGAGAACGTCAGTGACCCCTGCGGGTCGAGGTCGACGAGCAGCACCCGCCTGCCCTGCTCGGTCAACGCCGCGCCCAACGAAGCCACCGTCGTCGTCTTGGCGACCCCACCCTTTTGATTGGCTATCGCGAGTACCCCCGTCACGATGCTCATCCTCACATGCGCACCGACCCGGTCGTTGGACGTGCGGCAGAATCGGTGAGGTGAGTGTTCTGCAGCAACGGCTGCTTCTTCTCCGGCACGGCGAGACGGAATGGTCTCGATCCGGACGGCACACGAGTCACACCGACCTGGACCTCACCGATCTCGGTCGGGAACGTGCCGAACAAGCCGCAGAGGCCATCGCCGACTTGGAGCTGAACGACCCGTTTGTGATCAGCAGCCCCATGGTGCGGGCCGTACGGACCGCCGAACTCGCCGGTCTGAGGGTCGACGAAGTCTCGCCACTCCTGCAGGAATGGGACTACGGCGACTACGAAGGACTGACCACACCCCAGATCCGGGAGTCGGTGCCCGACTGGCTGATCTGGACGCATGGCGCCCCGGGCGGCGAGAGCGTCGCCGCGGTGACCGAACGTGCAGACGGCGCCGTGGACCTCGCGCTGCAATACATGGAGTCGCGCGACGTGGTCTTCGTCGGACACGCCCACTTCTCCCGCTCGGTGATCTCGCGGTGGGTCGAATTACCCGTGCCGAAGGGAATCCGCTTCGCGATGGCCCCGGCCTCGATCGCCGTCCTCGGATTCGAGCACGGTGTCCGCCAGATCATCGCGCAGGGGCTCACGGGACACACGGATCCGTGTAAGCCGCGGTGAACGCGCCCTTAGTCCTCGCAGGCCCGGACGGCGTTGTGGTCGCCGCAGGCATCCGCACCGGATTCACCCGACTGGCCGACGCGCAGGCGGCGCTTCGCGCCGGTGACGCGTCGATCATCGTGGGCGCCCTGCCTTTCGACGTGTCGCAACCAACCGCGCTGATGGCGCCAGAGGCGGTGCGCTTCACCGCCGCGCTGCCCGACTGGCCCGTGCTCCCGCTGCCGGCCGTACACGTCGCGCGGGCACTGCCCGAGCCCGCCGAGCACCGGGCGCGGGTCGCGGCCGCCGTGCGTCGCCTCAACGACCCCGCCGCCGGGCTGCACAAGGTGGTGCTCGCCCGCTCGCTGCAGCTGATCGCGGACGGCCCGGTCGACGCGTGGACCGTGCTGACCCGGCTGGTGGCCGACGATCCCTCCGCCACCGGATATCTCGTCGACCTGAGCCCGGCCGGTGGTGACCACGCCGGCACCGCGCTGGTCGGGGCGACGCCGGAACTGCTGGTGGCGCGCCGGGGTGACGTGGTGACCTGCCGGCCGTTCGCGGGCTCGGCGCCGCGTTCGGCCGACCCCGACACCGACCGGGCGAACGCGGCGGCGCTGGCCGACTCCGCGAAGAACCGCCACGAACACCAACTCGTCGTGGACGCGATGCGCAAGGCACTCGACCCGCTGTGCGTCGACCTGCAGATCGCGCCGACGCCTGCGTTGAGCAGCACCGCGGCGGTGTGGCACCTGAACACGCCGATCACCGCCCGCCTCCGCGAAACTTCCACCACCGCACTGGATCTGGCGGTCGCGCTGCACCCGACGCCTGCGGTCGGCGGCGTCCCCGCCGGCACGGCCGCCGCGCTGATCACCGAACTCGAGGGTGACCGCGGCTTCTATGCCGGCGCCGTCGGCTGGTGTGACGCGCGCGGCGACGGCAGCTGGGTGGTGTCCATCCGCGGCGCGCAGCTGTCCGCCGATCGGCGCAGCGCCGACGCCAGGGCCGGCGGCGGCATCGTCGCCGAATCCGATCCGGACGACGAAGTCGACGAGACCACGACGAAGTTCAGGACGATCCTGTCCGGCCTGGGGGTGCAGACATGAGCGGAACGACGATCCGACCGGTGCGGCGGGGCGACGAGGCCGAGCTCGCCGCGATGATCCACGAGCTCGCCGAGTTCGAACGCGCCGCCGCGGAGTGCACGGTGACCGAGAGTCAGCTCGGCACAGCACTTTTCGGCGATCGCCCGGTGGTGTTCGGGCACATCGCAGAGGTCGACGGAACGCCGGCCGCGGCGGCACTGTGGTTCTACAACTTCTCGACGTGGGACGGTGTCGCCGGCATCTACCTCGAGGACCTGTTCGTCCGCCCGCAGTTCCGCCGCCGCGGCCTGGCCCGCGCGCTGCTCTCGACACTCGCCGGCGAGTGTGTCGAGAACGGCTACTCGCGGCTGAGCTGGGCGGTGCTGGACTGGAACGCCGACGCCATCGCCACCTACGACGCGCTGGGCGGCAAGCCGCAGACCGACTGGATCACCTACCGGGTGTCGGGCCCCGAACTGTCGGCGCTGGCAGCCCCACCGGCGCCCTGATCGTCCGGCGCGGCCAGCCACTCCAGCGTCGCCGGACTGAACAGCAGCACCAGCACCACCAGTGCGGTCAGCGCCAGCGGGATGCCGTAGGCCCACTGGTGTGAGCCCACGCCGACGTACCAGGACACGCCGAGCAGGAGCAGCTGGGCGAACACCGCCACGCCGCGACCCCACCGCCGGCCGGTCCACAGCGCCCAGCCCGCCGCCGCGACCGCCCCGCCGATGATCGCGAACCAGGCCGCGGTCCCGTAGGAGTTCAGGCCCGGCTCCTGCTGGCCGGACAGCCCACTCACCACGTAGAACACCGCCGCCGCGAGTCCGGCCGCCCCCTGCAGCAGCACCAGCACCGCAGCCATCCGTACGGTCGAGGGCGCAGGCACGGTCACCGGGCCCGCCGATCGGTCAGGTCGGTGTCCGGCCCGTGGCGCTGCGAACGTCTTTCGGTCACCGTCACACGGTAGCGACGTGCGAACCGCGCTGTGCCGCCAGTCGCACCGGGGCGTTGTCGGCGCCGTAGCCGTCGTAGTGGCCGCGCCGCTGCACGAACTCGAAGAACACCGTGCCGACCGTGCGGGTGTAGAAGTGCACGAACTCGCCGCCGTCGGGGTCGCGGTCGTAGAGCAGGTCGAGGTCGTTGAGCTCCTCGACCACCGCGGTGTCCAGGCCGAACCGGCCCGCCAGGTAGTCGTAGTAGTTGTCGGGCACCGGCAGGAAGCGGGCTCCGCGGCTGCGTGCCGCCCGGGCCACGGCGAAGATGTCCGCGCACGCGAACGCGACGTGCTGGGGCATCTTCACCCCGTCGAGCACCTGCGGCGCGACGTTCAGCGGTATCCGCACCGCGCCGTCGACGGTCCGCAACACCTGGCTGCGCACCAGACCGGTGGGCCCGGGCACCTCGGCGGGCGTGCCGGCCGACAGGCCGAAGACGCTGGTGAGGAACAGCACCGCATCTTCTGCGGTGTGCCACGGTTGCGAGAGGTTGACGTGGTCGATCGCGCGGACGGCCGTCGGCGTCGGCGGTCGGCCGCTGTCGAATTCGTCCACCCAGGCCGGCGCCGATCCAGCGGCGGGTTCGGTGACCCAGAACAGCTCGGTGCCGTCCGGAGCGACCGCGGAGCCGAGCGCCTGCTCCGCGGCGTAGGTCCGGCGGTAGGCGACGGGGGCCATCAGTTCCCTTGCGCGCCGGGTGGTTTCGCCGCCGTCTGGCACCTGGAAGCCGACGGCCGCGACGTGCGGCGCCTGATCACGGGCCTGCTGCTCGTTGAGCACCACCCGGGCGTCGCCCGCGACCCACAGCGAGACCGGCTTCGTGCGGTGGCGCCCCGCCGAGGTGAAGCCGAACTGCTCGAGGAGCACCTCGACGTGGGTGGTCTCCTCCGCCTTGATCTCGACGAAGTCGAACGCGGTGGGCGGCTTGGCGGGCGTCAGCGCCACCACGTCGCGGCGCCACCCCTCCGGCTTGCGGTGCGCGGTCTTGTCCTGCAGCCAGAGCAGTGACCGCAGCGCGTGCACCGCGGTGCGCTCGGGGTCGGTCTGACGGAAGGTGTCGTTGAAGACCTCGAGTGACAGCGGGCCGTCGTAGCCGGTGGCCAGCACGCGGGACAGGAACCCGGGCAGGTCGAACGCGCCCTCGCCGGGGAAGAGGCGGTGGTGGCGGCTCCAGGACAGCACGTCCATGGTCAGCGCGGGCGCGTCGGCGAGCTGCAGGAAGAAGATCTTGTCGCTCGGGATCCGCTCGATGTCGGCCGGATCGTGGCCGCGCGAGAGCACGTGGAAGCTGTCAAGGCAGGTACCGACCGCGGGGTGGTCGGCGAGTTCGACGACACGCCAGGCCCGTCGGTAGTCGTCGATAAAGCGGCCCCACGCCAGTGCCTCGAAGGCGACCCTGATGCCGTAGCCGGCGGCGAGGTCGCCGAGGCGGCGCAGCTGTCCGGCCGACACCTCGTCGGAGTCGACGGTGGCCGTGGCGACGTTGCTGCACACCAGGATGGTGTCGATGCCGAGCCGTGCGGCCGTGGCGAAGGTGGCGCCGGCGCGGCGCAGGTTCTCGGTGAACGTGGCCTCGTCGACGCCCTCGATGTCGCGCAGCGGCTGGTACAGGTCGAGCGACAGGCCGAGCCGCCGCGCGAGGCTGCGGATCTCCTCGGGGCTGCGGTCGTTGGCGATGAGATCGGGCTCGAACACCTCGACGCCGTCGAATCCGGCGGCGGCGCAGGCGTGCAGTTTCTCGGTCAGCGAGCCACTCAGCGAGACGGTGGCGACGGAAGTCCTCATGGGCCGTCCTCCAATCGTCACTAATGTACGAAATAGTTAGTTAAGCCACAAGGGCCTGCGCTCCCACCGACGCGGCTAGGCTCGGCGACGTGTCGACCGAGTCCCGGCCCGAACTGCAGCGCGACGCCGAACGCACGCGGTCCGAGCTGCTCGAGGTCGCGACCGCGGTGTTCGCCGAATCCGGGTATTCGGGCGCGCGGGTCGACGAGATCGCCGAGCGCACCCGCACCACCAAGCGGATGATCTACTACTACTTCGGCGGCAAAGAGCAGCTGTACATGGCCGTGCTGGAGAAGGCCTACCTCGGGATCCGCGAGGCCGAGCAGCGGCTTCAAGTCGACCACGTGGACCCGGTGGACGCGCTGCGCGCACTGGCCGGACTGACCTTCGATCACCACATCGCTCACCAGGAGTTCATCCGCCTGGTCTCCATCGAGAACATCCACCGCGGTGAGTTCATCGGCCGGCTGGAATCGTTGCGCACGCTGTCGCGTCCGGCGACCACGCTGCTCGACGAGATCCTGCAGAACGGCAGGCGCCAGGGCGTCTTCCGGCAGGACGCCGACGCGCTGGACGTGCACATCGTGATCAGCTCGTTCTGCGTGTTCCAGGTCGCCAACCGGTACACGTTCGGCTATCTGTTCGGCATCGACTTCACCGAACCCTCGCGGCGCGCTCACCTGCGCAAGATGATCGGCGACGTGGTCGTCGGCTGGCTCACCTCGACACCCTGACCGGCGCGTAGCGCCGAGACCGGCTTCACAGCACGGTCTTGACGTGAGCCCGGTCACTGTGGTCTCCTCGACGTACGTACTAGTTAGTACATTGAGGAGACGAAATGAGCCACGACGCCTACCTGGTCGGTCTGGTCGGGACCGGCGTCGGACCGTCCCTGACGCCCAAGCTGCACATGCGCGAAGCCCACGAACAGGGCATCGACTACCTGTACCGCATCATCGACCTGAACACGGCAGGCATCGCGGCCGAGCGGATCGGCGAGATCCTCGAATGGGCGCGCGCCATGGGCTACGACGCGCTGAACATCACCCACCCCTGCAAGCGGCTGGTGATGGAACACCTCGACCACATCGACGAGCTCGCGGCCTCGGTGGCCGCGGTGAACACCGTGGTCTTCGCCGAGCACGGCGACGTCGGCTACAACACCGACACCACCGGCTTCGCGATCGGATTCGACGAGGGCCTGCCCGGGGCGCCGCGGACGTCGGTGGTGATGATCGGCGCCGGCGGAGCGGGCGCGGCCGTCGGCGACGCACTGCTGCGACTCGGCGCCGAGCACCTCGCGGTGGTCGACGCCGACGTCGACCGCGCGACCGCGCTGGCGCACCAGCTCGGCGTCCGCCACACCGACGCCCGAGTGGACGCCTCCACCCCCGACAAGCTGTCGGTGCTGCTGCCCGCCGCCGACGGCCTGGTGCACTGCACGCCCACCGGCATGGCCGAACACCCGGGCCTGCCGTTGGCCGCCGAGCTGCTGCACTCGCGGCTCTGGGTGGCCGACATCGTCTACCGGCCGCTGGACACCGAACTGCTCACCGCCGCACAGCAGGCCGGCTGCCGCACTCTCGACGGCGGCCACATGGCCGTGCACCAGGCCACCGAGGCCTTCGCCCTGATCACCGGCATCACCCCCGACGCCGACCGCATGTCCCGGCACTTCCGCAGCCTCGTCGGCTGACCATCCACCGCCCGACCGAACAGGAGAAGTCATGAGCCGCACGACAATCACCGAATCCGACAGCGGCGGAGCCGATGCACCGCGACGAACACCCGGCCGCGCCGCCGTCGCCAGCTTCATGGGCAGCGCCGTCGAGTACTACGACTTCTTCGTCTTCGGCACCGCCGCCGCGCTGATCTTCCCGAAGGTGTTCTTCCCGTCGGGTGATGACGCCGCCCTGGTGCTGTCGTTCGCGACCTTCGGCGTCGCCTACGTCGCACGGCCGGTCGGCGCCTTCGTCCTCGGCCACTTCGGCGACCGCCTCGGCCGACGCAACGTGCTGATGTTCACGCTCGTGCTGATGGGGGTGTCCACCTTCGCGATCGGCTGCCTGCCCACATTCGCCACGGTCGGCTGGGTCGCACCAGGGTTACTCGTGCTGTGCCGGTTGCTCCAGGGCTTCTCCGCGGCCGGTGAACAGGCCGGCGCCAGCTCGCTGACACTGGAACACTCCCCCGACAACCGGCGCGCGTTCTTCACGTCCTGGACGCTGACCGGAACCCAGGGCGGCCTCATCCTCGCCCAACTCGTGATGCTGCCCTTCGTCTCCCTGCCCGACGACGCCGAGATGTCGTGGGGCTGGCGGGTTCCCTTCTGGCTCAGCGCGATCGTCGTCGTGGTGGCCTACTTCATCCGTCGTCGGCTGCACGAGACTCCGGAATTCGACGAAGCCAAGGCCACCGGCGCCATCGCCCGGATGCCGCTGAAGCCGCTTCTGCAGAACCACTGGAGAGACGTACTGCGGGTCATCTTCTGCGCCTTCATCGCCGCCGTGTCAACGGTGTTCGGGACACTCGCGATCGCCTACGGCAAGAAGGTGGGCCTCGACGCCGGCATCACGCTGTGGCTGGTCGTCGTCGCCAACGTCGTCGCGCTGTTCACCCAACCGCTGTTCGGCATTCTCGCCGACCGGATCGGCCGCAAGCCGGTCTTCATCTACGGCGCCTTATCGTCGGCGGCCCTGATGCCCTTCTACATGCTGTCGATGAGCAACGACAACACGCTGCTGACCTTCGCCCTCGCGGTGGCCACGTTCTCGTTCGGGTACGCCGCCGCCAACGCCGTGTGGCCGTCGTTCTACGGCGAGATGTTCAGCACCCAGGTCCGTTTCTCCGGCATGGCGATCGGCACTCAGATCGGGTTCCTGCTGGCGGGATTCGCCCCGACCATCGTCACCGCACTCGGTGGTGTCCGCGAAGGCGGCTGGGTGGTCATCAGCATCTTCACGGCAATCGTCTGCCTGATCGCCGCGCTGTCCGCGATGACCGCGAAAGAGACGAAGAGCGTCCCCACCGAATTGCTCGGGATGCCCGATTCGCCCAAGACGCTGGTCAACGGCTGAGCACCGGGAGGGACTCGTGGAGAACGCCATCGCCGTCGGCGACCTCGCGCCGGACAGCGCACTGCGCAGTCAGAACGAGATCAGCACCGAGATCGCCTCGATCGCCGACGAATACCGCGGCGCGGGTGTGGAGGAATTCCAGCCCCGGCTGACCTACCCGCCCTACCGCAGCAGCAGGCTGCGCCATCCCCTGGCGGCACTGCACGCCGTCGACCCCGAGGCGGTCGAGCTCAGCGGCCCGTGCTTCGGGAATCGCGACGTGCATCCGCTGGAGGCGGATCTGACGATCCAGCACGCAGGCCAACCGATCGGCGAGCGGGCGGTGGTCACCGGACGCGTCGTCGACGGCGACGGCAGACCGGTCCGCCACCAGCTCGTCGAGATCTGGCAGGCCAACGCCGCGGGCCGCTACCTGCACCAGCGCGACCAGCACCCCGCGCCGCTGGACCCGAACTTCACCGGCGTCGGCCGCTGCCTGACCGACGGCGACGGCTGGTACCGCTTCACCACCATCAGGCCGGGCCCGTACCCGTGGCGGAACCACCACAACGCGTGGCGGCCCGCCCACATCCACTTCTCGTTGTTCGGAACACAGTTCACTCAGCGCATGATCACCCAGATGTACTTCCCCGGTGATCCGCTGTTCGCGCTGGACCCGATCTACCAGTCGATCACCGACCGGAAGGCGCGCGATCGCCTGGTCGCCGCCTACGACCACGACGTGACCACCCACGAATGGGCCACCGGCTACCGGTGGGACATCGTCCTGTCCGGCGCCGCGCAGACGCCGGTGGAAGGAAACGGCAGCCGATGACCATGGCACCGACACCGGGTCAGACGATCGGTCCGTTCTTCGGCTACGCGCTGCCGTTCCCCGGCGGTGATGAGCTGGTGCGGCCGGGCACACCGGGGGCCATCCGGCTGCACGGGCGGGTGACCGACGGCGCAGGGGACCCGGTGCCGGACGCGCTGCTCGAGATCTGGCAGGCCGGCGCCGACGGAGTGCTGCCGTCGGCCACCGGCTCGCTGCACCGCGACGGCTGGACCTTCACCGGCTGGGGCCGGGCGAGCACCGACGACGACGGCCGGTACTCCTTCACCACCGTGGAACCCGGTGCAGTGCAACCGGACACCGCCGCGTTCTTCGCCGTCACGCTGTTCGCGCGTGGACTGCTCAACCGATTGTTCACCAGGATCTACGTTCCCGGTGCCGGGCTGGCCACCGACCGGCTGCTGGCCTCGCTGCCCGAGGACCGCCGGGACACGCTGGTCGCCCGCCGCGACGCGACCGGGTTGCGATTCGACGTCCGGCTGCAGGGCGGCGCGGACGAGACGGTGTTCCTGCGCTTCCCGGGGCACCGGCCGTGAGTGATCTGCTCTCGCCCGGCGACGGGCGCGCCGGTGAGCTGTTCAGTGACCGGTCGTTCCTGGCCGCCATGGTCGCGGTGGAAGACGCGTGGCTGGAAGCACTCGTCGACACCGCTGTGGCGCCGTCCGCCGCGAAGGCCGACCTGAGCGCCGTGATCTCGCCGTCGGACATCGGCACCCTCGCCGAGGGCGCCGAACGCGACGGCAATTCGGTGACCGGCCTGGTCGCCATGCTGCGTGAACGCACCGGGGATCAGACCGCCCGGTGGCTGCACCGCGGACTCACCAGTCAGGACGTCGTCGACACCGCGCTGATGCTGTGCGCGCGTGCCACACTCGCGGCCGTCAGCGACGAGATGTGTCTGCAGATGGCACAACTGGTGCGCCTGACCGAGACACACCGCCGCGCGCCGATGCTCGCCCGCACGCTCACCCAGGCGGCGCTGCCCAGCACGGTCGGCATGAAGACCGCGCACTGGCTCACCGGAGTGCTCGACGCCGCGGACACCGTCGGCAGTCTGCCCCCATTACCGGTGCAGGCAGGCGGCGCCGTCGGCACCCTGGCCGCGGCAACCGAACTCACCGGATCGGCCGACGCCGCCCTCGCCCTGTCGAACGCGACGGCCGAGGCGCTCGGCCTGGCACCGGCCATGCCGTGGCACACCACCCGATCGATCGTCACCCGCATCGGTGACGCCCTGGTGACGTGTTGCGACGCCTGGGGACACATCGCCGCCGACGTCGCGACCGGCAGCAGGACCGAGATCGGCGAGTTCACCGAAGGGCAGGCGGGCGGGTCGTCGACGATGCCGCACAAGCGCAACCCGGTGATGTCGGTGCTCATCCGCAGCGCCGCACTGAACGCGCCGCCGCTGGCCGCCGGCCTGCACGTCGCCTCGGCCTCGAGTGTCGACGAACGGGCCGACGGGGCCTGGCATGCCGAATGGGGCACGCTGCGCACCCTCAGCCGGCGCACCGCGGCCGCCGCAGGCCAGACCACGGCGCTGCTGACCGGGCTGCAGGTCGACACCGATCGCGCCGCCACGAATCTGGCTGCAGCCGAGGATCTCTCGGCGGAGCAGCGGTCGATGTCGGATGTGACCGGACGGCCGGTCGCCCCGCAGTACACCGGTGCGGCCGACCTGCTGATCGAGTCGGTGCTGGCGCGGGCCCGGCGGCGCCTCGAGGAGCCGTCATGACCGGCCCGCGTCTCGTCGCGACCGACTTCGGCGGGCCGGCAGGGGGCCCCCTGCTGCTACTCGGGCCGTCACTGGGCACGTCCGCGCAGTCCCTGTGGGGGCCCGCGGCGCAGCACCTGACCGGCCACTTCCGGGTGGTGGCCTGGGACCTGCCCGGCCACGGCCACAGCCCGCCGGCGTCCCCGTTCGACGTCGACGATCTCGCCGCGGCGGTGCTGGCACTGGCCGACGAGGCCTCTGCGGCAGGCGGATTCCACTACGCCGGCGACTCGCTCGGCGGCGCGGTGGGCCTGCAGCTGCTGCTGGCCGCGCCTGACCGGGTGCACTCGGCGACACTGATCTGCACCGGCGCCGTGATCGGCACGCCCGCCGGGTGGCGCGAGCGCGCCGCCATCGTCCGCGCGTCGGGAGTCGATGCCCTCGTCGACGTCGCGGCCCAACGCTGGTTCTCCCCCGGCTTCCTCGACCGTGCACCCGAGGCCGGCGCGGCACTGCTGACCGCGCTGCGGGCCACCGACGCCGAATCGTATGCGCTGGCGTGCGAGGCGCTGGCCGCCTTCGACGTGACCGCGCGCCTCGCGGAGATCGCAGCGCCGGTACTCGCGATCGCGGGCAGCGACGACGTGCCGACGCCGCCGCAGGATCTGCGACGGATCGCCGACGGCGTCGCCGACGGCCGGCTCGTGGTGCTGCCCGGCGTCGGCCATCTCGCACCGGCCGAGGCCCCGCACCGGGTCGCCGAACTCGTCGTCGAACACGTCCACCGGCACCGGCCCGACGCGATTTCGGCGCGCTCGCGGTCGCTGGGCGACGGTGAGCGCGCCGAAATCACCCGGTATGACGCCGGGATGGCGGTCCGGCGGCAGGTGCTCGGTGACGACCACGTTGACCGCGCGCAGGTGCAGACGACCCCGTTCAGCGCCGACTTCCAGACGCTGATCACCGAGTACGCCTGGGGCAGCATCTGGACCCGCCCCGGCCTCGACCGGCGGAGCCGTTCGCTGATCACGCTCACCGCACTCGTGGCCCGCGGCCACCACGAGGAGCTGGCCATGCACGTTCGGGCGGCCCGGCGCAACGGCCTGAGCGTCGACGAGATCAAGGAACTGCTGTTGCAGACGGCCATCTACTGCGGGGTGCCCGACGCGAACACCGCGTTCCGCATCGCCGGACGGGTGCTCGCCGAGGACGACGCCGTTCGAGACAGCGCCACCCGAGACACCGAGGAGGAGCCCTCGTGAGCCGCACCCAGATCCACACCACTGCCGAGCAGGCGGTCGCCGGGATCGCCGACGGGGCAACGGTGCTCGTCGGCGGCTTCGGCATGGCCGGGATGCCGACCACGTTGATCGACGCGCTGATCGACCAGGGCGCCGGCGACCTGACGATCGTCAGCAACAACGCGGGCAACGGTGACACCGGCCTCGCCGCACTGCTGGCGGCGGGCCGCGTGCGCAAAGTGATCTGCTCGTTCCCCCGCCAGGCGGACTCCTACGTCTTCGACCGGCTGTACCGCGCCGGCGAGGTCGACCTCGAAGTGGTGCCGCAGGGTAATCTCGCCGAACGCATCCGGGCCGCGGGCGCCGGGATCGGCGCGTTCTTCTGCCCGACCGGCGTCGGGACCCCACTGACCGAGGGCAAGGAGGCGCGCACCATCGACGGTCGCGACTACGTGCTGGAATACCCGATCCGCGGTGACGTCGCGCTCATCGCCGCCCATGTCGGCGACCGGGCCGGCAACCTGGTGTACCGCAAGACCGCGCGCAACTTCGGCCCCGTGATGGCCACCGCCGCCGAGATGACCGTCGTCGAGGTGGCCCGGGTGGTGGACGCCGGCGAGCTGGATCCCGAATGTGTGGTCACCCCGGGCATCTTCGTCGACCGCATCCTCGATCTCTCTGCAAGCCAGCATGATTCGGAGGTGGCAGTGTGACGACCATCCGCAGTGACGCCGTCGAGCGCCTCGACCGCGAACCCCTCGACCGCGACGAGATCGCCGCCCTGATCGCCCGCGACATCCCCGCCGAGTCCTACGTCAACCTCGGGATCGGGTTGCCGACCCGGGTGGCCGAGCACCTGTCACCGGCCGACGGCGTGGTGCTGCACACCGAGAACGGGATGCTGGGCATGGGCGGCGTCGCGGTGGGTGACGCCATCGACCCCGACCTGACCAACGCCGGCAAGATCCCGGTCACCGAGACCCCGGGAGCCTCCTACTTCCACCACGCCGATTCGTTCGCGATGATGCGCGGCGGCCATCTGGACGTCTGCGTGCTGGGCGCCTACCAGGTCAGCCATCACGGCGACCTGGCGAACTGGCACACCGGCGCGCCCGACGCGATCCCGGCGGTCGGCGGAGCGATGGATCTCGCCATCGGCGCCAAGCAGATCTTCGTGATGATGAATCTCTTCACCAAGGACGGCGCCGCCAAGCTGGTGCCGGCATGCGCCTACCCCCTCACCGGCCGGCGCTGCGTGAACCGGGTCTACACCGACCTGGCGATCTTCGAACTCGACCGCACCGGGGAGCGCCCGGTGCGGGTGGTCGAGACGTTCGGCATCAGCGTGGCAGACCTCGGCGACCGGTTGGGAGTCCAGCTGCACTGACCGGTCGGTGTCAGCGGCGCGGCCGTGGCGCTCTTGGCTAGGCTTTGGCCTCGTGCGCGCCGTGCTGATCGTCAACCCCAATGCGACGTCGACCACCCCTGCGGCGCGTGACCTGCTCGCCCACGCGGTGGAGAGCCGGGCCGAACTGGTCGTCGTGCACACCGACCACCGCGGCCACGCGATCGAGATCGCCCGCGAGGCGGCCCGCGACGAGGTCGACGTGCTGATCGTGCACGGCGGTGACGGCACGGTGAACGAGGTGGTCAACGGCGTGCTGTCGGAACGCGGCCCCGGTGTCCCGGCGCCCGCGGTCGGCGTGGTGCCCGGCGGATCGGCCAACGTCTTCGCCCGGGCGCTCGGCATCAGTCCCGACCCCACCGAGGCCACCAACCAGCTCGTCGACCTGCTCGGCGACTACCGCCGCAACGGCCGCTGGCGGCGTATCGGGTTGATGGACTGCGGCGAACGCTGGGCGGTGTTCACCGCGGGCATGGGGGTGGACGGGGACGTCGTGGCCGCCGTCGAGGCGCAGCGGGCCAAGGGCCGAACGGTGACTGCGTCGCGCTACATCCGCGTCGCGGTGCGCGAGATGCTGGCCAGCGCCCGCAAGGAGCCCACGCTGACACTGCACCTGCCCGACGCCGAACCGGTGTCGGGCGTGCACTTCGCGTTCGTGTCGAACTCCAGTCCGTGGACCTACGCCAACACCCGCCCGGTGTGGACCAACCCGGACACCTCGTTCGAGACCGGTCTCGGCGTCTTCGCCATCACCAGCATGAACGTGTGGGCGAACCTGCGACTGGTGCGTCGGATGCTGTCGCGCACGCCCCGCATCGAGGCACGCCACCTGCTGCGCGACGACGACCTCGCGTGGTTGCGGGTGACCGCCGACGTCCCGGTGGCCTGCCAGATCGACGGAGATTACGCCGGACTGCGCGAAACGATGACGTTCACGTCGGTGCCCGACGCTCTGGCTGTGGTTGCGCCGCCCGTCACACCGCTCTGACCTGGACTTATGGCGCTCGCCCAAAGAATTCAGGGCGCAGATGGATTGAGTGTAGTACACATGGGTAAGCGCTCCGCTAACGCGGTGCCGGAGTGAGATAGCACACGTGTTAACGCAGTTCTATTGACATCTGTTCAGCCTGTGAAAACATCGGATGCAACAGTGCAGAAACATTTCGTGTGCACGCGTTAACAGCCGAAGAAAAGCTCGTGCGCTTTGCTGCGCATACAAGCTAGTGACTGATGAGGAGTTAGAACTATGGATTGGCGCCACAAGGCGGTCTGTCGCGACGAGGATCCCGAGCTGTTCTTCCCCGTGGGAAACAGCGGTCCCGCGCTTGCTCAGATCGCTGACGCGAAGCTGGTCTGCAATCGCTGCCCCGTCACCACCGACTGCCTGACCTGGGCGTTGGACTCCGGCCAGGACGCCGGAGTGTGGGGCGGGATGAGCGAGGACGAGCGTCGCGCGCTCAAGCGGCGCAATGCCCGCACCAAGGCCCGCAGCGGGGTCTGACCCACAGTCAGATCCGCGCGAGCGACGGCCCCGACGACAACGTCGGGGCCGTCACTTTTTTCGCAGCCTTTTCCTGTCAATTGGCTGAGCGAATTTCGTTTTCCGGATGTGACGTGCGTTACTGCGGCAGCCGGGTGCGGCGCCCCAACGGCACCCGCAGCACCACGTCGGTGCCTCCAGTGGCGACGTCGTGCATGCCCAGTGAGCCGTCCAGTTCGGCCGACACCAGGGTGCGCACGATCTGCAGGCCCAGCCGGTCGGACTTCTCGAGGCTGAAGCCGTCCGGCAGTCCGCGCCCGTCGTCGTGCACCACGACGTCGAGCCAGCGCGCCGACCGCTCGGCGCGGATCGTCACGCAGCCTTGAGCGGTGCCGTCGTCGAACGCGTGCTCGATCGCGTTCTGCACCAGTTCGGTGATCACCATGATCAGGGCGGTGGCCCGGTCCGCGTCCAGCACGCCGAGATCACCGACGCGGTTGATGCGGATCGGGGTGTCCACGGTCGCCACGTCGTTCATGATCGGCAGGATCCGGTCGACGACCTCGTCGAGGTTGACCTCCTCGTCGACCGACATCGACAACGCATCGTGCACCAGGGCGATCGACGACACCCGGCGCACCGACTCCAGCAGCGCCTCGCGGCCCTCGGCGTTGTTGGTGCGCCGCGCCTGCAGCCGCAGCAGCGCCGCCACCGTCTGCAGGTTGTTCTTGACGCGGTGGTGGATCTCGCGGATGGTCGCATCCTTGGACAGCAGCGCGCGGTCGCGGCGTTTGACCTCGGTGACGTCCCGGATCAGCACTGCGGCGCCGACGGCCTCGCCGTGCGCCACCAGCGGCAGGGTGCGCAGAAGCACCGCGGCCCCGCCCGCATCCACCTCCATGCGCATGCTGGAGCCGCCCGCGAGCGAGTTGCGGACGTGATCGGCGAGTTCCTGGGCCTCGAACGGGTCCGAGATGAGCGGGCGGGTGACCGCCACCAGGTTGTGTCCCTCGAGTTCCGATGTCAGCGCCATCCGGTGATACGCCGAGATCGCGTTGGGGCTGGCGAACACCACGGTGCCCGCGCCGTCCAGCCGGATGAATCCGTCGCCGACGCGTGGGCTGGAGCGGGACATCGCGAGGTCACCGACATTGGGGAAGGTGCCTTCGGACAGCATGTGCAGCAGGTCGGCGGCGCAGTCGAGGTACGCGCTCTCCAGTGGGCTCGCCGTGCGCCTGGCGGCCAGCGCAGTCTGGTGGGTCAGCACCGCGACCACCTTGCCGTCCCAGCGCACCGGAACGGCCTCGACGTTCAGGCCCGGTGAATTCTGTTGCGTTGCTTCGTCTTCGGTGACGATGACGCCGGTGTCGAACGCCGAGCGCACCACCGGAAGCCGCTGGTCGTCCGAGAGCGTGCCCACCGCGTCGGCGAGCAGCACCGTGGGCGCCGTGTTGGGCCGCACCTGCGCGACGCACACCAGCACGCCGTCGTCGCGGCCCACCCACATGAGGTAGTCGGCGAAGGACAGGTCCGCCAGCAGCTGCCACTCGCCGACCAGGGCGTGCAGGTGGTCGACGGCGTTGCCGGGCAGCATGGTGTGCTCGGCGAGCAGGTCACCGAGGGTGGACATCGAGGATCACGTCGAAGTGGTCGAGTACCGGGGTGTGGCTAGCCGATGACCGCGATGAGATGACCGGCCTGGATGACGTCGCCTTCGCTGACGTTGACCTTGGTGACCGTCCCGGCGACCTCGGCGAGCACCGGGATCTCCATCTTCATCGACTCCAGCAGCACCAGGGTGTCGCCCTCGCCGATCTGATCACCTTCGTGGACCACGACCTCGAGCACACTGGCCACGATCTCGGCGCGAACGTCCTCGGCCATCTTCACCCCACTCACTCTCGGTTTAGCGCCTCTATCGAACCACAACCCGCGTGGCTAGAGCATTCGCCGGGCCGTGAGACAATGTCGTGGTGCCGCCCGTGGGACGCGGGCCGGAAAGACCGAAGACCGTACGGAGGAACTGCCATGGCCAAGCGTGGCCGCAAGAAGCGCGACCGGAAGCACTCGAAGGCGAATCACGGCAAGCGACCCAACGCCGGCTCGAAATCAGTGCGCTAGCCCCCAGAAGTCGACAACGCCCGCTCGTCCTGCGTGGACGGGCGGGCGTCGTCGTGTCGGGGTGCCTGCGGCCGGTCAGCCGCCGCGGATGATGGTGGTGCGGCTGATCTCGATCCGCAACCGCTCGCGCAGCCGGTCGGGGGCCTTCTCTCCACTGCACTTGGTAGCGATCAACCGCTTCACCCGCTCCTCCACGCCGTAGTGACGCAGGCAGGCGGGGCATTCTTCGAGATGGTGCTGGAGCTTGTCGCGGGTCTCCGCGGTGCACTCACCGTCGAGCAGCGTCCACACCTCGGCGATCACCGCCGCACATTCGGGATGCTCTGGGTCGACGGGCCCGACCGGCGGGGTCCAGCGTTCGTCGTCGCGGGGCTGATCACTCATGACGGCACCTCCTCGGGCGCCTGCTCGCCACGGATGAATCCGCGGTCCCGGGCGACGTCGCCCAGCAGGTCGCGCAGTTGCTTGCGGCCCCGGTGCAACCGGGACATCACGGTGCCGATCGGCGTATCCATGATCTCGGCGATCTCCTTGTACGGGAATCCCTCGACGTCGGCGTAGTACACCGCCATCCGGAAGTCCTCCGGCAACGCCTGAAGCGCCGCTTTGATCTCGGTGTCCGGTAGCGACTCGAGCGCCTCCACCTCGGCCGACCGCAGCCCCGTCGACGAGTGCTCGGCGTTGGCCGCCAGCTGCCAGTCGGTGATCTCCTCGGTCGGGTACTCCGCCGGCTGACGCTGCTTCTTGCGGTAGCTGTTGATGTAGGTGTTGGTCAGGATGCGGTACAGCCACGCCTTGAGGTTGGTGCCCTCACGGAACGACCGGAAGCCGGAATAGGCCTTGACCATCGTCTCCTGCAGCAGGTCCTCGGCGTCGGCGGGATTGCGGGTCATCCGCAGCGCACCGCCGTAGAGCTGGTCGAGCAGCGGGATCGCGTCCCTCTCGAACCGGGCGGTCAGCTCGGCATCGGTTTCGGTGGATCTCTCGGGCGCTGAGCCGTCGACGTCGGTCATCAGGGTCGACACCGTCCCTTCTGTCGCGGCGCCACCGAACAGGCCCGGCAGATCCACCGGACGTTCCAGGCAAACCGTTGGCACCGTAGGTCCCCTTCTTCCCGATCCTAGTGGCTGCTCCCGACAGGTGGCCGACCGCTGCATCAGCAGCCGGAACTGCAGTCAATAACAGCAGACCCGCGGCGACTTGTTCCCCGATCGCCGGCACTACCCTGAGCCGGTGGCACGAGCGGCGACCCCGGCGATCGCGGCGCTGCTCGCCGCGGGCGTGCCGCACGAGGTGTTGCGCTACGCCCACGACGCCCGCGCCGAGTCCTTCGGCGAGGAGGCGGTGGCGGCGCTGGCCTCGGGCACGGGCGTGGAACCCGCCCAGGTGTTCAAGACGCTGATCGTGGCGGCGCCCGCCGGCCTGGCGGTCGCGGTGCTGCCGGTGCCGGCGAAGCTCTCGCTCAAGGCGGCGGCCGCGGCGCTCGGCGTCCCGAAGGTGGCGATGGCCGAACGCGCGGCGGCCGAACGGTCGACCGGTTACGTGCTCGGTGGCATCTCGCCCTTCGGGCAGCGCAGGCCGTTGCCGACGGTCGTCGACGCCTCGGCGCTGCGCTGGGACCGGGTGCTGTGCAGTGCGGGCAAGCGCGGCTGGGACGTCGCGGTGGCGCCTGCCGATCTGGTGCGGCTCACCGATGCGGTCACCGCCGACATCACGGCCTGACGCCGGGCATATGGTGACCCCATGGCAGCCAAGCCCCTCTCCGGGAAGACCATGTTCATCTCCGGCGCCAGCCGCGGCATCGGCCTGGCGATCGCCAAGCGCGCCGCCGCCGACGGCGCGAACGTCGCGCTGATCGCCAAGACCGCCGAACCCCACCCCAAGCTCGAGGGCACGGTGTACACCGCGGCCGAGGAGATAGAGGAGGCCGGCGGGCAGGCGCTGCCGATCGTCGGCGACATCCGTGACGGCGACTCGGTGACCGCGGCGGTGGCCCAGGCCGTCGAACGGTTCGGCGGGATCGACATCTGCGTCAACAACGCCTCGGCGATCAACCTCGGCTCGGTCGAGGAGGTGCCGCTCAAGCGGTTCGACCTGATGAACGGCATCCAGGTGCGCGGCACCTACGCGGTGTCCCAGGCCTGCATCCCGCACATGAAGGGCAGGGAGAACCCGCACATCCTGACGCTGTCACCGCCGATCAGGCTCGAACAGCAGTGGCTCACCCCGACCGCGTACATGATGGCGAAGTTCGGGATGACGTTGTGCGCGTTGGGGATCGCCGAGGAGCTGCGCGACGAGGGCATCGCGTCGAACACCCTGTGGCCGCGCACGATGGTGGCCACGGCCGCGGTGCAGAACCTGCTCGGCGGCGACGAGGCGATGGCCAGGGCTCGCAAACCCGAGGTCTACTCCGACGCGGCGTACGCGATCGTGACCAGGCCGGCGCGGGAGTTCACCGGCCAGAGCCTGCTGTGCGAGGACGTGCTGCTCGACTCCGGGGTCACCGACCTGTCGGTCTACGACTGCGTGCCCGGCTCCGACCTGGGCGTCGACCTGTGGGTGGACACCCCCAACCCACCCGGGTACTCGGCGCCCTAGAACCCCACCTGGGTCACCCGGCTCGGCCGCCCGAAGCGGGCGTGCACTCCCGCCGAGTACAGCGCACGCAGCGGCTCACCCGCCGTCGTGACGCCCGCGGCGGACACCAGGTCGTCATCGAGTGCGACGATGTCCGCCTCGTGCAGCGGCCAGGTGACGTGCTCGTTCGGGAACCACCATGTCCGGCCCGCCTTGCGGGTGTGCGCACCCCAGCGTGCGGTCAGCCAGACCTCGAGCGGTGTCGGCTCGACACGGTCGCCGATGTCGACCGTCAGTGCGCTGCGCAGTCCACGGCGAGGCCACCGGCGCAGGCTCGAGTACGACACCCGACGGCCGGACCGGGCGACCCGCATCTTCGCCCACGTGTAGGGCACTCCGAGTCCGATCCGCGTCACCGGCACCACCGCGGCGCGCTGCGTTTCCAGCGACCGGAACAGCACGCCGTGGCGGCCCGCCCCGTCGACCGAGTACAGCCGGACGTTGGTCTCGGCGAACGACCCGAAGTACGGCAGTGGCACCGTGGTGCCGAACCGGGTGTGGCGCATGACGAACGGCACCAGCCCCACATAGGTGAGGCCATCGCCGAACACGTCGGGGCGGGTGCCGGCGGGGTAGAGATGGGCGACGGCGCCCGGGTCGACCGGCCAGTGCACGAACGTGAGCTCCGACCAGAACTGGTCGAAGAACACCGGGCGCGGCAACACCGGCGCCGTCACCGGGAAGGTCACATGGCACCCTCTGCTCGTGCGGGCCGGCGAGCGGCACCACTGTCCACCCAGTCATCGTGGCACGCTGGTGCGATGTCTTCGCCGACGATGTGGTCAGCCGGCCGCTACGAAGCCGTTGCCCAGCGCATCGCGCACATCGCCGGGGAGGTGGTGGAGGCCGTCGACCGGCGACGCCCGCTGGCCGGGACGGCGCTGCTGGACCTCGCCTGCGGCACCGGCAACGCGGCGTTGACGGCCGCCGCCCGCGGCGCGCAGGTGACCGGTGTGGACATCACGCCGGACCTCGTCGCCATCGCCGCACGGCACGACACCGACGGTGCGGTGGACTGGCGGACCGGCGACGCGTCCGACACGGGGCTGCCCGCCGCGTCGTTCGACGCAGTGGTGTCCAACATGGGCATCATCTTCGTCGACCCCGACCGCCTGGTCGCCGAGGTGAACCGGCTGCTCCGCGGCGGCGGCGTGTTCGCGTTCTCGTCGTGGGTGCGCGACACGCACAACCCGCTGTTCGACCCGGTGGTCGAGGTGCTCGGCCCGCCCGAGCGGTCGGGGTTCTCGCCCGACCAGTGGGGCGACGAGGAAACCATCGCCGACCGCCTCGCATCCGGCTGTGACGCCGTCGAAATCCGGCGGGCACGGCACACCTGGGAGTTCGAATCCCTGGACGCGGCAATGCATTTCCTGCGCGAGGAGTCCCCGATGCACGTCGAGACGTTCCGTCGGGTCGACGACGCGCAGCGCGAGCGGCTGGGCGCCGCGTTCGAGGCCGCCCTGCGCGAGCACGTGGACTCCTCGGGCACGGTGACGTTCACCTCGCCCTACGTCGTGGTGAGCGCCCTGCGGCGGGGGTGACCGCCGCTCAGCCGAGCCGGCGCCTGCCGCGGGCGGCTGCTGCGCGGACCATGCCGAAGGCGAACCGGCTCCGTCGCCGCGAAACCGGATACCAGATCAGCTCTTTCTTCGGCGTCGGCATGCGCGGCGTCGTGATCGCCTGTGGCCGACAGTATTTGAGCACACCGGCAGCGCCGCCGTAGCGGGCGCCGACTCCGGAGTTCTTCCATCCGCCCATCGGCACCGCATAGGAGAAGACGTTGGACATCGCGTCGTTGATGTTGACCGCTCCGGCGTCGAGGCGGCGGGCGATGCGTTCACCGCGCTCGAGGTCGGCGGTCCACACCGTCGCCGACAGCCCGTAGGGCGAGTCGTTGGCCAGGCGGACGGCCTCGTCCTCGTCGGCGACCTTCATCACCGGCAGGGTCGGTCCGAACGTCTCTTCGGTCATGCACGCCATCGAGTGGTCGACGTCCACCAGCACGGTCGGTTCGAAGAAGGTGCCCACACCGGTCGGCTTGCCGCCGGTCAGCACCCGCGCGCCCGCGGCCACCGCGGAGTCGACGTGGCGCGCCACGATGTCGCGCTGGGCCGCGGTGGCCAGTGCGCCCACATCGAAGCGGTATCCGCGGTCGTCCTCACCCTGACGCAGGCCGCTCACCGTCTGCGCGAGCCGGGAGACGAAGGCGTCGTACACCGGTGCCTCGACGTAGACGCGCTCGACCGAGACGCACACCTGCCCGGAGTTGAACAGGCCGCCCCAGGCGATGCCGTTGGCCGCCCGTTCGAGGTCCGCGTCGGCCAGCACCACGGCGGGGTCCTTGCCGCCGAGCTCGAGGCTGAAGGGCAGCAGGCGCTCGGCACATGCGGCGGCGACCTTGCGTCCGGTCGCGGTCGAGCCGGTGAACTGGAGATAGTCGACGTTGTCGATCAGCGCGGCGCCGGTCTCGCCGAGTCCGGTGCACACGGCGAGCACCGGCGGCGCACCGACCTCGGCCCAGCCGCGGGCGAACTCGACGGCCGACAGCGGCGTCACCTCCGACGGCTTGAGCAGCACGGCGGCCCCTGCGGCCAGCGCGGGTATCACGTCCATCCCGGGCATCACGAACGGGAAGTTCCACGGCGTGATCACGCCGATGACCGGATACGGGCGGTACACCGTCGTGAGCTTCTTGGTGATGGTCAACGGGTTCAGCGACGCAGGCCGCTCGTCGGCGAGGAACCGCTCGGCGTGCCCGCCCCAGTAGTTCAGCGAGTCGGCCACACACGTCGGTTCGGCGCTCGCGTCCGCACGGGTCTTCCCGGTTTCGGACTGCAGCACGTCGGCGAGTCGCTCGGCGTTGTCGAGAACCCACTCCTGGAATGCGAGCAGCCAGCGTTTGCGCCCGCGCGGGCCCATCGCCTCCCACTCGGGTTGCGCCGCGCGCAGCTCGCGCGCCCGGGCGGCGACGGTCTCGGCGGAGTGGATCGGCACCGTGCCGACGGTTCGGCCGTTGGCCGGGTTGCGTACGTCGATGACGGCGACATCGGGCCGCGAAGCGAGATCGGTCATGTGAAGAGCATCACACCGACGCCCGGCCGGCGACAGCCCATCCACTACGTCAGTTTTTCGCTGATTTCGCCCCCGCGATCTCTCAGTGCGCCTCATAGAGGATTCCGCGGCCGACCGCCTCCCGCACCACCGGCAGCGCGGCCGCCGCGAGTGCATCGGCCTCGACGCCGTGAAACGCGGCCAGCAGCTCGATCAGCGTGCCCAGCGGCACCTCGCCGCGACAGCCCGCCAGCAGTGCCCGGGACACCTCGTCGACCCCGAGGACCGCGGCGGGCCCGCCGGGTCTGCGCACCGCGGCGCCGACCACCTGCCAGCCGTCGGCGCCGGGCAGTGAGTGCTCCTCCAGCAGCACCGGCGCCGTGGTGAGCCGGGCCGCCAGCAGCTGCTCGTCGGTGGTGTGGTGCAGGTACTCGCGGCGTGCGAAGAACGCCTCGACCTCGGGGCCGGTGAGAGCCTCGTCGGCGCCGGTGATCTCCTCGAGCACGTGGTCGGGCGGGCGGCGCTCACCGGCCCGCGGCGCCCGCAGCGTGATCATGCCCATGCCGATCCCGGCGATGCCCTGGTCGCCGAACCAGTCCAGCCACTGACCGCCGCGGCGCGCCGCCTCCTCGGGCAGCTCCCCCGCATCCGAGGTCCACAGCGAGACGTAACTGACCGGGTCGGCGAATTCCCGCTGCACCACCCAGGCGTGCAGGCCGGTGCCGGCCAGCCACCCGCGCACCCGGTCGCGCCACGCCCCGTCCCCGCCGCCGTCACGCACGATCCAGTTGGCCATGATCTGCGCGGTGCCGCCCGGCTCGAGGTGGTCACCGGCCTGTTCGACGAGCGTGCGGCACAACGCGTCGCCGGCCATCCCGGAGTCGCGGTACTGGTAGTCCAGCGCCCCGGCGCCCACCACGAACGGCGGATTCGACACGATCAGGTCGAAGCGCTCACCGGCCACCGGTTCGAACATGCTGCCCTGCCGCAGATCCCACGACACGCCGTTGAGGCGCGCGGTCGCCGCGGCCAGCGCGAGCGCCCGCGCGTTCGTGTCGGTGGCGACGACGGCGTCACAGTGCGCGTCGAGGTGCAGTGCCTGGATGCCGCAGCCGGTGCCGAGATCGAGAGCCCGCCCGACGGGTGTGCGGATCACCGCGTGGGCCAGCGAGACCGACGCGCCGCCGATGCCGAGGACGTGATCGCGGCGCACCGGTCCCGGGCGCACCGCCGCATCCAGATCCGAGATCACCAGCAAGTCGCGGGCGCCGTCACCGTGCGGCCGGATGTCCAGTGCGGCGCGCAGGGCTCCGTGCGGCGTGGACTCGAGCACGCCGGCGGCGACCATCGCATCGACGCCGGCGGTGGGCAGCGCGAGCGCGACGCGGTCGGGGGGTTCGTCGGCGCCGAGCAGGAACAGCCGCACCAGCACGGCGAGTGGTTGCCGGTCCGGCGCGGCCCGGTCGGTGGCGCGCAGCGCCGACCACCACTGTCCCCTGCTGAACGCCGCGCCCGCATCGGCGCCAAGCAGGTCGGTCACCCCGTCGGTGGTGTACTCCGCCGCCCGCATGTCGGCCGCGAGGGCATCGACGACAGCGGTGTCGCGCAGCGGGGCGGAGGGCCCCGTCAAAGCAGCGTCGCCTGCTCGGGTTCGGGCTTGGCGGGTTCGATCAGCTCCGGGCCGTTGTTTCGGACGCTGTTCACCAGCCGGGACACCTCCCGGATCTCGATGCGGTCGAGGTCGCCGTGGCCGCGCAGCAGCCCCTCGTCGACCGCGGCGTCGGGGTCGAGCCAGCGGTCCCAGTCGGCGCGGCTGATCGTCAGCGGCATCCGGTCGTGGATCTCGGCCAGCGGGCCTGCCGCGTCGGTGGTGATGATCGTGCAGCTGAGAAGGGGCGGTGCGTCCTCGGGCGCCTCCTTCGGCCGCCAGGTGGACCACAGTCCCGCCATGTACAGCAGCTCCCCGTCGCCGCCGTACATGTAGAACGGCGTCTTCGCGCCCTTCTCGCCCCGCCACTCGTACCAGCCGTCCATCGGCACCAGGCAACGCTTGTTCTTCGCCGAGTTGCGGAACGCCGGCGAACTGGTCACCTTCTCCGACCGTGCGTTGATCAGCAGCGGGCCCTTGTTGTCGGGGGCGCCGTCCTCGGTGGTCTTCACCCATGGCGGGATCAGGCCCCACCGCATCAGGCGCACGCGCCGTGTCGACTCGTCCTCGGGGTCGGTGTGCCGCTTGACGACGGTGCTGATGGTGGTGGTCGGCGCGACGTTGAAGTTCGGGCCGCCCGTGTCCTTGGCCGCCGACGTGGCCTCGTCGATCGCCTCGATCTTCTGGGCCAGCAGCGCGGGATCGGTGGTCACGGCGAATCGTCCACACATGCCTTCGATACTGGCAGAAGACGCCGACAGCAGGGCCGGCAGAACGGGATCCGCGCCGCGATGGTCCGGGTGAGCCTTTGGCCGCCGGTCACCGACAGGGCAGGATGGTGAGTCGTGAGCAACTGGCCGGCACCGTCGACGCCCAGCCCGGTCCATGCGACGGTCACCGTTCCGGGCTCGAAGTCCCTGACCAACCGCGCACTGCTGCTGGCCGCGCTGGCCACCCCGCAGGGTTCGTCGACGATCAGCGGCGCGCTGCGCAGCCGCGACACCGACCTGATGATCGGCGCGCTGCAGACCCTCGGCGTCACGGTGGAGCCGGTCGGCGGTGACCTCACCGAGCTGGTCGTCGGCGGGGCAATCGCGCCCGCCGCCGGAGCGCGAGTGGACTGCGGCCTGGCCGGCACCGTGCTGCGTTTCGTGCCCCCACTCGCGGCGCTGGGCACGCAGACGGTCACGTTCGACGGCGACGAACAGGCTCGCGCCCGGCCGATCGCCCCGCTGCTCGACGGGCTGCGCGCCCTCGGTGTCGGGGTCGACGGCGACGGCCTGCCGTTCCAGGTGTCGGGCGGTGGTTCGGTGGCCGGCGGCACGGTGGAGATCGACGCGTCGGCGTCGTCGCAGTTCGTCTCGGGGTTGCTGCTGTCGGGCGCGGCGTTCACCGACGGCCTGACCGTCGTGCACACCGGTGAGTCGGTGCCGTCGGCGCCCCACATCGGGATGACGGTGGCGATGCTGCGTGACGCCGGGGTGGAGGTCGACGACACCGAGCGGTTGCGCTGGCGGGTGCGGCCGGGACCGGTCGCCGCACGGCGGTGGGTCATCGAGCCGGACCTGTCGAATGCTGTCCCGTTCCTGTCGGCCGCGGTGGTCAGCGGCGGCGCCGTGCGCGTGACGGGGTGGCCGCAGTTCAGCATCCAGCCGGCAGGCGTCATCCTGGCGATCCTGCAGAAGCTCGGGGCGACGGTCCGCCACGGCGATGCCTATCTGGAGGTGCAGGGCGGCAGCCAGTTCGGCGGGTTCGAGGTGGACCTGCACGAGGTCGGCGAACTGACCCCCACGATGGCCGCGCTGGCGGCGCTGGCCACCCCCGGCTCGGAGTCGCGGCTTCGCGGCGTCGCCCACCTGCGCGGCCACGAGACCGACCGGTTGGCGGCGTTGTCGAACGAGATCAACGGCCTCGGCGGGCGGTGCGAGGAGACCGACGACGGCCTGGTGATCACGGCCGTGCCGCTGCACGGCGGCACCTGGCACTCCTATGCCGACCACCGGATGGCGATGGCGGGCGCCATCGTCGGTCTGCGCACACCGGGCGTGGAGGTGGAGGACATCGCCACCACCGCCAAGACGCTGCCGGAGTTCCCGCAGCTGTGGGCGGACATGCTGGCCGGCCAGACCATCGGGCCCGAGGCAGGTAGTTGAGCCCTCGCGAGTACGACGAGTCCGACGTCCGGATCAGACCGGGTCGGGGCTCGCGACCGCGGACGAAGACCCGCCCGGACCACGCCGATGCGCGCAACGCGATGGTGGTGACCGTCGACCGCGGCCGATGGGGCTGCGCGCTCGACGGCGATCCGGACCGCACCGTGACCGCGATGCGGGCACGCGAACTGGGCCGGACCCCGATCGTCGTCGGCGACGACGTGGACGTGGTGGGCGACCTGAGCGGGCGGCCCGACAGCCTGGCCCGCATCGTCCGCCGCAGCGAACGCCGAACAGTGTTGCGTCGCACCGCCGATGACACCGACCCGACCGAGCGGGTGGTGGTCGCCAACGCCGACCAGCTGCTCGTGGTGGTGGCGCTGGCCGATCCGCCGCCGCGCACCGGCTTCGTCGAGCGGTCGCTGATCGCCGCGTACGCCGGCGGCCTGCGGCCGATCCTCTGCCTGACCAAGTCCGACCTCGCGCCGCCGGAGCCGTTCGCCGCCCAGTTCGCCGGGCTGGACCTCACCGTCGTGACCGCCGGTCGTGACGATCCGCTCGACGTCGTCGCTCCCCTGCTGACCGGCGCGGTCACCGTGCTGCTCGGCCACTCCGGGGTCGGCAAGTCGACGCTGGTGAATCGACTGGTGCCGGACGCGCACCGGGCGATCGGCGTGGTGTCCGGCGTCGGGAAGGGCAGACACACCTCGACCCAGTCGATCGCGTTGCCGCTGGCCGAATCCGGCTGGGTGGTCGACACCCCCGGGGTGCGCTCGTTCGGCCTGGCGCACATTGCGCCCGAAGACGTGCTGCTGGCGTTCGCCGACCTGGCCGAGGCCATCGCCGACTGCCCCCGTGGGTGCCGCCACATGGGTCCGCCCGCCGACCCCGGGTGCGCACTGGACGCCCTGACCGGCCCGGCCGCCGACCGGGTGAGCGCGGCGCGCCGTCTGCTCGCCGCCCTCAAGGACGCCTGACCCAGTTCGGAACCGGGGGATTCACAGCGTGCTGACAGCCCGGTGACGGATGCCCGGCGGTGTGTGCGCGGTTGCCTCAGTGGGCACCCCGTCAGCAGACCTTGACCCGATCCTGAGGAGATCCTCCTGTGAGTACTGTTCCCACCATCTCGCTGAACAACGGCACGCACATCCCGCAGCTGGGCTTCGGGGTGTACCAGATCGAACCGGACGAGACCGCAGGCGCGGTCCGCACCGCGCTGGAGATCGGCTACCGGCACATCGACACCGCGGAGATGTACCAGAACGAGCGGGGCGTCGGGCAGGGCGTCCGCGATTCCGGCATCGACCGCAGCGAGGTGTACATCACCAGCAAGCTGAACAACGGCTTCCACCGGCCCGACGACGCGCGCCGCGCCTTCGACGGCACGCTGGAGGCGCTGGGCTTCGACTACGTCGACCTGTTCCTCATCCACTGGCCGTTGCCGACCCTCTACGACGGTGACTACGTGTCGACCTGGCAGACCCTCGAGGAGTTCAAGAAGGATGGCCGCGCGCGCAGCATCGGGGTGTCGAACTTCCAGATCGACCATCTCGAACGGCTTGCGCGGGAGACCGACACGACTCCGGTCGTCAACCAGATCGAGGTGCATCCGTACTTCACCAACGACGCGGTGCGGGCGTACGGCAACGAGCACCACATCGCGACCGAGGCATGGTCGCCCATCGCGCAGGGCAAGGTGCTCGACGACCCGGTGGTCACGCGGATCGCCGAGGCGACGGGCAGGACGCCGGCCCAGGTGGTGCTGCGCTGGCACATCCAGCGCGGCGACATCGTGTTCCCGAAATCGGTGACGCCCGAACGCATCGAGCAGAACTTCGCGCTGTTCGACTTCGAACTGGGCGAGGCCGACGTCGATGCGCTGAGCGCGCTCGACAACGGCGAGGACGGGCGGCTGGGCCCGAACCCGAGCGAATTCGATTACGTGCCGGACTGACCGGGCCCGCCCGGAGCCGCGCACACACGACGAAACTGCGGGGAGGTCGACGATTCACTCGGAATCGCGATCTCCCCGCAGTCTCGTTGACGTGAGGTAGGTCAGGCGGCCTGTCGGGCCTCGGCCTCGACGGCCTTCGCTGCGCGCCTGTCGCGCCGCCACGACCGCACGGTCGCGATGGCGGTCTTCAGCCCGCGACGACGCCCGGTCTCGGGATCCGTTCCGGCGAAACCGGATTCGAGCTCGGTGAACATCCGCTCGCTGCGGGTCTCTGGAGCGTTGTCGGCGGTGTCGCGCAGGTACTTGTCCGGCAGCGACAGCTTGGCGATGGTGCGCCACGTCTTGCCGTACTGCACCAGGAACGAACCCGTGGTGTAGGGCAGGTCGTACTTGTCGCAGATCTCCTTCACGCGGATCGAGATCTCGTGCAACCGGTTGCTCGGCAGGTCCGGGTACAGGTGGTGCTCGATCTGGTGGCAGAGGTTGCCGCTCATGAAGCGCAGCACCGGGCCGTTCTCGAAGTTGGCACTGCCCAGCATCTGGCGCAGGTACCACTGACCCTTGGTCTCGCCGACCATGTCGGTCTTGGTGAACTTCTCTGCGCCGTCGGGGAAGTGGCCGCAGAAGATCACGGCATTCGACCAGACGTTGCGGATCACGTTCGCCACCGCATTCGCCGTCAGCGTCGACCGGTAGGTCGCGCCGGGCGACAGCGAGGTCAGCGCCGGGTAGGCGACGTAGTCCTTGGCCAGCTGGGCGCCCGCCTTGACGGCGAACTCCCGCGCCCGGATCTTGCTCTCGTCCCGGTCGTCGCGGCCCTTGTAGATCTTGCCGAGCTCGACGTGCTGCAGACCGACGCCCCACTCGAAACCGAGCGCGAGGATGGTGTTGTACAGCACGTTGCCGAGGTTGAACGGCTTCCACTTCGCATCCCGGGTGACGCGCAGCAGGCCGTAGCCCACATCGTCGTCCATGCCGAGGATGTTGGTGTACTTGTGATGCATGAAGTTGTGGGTGAACCGCCAATGCTTGGAGGCCCCGCCCATATCCCACTCCCACGTCGACGAGTGGATCTCCGGATCGTTCATCCAGTCCCACTGGCCGTGCATGACGTTGTGGCCGATCTCCATGTTCTCGATGATCTTGGCCACGCCCAGGGCGGCGGTGCCGGCCCACCAGGCGGAACGCTTCGAACTCGCGGCCAGCGTCAGGCGGGCGGCCACTTCGAGGGCGCGCTGCGCGGCGATGGTGCGCCGGATGTAGCGCGAGTCGCGCTCACCCCGGGAGTCTTCGATGTCCTGTCGGATCGTGTCGAGCTCGAGAGCCAGATTGTCTATGTCGGCTTCGGTCAGGTGCGCGAATGCCGGTACGTCCGTGATTGCCATCGTGTGCCTCCTTTCGTGGTACCTACGCTAGCGTAACCTACGATCCCGTAGGTTACCAGCCAGTAACGACTAAACGTCCAGTGTGCAGTCGCCGGATGCCGCGGAGATGCACGTCTGCACCCGGGTACCCGGCTCGTGCTCGACGCCGGTGCGCAGGTCGCGGACATATCCGTCGACCAGGCCGACGACGCAGGACTGACAGATGCCCATCCGGCAGCCGAACGGCATCTGGATCCCGGCCTTCTCCCCCGCGTCCATCAGCGACGTCGCGGCGTCCACCCGGACGGTCTTCCCGCTGCGGGCGAAGGCCACCGAGCCGCCGTCACCGTGCACCGCGGTGCGCACCGCCGCGAACCGCTCCAGGTGCAGCCGGTCGTCGACGCCCGCGGCCGACCACATCTTCTCGGCGTCGCTGAGCATGCCCTCCGGTCCGCAGGCCCATGTCTGGCGGTCACGCCAGTCGGGCACCTCGTCGGACAGCCGACCCAGGTCCAGCCGGCCCTGCGTGCGGGTGGCCCGCAACGTCAGCCGGTACCCCGGATGGGTGCGCTGCAGCTCGGCCAGTTCCGCGCCGAACAACACGTCGGCCTCGGTGGGGGCGGAGTGCAGGTGGACGACGTCGGTGATCTGATCGCGGCGGGCCAGCGTCCGCAGCATCGACATCACCGGCGTGACGCCGGAGCCGCCGGTGATGAACAACACCGACGCCGGCGCCGGGTCGGGCATCACGAAGTTGCCCTGCGGCGCGGCCAGTCGCACGATCGTGCCCGGCGCCACCCCGCCGACGAGGTGTGTCGACAGGAACCCCTCGGGCATCGCTTTGACGGTGATGGTGATGATCTTCCCGGAGCGGCCCGCGATCGCCGGCTTGCCGGCCCCGGTGACCGGGCTCGACGTCAGCGAGTACGAGCGCCACCGCCAGCGACCGTCGACGAGCAGCCCGATGCCGATGTACTGCCCGGGCTGGTAGTCGAAGGAGAAGCCCCAACCGGGCTTGATGACCAGGGTGGCGGAGTCCTCGGTCTCCCGGCGGACCTCGAGCACCCGGCCGCGCAGCTCGCGGGCCGACCACAGCGGATTCGCCAACTGCAGATAATCGTCCGGCAGCAGCGGCGTGGTGATGCGTCCGACGAGCTTGCGCAACGCGTGGAGTCCGGGGTGCCGTTCGGCGCCGACGACCTCGGGGCGCACCGTGTCGGCGCCTTTGGCCGCGACCTTGATCGTGTTCTTGGCCATGAAACCTACGGTACCGTAACTTACGCTTCCGTATCCAGTGTGATCTTCAGCTCTGGACCACCTCAGAGCAGCTCGAGGAGGAACGGCAACTCCTGCGGCGCGTACCACGCGAGATCGTGATCCTGGGCGTCGCCGACCGTCAGTTCGGCGTCCTCGTCACCCAGGTCGGCCGCGTCCACCACGCCGACCGCCTGCCGCACCGCCGCCTCGGCGTCCGCGTTGTCGATGTAGGCGGCGATCACGTCGCTCAGCGCCACCGGGCCGGCGAGCCGCACCACCGCGTCGTCGAGGTCGGGGCGGGCGGTGGCGTCCTGGACGTCGGCGACCAGCACCGCGCGGCGCGGCGGTCCCGACACGCCGTCCGGGCCGGACAGCAGCCGCAGCGACGCCAGCGCCGCCTCGCGCAGCGCCACCTCGGCCAGTTCGTCGTCGTCGCCCTCGGCGTAAGCCTCGCGCAGTGTCGGGGTCACCGCGAAGGCCGTGCCGCTACGGGCGTGCACCGACCCGTCGGCGACGAGCTGTTGCAGCAGGGCGAGGGTCGACGGAATGTACACACGCATTCCGCCGACACTAGCTATGTCTTCGACGGATCCTTCTCGACGGAGATGATGAAGTCGTCGCCGTGTTCGGTGACACCGTGCACGACGGCCTCCTCCACGGCCTCCTCGGCATACTGCTTGCGGACCATCATCGGGTCCCGGCGCAGGTCTTTGACCAGTGCGACGCACAGCAGCACCATCACCACGACGAAGGGCACCGCCGCGATGATCGTGATGGTCTGCAACCCGGTCAGCGCGTCCGAGCCGCCCAGGATGAGCATCACCGCCGCCACCGCTCCGGTGGCCACCCCCCAGAACACCACGGTCTTGCGGGACGGCTCGATGCAGCCGCGCTCGGACAGCGACCCCATCACGATCGACGCCGCGTCGGCGCCCGAGACGAAGAAGATTGCGACCAGGATCATCACCAGCACGCTGGCGACGGTGGCCAGCGGGTACTGCTCGAGCAGCCCGAACAGCTGGCTCTCCGAGCTGCCGTCGCCGACCACGTCGACGCCCTCCTGCTGTTCCCGGATCGCGGCGCCACCGAAGATGCAGAACCAGACCAGCGAGACCACGCTGGGCACCAGCAGCACGCCTGCGACGAACTGGCGGATGGTCCGGCCGCGTGAGATGCGGGCGATGAACATGCCGACGAACGGTGTCCAGGACAGCCACCACGCCCAGTAGAACACCGTCCACGAACCCAGCCACGCGTTCACCTCGCCGCCCTCGGCGCCGGTGCGCGCCGACATCATGGCCAGTTCCTGGAAGTAACTGCCCACCGACGTCGGGATGAGGTTGAGGATGAACACCGTCGGACCGACGATGAACACGAACAGCGCCAGCACCAGGGCGAGCACCATGTTGATGTTGGACAGCCACTGGATGCCCTTGGCCACGCCCGACACCGCCGAGAGCACGAACGCCGCGGTCAGCACGGCGATGATGCCGATGAGCACGGCGTTGCCGGTCTCGCCGATGCCCGCGACGATCTGCAGACCCTTGCTGATCTGCAGCGCGCCCAGGCCCAGTGAGGCGGCCGAGCCGAACAGCGTGGCGAAGATCGCCAGCATGTCGATGACCTTGCCCCAGCCGCCGTTGGCGCGTGCTCCGATCAAGGGCTCGAACGCGGCGCTGATGAGCTGGAACCGGCCCTTGCGGTACACGCCGTACGCGATCGCGAGGCCGACGACGGCGTAGATGGCCCAGGGATGAAGCGTCCAGTGGAAGAGGGTGGTGGCCATCGCGGTCTGCGCGGCCTCCTGGTTGCCCGGTGAGCCCGTGCCCGGGGGCGGGGTGACGAAGTGCGTCAGCGGTTCGGCGACCCCGTAGAACATCAGCCCGATGCCCATGCCTGCGCTGAACATCATGGCGATCCACGACACGGTGCGGAACTCGGGTTCCTCGTCGTCGCGGCCGAGCGGGATGTTGCCGAAGCGGCTGACCGCCAGCCACAGGACGAACAGCACGAATCCCGACGCGGTCAGCACGAAGAACCAGCCGACGTTGGTCAGCACCCAGTTCAGCGCACCGCTGGAGGCGTCGGCCAGCGTCGCGGTGCTGACCCCGCCCCACACCAGGAAGCCGATGGCCAGCGCGGCGGTGACGCCGAACACCACCCAGTCGAGGCCGATCCGCCTGGCCTGCGCCTCCTCGTCGATCGCCACGTCGAGGATCGGGTGCGGGATGGCACCGCCGGTGGGCGACCGCAGCGCGTGGTCGACCGTCCGCCGGGCGCGTTCGGACTTCTTCTTCTCGGGGCTGATTGTCATGGTGAATTCATCAGAACCCCTCGGCTCCACCACGTCAACTCCCCGGCAGGCTACGAACTGGTTACCGCGCGGCTTCCAAGAGTTCATCGAGGGACTCGCGCAGCAAACCGGGAAGCACGTCGACGTCGCTCATCGCGTCCCGGTCGGCGTTGATGCCGAAGTAGAGCATGCCGTTGTAGGAGGTCACCCCGATCGACAGCGTCTGGTTGTGCAGCAGCGGCGGAACGGCATAGGTCTCGAGCAGCTTGGTGCCCGCCACGTACATCTGTTTCTGCGCCCCCGGCACGTTGGTGATGAGCAAGTTGAACTGCCGCGCCGAGAACGTCGTCGCAACCCGGATCCCCATGGCGTGCAGCGTGGGTGGCGCGAACCCCGACAGCGTGACGATGGTGCGGGCGTCCACCAGGCTGGCCGCCGTCGGGTGCGACTCGGTGGCGTGTGAGATCTGGGACAGCCGCACGACGGCGTTGCCCTCGCCGACGGGAAGGTCGACCAGGAACGGGGCCACCTCGCTGATCGCCTGACCCGGGCCGGCCGAGTCGATCTCGGCGTCCGGATAAACCGACATGGGGGCCATCGCGCGCACCGTCGTGGTGGGGCCGACGGGTTCCCCCCGGGACAGCAGCCAGTTACGCAGTGCGCCGGCAACCACGGCGAGCAGGATGTCGTTGATGTTGCACTCGTACCTGGCGCGCATCCGCCGGTAGTCCTCCAGCTCGTGGCTGGCCACGGTGAAGCGGCGGTTGCGGGACACCCGGGTGTTCAGCGGGCTGTTCGGCGCGGTGCCGCGGGCGACGGTGCGCGCCACGTCGGCGAACCGGCGGCCCATCTCGACGAGTTGCCCGGCGTTGGTCGCCACGTCGGTGACCGCGTCGCGCACCGCACCCAGTTGCGCCGTCGGCCGGGTGACCCAGTCCCCCACCGCACCGAGCAGCAGCCGGCGGTCACTCGGTTCGCGGGCCGGAATCCAGATGTCCTCGCCGAACTCGGGCGCCTTCTGCGTCCGGTCGACGATCACGTGACCGATCTCGAGTGCGGTCATCCCGTTCACCAGAGCCTGGTGGGACTTCGTGTAGATCGCGACGCGGTTCTTGGTCAGGCCCTCGACCAGGTACATCTCCCAGAGTGGCCGCGTCTTGTCGAGCGGTCGCGAACCCAGGCGCGCGACCAGGTCGTGCAGCTGGGCGTCGCTGCCCGGCGACGGCAGCGCCGAACGCCTGATGTGGTAGGTGATGTCGAAATCGGGGTCGTCGACCCAGACCGGCCGGGCCAGGCCAAGGGTGACCTCGCGCACCTTCTGCCGGTATCGCGGGATCTGCGGCAGCCGCTGTTCGACCGTGGCCAGCAGACTCTCGTAGCTCAACCCGCTGCGGGGCCGGCGCAGGATCGACAGCGAACCGACGTACATCGGGGTGGCCGTGTTCTCCAAATGGAAGAACGTCGCGTCGGGCGCCGACAGCCTCGTCACCATTCGGCGCTATCCCCCCTCTTCGGCCGTCGCTGCTCGGTCACCGCCACCGTATCCGGCCGATCTGTGACCTCGCAGCACGGGTGCATCCAGCCTGGTGCGAACCATGCGACCATGGAAAGGTCTGCGACTCTCCAGCAGATGCCGATCCGTACGTCGAGCATCAGGAGAGTCCGCCATGCCCGCTCACATCACCCGTTCCCCCGCCGCCCGCGGCTCATTCACCTCACCGGTCATCGACTACGAGCCGGCGCCCGCACCCGTCACCGGGCTGTGCCCGCCGCCGTCACCCGCCGCGTTGCACCGGCGGACTCCCCGGCCGCTGCGGCCCGCACCGGCCGCC
>NZ_JACKSJ010000020.1 GCF_025821665.1 [Mycobacterium] manitobense
AGCGGCCAGCGCCGCAGCCGCGGCCCTACCCGCAGCGGCCAGCGCCGCAGCCGCGGCCCTACCCGCAGCAGCCTGCGCCGGCCGACCCCACCACCGAACCCGCGCCCGCCACCCCCCGCCAGGAGGCGCCGCCTGCGCAGAATCGGCCACCGGGGCAGACCCCGCCGCCAGGGCAGACCCCGCCCGGTCAGACCCCGCCCGGTCAGAGCGACGAGCGCAAGGATCTGGCGCAGCGCATCTCCGACGAGAAGCAGCTCAGGCAGAGCGCCGACCCGTCCATTCAGCTGCTGGCCCTGCAGTTCCAGGCCACCCGCTGCGGCGACGAGGACGTCCTCGCCGGCAACGACGATCCCAACCTGCCGTTGATCACGTGCTCCACCGACGGCCAGACGGTCTACCTGCTCAACAAGTCGATCATGAGCGGCGAGCAGATCCAGGACGCCACGTCCGGCCTGGACCAGCAGCAGGGTCAGTACGTCGTCGACGTCCAGTTCAAGGACGAGGGCGCCAAGATCTGGGCCGACTTCACCGCGGCCAACGTCGGTACCCAGACCGCGTTCACCCTCGACTCACAGGTGGTCAGCGCTCCCGAGATCCGCGAGGCGATCCCGGGCGGGCGCACCCAGATCACCGGGTCGTTCACCAACGACACGGCGCGCGAACTCGCGAACGTGCTCAAGTACGGGTCGCTGCCGCTGTCGTTCGAGTCGTCGGAGGCCGAGACGGTCTCTGCCTCGCTGGGGCTGCAGTCACTGCGGGCCGGCCTGATCGCCGGCGCCGTCGGCCTGGCGGCCGTGCTGCTCTACTCGCTGCTCTACTACCGCGTGCTCGGTCTGCTCATCGCCCTGTCGCTGGTGGCCGCGGGCGCGGTGGTCTTCGCGATCCTGGTGCTGCTGGGCAGGTACATCAACTACACGCTCGACCTGGCGGGCATCGCCGGTCTGATCATCGGTATCGGCACCACGGCCGACTCGTTCGTGGTGTTCTTCGAACGCATCAAGGACGAGATCCGCGAGGGCAGGTCGTTCCGCTCGGCGGTGCCACGCGGCTGGGCGCGGGCGCGCAAGACGATCCTGTCGGGCAACGCGGTGAGCTTCCTGGCAGCCGCAGTGCTGTACTTCCTGGCCGTCGGGCAGGTGAAGGGCTTCGCGTTCACGCTCGGCCTGACCACCATCCTCGACGTCGTCGTGGTGTTCCTGGTGACGTGGCCGCTGGTGTATCTGGCCTCCAAGTCTCCGACACTGGCCAAGCCCAAGTACAACGGGCTCGGCGCGGTGCAGCAGATCGCCCGGGAACGACGCGCCGCGTCGCACGCGACCACCGGACGGGGACAGTAGATGGCGGCCATCAACCGGAACACCAAGAAGTCGTCGACCGCGGTCGAGGCGGCTCCCGTCGAAGCGGGTTCCGCCGCACCGAAACACGGCTTCTTCGTCCGGCTCTACACCGGCACCGGCGCCTTCGAGGTGATCGGGCGCCGCAAGTTGTGGTATCTGATCAGCGGCGCGATCGTGGCGGTCTGCATCCTCAGTTTCATCGTGCGGGGCTTCACCTTCGGCATCGACTTCGAGGGCGGCACCAAGGTGTCGATGCCGGTCAACGGCGTCAACGGCACCGCGACCACCACCCAGGTCGAGACCGTGTTCACCGACTCTGTCGGCAGGCCGCCCGAAACGGTGGTCGTCGTGGGCAGCGGTGACTCGGCGACGGTGCAGATCCGTTCCGAGACGCTGAGCAACGACGAGGCCGCCGACCTGCGCAGCGCGCTGTTCGAGGAGTTCCAGCCGAAGGGCGCCGACGGCCAGCCCAGCGAACAGGTGATCAGCGACTCCGCGGTGTCCGAGACGTGGGGCGGCCAGATCACCCAGAAGGCGCTGATCGCTCTCTTGGTGTTCCTGGTGCTGGCGGCCCTCTACATCGGGCTGCGCTACGAACTGTGGATGGCCGTCGCCGCCATCGTCACGCTGTTCTTCGACCTGATCGTCACGGCCGGCGTGTACTCACTGGTCGGATTCGAGGTCACGCCCGCAACGGTGATCGGCCTGCTGACGATCCTCGGTTTCTCGCTCTACGACACGGTCATCGTGTTCGACAAGGTGGAGGAGAACACCGAGGGTTTCGAGCACACGACCCGGCGCACGTTCGCCGAGCACGCCAACCTGGCGATCAACCAGACCTTCATGCGGTCGATCAACACCAGCCTGATCTCCGTGCTGCCGATCCTCGCGCTGATGGTCATCGCGGTCTGGCTGCTCGGTGTGGGCACCCTGATGGATCTCGCGCTGGTCCAGCTGGTCGGCGTCATCGTCGGCACCTACTCGTCGATCTTCTTCGCCACCCCGCTGCTGGTGACGCTGCGGGAGCGCACCGACAAGGTCCGCACGCACAACCGCCGGGTGCTGCGGCGCCGGACGGGAGCCGCCGCCAAGAGCTCGGCGGCGGCCGCCGACGCGGGCGCAGCCGACGACGACATCGACCCCGAGGTCGACGACGCCACCGAGGCCCGCGACGCGAAAGAGGCCGACCAGACCGAGACGGTCACCGCCTCGGCCGGCACCAAACCCGCTGTGGGCGCGCGACCGGTGCGCCCGACCGCCAGCAAGACCGGGCGGCCCGCGGGCAAGCGGAGCCCCCGGCGGTAGACGCCGATGGCAGCCCTCAAGCGGCGCGCCGTCGCGCTGGCGGCGGCGCTGTCGATCACCGCACTGCTGGCGCCCGCGTGTTCGGGCAGCTCGGCCGACGCCATCGACTACGCCGTCGACGGGTCGCTGAGCACGTACAACACCAACACGGTGACCGGCGCCGCGTCGGGCGGACCGCAGGCGTTCGCCCGGGTCCTCACCGGGTTCAACTACCACGGGCCCGACGGCCAGATCGTCGGCGACCACGACTTCGGCACCATCTCGGTGTTCGGCCGCACGCCGCTGGTGCTCGACTATCAGATCAGCGACAAGGCGGTCTATTCCGACGGTAAGCCGATCACCTGTGACGACCTGGTGCTGGCGTGGATCGCCCAGTCCGGCCGGTTCCCGGGCTTCGACGCCGCCAACCGGTCGGGCTACAGCGACATCGCCTCGATCGACTGCGCACCCGGCCAGAAGCGGGCCCGGGTGTCCTTCGCGCCCGACCGGGGATTCGTCGACTTCGGCCAGTTGTTCGCCGCCACCGCGCTGATGCCCTCGCACGTCCTCGCCGACGAACTCGGCGTCGACGTCACCACCGCGCTGCAGTCCGGCAACCTGCCCACCATCGACCGCATCGCGCAGGCGTGGAACACCACCTGGGACCTCCGCCCGGACGTGGACCTGAAGAAGTTCCCCTCGTCGGGTCCCTACAAGCTGGAGTCGGTGACCGGCGATGGCGCGGTGGTGCTGGTGGCCAACGACAAGTGGTGGGGCGCCAAAGCGGTTACCGGCCGGATCACGGTGTGGCCGCGCGGCGCCGACATCCAGGACCGGGTGAACGAGGGCGCTTTCGACGTGGTCGACATCGCGGCCGGGTCGTCGGGCACGCTCAATCTGCCCGAGGACTACGTCCGCAGCGACAGCCCGTCGGCGGGCATCGAGCAGCTCATCTTCGCGCCCGTGGGGCCGCTGGCCGCGCCGCCGGCACGCCGTGCGGTCGCGCTGTGCACACCCCGCGACATCATCGCCCGCAACGCCCAGCTCCCGATCGCCAATTCGCGGCTCAACCCGGCCAACGAGGACGCATTCGGCGCGACCGAGAACGTTCCGGAGGCGGCGCAGTTCACGGCGGCCAATCCGGTCGCCGCGCGGGCCGCGCTGAACAACCGGCCGCTCACGGTGCGTGTCGGCTATCAGACACCCAACGCGCGGCTGGCGGCGACCGTCGGCGCGATCGCCAAGGCGTGCGCACCGGCGGGCATCACCGTGCAGGATGCCGCCGGCGCCGCGGTAGGCCCGCTGTCCCTGCGCAACAACGACATCGACGTCCTGCTGGCGAGCACCGGCGGCGCGGCGGGCAGCGGATCGACGGGCTCGTCGGCGATGGACGCCTACGCGCTGCACACCGGCAACGGCAACAACCTGCCGCGCTACTCCAATCCGCGCATCGACGGGGTGACCGGCGCGCTGGCGGTGACGTCCGATCCCAAGGAGCTCGCCCGGCTGATCGGCGAGGGCGCACCGGTGCTGTGGGCCGACGTGCCGACGCTGCCGCTCTACCGCCAGCAGCGCACGCTGCTGACATCGGACAAGATGTATGCGGTGAGCAGTAATCCGACGCGCTGGGGCGCGGGCTGGAACATGGACCGCTGGCGGCTGTCGCAGTGACCGGCGGGCAGGAGCGACGGGGGCACCTCCCGCCCGAAGGGCAGGGGGCCGAGATCTCGCGGCTCGTCGCGACGATGATGCGCGAGGTGCCCGACTTCCCCGAGCCCGGCATCCAGTTCAAGGACCTCACGCCGCTGCTCGCCGACGCCGGCGGGCTGTCCGCGGTCGCCGACGCGCTGGCCGCCACCGCCGACGGCGCCGACCTGATCGCGGGCATCGACGCCCGCGGATTCCTGCTCGGCGCCGCGGTCGCCATCAGGCTGGGCACCGGCGTGCTGGCGGTCCGCAAGGGCGGCAAGCTGCCGCCGCCGGTGCACACCGAGACCTACCAGCTCGAATACGGCACCGCCACGCTGGAGATCCCGGCCGACGGCCTCGATCTGACCGGGCGCACCATCTGGATTATCGACGACGTGCTGGCCACCGGAGGCACCGTCGCGGCCGCGAACAAGCTGCTGATCAGCGGCGGTGCGACCGTGCTCGGCGCCGCGGTGGTGCTCGAGCTGACCGCGCTCGGTGGTCGCGAGGTGGTGGCGCCGCTCCCGGTCACCAGCTTGCACACGGTGTGAGGGATATCCTCGACACGGACGGCGACGTGGGCAGGAGGTGTGACAGTGGCTGATGACGGGTCCCTGACGCAGACCCAGCCGATGCCCGTGGTGTCACCGGAGGCCGAGCAGGCCGCGCCGCCGGAGGCCCCCAAGACGACATCGAGCGCCTCGCGGCGGGTGCGCGCCCGGCTGGCGCGCCGGATGACCGCCCAGCGCGGCACGCTCAACCCGGTGCTCGAGCCGCTCGTCGCGGTGCACCGCGAGATCCACCCGAAGGCGAACCTGCAGCTGCTGCAGCGGGCCTACGAGGTGGCCGAGGAGCGGCACGCCACCCAGTTGCGGCGCTCGGGCGACCCCTACATCACCCACCCGCTGGCGGTGGCCAACATCCTGGCCGAGCTGGGCATGGACACCACCACGCTGGTGGCCGCACTGCTGCACGACACCGTCGAGGACACCGGTTACACGCTGGACGCGCTGACCGCCGAATTCGGCAGCGAGGTCGGCCATCTCGTCGACGGGGTGACCAAGCTGGACAAGGTGGCGCTCGGCACGGCCGCCGAGGGCGAGACCATCCGCAAGATGATCATCGCGATGGCGCGCGACCCTCGGGTGCTGGTGATCAAGGTCGCCGACCGGCTGCACAACATGCGCACCATGCGGTTCCTGCCGCCCGAGAAGCAGGCGCGCAAGGCCCGCGAGACGCTCGAGGTCATCGCGCCGCTGGCGCACCGCCTCGGCATGGCGACGGTCAAGTGGGAGCTCGAGGACCTGTCGTTCGCGATCCTGCACCCGAAGAAGTACGAGGAGATCGTGCGCCTGGTCGCCGACCGGGCGCCGTCGCGCGACACCTACCTGGCGAAGGTCCGCGCCGAGATCAACGCGACACTGAGCAAGTCGAAGATCAACGCCGTGGTCGAGGGCAGGCCCAAGCACTACTGGTCGATCTACCAGAAGATGATCGTCAAGGGCCGCGACTTCGACGACATCCACGACCTGGTCGCCGTGCGGATCCTGTGCGACGAGATCCGGGACTGCTACGCCGCGGTCGGCGTGGTGCACTCGCTGTGGCAGCCGATGGCCGGCCGGTTCAAGGACTACATCGCCCAGCCCCGCTACGGCGTGTACCAGTCGCTGCACACCACCGTGGTCGGCCCCGAGGGCAAGCCGCTCGAGGTGCAGATCCGCACCCGCGACATGCACCACACCGCCGAGTACGGCATCGCCGCGCACTGGCGGTACAAGGAGTCCAAGGGCCGCAACGCGGTACCCGCCGGGCACGCCGCCGCCGAGATCGACGACATGGCCTGGATGCGCCAGCTCCTCGACTGGCAGCGGGAGGCCGCTGACCCCGGTGAGTTCCTGGAGTCGCTGCGCTACGACCTCGCGGTGCAGGAGATCTTCGTGTTCACCCCCAAGGGTGACGTGGTCACACTGCCCACCGGGTCGACGCCGGTGGACTTCGCCTACGCGGTGCACACCGAGGTCGGCCACCGGTGTATCGGTGCGCGCGTCAACGGCCGGCTGGTGGCGTTGGAGCGCACGCTCGAGAACGGCGAAGTGGTCGAGATCTTCACGTCCAAGGCGCCCAACGCCGGACCGTCCCGCGACTGGCAGAGCTTCGTGGTGTCACCACGGGCGAAGGCCAAGATCCGGCAGTGGTTCGCCAAGGAGCGCCGGGAGGAGGCGCTGGAGGCGGGCAAGGACGCCATCGCCCGCGAGGTGCGCCGCGGCGGACTTCCGTTGCAGCGCTTGATGAATGCGGAGTCGACGGCGGCGCTGGCCCGCGAGTTGCGCTATGTCGACGTCTCGGCGCTCTACACCGCGGTGGGGGAGGGCCACGTCTCGGCCCGCCACGTGGTGCAGCGCCTGCTCGCCCAGTTCGGCGGCGACGAGGCGGCCGAGGACGAACTCGCCGAGCGGTCCACACCGGCCACCATGCCGATGCGGCAGCGCAGCACCGACGACACCGGCGTCGCGGTGCCCGGCGCGCCCGGGGTGCTGACGAAGCTGGCCAAGTGCTGCACCCCGGTGCCCGGCGACAAGATCATGGGCTTCGTCACCCGCGGCGGCGGGGTGAGCGTGCACCGCACCGACTGCACCAACGCCGATTCCCTTCGGCTGCAAGCAGAACGACTCATCGACGTCGAGTGGGCGCCCTCGCCGTCATCGGTGTTCCTGGTCGCGATCCAGGTGGAGGCGCTCGATCGGCACCGGTTGCTGTCCGACGTCACCCGGGTGCTGGCCGACGAGAAGGTCAACATCCTGTCGGCGTCGGTGACCACGTCCAACGACCGGGTGGCGATCAGCCGGTTCACCTTCGAGATGGGCGACCCGAAACACCTGGGTCACCTGCTCAGTGTGGTGCGCAACGTGGAGGGCGTCTACGACGTGTACCGCGTCACGTCGGCGGCGTAGCCGGGCGGTGCGCCCCGGCTGCGGCCGGCATTGACCAGCAGCAGCACGCCGCCGATCACCAGCGCCACGACGACCACCCCTGCGGCGAGCAGACCGATCCGCCACACGATCGGACTCCCTTGCAGCGGCACGGTTTCGGTGGTCGACGACTCGAGGATCAGCGGAAAGGGCAACGCCCCGCCCTGCAGCGCCGCGGCGAGGTCGCGGGCGTCGTCCTCGGTGAAACCCCCGGTGATCTGCGTGCGTCCGCCGGGCATGGCCTCCCTGATCTCGGGTGCGCTGAGGACGGCGGTGTCGAGTGCGAAGGCGACCTGCGTGCCGATGTTGGCGGCGGTGAAGTCCGCCCAGCGCGACGTGCCGTCACCGTCGAATTCGAGGTCCACCACCCATTGGCCGCTTCCTTCGTCGAACTCGTGGCCGGCGCTCTCGATCCTCTCGCCGTCGATGATCGTCTCGTCGAGCAGGTAGACCGTCTCGCCATCGTCTGAGCAGGTGACCAGCGGCTGGTTCGGGTCGTCACGGCCCGCCAGTGCGTCGTTGTCGCCGCAGCGGGTGGCCTGGAACTGCAGCGCTAGCAGCTGGATCGACGGGTCGGCGCTCTGCCGGAGCTCTTTCTCGTCGGCCACCGCCTGCGGGCTCGGCGTCTTCGGTCTGTCGGTCGGTGCGCCCGCCGGCTGCGCTTCGATCGCGTGGATGACCGGGCGCAGATCGAGTCGGCCGGCTGCACCGATGTCGCTCCACGATTCGTCGTCGGCGCCGGGTACCGACAGGATGATCGCGTCGTCGTCAACGGTCGCCGCCGCGTCGGTGCCACCCCGGGCGGCGGCGCGGGCCTCGACGACGCCGCGGGCGCGTTCGAGCGAGTCCCCGGACGCCGACGATCCCGGGGCGGGCCGCAGCGTCAGCTCGGTGCGCTCCCCGGAGGCGGCGCCCGGCGCCCACCTGTCCCGGGTCAGCACCAGCGCGATCGCGTACCCGCAGACGACGACGGCGAGCACGGCGATCACGAGCCAACGCAATCCACGGTTCGGGGCGGCCGGCGACATCGGCTGCCACGGACCGTGACCGGCGCCGGGCGGCGGCCACGGGCTGCCCGGTGGTGGCGCCATGCTCATCGGATCGTCCCCCTCATCGCCCGCGAACCGGGTCACACCATTACACCCCGGCCGGCGGGGGTTGGGCGGCGCTGATCCGGCCACCCGGCGGGTGTCAGTCCAGTCGCGCCTGAGTGATCGTGACGTCCTGTGCCGGTGGGCCGTCGTCGGCGCCGTCGGCCACACCGTCGGCCGCGATCTCGTCGAGCGTCGCCAGACCGGTCGCGTCGACGGTGCCGAACACCGTGTAGGTCGGCGGCAGCCGGGAGTCGTCGTAGATCAGGAAGAACTGGCTGCCGTTGGTGCCGACACCGGAGTTCGCCATCGCCACCGTCCCGCGCGGATAGACCACCGCCTGCTTCAGCGCCGGATCGGACAGCCGGTACTGGTTGGTGGGGTACTCGTTCGGGAAGCGGTAGCCCGGCCCGCCCTCGCCGGTGCCCGACGGGTCGCCGCACTGCAGGATCTTCAGCACCGGCGAGTTCGTCAGCCGGTGACACGTGGTGCCGTCGAAGAAGCCCTGCTGGGCCAGGCTGGAGAAGTTGTTCACGGTGCACGGCGCCTCGGCGTTGTGCAGCGTCAGACCGATGTTGCCGCGGCTGGTCTCGATGCCTGCGCCCACCGTCGCCGGGTCGGTGGGCACCCGGCCGCTCCGCGGCGCGGCGGCCTTCTTGCTCGCCGGAGCCGGCGTCGCGGGGTACTGGCAGTTGGTGCCCAGCGGCTGTGGCGGGTCGAACGCAGGCAGTTCCTGCGCGGGTGGCGGCGGAGCGGCGGTGTAGACCGGGCCGCTCGGCCGGTTATCGATCCCCTGGGACAGCGCGACGAGGAACAGCACCATGAGCACGAGGAAGACGATGCTGAGTGCGGTCGCGACGTAGCCGACGATCAGGCCGGTGAGTGCCAGGCCGCGGCCGTCCTCCCCGGTGCGCTTGATCTGCGCCAGCGATATGTGGCCGAAGATGATGCCGAGCGGCGCGAACAGGAACGCACACACCAGCGCGGCGATCGCCATCCCGTTGGTGGAGCGGGGCGGCGGTGCGGGGTAGGGCGGATACCCGCCGTAGGGCGGCGGCGCGGTCACGTGGTGTGTGCCGGACTCAGTCGAGCAGTACCGAGGTGACCTTCACCTCGTTGGTCGGCGCGCCGTCGTCGGCTCCGCGTTCTCCGGGAACGACGCCCGCGCCGGCGATCTTGTCGAGGGTGGCCAGACCGGTCTCGTCGATCTTGCCGAACACCGTGTAGTTCGGCGGCAACTGGGAGTCGCCGTAGACCAGGAAGAACTGGCTGCCGTTGGAACCCGGCGCGCCCGTGTTGGCCATCGCCAGGGTGCCGCGCGGGTAGACCACCGGACTCTGCAGCGCCGGGTCGTCGGGCTGGAACTGGTTGGTCGGGTACTCGTTGTCGAAGCCGTAGCCCGGTCCGCCGGTGCCCTTGCCGGTCGGATCGCCGCACTGCAGCACCTTGAGGCCTTCGCTGGCGGTCAGCCGGTGGCACACCGTGTCGTTGAAGTAGCCCTGCTGCGCAAGACTGGCGAAGCTGTTGACGGTGCACGGCGCCTTGGCGTTGTCGAGCACCAGGCCGAGGTTGCCTTGATTGGTGGTCATGCTGACGCTGACCTCCGCCGGGTCGGTGGGCACCTCACCTGCGCGCGGCGGGTTGACCTTCTTGCTCGCCGGCTCCTGGGTGACCGGGTACTCGCAGCTCGAGCCCAGCCCGGCGGGTGCGGCGAACGGCGGCAGCTGGGGCAGGCCCTCTGCCGACGGCGCCGGTGCGGCCGAGGTGGTGGAGCTGCTCGGGGCGGCCGAGGCGGTGTCTGCGTCCGAGTCGTCCTTCAGGAAGAGGAAGCCGAAGACCGCGGCGCCGACGACGACCAGGACGCCGACCACCGCTCCGATGATCATGAGCTGACGGCGCCTGCGCTCCTGTTGTGCCCGCCGCTCCAGCTGTCGCTCGAGCTTGCGCTTGGCCGCTGCACGTCGTTGTTCGTTGGTGGGCACCGCCGGTAGTCCCTTCTCGCATCCGCCCGCTGTCGCGTCCGGTCGGCACCGAGTGTGCCAAAGCGAGCTGAGTGCGCGGTGAACGACCCACGGGATCGGCGTGCGCGATCGGGCATGGGAAACTCGTGGTCGTGTTGATCACCGGTTTCCCCGCGGGCATGTTGCAGTGCAACTGCTACGTGCTGGCCCCGCGGCCGGGATCGGACGCGGTGATCGTCGACCCGGGCCAGCGGGCGTTCGGCCCGTTGCGCCGCATCCTCGACGAACACCGCCTCACCCCGGCGGCGGTGCTGCTGACCCACGGCCACATCGACCACATCTGGTCGGCGCAGAAGGTCGCCGACATGTACGGCTGCCCGGCCTTCATCCATCCCGAGGACCGGTACATGCTGACCGACCCGGTGAAGGACTTCACCTCCGGCTTCCTCGGCGGTCTGGGCCGGATGGCGTTCGGCGCCGTGTTCCGCGAACCGCGGCAGGTGATCGAACTCGACGCCGACGGCGAGAAGCTCGACCTCGGCGACATGGTGGTGACCGTCGACCACACCCCGGGCCACACCCGGGGTTCGGTGGTGTTCCGGGTCGAGGGCGACGCCACCGAGGTGGCGCTCACCGGCGACACCCTGTTCCGCCGGTCGGTGGGCCGCACCGACCTGCCCGGCGGCAGTGGCCGCGACCTGCTGGGCTCGATCCTGACCAAACTGTTGGTGCTCGACGACGCCACCGTGGTACTGCCGGGCCACGGCGAGAAGTCCACGATCGGCGACGAGCGCCGCACCAACCCGTTCCTCAGAGGCTGACAACGTGACGGATCCGTCTGCTTTCCAGGCGCCCAAGGGCGTCCCGGACTACCTGCCGCCCGAGTCGGCGGGGTTCGTCGCCGTGCGCGACGGCCTGCTCGCGACGGCGCGGCGCGCCGGATACGGCGACGTGGAGCTGCCGATCTTCGAGGACACCGCGCTGTTCGCCCGCGGCGTGGGGGAGTCGACCGACGTGGTGTCCAAGGAGATGTACACCTTCGCCGACCGCGGCGACCGGTCGGTGACGCTGCGGCCCGAAGGCACCGCCGGCGTCATCCGGGCGGTCATCCAGCACCGGCTCGACCGCGGCGCGCTGCCGGTGAAGCTGTGTTACTCGGGGCCGTTCTTCCGGTACGAGCGCCCGCAGGCGGGCCGGTACCGGCAGCTGCAGCAGGTCGGCGTGGAGGCCATCGGCGTCGACGACCCCGCGCTGGACGCCGAGGTGATCGCGATCGCCGACACCGGCTTCCGGTCGCTGGGCCTCGACGGCTTCCGGCTCGAGCTGACCTCGCTGGGCGACGACACCTGCCGTCCGCAGTACCGCCAGCTGCTGCAGGAGTTCCTGTTCGAGCTCGACCTCGACGAGGAGACCAGGCGCCGCGCCGAGATCAACCCGCTGCGGGTGCTCGACGACAAGCGGCCGCACGTCCGGGAGATGACGGCCGACGCGCCGGTGATGCTCGACCACCTCTCCGAGAGCGCCAGGCAGCACTTCGAGACCGTGCAGACCCACCTGCAGGCACTCGGCGTGCCGTATGTGGTCAACCCGCGGATGGTGCGCGGTCTGGACTACTACACCAAGACCACGTTCGAGTTCGTGCACGACGGGCTCGGCGCCCAGTCGGGGATCGGCGGCGGCGGGCGCTACGACGGCCTGATGCGCCGGCTCGGCGGGCAGGACGTGTCCGGGATCGGCTTCGGGCTCGGGGTGGACCGCACGCTGCTGGCGCTGCAGGCCGAGGGCAGGCAGGTCGGACGGGCACGGGCGGTCGACGTGTTCGGAGTGCCGCTGGGGGAGCGGGCCAAACTCCGGCTCGCTGTGCTGGCCGCCGAACTGCGCGGCGCCGGGGTGAGCGTCGACCTGGCCTACGGCGACCGCGGGCTCAAGGGCGCGCTGCGCGCCGCCGACCGGTCGGGTGCGGTGCTCGCGCTGGTCGCCGGTGACCGGGACATCGATGCGGGCACCGTCGGCGTCAAGGACCTCGGCACCGGTGCGCAGGTCGACGTGCAGCTCGACGCCGTGGTCGCCGACGTCCTGACCCGCCTGGGCTGACCTACTCGTCGACCGCACACTCGGTGGACGTCACTGCCCGCCGGAGGTGGCGGCACCGATGTCGAGTGACTCACCGTCCTCGCCGCCCGCCTCCACGACGGGATCGTCGCGGTCGTCGAACTCCAGGCGCAGTGCCCGCGACATGATCGCGTGCATGACGTACATCGTCGTCGTGTAGCTGAACTCGAGGATCTCCTGGTCGGTGAACACCTCGCGCAGTTGTGCGAACAGCGTCTCGGGGACCCGGCCCTGCTGTCCGGCAAGGCAATCGGTGTAGGCCAGCAGCAGCCGCTCGGTGTGGTCGTAGCAGTCGGCGGTCTGCCAGGACGGGATGGCGGCGATCTTCTCCTCGGACAGCCCCGCCGACCGGCAGGCCTTGCAGTGCTGGGAGAAGACGAATTGGCTGCCCACCACCCAGCCGGCCCGGATCTGACCGAGCTCGCGGTGGTCGGCGCGGATGCTGACCTCTTCGCGGTACAGCCGGAACCCGCGCACGGCGTGCCGCAGGGCGGCGGGGGACTGGGCGAACACCGTCCACCAGTCGCCGGTGGTGCCGCCGACGGTGCCGGGTTCGGCCACCGGGTCGCGGTCGCCGAACATGAAGTCGTACATGTTCAGCGTGAACTGGTCGCGGACCTCCGCGCGTGGAACCTGTTTCAAGCGGGGCATTCTGGCGTCCTTTCAGCGGTCGAGGTCCCCGAGGCGATGCCCTGGTCGATGATCGCCAGCAGCGTCTTGGCGTACGCGTCGGCGTTGGCGATGATGCGCTCGGCCTCGGGGATGACCGCGATGTGCTGGCTCTCGCTGAACAACAGGGACAGTTCGGGAAAGTTCTGCAGATCGGCGACGTATGCGCCGAGCGCCCGGCGCAGCTTCTCGTCGTCGGGCGTTGTCACTCTCGGGGCGTGCGGCTGGAATTCTCGGGCCTCCGTCCTGGCCGGGTCGTCGCGTTGCCAAGGTACGCCGGAACAACCTGAGCTGACGCCCCGTTCGCGAGAATCTTCCACCCGCACCGGCCGTCGCGGTAGGGTCCGTTCACCGACCCGCCGGAGGTGCCATGTCGCTGATCGCGCTCGAGGAGCACTACGCGTGGGACCCGGCCAGCGCCGGCAACGTGGTGGACACCTGGCTGCAGACTCACGACAGCGTGGCCCACGACAGGCTGTACGACCGTGGCCCACTGCGGCTGGAGCAGATGGACGCCGCGGGCATCGACTTCCAGATCCTGTCCCTGTTCGATCCGGGCGTCCAGCAGGAGGACGACGTCGCGCGCGCCGTCGAGTTGGCGCGCCTGGCGAACGACGACCTGGCCGGCACGGTGCGTGAAAACCCGGATCGCTTCGGTGGTTTCGCCACCCTTGCGACGCAGGATCCCCGCGCCGCGGCCGATGAGCTTCGGCGATCCGTGGTCGATCTGGGGCTCGTCGGTGCCCTGGTCAACGGGCACAGTCGCGGGCGGTATCTCGACGATCCCGCCTACGAGGACCTCTTCGGCGAGGCCGAGGCGCTGGGGGTGCCGATCTACCTGCACCCCACCACGCCGCACCGGGCGGTGATGGACGCCTGGTTCGCTCCCTACGTCGACGCCGGGCTGCACCTCGCATCGTGGGGCTTCGCCGTCGAGACTGGAACACACCTGCTGCGGCTGATCTATTCGGGTCTGTTCGACAGGTTCCCAGGGCTGCAGATGATCATCGGCCACCTCGGGGAGATGCTGCCGTTCGCCGCGTACCGCACCGACCGCTACTACGGGCTCGGCGGCTCGGACTCAGCTCGCCGGCTTCAGCACCTGCCGTCGGAGTACCTGCGCCGCAACGTCTTCGTGACGACCAGCGGCAACTTCTGTCCTTCGGCGTTCGCGTGCACGCTGGAGGTGATGGGTGCCGACCGGGTGATGTTCTCGGTCGACTACCCGATGGACGACAACCGTGCCGGGGCCGAGTTCCTCGCCGCGTTCCCGATGGACGACGCCACTCGGCGCAAGGTCAGTTGCGGAAATGCGTTGCGGCTCTTCGGTTCCCGACTGCCCACACGGCTGGGCTGATCACAGCGCGAACACCTGGCCGTCCCTGGCGACGGTGACTGGACCCGTGTAGTGCTTGCCGATCGCCGCGAGCCACTGCGAATCGGGCAGATCGGTCGGGGAGTAGTGGCTCAGGACGAGGTGTCGGGCGTTCGCCGCGGCTGCGACCTCACCGACCTGCTCGGCGGAGGTGTGGGACCGCACGAGGTAATCCGGCGGAAACCTGTCGTGGTAGTACGCGTCGTCGAGGCTGAATTGTGCCTCGTGCACCAGGATGTCGGTATCACGGGCCAGTTCCACCAGGTTGTCGGACTTGGTGGTGTCACCGGAGAACGTGACGGAGACGGGCATCTTCGTCATGTCGAAGCGAAAGCCGAACGCCGGGTACACGTCGTAGTGCGAGACCAGCGTCGCGGTGACGGTCACGTTGTGGTCGGACATGACGGGGAAGGGCGCCGTTCTGGGTGACCTGTCGGTGTGACTGGAGCCCGGTGGCACCGCGATCTCGTGCACCTCGATCAGGTCTTCGATGTCGACGGTGCCCATGTCGCGGATGAAGATGTTGCTGGTGTAGGCGTAGGCCTGCAGGAGCGCCCGGCTCGTCGCCGCCAGACCCGGCGTGGGGTCGGCGGGGTTGACGGTGGCCGGCTGCGGGTCACCGACCTCGCTGGGCGGCAGGCCGCCCGCCGGCCCGGGTCCGTAGACGCGCACCGCCGCCTTGCCTTTGGCGGCGGTGTATCCGCCGGAGAGGAAGAAGCTGTAGTAGTCGACGATGTGGTCGGTGTGCAGGTGGGTGATGAACATGCTCTGCAGGTCGTCGAATCGGAAGCCCGCGTTGGTGAAGGCGTTCAGTGAGCCCAGTCCGCAGTCGATCTGGTAGACGTCGGATCCGATCTTCAGTGCCGACGAGACGCCGGTCTTGTGCGGGACGGGTGGTGGCCCCGCTTGCACACCCAGTGTGACGAGGGCGTTCTCGGGCAGCGTCTGAGCCAGTGGCGGCGCTGCCGAACCGAGGCCCGCCGAGCCGACGGCGGCACCGCCGATGACCGCCGACATCGACGCCGTGATCATGGCGCGGCGTGACAGCGCGGACAGTGGCTCCGAGCACCCGCAACCGTCGGCCATGAGCGTGATGCTAGGTCACAGCCGGGCGGCCGTGACCCGAACGTCGACAGTCGCGACCGTCGACAAGCGTTCACCGCTCGGTGTGCACGAGGGCCGTCAGCACCCCGTCGAGCTTGCCGACACTGTTGAACGGCGTGCCGCGCAGCAGATCCCGTGCACCGCCGGGAGTGACCGCCACAAGCTTCGACGCGCTCGACGTCATCTGCATCCTGCGTTCGAAGCGGACCTGGTCGAGCGGTGCGACGACTTCGCCGTCCGGGTCGAGGTACACCCGGTGTCTGCGGTCGAACACGGCCACCGGTCGCATCGTGCTCAGCGGCATCGACCGGGCCCGCTGGATGGATGCGTTGATCCAGTTCATCACCAGCAGCGACGCCACGCCGATGGCGAAGAAGACGCCGCCGATCACCAACGACCGAAGCGAGATCGTGCCCGTGACGGCCGAGAACAGCGAGACGACGCCGAAACCGCCGAAGACCAGGCTGAAGATCGTCAGGAGCAGCACCATCACCTCGGGTGGGGTGCGGCCACGGTCGATCACCAGCACCTTCGGGCCGTCCTCCGCGACCACGAATCTGCCGGCATCCGCGAGCACTGATGGTTCGGTCACGCGGAGAGTGTGCCCGCTCGACGGGCATGATCGTGCGCGGATGCCCGGATTTCGCGCGTGTCGTCCGACAAACGCCCCCCAAGCGGGGAGGTGTCCCCGGCACGCTCGCGGGTAAACCCGAGCTAGATGGCCATCGCGGCGCGTACGTCGGCCTCCGATGCCGATCCGCCGGTGCCGCTCGACGTGACCCGGCCGGCCTCCACGATGTAGTAGCGCTGCGACGACTCGAGGGCGAAACCGATGTGCTGCTCGACCAGCAGCACGCCGAGATCGCCGCGCCCGGTAAGCGCGGTGATCGCCGCCTCGATCTCGGCCACCACCGACGGCTGGATACCCTCGGTCGGCTCGTCGAGGATGAGGCAGGTGGGTGACGTGATGAGAGCACGAGCGATCGCCAACTGCTGACGCTGCCCACCGGACAGCAGACCCGCCCGCCGGGTCAGCAGTTCTCTCAGCGCGGGGAACAGGTCGAGTTGCTCGTCGATCAGTTGCCTGCCGTTCTTGCGCCCGTCCGCGACTACCTGGAGGTTTTCCGCCGTCGTCAGCTGCCCGAACGACTGCTGACCCTGCGGCACGTAGGCCAGCCCACGCGCGACCCGCGCGCTCGGCCGCAGCTTGGTGATGTCCTCACCGTTGAACACCACCTTGCCCGCCGTGCATTTCAGCAGCCCGACCACGGCGCGCAGCAGCGTCGTCTTGCCTGCACCGTTGTGGCCCATGACCGCGGCGACCCCGTCGGACGGCACCTCCAGGCTGACACCGTGGATGACCTCCGACCGGCCGTACCCGGTGCGGACGTCGATGAGTTCGAGCATCAGTCGCCAACTTCCTCGATCAGTTCGTCCGGTATGCCCTCGGCGCCCGCCGCGGCGGTGCCGAGGTACACCTCCTGGACCTTGGGGTTGGCCTGGACCTCGGCCACCGAGCCCTCGGCGATCACCTGGCCACGCGCCAGCACCGTCACCGAGGTGGCGAAGGCACGCATGAAGTCCATGTCGTGCTCGACGACCACCACGGTGCGTTCACCGCCGATGCGGCGCAGCAGGTTTCCGGTCTCCTCGCGCTCCTCGGTGCTCATCCCGGCGACCGGCTCGTCGAGCAGCAGCACGTCGGCGTTCTGCACGAGCAGCATGCCGATCTCCAGCCACTGCTTCTGTCCGTGGGCCAGCACCCCGGCCGGCTTGCCCGCCAGGTCGGCCAGGCCGATGGTCTCCAGGGCCTCCTCGATGGCCGGCAGAACGCCGGACCGCCGGCGCAGCAGCGTCCACGGTGAGCGGCCCGCGCCCGCCGCGATGTCCAGGTTCTGCAGCACCGTGAGCTGTTCGAACACGCTGGCCGTCTGGAAGGTTCTCCCGACCCCCCGCCTGGCGATCTGGTGCACCTTCTTGCCGAGCAGTTCCACCCCCGACTTGTTCACCGAACCCGAGGCGGCCACCAGGCCGGTGATGGCGTCGATCACCGTGGTCTTCCCGGCGCCGTTGGGCCCGATCAGAAATCGCAGGTCGCCTTGGAACAATGTCAGGTCGACGTCGCTGACCGCCTTGAACCCGTCGAAATCAACTGTCAGTCCACGCACTTCGAGGTATTCGGTGCCCATGCCGACGTTTCCGCCCGCCACCGGCTGCGACTGTGCCTGCGCGGTGGTCATGTCGGGGCTCCCACTCTGGTGTCGGATTCGGGCTCGTCGACCTGTTCTGCGGGCGCCGGATCCCCGGGTGGCGCTTCGGGTCTGCGCCGCCGGGAGCGCCGGGCCAGGACGCTGAGGCCGGCGAAGCCCGCCGGGAAGAAGCCGACCACGACGATGAACAGCAGGCCCTGGGCGTAGATCCACTCCGACGGAAAACGTTCGGAGAACACCGTCTGCGCCCACGCCACGCCGATCGCGCCGAGCACGGGGCCCAGCAGGGTGGTGCGGCCGCCGATCGCCACGCCGATCAGGAACGCGATCGACGGCAGGATCCCGACCTGGGACGGCGCGATGAAACCGACTATCGGGGTGAACAGAGCACCCGCGATGCTCGCGAACAGCGCCGCCACGGTGTACGCCACCACCTTGATGTTGGCCGGGTCGTAGCCCAGGAAGCGCACCCGCTCCTCACCGTCACGCACCGCCACCAGCAGTTCGCCGTAGCGGCTCTGCATCAACTGGCGGACCACGGCCACCACGACCAGCAGGGTGGCAGCAGCGATGAAGAACAGCATCCGCCGGTTCACCGGGTCGTTGAGCGTGAACCCGAAGAATGTGCGGAAGCCGCTGAGCCCGTTGCTGCCCCCGAGACTCGTCTGGCCGACGAGCAGGATGGCCAGCGCCGCCGCAAGCGCCTGCGACAGGATCGCGAAGTACGCGCCCTTGACGCGGCGCTTGAACACCCCGAGGCCGAGCGCGGCGGCGATTGCCGCGGGCACCACGACGATCGCCAGCAGAGTGAACGCCGGCGAGGCGAACGGCGCCCAGTAGGAGGGCAACTCGCGCACGCCGGCGATCTGCATGAAGTCCGGCACGTCGTCGCCGCGGATCTGCGCATCGGCGATCTTGAGGTGCATGCCCATCATGTAGCCGCCGAGGCCGAAGAACACGCCCTGGCCCAGCACGAGCATTCCGCCGCGGCCCCAGGCCAATCCGATGCCTACGGCCACGATCGCGAAGCACAGGAACTTGCCGAGCAGGCCGAGCCGGAAGTCCGAGAGCACGGCGGGGGCCAGGACGAACAGCACGAGCGCCGCGACTGCGAAGGCCGCCCACGTCTGCCACCGTCCGATGAATGTCCTCATACGAGACTCCTGGTGCGGACGGTGAACAGGCCCTGCGGGCGGACCTGCAGGAAGATGACGATGATCACGAACACGATCACCTTGGCCAGCGACGCGGTGGTGTTGTACTCGATGAACGAGTTCAGGAAGCCCAGCGCCAGCGCCGCGATCACGGTGCCCTTGATCTGACCCAGCCCGCCCACGACAACCACCAGGAACGCGTCTATCAGGAAGCTCTGCCCGATGGTGGGGCTGGTGGAGCCGATCAACGTCAGCGCGACACCGGCCACCGAGGCCAGTCCCGAACCGATGAAGAAGGTGGTGATGTCGGTCTTGCGCGAGGAGATCCCGCTCGTCTCCGCGAGGTCGCGGTTGGCCACCACCGCGCGGATGCGCCTCCCCATCGGGCTGGCCTTGAGCACGGTGGCGAGCACGGCCACACAGGCGACCGCGAGCACCAGGATGAAGATCCGCGTTCTCGGCACCACGGCGCCGAAGATCTCCACCCCACCCGACAGCCACGCCGGGCCCACCACGTTGACCGCGGGGGCGCCGAAGATGTCGCGGGCCACCTGCTGCAGGACGAGTCCGACGCCGAAGGTGACGAGCAGGGTGTCCAGTGGCCGGTGGTACATCCGCTGGATCAGCGTCACCTCGAGCAGGGCGCCCATCGCGCCGCCCACCACGAATCCGACCGCCAGCGAGATCAGCAGCGAGGCACCGGCGCTGGTGACGAGCTGCTGCACCACGTAGGCGGTATAGCAGCCCGCCATGATGAACTCGCCGTGGGCCATGTTGATGACCCCCATCTGACCGAAGGTCAGCGAGAGCCCGAGTGCCGCCAGCAACAGGATCGAGCCGAGACTCAATCCCGTTGCCAGCTGTCCGATCAGGACGTCCACAGGATCAGCTGGACAGGCCGGCGGCCCACGGATAGGACTTCAGGTACGGGTCCGGCTCGATCGGGCCCGGCGACTCCCAGATCGTGTAGATCAGCCCGTCGGGCCGGATCTCGCCGATGCGGGCGGTCTTGGTGATGTGGTGGTTCTCCCCGTCGATGGTGACCTTGCCCTCCGGTGCGTCGAAGGAGACGCCGCCCGCGTTGTCCTGAATGGCCTTGACGTCGAACGACTTCGCCTTCTCGACGGTGTTCTTCCACAGGTAGACCGACACGTAGGCGGCCTCCATCGGATCCGAGGTGGGCTTGTTCGCGCCGTAGGCCTTCTTGTAGGCCGCCACGAACGCCTTGTTCACCGGCGTGTCGATGGTCTGGTAGTAGTTCCATGCGGTGAGCTGCCCGGTGACGTTCTGCACACCGATGCCGCCGACCTCCTCCTCGGCGATCGACACCGACACCACCGGCATCGCCTGCGGGGTCAGCCCGACGTTCTTGTACTCGCGGAAGAACGCCACGTTGGAATCGCCGTTGAGCGTGTTGAACACCGCGTCCGCGTCGGCGGTGCGGACCTTGTTGACGATCGTCGAGAAGTCCGTCGAGCCGAGCGGGGTGTAGTCCTCGCCCTTGATCTCGATGCCGTTGGCGCCCGCGTAGGCCTTGATGATCCGGTTGGCGGTCTGCGGGAACACGTAGTCGCTACCGACGAGGTAGAGCGACTTGACGCCGCGCTGCTTGAGGTAGTCCAGCGCGGGGACGATCTGCTGGTTGGTGGTGGCGCCGGTGTAGAAGATGTTCTTGCTCGACTCGAGGCCCTCGTACTGCACCGGGTAGTACAGCAGTGAGTTCGCACTCTCGAAGACCGGGAGCATCGCCTTGCGGCTCGACGATGTCCAGCCACCGAACACCGCGGCCACACAGTCACTGCTGATCAGCTTCTCGGCCTTCTCGGCGAAGACAGTGGGTTCGGACGCGCCGTCCTCCCCGATGAGCTGGATCTGCTTGCCGGACACACCGCCTGCGGCGTTGATCTCGTCGACCGCCAGCTTGATGGCGTCGCGGACGGTGACCTCGGAGATGGCCATCGTGCCGGACAGCGAGTTCAGCGACCCCACCTTGATGGTGGAACCCGAGGTGTCCACGCAGGATTCGGCGCCGGCCGCCTCGGTGTCGCCGGCGCGGCTGCCGCAGCCGGCCAGCACCATCGCGGTGGCCAGCGCGATGCTTCCCGTCGCCAGGGCCGACCTGGTGATCGCAGCACGTCGAGGTAGTCGCATGAACAGCCTTTCGTCATGTCAACTGCGGTCTCACCGGATCTCTCTGCCGGGGAACACGCAGGTGGGGCACCGTGGCGGTGTCGAATCGGGACGTTAGAGCGCTGGTGTTTCTTCGAAATGTCACCGTGTGACGAACCGGTTAACCTGTTGGTCATCCTGTGTTGTGCTGTCCGACACCGGGTACCGCGCGCGGCTGTAACGGTCGGGTAGCCTGCGTCGATGTGACGGACATGCGAACAGCGACGATGCGGATCGGGGCGGCACTCGTGGTGGCGGCCGCGGGTTGTGCGGTGAGCCAGGCGACGTCGGTCGCGCAGCCGGCCGGGCAGAAGGTCACCTACACCCTCGCGGTGGCCGGGCCGGCGGACTTCACGCTGACCTACCTGACCGCTCAACCGCCCAGCATGGCCGCCTACAACGCCGACGCGTACGCCTACATCAAGCGCGACAAGCTGACGATCGCGCCGGGTGCACCGTGGGTGTTCGAGACGTCGCTCGAGGATCCGCAGTGGGCATTCCTCCAGGTGAGCAGCGCCACCCGCGGCGGCGTCGCGGCGCCCAACGCGCACTGCGAGGTCACCGCCGACGGCCAGATCATCGTCGCGCAGGACCACCCCTACAGCCCGCAGTGCTTCGGGACGCAGTGGTAGCGCGGTAGCCGCCCAGCCCGCGAAGACGCACCCAGGCCTGCCCGCCCGGCGGTCACCGTTTCGGGCACCGGGTCACGGGTACCCCGGCCCGATGAACTCTCCCGTCCCGGCCACCGACGTCACGATCGAGGTCGACGGCCGAACGCACACCGTGCGGATCGACAACCGTGTCACGCTGCTCGACCTGCTGCGTGAACACCTGCACGTCACATCGCCGAAGAAGGGGTGTGATCACGGGCAGTGCGGATCGTGCACCGTGCTGCTCGACGGCCGCCGGGCGATCAGCTGCCTGACGTTCGCCGTCGCGCAGGATGGCACGCGGGTGACCACGGCCGCGGGACTGCCGGAGGGGGACGCGCTGCACGAGATGCAGGAGGCGTTCGTCGAACAGGACGCGTTCCAGTGCGGGTACTGCACGCCGGGTCAGATCTGCTCGGCGGTGGCCATGCTCGACGAGGTGAAGGCCGGCCAACCCAGTTTCGTCACCGAGAACCTGGAGGCCGACCCGGAGCTCACCGACGAGGAGATCCGTGAGCGCATGAGCGGAAACCTCTGCCGCTGTGCGGCGTACCCCAACATCGTCGCCGCGATCCGGCAGGCGGCGAACCCGTGATCCCATTCACCTACCAGCTCGCCGACAGCGCCGAAGACGCCGTACGGACTCTCGCCGGGCGCAGCGATGCGGTCTTCCTCGGCGGCGGGACCAATCTCGTTGACCACATGAAACTCGGTCTGGTGGCGCCGAAGCTGGTGGTCGACATCAGCCGTCTGCCGCTGACCGGCATCACCCCGACAGCCGACGGCGGGCTGCGCATCGGCGCGAACGAGCGCAACACCGAGGTGGCCGTGGACCCCGTCGTCCGCAGCCGGTACCCGGCGCTGGCACGCGCGACGCTGTCCGGTGCGACCGGGCAGTTGCGCAACCTCGCCACGACCGGCGGAAATCTGCTGCAGCGCACGCGGTGTGTGTACTTCCAGGACGTCACGACGCCGTGCAACAAGAGGGAGCCGGGCACCGGCTGCTCCGCGCTCGGCGGCTACGTGCGCTATCACGCCATCCTCGGCGCATCCGAACACTGTGTGGCGGTGCATCCGTCCGACATGGCGGTGGCGCTGGCGGCATTGGACGCCGTCGTGGTGGCGCTCGATCGGGACGGTGAGCACCGCATCCCGGTCACCGACTTCTACCGGATGCCCGGCGACCACCCCGAGCGCGACACCGTGCTGCCCGACGGCGCGCTGATCACCGCTGTCGAACTGCCGCCGCCACCCGAGCGGGCGCGGTCGGAGTACCGCAAGGTGCGTGACCGGGCGTCCTACGCGTTCGCGCTGACCTCGGTGGCGGCCGAGTTGGTGGTCGACGACGGAATCGTGAGCTCGGCGCGGATCGCGCTGGGAGGAGTGGCGCACGGGCCGTGGCGCGCCCGGGTCGCCGAACGATCCCTGATCGGCGCGGCGGCCACCGAGGCGAACTACGCTCGCGCAGCGGCCGCCGAGCTCGAGCAAGCGAAACCCTTACAGGGCAACGAGTTCAAGATCGGACTCACCCGCGGCGCGATCACGGCGACACTGCTGGCGCTGGGGGGCGAGGGCGCATGACCGCCATGGACATCAACGCCATCGGCACACCGGTGCGCCGTCTCGACGGGCGTGCGAAGGTCACCGGCACCGCGCCGTATGCGTTCGAACATGCGGTGGCGCAGCCGCTGTACCTGCATCCGGTGCAGGCCACGGTGGCCCGTGGCCGGGTGACCGCCATGGACGTCGACGCGGCCCGCGACCTGCCCGGTGTGATCGACGTGCTGACCGTTTTCGACGCGCCTGCGCTGGCCGACGACTCCGACGGCGAACTGTCGATACTGCAGGGCACCGAGGTGCACTTCCGCGGCCAATTCATCGGCGGCGTCGTCGCGGAGACCGCGGAGACGGCACGACAGGCCGCGGGTCTGATCGGCGTCCGCTACGACATCGACGACCATCGCACCGAACTGCGCGTCGACGATCCGGAGCTTTACACGCCCGAGAAGGTCAACCCGTCGCACCCGCCCGACACCGTGGAGGGTGACGTGGCCGCTGCGCTGGCTGTCGCCGACCATGTCGTCGACCAGTGGTACTCGACGCCGATCGAGCACAACAATCCGATGGAACCGCACGCCTGCATCGCGATCTGGGAGAACGGCCCGCGCGTGACGCTCTACGACTCGATCCAGGGCGCGCACGCGGCGCGAAAGACCCTCGCCCCGCTGTTCGGGCTGGAACCCGAACAGATGCGGGTGATCTCACCGCACGTGGGCGGCGGCTTCGGCTCCAAGGGATCGCCGCATGCGCACGAGGTGCTGGCGCTGCTGGCCGCCCAGCGCACCGACGGCCGGCCCGTGAAGCTGGCCGTCACCCGTCAGCAGATGTTCTCCCTCGTCGGGTACCGCACACCGACGCACCAGCGGATCCGCCTCGGCGCCGACCGGGACGGCCGGCTCACTGCCGTTTCCCACGATGCGGTCGAGCTGACCTCTGCGGTGAAGGAGTACGCCGAGCAGACCGCCATCGTCTCCCGGATGATGTACGCCTCGCCGAACCGCGGTACGTCGCACCGGCTGGCCGCACTCGACGTTCCGGTGCCCTTCTGGATGAGGGCGCCGGGCGAGTGCCCGGGCATGTTCGCGGCGGAGGTCGCCATCGACGAACTGGCCGCGGCCGTCGGCATGGACCCGATCGAACTGCGTGTCCGCAACGAACCCGACGTCGACCCCGAGGACGGTAAGCCGTGGTCGGGCCGGCACCTGGTCGAGTGTCTGTGGCGCGGCGCCGACGAATTCGGTTGGGCGCAGCGCGATCCGGCACCGCGGGCGACGCTGTCGGGGGAGTGGTGGGTGGGCACCGGGGTGGCCGCGGCGGTGTACCCCGCGATGATGATGCCCGGCAACTCCGCCCGGATCTCCTACGCCGGGCCGGATCGCTACGCCGTGGCGATCGGCGCCGCCGATATCGGCACGGGCACCTGGACCACGTTGACCCAGATCGCGGCGGACGCCCTCGGTTGCCCGCTCGCCTCCGTCGAGTTGCAGATCGGCGACACCGACCTGCCCGAGGCGTCGGTGGCCGGCGGCTCGTCGGGCATCAACTCCTGGGGACGCGCGATCGTCACCGCCGTGCGCGCCTTCCGTGAGCAGCACGGCGACGCGCCTGCGGTCGGTGCAGAGGTCACCGCTGAAGCACCGGACAACCCGGAATCCGAGGAGTACAGCATGTACTCCTTCGGTGCGCACTTCGTCGAGGCGCGGGTCAACCGGTTCACCGGCGAGATCCGGGTGTCGAGGATGCTCGGGATGTTCTCGGTGGGACGGGCGATCAACCCGGCGACGCTGCGTTCGCAACTGATCGGCGGCATGACGATGGGGCTGTCGATGGCGCTGCACGAGGAGAGCGTGCGCGATCACCGCTTCGGCCATGTGGTCACCCAGGATCTGGCGACCTATCACATCAGCGCGCACGCCGACGTTCCGGCGATCGAGGCGCGCTGGCTCGACGAGGTCGACGAGCACGTGAATCCGATGGGCTCGCGGGGTGCCGGGGAGATCGGCATCGTCGGCGCGGCCGCCGCCGTCGTCAACGCCGTGTACCACGCGACCGGTGTGCGGGTCCGCGACCTGCCGGTGATGTGCGACGCGCTACTTGACATCTGATCGAACGGCGTCCGCGAGCAGGACCGCTGCGCGGATTTCGCGGGCAAGATCGGCGGGCGCTTCGACATGTGCCAGGTGACCCTGCCCCGCGAGCCGGACGACGTTCGCTTGGGGTAACGCTTCGGCGAAGCGGGCGAATGCGGTGCCGTAGGGCGCGTTTCCGTCGTTGCGGGCGCCGAGGATCAGCGTCACCGGCAGGTCCAGTTCCCGGTATCTGTCCAGCGTCGGCCGGTGCGCGTTGATCGCGGCGAGCTCGTCGGCCAGCGGCGCGGCGAGGGGGCGGAGCACCGCCCACACCGGGCTGCGCCGAAGTTGCGCGACGTACTCGTCGTTGAATCCTGACACGTCGGTGTTGACCAGTGCGACAGCACGGTCGAGGTCCCCGGCGGCCACCGCATCGTGCAGCGGCGCAACCACCTCCGGTGCGAACGGCCGCCCGACGGGTTCGTAGGCGATGAGCGATCGAACCCGATCACACCCGAGTGCGGTCTCCAGCGCGATCAGCGCGCCGTAGCTCCACCCGAAGAGATGGACGTCACCGAGTGTGTCGATGACGTGGCGCAGATCCTCGACCTCGACTCCCACCGAGTACCCGGCTCCCAGCGGACCGCTGGGAGCCCGCCCGCGGCGGTTGAGGGTGACGACCGGATTCGGGAGGTCGATCGCCTCCACCACGGGTCGCCATGTGGAGGCGTCGGCCATCACTCCCGGGACGATGAGAACGGGTGTGCCAGTGCCGGGTCGGCTCTCGGCGCTCAGGGTCGTCCCCACGCGACGTAGGTCGAGGTGTCCGAGTTCTGGGGGCAGGGCTGTCATCGTGGTGCAGTTCCGATCGTGAGCAGTGTTCGGGTGTCCCGGGCGTAGAAGTCGTTGCCCTTGTCGTCGATGACGATGAAGGCTGGAAAGTCTTCGACCTCGATCCGTAGAACGGCTTCCATGCCCAGTTCGCCGTACTCGAGGACTTCGATCGATGTGATGCAGTCATGGGCGAGGCGGGCGGCCGGTCCTCCGACGGATCCCAGGTAGAACCCGCCGTGCTGCTGACAGGAGCGCCGTACTGCGTCCGAACGATTTCCCTTCGCCAGCATCACCAATGATCCGCCGGCGGCCTGGAACTGCTCGACATAGGAGTCCATTCGTCCGGCTGTCGTGGGCCCGAACGAGCCGGATGCCAAGCCGTCGGGCCTCTTCGCCGGTCCTGCGTAGAACACCGGGTATCGACGCAGGTAGTCGGGCATCGGTTCGCCTGCGTCGAGTCGTTCGCGGATCTTCGCGTGCGCGAGATCCCGCGCGACGACCATCGTGCCGGTCAACGACACCCGGGTGCCCACCGGATGAGTGGAAAGTCGCGCGCGGGTGTGCGACAACGAGTCGTTCAGGTCGATACGTACCGGTTCCGGATCAAGCGCGGTGTTGTCCGCGTCCGGCAGGAACCGCGCAGGATCGGTCTCGAGTCGCTCGAGGAACACCCCGTCGCGAGTCACCTTGCCCAGGACGTGGCGGTCGGCCGCGCAGGACACAGCAAGCGCGACGGGCAACGAGCCGCCATGCCTGGGTAGCCGGATGACGCGGACGTCGTAGCAGAAGTACTTGCCGCCGAACTGCGCACCGATACCGAGCCTCTGCGTCGCACTGAGGACTTGTCGCTCGAAGTCGTGGTCACGGAACCCATGTCCGGCTGTCGAGCCCGCACTCGGTAAACCGTCGAGGTGGTGTGCTGACGCCAGTTTGGCCGTCTTGAGCGCGAATTCAGCACTGGTGCCGCCGATCACGACCGCGAGATGATAGGGCGGGCATGCCGAGGTGCCTATCTCGGCGGCCTTGGCGACGACGAAGTCCAGAAGGTTGCCGCTGGACAGGAGTGCGGGGGTCTGTTGGAACAGGAAGCTCTTGTTGGCGCTGCCGCAGCCCTTGGCCATGAACAGGAACCGATAGGTGTCGTCGCCCTCGGCGGAGATCTCGATCTGTGCCGGCAGGTTCGTGCCGGTGTTGCGTTCGTCGAACATCGACAACGGCGCCAGTTGCGAGTAACGCAGGTTGAGTGTGGTGTACGCACGGGCGATGCCACGTGAGAGATGTTCTGCGTCCCGGCCGTCCGTGAGTACGTGCCGACCTCGTCCGGCGTGGATCAACGCAGTTCCGGTGTCCTGACACATGGGTAGGACGCCACCCGCGGCGACGTTCGCGTTGCGCAGAAGTTCCGTGGCGACATAGCGGTCGTTCGGGGAGGCCTCGGGGTCGTCGAGGATCGCCGCGACTTGGCGGAGATGGCTGGTGCGCAGTAGATGTGACACATCGCGGTAAGCCTCGAATGAAAGCTGCTCGAGCACGTCAGAATCCACTTCGATGAATTCGCGTCCGGCGGCGTAGGTGGTGCGGATCGCCTCAGGCCGTACGTCAAGCCGCCGGTAGGCCGTTCTGTCGGCACCGACCGGCAGCAGCGGCGTATAGGCGACGGTCACCGCAGAGCGCCTTCGACTGCGTCGGCCACGCCGAACATCATGTGTTCCCTGCCCGTTGCGGTGATCAGCTGCAGCCCGACGGGCAGCCCCGACACGCCGCCGACCGGAAGGCTCACAGCCGGCTGCCCGGTGAGGTTCCACGGGCAGGTCAGCGAAAGCAAGGCCGACCGCACCTCGACCGCCTCGCCATCGATGACGTGTGCGCGCTGGTCGACATCGGTGGCGACTGTCGGCACGGTCGGCATGGCGATCACGTCGAATCGCCGGAACAGTTCGGCGGTCGCCGAACGCAGTTCGTCGCGTGCGCGGTCGGCACGGAGGTACTCCCACGCGGACATCTGCCGCCCACGAATAAGCCGATCGACGACCTCGGGGTCGATGTCGTCCCGGCGGCCGGTGAGGTCATCGGCATGTTCGGCATAGGCCTCGCTCGCCTGCAGCACGCTGAGGACGGAGAACAATTCGCCGGCCCGGAACGGCAGCCGCACGACGTCGTCGGAAAGGAGTCCCGCGACTTCCAGCGCGGCACGAACCGTCGCGGTGACCGCGGGATCGGTGGGGCCGATGCAGGACGGGTCGAGCCAGCCGACCCGGGCCGACGCTTTGCCGAGTGGTTGTACTGTCCCGGCCATGACGGCGTACCCGAGTGCGGCGTCCGCAGAGGTGCCGGCGAAGATCCCGACGTGGTCCAAGGATGGCGCGAGTGGGTGAACGCCTCGGGTGCGGATTGCCCCGTACGCGGGCTTGAACCCGACCACCCCGCACAGCGCGGCAGGCACCCGCACTGAGCCCGCGGTGTCTGTTCCTACGGCGAGTGGCACCATGCCCGCAGCGGTGGCCGCGGCGCCACCGCCACTGGATCCGCCGCTGATCCTGGTGGGGTCCGAGGGATTCCGGGACGCGCCGTGTGCCGACCGGTCACCGGTCGCGCCGTAGGCGAATTCGTGCAAGACATTCTTACCGACGATCACCGCGCCCGCCGCGCGCAGGCGGCGGACGCACTCGGCATCGTGCTCCGCGGGGCGATGCCGGTGCACCTTCGAACCGCGGGTGGTGACCTGGCCGGCGATGTCGATGAGATCTTTGACCGACACCGGGATGCCGTGCAGAGGTCCGCGGTCGCGACCGCGAGCAAGTTCGTCGTCGGCCCTTTCGGCGCCTGCCATGGCGTTGTCCGCGCCAACACTGGTGAAGGCGTTGAGGATCGGGTTGAGCCGGGCAATGGCCGCCAGGCTGTGGCCGACCAGTTCCACGCTGGTCACCCTGCGGTTGCGGAGATCCTCGGCGAGCGAGTTGATGTCGCGGTCACGGAAGTATCCGTTCAGCACATCGGTGTCTGCGGTATCGGTCATCGTCAGAATCCTGGAAGTGGTTGCAGGGCAGGGACGATCACTGCGGTGGAGAGAGCCATGGCAGCGACGTTCCCGATGAAGGGATGGAAGTCGGCGGGTAGTCGTGACGAGATCGCGGCGGCCAACGGTGGGCCGAGTGCCGCGCCCAGTACCGCGCCGGCGACGATCGAGACTGGTGTCCCTCCGTATGCCAGCACACAGGCCGGCGCGACCGAGACGACGGGAACGAACGTCGGGTAGAACGGCCGCCGTGACCACTGTCTGCGCCAGAGGAGCACGGCGACGACCGCTGCGAGCGCCTGCGCGGCAAGGATCTGAGGCAACAGACCCGACCCGTATGCCGGTAGCGCCGGGTCGAGCAGGTATGCCACCAAAACACCGGCGATGAGTCCGATGCTGGCCCATTCGCTACCGAAGAACTGGGCCTCCGAGAAGTCTGCCAACCCCCGGCGCAACAGCCAGGCGGGCCCGTGCGTCTCGGCGATCACCGGCGGTTGTGTTTCAGGCTCGCGGCGCAAGTGCGGCAGCGCGGGCAGCCAGGGCAGGTGACGGCAGACCGCGAAGGCGATCACCGCACCCATTGCCATCCCGCCGGTCACGCCGACCACCGGCGGAACACCCAGCCACGGACAGATGACGTCCGCGCCGAGGACCGACAGCGGAGGGGTGACGACGCCGCCGAGGACGCCGCCGGTGAGTACCGTCTTCATGTCGGGGCCGAACATCAGCACGACGGTCGGCGACACCGAGACGAACGGAGCGAACAGCGGCTGCCAGGCGCCGTCGGACATGGTCCAACCCCACATCAGATTGCTGATGGCCACACCGAGCAGCGCACTGGCCAGCATCGGGACCCACAGTCCGGATCCGCAGGCCTGGGCAAACCCCTGCCACCGCCGCCCGCAGGCCTGCAGCCGATGTGCGAGCAGACCACCGGCCAGAAGGCCGAGCCCCGCAAGCGTGCTCCCGTAGAAGTTGGGTTCACTTGCCGCTGAGGCGATGACATCGAGCACCGGGGCGACGTCGGGCAGGCTGCCGGTCCACACTAGAGCGGCCAGCAGACAGATGGCGGCGACGAGTGGCCACAGCGCCAGAGCGCCGCTGTGCGGGCGGGTCGACGGTGCGGTCGTCATATCCGCGCCCTACCGGGGAAGCGCCGGGCCGCCGCGGTAGCCGAGCAGCTGATCGTAGAGATCGGTGCGGCGGTCGCGGTGAAGATCGTTGAACTGGTTCCAGATCGCGGCGCCACGAGCGGCCGTGACGTCGATGTCTGCATAGACGATGGTGTCCTCGTCAGGTCCGGCGATCCGGTCGATCGGCCAGCCGTTGGTCCCGGCGATGAGCGAGTTGCCCATGAACCCGGAGGTGCGTTCCGTGCCGATCCGGTCTGCGGTGGCGATGTACACGTTGTTGACGTGCGCAGCCGTCATCGTGAGGTAGGCGGCCATGCACGTGCCGCTGGCGTCGTACAGCGGTGGCGGGGTCCACACCCATCCGGTGGGGATGCAGATGATGTCCGCGCCCTGTTGCGCGACGATGCGCGCGGTCTCGGGGAACCAGATGTCCCAGCACACCAGCAGTCCAATCCGGCCAATCCTGGTGTGGAACACCGGGTAGCCCAGATTGCCGGGGGAGAAGAACAGCTTCTCCTCGTTCCACAGGTGGGTCTTGCGGTACTTACCGACGTAGCCGTCTGGTCCGACGAGGACTGCGGTGTCGAACAGTTCGACGCCGTCGAGTTCGGGCAGGCAGCCCACGATGTAGACGTCGTGTGCGACGGCGAACTCGACCCAGCCGGCCACGGTCGCGCCGGACGGAACCTCCTCGGCGTGGGCGTAGGCCTCGTCGCGGGAGGCGAATGTGTAGCCGGTGGTTGCCAGCTCGGGCAGGACGATGAGGTTGGCGCCTTCAGCTACCGCGTTGCTGAGGCGCTCGTAGACCGCCTCGGAATTGGCCTTCAGGTTCTCGACCCCGACTTGCGGGTTGAACTGCACGACGGCGACGCGTACGGGGCTGTGCCGGTGGTTCTCTGGCAATCCATCCTGATCAGGCATGACACTCTCTTCTGTCGGTGCAGATGGTGCATTTTCGGGCGTTCGACGCGTCCGAGAATTCTGCCCGAACGTTCGGGCCGAACGTTCGGGCTATACTGCTCCCAGATGTGCGCCACTGTCAAGGGGTGGTCAGACGGGTCCGACACAGCAAACGGGGATGGCGGGAGTGGCTAAGCCAAGACAAGCGACACTGCAGTCGATCGCCGACGACCTGGGCCTGCACGTGTCGACGGTGGCGCGGGTGCTCAACGGCATGCGGCAGGGCGAGCGTGCCGCCTCGGGTGCCACCGCCGAGCGAATCCGCGAGCGTGCGGCGGAGGTGAACTACCGGCCCAATCCGCACGCCGCGAGTCTGCGTACGCGCCGGACGAACCTGATCGGTGTCCTGGTGCCGCGGTTGAGCGACGTCGTGCTGGCGACGGTGTACGAGGGCATCGAATCGGCTGCGGCGCAGCAAGGTCTGACGGCGTTCGTGGCGAACACGCAGGATGAACCCACCGGCCAGCGTCAGCGGATCGAAATGATGCTGGACCGCCGCGTCGACGGACTCATCCTCGGTGACGCGCGTGCTGATGACCATTCGGTTCTCGAAGAGCTGACCCGCAGGGAGGTTCCGTTCGTGCTGGTCAATCGCAGCGTCGCGGACTATCCGGCGGCGACTTGCGACAACTGGCTCGGCGGCCGGCTGGCTGCGCAGCACCTGCTCGACCTCGGCCACCGCAGGGTCGGGGTGATCGCAGGGCTCGCGCACGCGAGCACCGGTATCGACCGGCCGGCCGGATTCGTCGAGTGCTTCCGGGAGGCGGGCTTCGAAGTGCTACCGGAGAACATCGTGTACTCGGGACTGGACAGCCAGGGCGGTCATTTCGCGGCGGATCGGATGCTCGACGGTCCCTCGCCGCCGACGGCGCTGTTCGCGGTGAACGACTTCGCTGCGATCGGCGCGGCCGGCGCCATTCGCAACCACGGGTTGCGGGTCGGCCGGGACGTGTCGCTGATCGGCTTCAACAACATCGCGCTCACCGCCGAGCTGCACGTCCCGCTTACCTCGATCGAGTCGCACGCCTTCGACATGGGGCGCGATGCGGTGCAGCTGCTGGCGGACTCACTCGCGGGGCGGCCTCCGGCTCAGCGCCGGACGACGCCCGTCCTCGTTGTGCGGGAGTCGACGTGCGAGCCACCTTGACATCTGATCGAACACAAGTTCGAATGAAGAGGTGAGGTGGGACGGGCAGGGTGTCGGCGTCGATGACGGAGCGCTGCCGGGCCTGCAGCGCATCGGCTTCGTCCGAAGCGTCCGCACGCCGCAGTTCGACGGCATCACCTTCCACGAGGTGCTGTGCAAGTCGGCGCTGAACAAGGTGCCGAACTCCTCGATGCTGCCGTTCCAGTACACGGTCAACGGCTACCGCGGCTGTTCGCACGCCTGCCGGTACTGTTTCGCCCGCCCCACCCACGAGTACCTCGACTTCGACAACGGCGTCGACTTCGACTCCCAGGTGGTGGTCAAGACCAACGTCGTCGACGTGCTGCGCCGCGAGCTGCGCAGGCCGTCGTGGACCAGGGACACGGTGGCGCTGGGCACCAACACCGACCCCTACCAGCGAGCCGAGGGCCGCTATGAACTCATGCCGGGAATCATTGCCGCGCTGACCGATTCGGGGACACCGATGTCCATCCTCACCAAGGGGACACTGCTCCGGCGCGACCTGCCCCAACTGGCCGAGGCGGCGCGGCGGGTGCCGGTGAGCGTCGCGGTGTCGCTCGCGGTCGGCGACCCGGACCTGCACCGCGACGTCGAACCGGGAACGCCCTCGCCGCAGGCCCGGCTCGGTCTCATCGCCGCGATCCGCGACGCCGGGCTGCCGTGCCATGTGATGGTGGCGCCGGTGCTGCCGCATCTGACCGACTCCACCGAGCACCTCGACGGACTGCTCGGGCAGATCGCCGCCGCGGGCGCCGACAGCGTCACGGTGTTCGGGCTGCACCTGCGCGGTTCCACCCGCGGCTGGTTCATGTCGTGGCTGGCGCGCTCACACCCGCATCTGGTCGCGCGCTACCGCGAGTTGTACCGCCGTGGTGCGTATCTGCCCGAGGACTACCGCCGGTCGCTGCACGACCGCGCGGCGCCGCTGATCGCCCGTCACGGTCTGGCCAGGAACCGACGGGTCACGACGCCGGAGATCGTTCCCCCGGTCGCGGCGACGCAGCCGGTGCAGGCAACGCTGTTCTAGGTCAGACCTTGTTGCGCTTGACGTCCTTGAACGGCACACCGCGGTCGGCGGCCTGTTCCCGGGGGAAGCCGAGCACCCGTTCGCCGATGATGTTGCGGGCGATCTCGGTGGTCCCACCGCCCAGCGAGGCGGTCTGCCGCGACAGATAGCGGTCGCCGTAGCGGATCAGCCGGTCGCCCGCGTCGACCACGCCCGCCGCGCCGGAAAGCGCCACCGCCGTGTCGATCTCGAACTGGATCGACTCGGCGTGGGTGATCCGGATGATCGACCCGGCGGCCGGTGGCAGCGACCCGTCCAGCACACCGTGGTAGACGTGGTCGATCAGCTGCTCCTGCACCGCACGCCGCACCAGCGCCCGGCCGGCCATCTCGCGAGCGCGTTCGCTGTCGGCCTGGCCGGTCTCCGCCAGCAGTGCCCGGTAGTCGACCGGCTGATCGGTCACACCCTCCGGGCCGATGCCGCTGGCGAACTCCGAGCCACCGCCCACCGCGCGCCGCTCGTGGTAGAGCTGCCGGGAGGCGACCTCCCAGCCCTCGTTCACCTCGCCGACCACCGCGTCGTCGCCGAGTTCGAGGTTGTCGAAGAATTCCTCGCAGAACTCGTCACCACCGTCGACCTGCTTGATACGCCGCATCGTGATGCCCGGTGCGTCGAGCGGCACCATGAACATCGTCAGCCCTTCGTGTTTGGGCACGTTCCAGTCGGTGCGGGCCAGCAGCAGGCCGTAGTCGGCGGCGAAGGCGCTGGTGCTCCACGTCTTGGCGCCGTTGATCACCCAGGTGTCGCCCTTGCGGTCGGCCCGGGTGATCACCCCGGCGAGGTCGGATCCGCCGCTCGGTTCGGACAGCAGCTGCACCAGGATCTCGTCACCGCGGATGGCCGCGGCGATGTGCTCGCTCTTCTGCTCTTCGGTACCGGTGTCCAGGATCGTCGCCGCGCAGATGGTGAACGTCGGTGTGTTGAGGATGATCGGCAGCTCATAGTCCTTGGACACCGCGTCGAACGCCCGCTGATAGGCGATCGGGTAGCCCAGGCCGCCGTACTCACGGGGGAAGCAGATGCCGGCGAATCCGCCTGCGTGCAGCTTCTTCTGGAGTTCCCGGGCCCGCAGCCACGGGGCCTCCTCGCCGCGGTCGGAGTCCGGCGGGTTCGCCGGGTCGATGCGGGGCATGTTCTCGGCCAGCCACGCCTTCGCCCTGGCCTTGAAGTCCTCGACGGACTCGCCTGCCGCCGGAGCCGCCTGATCCTGCGATGCGGTCTCGGTCATGACGCGGACTCCAGTTCCTCGGACAGCGCGTACACGCGCAGGTTGTGGTCTTCGGGCGTACCGAGCATCGACCGGTACAGCGTCGCGCGGCGCAGGTACAGGTGCAGATCGTGCTCCCAGGTGACGCCGATGCCGCCGTGCAGCTGGACGGCGTGCTGGATCATCGGTGCGGCGTGCTCTCCGACATAGGATTTCGCGACGCTGACGGCGAACGCCGCGCCGGGGGAGCGGTCCGCCACCGCCGTCACGGCGGCGCGGGTGGCTGCGCGGCAGGCCTCGAGCCAGATCTTCAGGTCCGCGAAACGGTGCTTGAGCGCCTGGTAGGACGCCAGCGGCCGGCCGAAGGAATGCCGATCGAAGGCCCACTGGATGGTGAAACCCACCACGGTGTCAAGGATTCCGACCACCTCGGCGCACTGCAGGATCTGGGCGACCTGAGCCTGCCGGCCGATCAGCGCTGCGGTGTCGGCCGTCGTCCCAACGGCCGCCGACTCGTCGACGACGACGCCGTCGAACTCGACCCGTGCGTAGCGCTTCACCAGGTCGACCGAACGCTGCTCGGTGATCGAGACACCGGCCGCATCGGTCGGTACGAGGAACTGCCGCAGGTCGTCGCCGACGCGCGCCGTGACGAGCAGCACCGCGCTCTGGGCGCCCGCCTCCACCCGGTCCTTGACCCCGTCGATGCGGTAACCGCCGTCGGTCGGCGTCGCGGTCGCATTGGCGTGCAACGGATTCCAGGAGCTACCGGGCTCGCAGACCGCCCACGACGCGACGGTCTCACCGGAGACCAGCGCCTCGATCAGCTCGGCGTGCCGTTCGGAGTCGGACGCGTCGACCAGCCCGGCGAGCACCGTGCTGACCGGATGCAGCGGTCCCGGGGCGACGGTGCGGCCGATCTGTTCGGCGACCAGCGCGAGATCTTCGACGCCGTTGCCCGACACGCTTCCGCCGCCGAGTTCCTCGGGGACCAGCAGGCTGGTCCAGCCGAGTTCGGCCGCGCGCCGCCACCACCCCGGGTCGAAGGAGGAGCCCTCGGCGTGCAGTTCCCGGACCCGGGTCAGCGACGCCTCCTTCTCCAGGAAGGCCTGCGCGGTCGAGGCGAACAGCATCTGTTCTGGACTTGCCACTTCGGTCATGAGATCCGTTCAGCCTTAACGCGGGGTGGGAGGGTGGTGGTGCTCAGCGCACAGGTCAAGCGATGACGAGCGCGGGCACGTCGGGCTTGAATACCTTCTTGTTCGGCACCTTGAACAGGTCGACGAGGTTGCCGCCCATGACCTTCCGAATGCCCTCCTCGTCGAGGCCCATCTGCTCGAGGTCGCCGACCAGGTTGATCGGGTCGGCAAGGCCCTCGGGGTGCGGCCAGTCCGAGCCGAAGATCACCCGATCGATGCCGATCAGGTCGGCCATCTCCTTGAAGTCGTCCTCCCAGAACGGGGCCACGTACACCCCGCGCCGGAACGCCTGGATCGGGTCCTCGGGGAACTCCTGCGGCATCTTCGAGTAGACGTCCTTGAACTGCTTGAACAGGTACGGCACCCACGACGCGCCGTTCTCGACGGAGAGGATGCGCAGATCGGGGTTGCGGGTCAGTGCGCCGTGGCAGACCAGCGCCGCCATGGTGTCCTCGATGGGCCGTTTGCCCATCGAGACCATGCGGAATGCGGTCGGCTTGAACGGCAGGTACTCGTCGGCGGGTTCCCAGTCGTTCAGGTACTCCGCGTAGCCGCTGTCGGAGGCGTGCATGCAGACCGGGATGCCGGCCTTGACGCAGGCGTCCCAGAACGGGTCGAACTCGGGCAGGCCCATCGACCGGGTGCCGCGGTAGCCGGGCACCGGGGCCGGGCGCACCAGGACAGTCTTGGCGCCGCGCTCCAGACACCACTCGAGTTCCTCGAGCGCCCGGTCGACGACGCTCAGGTTGATGACCGGCGTGGAGAAGATCCGGTCCTCGTAGTTGAACTGCCACGTCTCGTACATCCACTGGTTGAGCGCGTGGATGATGTCGAGGATCGCGTCCGGGTCGTCCTTGAGCCGCTCCTCGACGAGGCTGGCCAGCGTCGGGAACATGATCGTGTAGTCCAGGCCGAGGCCGTCGAGCACCTCGAGGCGGGCCTCGGGGTTGCGGAACGCGGGGATGGCCTTCATCGGCTTGCCCATGATCTCGCGGAAGCTCTTGCCGCCGCTGCCGTGCCGGAAGTACTCCTCCTGGGCGCCGGGCTTGGCGACCACCTCGAACGTGGGGTTCGGGATGTAGTCGCTGATGTGGTTGCGCACGACGATCTTGGTGCGGCCCTTGACGTCGATGTAGTCGATCACGCCTTTGCGCTTGTCCGGCAGGAACTGTGTCAGCGCTTCCTGCGGTTCGTAGAAGTGGTTGTCGGCGTCGAACACGGGATATGACAGATCGCGTGAGGGCATGTCCGCCTCCTGGAAGTCTTGTTGGCTGCAAGTGGTAATGAAGTTACCACTTTCGTGCAGGTGACGAAACCGGCCTCAGGTGTAACGCCCTCGGGTGGCTCATCCGGGGTGTGCGACCAGGCTGCGTGAGCAGAACTCGAAGATGTGTCCGCCCTCGATCGGTACGCCGTTCAGTTCGGCGCCCAGCACCCGCAGTCGCATGGCGCCCAGCACGTTCTGCATGATCAGGGCCGCGGTGCTGTCGACGTCGATGTCGTCGCGGAACGTGCCCTCGGCGATCCCGCGGCCGATGATGTCGCCGATCAGCCGGTGCAGCGGCGCCAGCACGCGGGCGTAGTCCTGCGGCAGGCTCTCGGAGAGATGGTCGTTGTAGAACGTCAGGCCGCGGTTCACCCGGTCCTGGGTGCTGCTCTCCGCCGGGGTGCAGATCCGGTCGATCAGCACGCGAAGGGCTTCGACACCGCCAAGGCCGTCGGTCTGGGCGCGCCAGTGCTGTGTCGACTCCGCCATGATTCGCTCGATGAGCGCCAGCAGGAGTTCGTCTTTGGTGGAGAAGTGCTGGTAGAACGACCGCAGTGAGGTCTTGGACCGTTCCACCACCTCAAGCACCGTGAAGTCGGTGCGGCCCGTCTCGCCCAGGATGGTCAGCGCCGACTTCATGAACCGCGCGGCGCGCGCTTCGGAATCGACCCGGCCCGGGGTCACCGCCCTGCCGTTCGCGTTCGCCATGGGAGCACCTTCCCGTCCGGCTGCAGCTGCGAGAATGACGTTACCGCTTTTGTAGAGGCTCGTGCGCCTTCCGGTTACTGTGTTCCTCGCAGAAGACCGCCGCGCACCGACGAGAAACGATTTGAACGAGGGGTCAGGACCTATGACGACGGAATCGACGGACTCCGCGCAGGCGCAGTGGACGATCGGGATGCTGCTCGATCTGTTCGACGCCGAACCGGCCGGGGACAACCGCTTCACCGTGCAGACCGGCATCGCCGGAGTCGACGAACGCCAGGTGGTGGAGGGCACGCAGATCCTCGGCGCCGCGATCGTGGCTGCGGCCAAGCGCTTCCCGGAGAAGTCGGTGCGTTCGGTGCACGCAGTCTTCGCCCGTGCCGTGCTCGTCGGCCCGCCGGTGGAGCTCGAGATCGACGTGGTGGCCGAAGGCCGGTCGACGGCGACCGCCGTGGTGTCGGCGTCGCAGAACGGCAAGCGCGCCATCACGGTGACGGTGTTCACCGACGTGCCCTCGGGCGACGTCATCCGCCACCACCTGCCGCGTCCCGAGGTGGCGGGCCCCGGCGACGCGAACGAATCCTCGATGCCGATGACCGGCCGGCAGGTGCGGCTTGTCGACGTGGTGGACGTCAACAGCCCCGACGAGGTCGGCCCGCCGGAGCTCTACGCCTGGCTGCACTACGATCCGGTGCCCGGCCGTGACGAGCTGGCCAAGGCGCTCCTCGCGTATTTCACCGGCCACCTTGGCATTTCGACGACCATGCGGGCCCACGAGGGGATCGGCACCGCGCAGGCGCACCTGACGGTGTCCACCGCGCCGATGACCGCCACCGTCAGCTTCCACGAGCCGGTGCGCTGGGACGGGTGGCTGCTGTACTCCCATGAGAGCACCCAGGTGGGCGCGGGCATGTCCTACGTCCGCGGGGCCGTGCACACCGAAGCCGGCGAACTGCTGGCCTCCTTCAGCCAGGACGCGCTGATCCGCCCGCTGCGGACCACCGATACCGGCATCGCCGAGCACTCCCGGCTGTAGCCGCTGGCACCACTGCCGGACTTCCGGCACGCTGGATTCGGTGACTGGCGGACCAGACCTCGAACACCGCGTCGAAGCCCTGCTCGCCCGGCTGCCGATCGGCGAGAAGGTCGCTCTGATGTTCCACACCATGGCCGTCATCGGCGACCAGGGCGACGGCTTCGAGGGCCTGCCCTTGCCGTCCCTGCAGACCCTGCTCGACCTGGGCCTGACGCATTTCAACCTGCTGGGCCCCAGCCCGGACGGTCGCGACTTCGCCGACTGGGCCAATGGTGTGCAACGCCGGGCGTTGCAGCGGCCGCATCCGATACCGGTGACATTCTCGACCGACCCCCGGCACCACTTCACCGACAACCCGCTCGCCCAGATGATGGCCGGGGCGTACTCCTGTTGGCCGGAACCCCTGGGGCTGGCGGCAATCGGGTCGGCGGACCGGGTGCGCGAGTTCGCCGACATCGTCCGGCAGGAGTACCTCGCGGTGGGGCTGCGGATCGCCCTGCACCCGCAGATCGACCTGGCCACCGAGGCCCGCTGGCCGCGGATCAACGCGACGTTCGGCGAGGACGCCGACCTGACGTCACGGCTCGGCGCTGCGTATTTGGAAGGACTGCAGGGTGATTCGTTGAGCGCCGCGTCGGTGGCCGCGATGATCAAGCACTTCCCCGGCGGCGGGCCGCAGCGCGACGGCAACGACCCGCACTTCGCGTGGGGCCGGGAACAGGTCTACCCCGGCGGAGTGAGGGAGTACCACCTGCGGCCGTTCCGGTCTGCGCTGGCGGCCGGCGCGGCCGAGGTGATGCCCTACTACGGTATGCCGGTCGGAACCGACTGGGAGGAAGTCGGATTCGGATTCAACCGGTCGGTGATCACCGGTGTGCTGCGGGAGGAACTCGGGTTCGACGGTGTGGTGTGCACCGACTGGGGACTGATCACCGAAAACCCCGGACTCGGCGACCTCGGCACGGCACGGGCGTGGGGCGTCGAGCATCTCGACCGGCACGAGCGGATGTTGAAGGTGCTCGACGCCGGCGTCGACCAGTTCGGCGGCGAGCACTGCACCGACGTCCTGCTCGACCTCGTCGCCGACGGCCGTGTCAGCGAGGCCCGCATCGACGAATCGGCGCGCCGGCTACTGCGGGTCAAGTTCGCGCTCGGCCTCTTCGACGAGCCGTTCGTCGATCCCGAACACGCCGCAGTCACGGTCGGGCGTGCTGACTTCGCCGCCGCCGGGCGCCGTGCGCAGCAGGACGCGCTGACCCTGCTCACCAACGGCACGGCGGCGAACCCGTTGCTGCCGTTGCCACCCGGCATCCGGCTCTATGCCCCGGAGTTGTCGCCCGACGACGTCGCGGGCCGCGCCGCCCTGGTCGACGATCCGAAGCAGGCCGACGTCGCGCTGCTGCGGCTGGCCACGCCGTACGAGGCCGCCCCAGGCATAGCGGCGATGTTCCACCACGGCTCACTGGAGTTCACCGCCGAGGTGCTGCAGGAGGTCGGCGACGTGTGCGCCGCCGTGCCCACCATCATCGACGTCTATCTGGAGCGGCCCGCCGTGCTGACGCCGATCGTCGATTCGGCGGGTGCGATCATCGCGAACTTCGGTGTCGCCGCCGACGCGCTGGTCGAGGTGCTGTTCGGTGAGTCGGCGCCCCGCGGATCACTGCCGTTCGACCTGCCGCATTCGGACGCCGCGGTCGCGGCGAGCCGGTCGGACGTCGCCTTCGACACCGCCGACCCGGTGTTCCGGTTCGGCCACGGCCTTCGGTATCGGTGAGACGGCGGCCGACCTCAGCGTCCCGCGACGTCGACGTCGTACGCGTGGTGCACGACGTCGTGCAGATGGTAGACGGCGATGGAGGCGACGGTGAATTCGCTTCCGTTGCTGCGCAGTCCGCGGCGCAACCAGGCGTCCGGCGGAACCGCGGCGTAGGTGTCGGCGACGGTGATCGCGGCGTCGAACAGTTCACCGGCCACCACGGCCGGGCTCTGCGCGGCGTAGTCGTCGTCGCGCGCGGTCTGGTCCTGATCCCAGTTCGGGAACAGCGGCTCGGTCTGGGTGAGCATCGCCTGCACGCGGGTGTGGAAGATCCGGTGGACGTCGCGCACGTGACAGCCGTACTCGAGGGTGGACCACACCGCGGGTCTGCGCCGGATCGCCGCGTCGGCCGCACCCAGCCGGCGCAGCCAGTCGTCGGCGTCCGAGCGGATGCGGTCGGCGACGTCGAGATGCGAGACGGCGCCGGCGTCGAACCCGCATTCCGGGCAGGGCTGCGACAGCACCCAGGTCCAGTCCTTGGTGTCGGGTTCGAGTGCGCCGTCAGCCATCGGCGAAGTCGCCTGACACCGCCGCGCTGAGCACGTCCAGCGGCAGACCGCCGAGATCGAGTGCGCGCCGGTGGAATTCCTTGAGGGCAACACCGCTGCCCAACGTGGTGTCGCGCAGTTGCTGCCAGATCCGTTGACCTATCGCGTACGACGGCGCCTGTCCGGGCCAGCCCAGGTAGCGGTCGAGTTCGAAGCGCAGGTTCTCCTCGGCCATCGCGCTGTGGGACTGCAGAAAGTTCCACGCCCGCTCGGCGTCCCAGGTACCGCCGTCGGGTGCGGTCATTTCGCAGTGCACACCGATGTCGATGACGACGCGCGCGGCGCGGAACCGTTGCGCGTCGAGCATGCCCATCCGGTTGCCGTCGTCGTCGAGCCAGCCGAGTTCGGCCATCAGCCGTTCGGCGTAGAGCGCCCACCCCTCGCCGTGGCCCGAGACCCAGCAGCCCAGCCTGCGCCAGCGGTTGAGCCTGTCGGCCAGCACCACCGCGCGACCGATCTGCAGGTGATGCCCCGGCACGCCCTCGTGGAAGACGGTCGTCGTCTCCTGCCAGGTGTGGAACACGTCCACCCCGTGCGGGACGGACCACCACATCCGGCCGGGCCGGCTCAGGTCCTCCGAGGGCCCGGTGTAGTAGATGCCACCGGTGTGCGTCGGTGCGATCCGGCACTCAAGGTTGCGCAGCGCCGGGTCGATCTCGAAATGGGTGCCCGCCAGCGACTCGACCGCCCGGTCGGAGAGGTCCTGCATCCACGCCTGCAGCGCGTCGGTGCCGTGGACCACGTACCGCGGCTCGTGTTCGAGCTGCCGAAGCGCGCCGGCGACCGACGACCCGGGGTAGAGCCGGTCGGCGATCGACTTCTGTTCGGCCACAATGTCGTCGAGCAGCGCAAGGCCCCACTCGTAGGTCTCGTCGAAGTCGACGGCCGCGCCGAGGAAGGACCGCGCCCACAGCCGGTACCGGTCGCGGCCGACCGCGTCCTCCTGGTGGGCCTGCGGGGCGATGTCGTCGCCGAGCACCCTGGCCAGTTCGTGGTAGGCGTTCGCGGCGTTGGCGGCCGCCTGCTGCAGGTCCTCGTGCAGCGCGGCGCTCTGCGGCGCGGCGGCCGCGACCATGTCGACCAGCAGGTGCTGGATCCCCGCGGCCTGTTCGATGCCTCGCGCCACCTGGCGCACCGCGGGCGCGCGGCCGCTCTCGGCGGCGGTGCGCAGGGCCTGCGCGTAACCGGCCACCCGGTCGGGCAGCCGGGCGAGGCGCCGGGCGATCAGTACCCAGTCGTCCTCGGTGTCGGTGGCCATCAGGTCGAACACGTCGCGCATGGACTGCAGCGGCGAGGCGATCACGTTGAGCTCGCCGAGGTCGAGCCCCGCGTCGTTCAGGTCGATCAGCACGCCGAGGCGCTCCCGCATGGCGGCAACGGTCACCCGGTCGGTCTCGTCGACCGGTGTCACCCCGTCGAGCTCGCGCAGCGCGGCGCGGGCGGCCTCGGCGCGGGCGGTCACGCCGTCGGGGGAGTAGTCGGTGATGTCGTCGTCGTGCCCGACGATGCCCATTTCCGTTGCGGCGCAGGGATCGAGCGCCGCGACGGTGTCCAGGTAGCGTTCCGCGACTGTGTCGACGGCCGTGGCCGCCCTACCCAAGGTCGGTGGCGGCGAAGGTGTCGCAGGACGCCGGATCGCCGGTCCGGTAGCCCTCGGTGAACCACTTCTGCCGCTGCTCGGACGAACCGTGCGTCCACGCCTCGGGGTTGACCCGCCCGGTGGCGGCCTCCTGGATACGGTCGTCGCCGACGGCCGACGCGGCGGACAGCGCGTCGGCGATGTCCTTGTCGGTCAGCGGCTGCAGGTACGTCACATCGGTGCCCGGCTGCTTGGTGATCGCGGCGTAGTGCGCCCACACGCCGGCGTAGCAGTCGGCCTGCAGTTCGGTGCGCACTCCGCCGCCCGTCGGGCCCTCGGGATCCTGTTGGGCGCGCACCAGCGAACCCTGCAGCTGCTGGACATGGTGGCCGAACTCGTGGGCGACGACGTATTCCTGCGCCAACGGTCCACCGCTGGAACCGAACTGGTCTTTCAGCACGTCGAAGAACCCGACGTCGAAGTACGCCGTCTGGTCACCGGGGCAGTAGAACGGGCCGACCTCGCTGGACGCGGCTCCGCAGGCGGTGTTGACCTGCCCGGTGAACAGCTTCACGCGCGGCCGGGTGTAGTCCGGCAGCAGCTGCGGCCAGATGCCGTCGAGGGAGTTGGCGGTCGCGATCACCCGGCACTCGGCGATGCGGTTGGCGTCGGCGCCGGTGCGGCACTGGCTCGTGTCGAAGCCCTCCGCCTCGGCACCGGGTGCGCCCTGCTCCGGCATCACCGTGCTCGGGTCGACGCCGAGGAACAGCGCAACGACGAGCACGATCAGGCCGAGCCCACCGCCACCGACCGCGATGCCGCGGCCCGGGCCGCGACCCCCTCCGCCGGTGGATGTGGTGCTCGTGTCGATCTGCATACCTTCGTTGAAGGTCATCGCACACCCCATCTGTACTGGCCGTGACGCTCGGCGATACGCCGCGTTCAGCTTGCCACACTACGATTCAGGCGTGTCCGTCGTCGCCGAAGTGCCCACCGTCGCGCACACGACGCTCGGCCGGCTGCGCGGCTCCACCGAGGGTGGCGTCGCGGTGTGGCGCGGGATCGAGTACGCCCGCCAGCCGGTCGGCGAGCGCAGGTTCACCGCGCCGCTGCCGCCGCGGCCGTGGACCGGGGTGCGCGATGCGGTGGAGCACGGACCGCTGCCGCCGCAGGGCCGGTCATTCGTCGGCGGCGGCCGCGACGACCCGAAGATCCGCGACGAGGCGTGCCTGACCCTGACGGTGTGGTCCCCGGCTTCGCTCCCCGGGGCCGCGCTGCCGGTGATGGTCTGGATCCCGGGCGGCGCGTTCGTCTACGGCGCCGGCCAGCTTCAGCTCTACAACGGGTCGCGGCTGGCCGCCAACGGCAACGTCGTCGTGGTGAACGTGACCTACCGACTGGGCGTCTTCGGCGGCTTCGAGCTGGGCGACCTGGGCCACGGCCTCGACGACAATCTGTGCCTGCGCGACCAGATCGCAGCACTGCGCTGGGTCCGTGACAACATCGCCGCGTTCGGAGGCGACCCGGACCACGTGACGGTGTTCGGCGAATCCGCGGGTGCGACGTCGGTGCTCGCCCTGCTGGCCAGCCCGGCCGCCCGCGGGTTGTTCAGCCGTGCGATCGCGCAGAGCCCGGCACTGCCGCTCATCGCCGACCGGGAGATCAGGGCGCGCCGGTCCGAGCGGTTCCTGCAGCTGGTCGGCACCGGCCCGGCTTCGCTGAAGACCCTGCCGCAGCGGCAGTTACGCCGCGCGGCCGGTCAGCTGCAGCTGGAGAGCGCGGCCGAGAGCCCCACGCTCGCCTACGGGCTCACCCACGGTGTCGACCTGCTGCCGCAGCACCCGATCGACGCGGCCCGGGCCGGCGCCGTCGCCCCGGTGCCCTTGATCATCGGCACGAACAGCCACGAGGCGTCGATGTTCGCCTGGGGCAAACCGCCGATGCTGCCCACGACGACGGCCGGCGTCGAGGCCTACCTGCGCCGGCAGCCGGCCGAGGTGCGCGACCGGCTGCTGGCCGCATACCCGGAGTTCCCCCGCCGCCGCGCATTGATCGCGTTCGGCTCCGACGTCATGTTCGGTGCGCCGACGTGGGCGTTCGCCGACGCCTACAGCGCGCATGCGCCCACCTACGTCTACCGCTTCGACCACACCACCTGGACGCTGCGGGCACTGGGCCTCGGCGCCACGCACGGCAGCGAGATCGTGCACATCCAGCACAGCTACGCCTCCTACCTGGGCCGCAAGATCCATCCGCTGGGCAGGCGGGTGCAGCCGGCGGTGGGACGGCGGATGCAGAGCACCTGGCTGGACTTCGCCACCCGCGGCTGGGCGCCGGGGCAGGTGTGGCGCGAGGACTGGCCGCGCTACGACGCCGAGCAGCGCCGCACGCGGGTGATCCGGTCCGCCCGCGACGTGTCGGTCGACGACCCCGACGAGGTCCGCCGCAAGGCCTGGGACGGGATGTACTAGGCGGCGGTCGGATACCGCTCGTCGGTGTAGCGGCGCAGGTTGTGCAGGAAGCGCTGGAACAGCCAACCCATGACGGGCTTGCCGAGCGTCATGCCCACCCGCGCCGCGACACCGTTCGGCTTCATGGCCATCACCCAGGTGAGGTGGCTGCCGGTGGGCGTCGGGACAACGCGGTAGTCCTCGGCGAACCCGGCGATGCTGCGGGTCGAGGCCTCGTTGAACCGGAACGCCATATGACTGAACGGCGTCCAGGCCAGGAACTCCTCGTCGCCGACGATGCCGCCCCGCATCTCCACCCGACGGGTGGTGCCCACGGCGCGCGGTTCGGGGCTGGTCCACGTCACCTTGGTGATCACCGTCGCCCACTGCGGCCACGACGTCTCGTCGGCGAGCACCTCGAACACCTGCTCCGGGGTGATCGCGAGGTCGACGGTGCTGACGAAGCGATACGGCGCCGAGTCGACGAACGTGAGGGGGACGCGCTCGCAGGGGAACATGGGCATACACCCTAGGGCACGGTGTCTAGCCGGGACCGTCGCTGGCCGCTGCGAGCAGGGGCACCAGCACGTCGCTGACCGGCGTCGCCACTCCGTAGCCGGCCGCCTTGCGGGCGATCACGCCGTTGCGGATATCCCACTCCAGCGGCCGGTGTGCCTCACGGTCGGTCAGCATCGAGGTGGTGATGTCGGGCGGCGACTGCCGCAGCATCCCGAGGATCTCGTCGGCCACGCCGTCGCCGAGGGTGGCGCCGTCCGCACGTGCCACCGCGAGGCACTCGGCGAGGTAGCGCCGCGCCAGCGCGTCGACATCGTCGCGGCGGAACATCCCGGTCCGCCGGCCCGTGAGCACCATCAACCCGATGACGGCGTTCATCAGCAGCTTGTGCCAGGCGGCGGAGATGAAGTCCGGTTCGAGCTCCACGGTCATCCCGGTGGGCCGCAGCAGGTCGGCGAGTGTCCCGGCCGCCGGGGTGTCGGGCAGCACGAGCCGCGCGTCGGTGCGCAGCCGGACCCAGCCCTTCGCCTGCACCTCCGCCGAGATCCACACCGCGGCGGGCACCACCGTCGCCGCCGGGCAGTACCTGCCCACCCGCTCGGTCTGCTCGACCCCGTTCTGCAGCGCGCAGACCACGGTGTTCTCGTCGGCCAGCCGGGCCAGCCACTGGCCGGCCTGTTCGTTCTGGGTGTCCTTGACGGCCAGCAGCACGACGTCGACCGCCGCCTCGACGGCGGTGGGATCGGTGTGCACCGGCCCGGGCACGACGATCGGGTCCCGGTCGTCGCGGCGCACCTCGACGCCGTCACGGGCGCTGCGGCCGCACAGCAGCACCGGCTGGCCGGCGGCGTGCAGGTAGGCGGCGACGGTGGCGCCGATGGCCCCGGGACCGATGACCGCGACGCGTGTGCCCATACGCGCCAAGCTACCGACGCGGGTGCCACCACTACACTGTGGCGGTCGTCTTGTCAGGCAACCCCCAGGAGATTTCGTGCTGCGCAGTCATGCCGCCGGTTCGTTGCGGCCCGCCGACACCGGTGAGACGGTGACGCTGGCCGGCTGGGTGGCGCGCCGGCGCGACCACGGCGGCGTCATCTTCATCGATCTGCGCGACGCGTCGGGGGTGACCCAGGTGGTCTTCCGCGAGGCGGGGGTGCTCGAGGCAGCCCACCGGCTACGGGCCGAGTTCTGCGTCGCCGTCGAGGGCGTGGTGGAGACCCGGCCCGAGGGCAACGCGAACGCCGAGATCGCGACCGGTGAGATCGAGGTGAACGCCACCTCGCTCACCGTGCTGAGCGAGAGCGCACCGCTGCCGTTCCAGCTCGACGAGGTCGCCGGGGAGGAGGCCCGGCTGCGGTACCGCTACCTCGACCTGCGCCGTGAGGGGCCGGGCCAGGCGATCCGGTTGCGGTCGCGGGTCAACGCCGCCGCCCGCGCGGTGCTCGCCGAGCACGACTTCGTCGAGATCGAGACGCCGACGATGACGCGGTCGACGCCGGAGGGGGCGCGCGACTTCCTGGTGCCTGCCCGGCTGCAGCCCGGCTCGTTCTACGCGCTGCCGCAGAGCCCGCAGCTGTTCAAGCAGCTGCTGATGGTGGCGGGCATGGAGCGCTACTACCAGATCGCCCGCTGTTACCGCGACGAGGACTTCCGGGCCGACCGGCAGCCGGAGTTCACCCAGCTCGACATGGAGATGAGCTTCGTCGACGCCGAGGACGTCATCGCGATCTCCGAGCAGGTGCTGCGCGCGCTGTGGGCGTTGATCGGCTACGACCTGCCGCTGCCGCTGCCGCGGATCACCTACGACGACGCGATGCGCCGCTTCGGCTCCGACAAGCCCGACCTGCGCTTCGACCTGGAACTCGTCGAGTGCACCGAGTACTTCGCCGAGACGCCGTTCCGCGTCTTCCAGTCGCCCTACGTCGGTGCGGTGGTGATGCCGGGCGGCGCCTCGCAGCCACGGCGGACGCTCGACGGCTGGCAGGAGTGGGCCAAGCAGCGCGGCGCCAAGGGGCTGGCCTACGTGCTGGTCGGCGAGGACGGCACGCTCGGCGGCCCGGTTGCCAAGAACCTCACCGACGCCGAGCGCGACGGCCTGGCCGCCCACGTCGGCGCCGCACCAGGTGACTGCGTGTTCTTCGCCGCCGGTACCGCCCGCTCGGCGCGCGCACTGCTCGGCGCCGCGCGCATCGAGATCGCCAAGCGGCTCGACATGATCGATCCGACCGCCTGGGCCTTCACCTGGGTGGTGGACTGGCCGCTGTTCGAGATGGCCGAAGAGGCAACGGCCGCGGGCGATGTCGCGGTCGGGTCCGGGGCGTGGACGGCCGTGCACCATGCGTTCACGGCGCCCAAGCCCGAGTCGGAGGCGATCTTCGACACCGATCCGGGCGCCGCCCTGGCCAACGCCTACGACATCGTCTGCAACGGCAACGAGATCGGCGGCGGGTCGATCCGTATCCACCGCCGCGACATCCAGGAGCGGGTGTTCGCGATGATGGGCATCGACCACGACGAGGCGCAGGAGAAGTTCGGCTTCCTGTTGGAGGCGTTCACCTTCGGTGCGCCGCCGCACGGCGGGATCGCCTTCGGCTGGGACCGCATCACGGCGCTGCTCGCCGGCACGGACTCGATCCGCGAGGTGATCGCGTTCCCGAAGTCCGGCGGCGGCGCCGACCCGCTCACGGGGGCGCCGGCGCCGATCACCGCGCAGCAGCGCAGGGAGTCGGGAATAGACGCCAAGCCCAAGAAGTCTGATCAACCATGAGCGACATCGACAAGGACAAGCTCGTCGCGGACACCGCGGCGCTCGACGACTTCAACAAGGCCATCGTCGAGGAGTTCCGCGCCAACGGCGGCAAGGTCGGCGGCCCCTTCGAGGGCGGCACCCTGCTGTTGCTGCACACCACCGGCGCCAAGAGTGGCAAGCCCCGGCTGTCGCCGCTGGCCTACCTGACCGTCGACGGCAGGATGCTGATCGTCGGCTCCTACGCCGGCGCGCCCAAAGACCCGGCGTGGGTGCACAACCTGCGGGCACACCCCCGGGCCCACATCGAGGTGGGCACCGAGAGTTACGACGTCGACGTGCGCGAGTTGCCCGCCGACGAGCGCGACGCGACGTACCCGAAGATCGTCGAGCTGGCGCCGGTGTTCGCCGAATACCAGGCCAAGACCGATCGGGCCATCCCGCTGTTCGAGCTGACGCGGCGGGAATAGATTCCCCCTCGCCGCGGTCGACTTGTGTCGTGACTGAATTCGACAACGATTTCGACGCAGACAAGATGGCGTCCGACCGCAACGTGCTCGACGACGTCAATCGCAAGGTGGTCGAGGAGTTCCGGGCCAACGGCGGCAAGGTCGGCGGTCCGTTCGCCGGCTCCGACATCGTGCTGATGACCAACGTCGGCGCCAAGTCCGGGAAGCCGCGGGTGTCGCCGTTGGTGTACTTCCCCATCGACGACCGGATCCTGATCGCCGGTTCCTTCGGTGGCGCACCGAAGGCGCCCGCCTGGGTGCACAACCTGCGGGCCAATCCGAGAGTGCATGTCGAAATCGGCACCGAGGCCTTCGACGCCGACGCCCACGAGTTGCCGCTGGACGAGCGCAACGCGCTGTACCCCCGCGTCGTCGAACTCGCTCCACAGTTCGGTGAGTACCAGTCGAAGACGGACCGCGTCATCCCGCTCTTCGAGCTCGTCCGGGCGTGATTCGGGCGCGGTTTCGTTCGCTCGGGGAACGAAACCGCGCCGAAATCGCTACAACCGCTCGATGATCGTCGCGTTGGCCATGCCGCCGCCCTCACACATGGTCTGCAGGGCGTACCGGCCGCCGCGTTGCTCCAGCGCGTTGACCATCGTGGTCATGATCCGGGCGCCGCTGGCCCCGAGCGGATGCCCGATCGCGATGGCGCCGCCGTTGACGTTGGTCTTCGACAGGTCGGCGCCGGTGTCGCGCGCCCATGCCAGTACCACCGGGGCGAACGCCTCGTTCACCTCGAACAGGTCGATGTCAGCGAGCGTCAGACCGGCGCGCGCCAGCACCTTCTCGGTGGCGGGGATGACGCCGGTGAGCATGTACAGCGGATCGGATCCCACCACCGTCATCGAGTGGATGCGCGCCAGCGGCCGCAGACCCAGCCGATTGGCCGCCTCGGTGGTGGTGATCAGCACCGCGGCGCTGCCGTCGGACAGCGGTGAGGAGTTGCCCGGCGTGATCGACCACCCGATCTGCGGGAACCGTGCCTCGTACGCCGGGTTGTAGAACGCGGGCTTGAGGCCGGCCAGTGTCTCCACCGTGGTGCCCGGACGGATGATCTCGTCGGTGCTCAGCCCAGCGATCGGCGCCAGTTCGGCGTCGAAGCGGCCCTCCTTGGTGGCGGTCGCGGCCTTCTCGTGGCTGCCTGCGGAGAACTCGTCGAGTTCGGTGCGCGAGAGCCCCCACTTGGCGGCGATCAGTTCCGCGCTGATGCCCTGGGGGACCAGGCCCTCGGGGTAGCGCGCGGCGAAGCCGACGCCGAACGGATCGCTGCCGGGCAGCACGCTGGAACCCATCGGGGCGCGTGACATCGACTCGACACCGGCCGCGACGACGATGTCGTAGGCGCCGGAGATGACGCCCTGGGCGGCGAAGTGGATGGCCTGCTGGCTGCTGCCGCACTGCCGGTCGATGGTGGTCCCCGGCACGGTCTCGGGGAGGCCGGCGCCGAGGACCGCGTTGCGGGCGATGTTGACCGCCTGGTCGCCCACCTGCGTCACGGCGCCTGCGATCACGTCGTCGATCTCGGCGGGGTCCACGCCGGTGCGGGCGATCAGTTCCTTGAGACTGTGCGCGAGCAGGTCGACGGGAAGTACGTCGTGCAGGGCGCCACTGGCCTTGCCCTTGCCTACCGGGGTGCGGACGGCTCCGACGATGACGGCGTCCCGTCCTGCGAATCCAGTCATGAATTGCCTCCTGATGCTCAGCGCTGAGTATTCTGATGTGGACCCAGATATACCACCTGGGTATAGTTAGAACAACTCAGGGATGGGGTTTGATTCCATGGCAGTGCTGCAGGGGCCGCTCGCCGATCGCGACGCCTGGTCTGCGGTGGGCGAGTGCCCGATCGAAAAGACGATGGCGTTGCTCGGCACCAAGTCGGCGATGCTGATCATGCGCGAGGCCTACTACGGCACAACGCGATTCGACGATTTCTCCCGCCGGGTCGGCATCACCAAGGCCGCCACCTCGGCACGGTTGTCCGAACTCGTCGACGCCGGCCTGCTCACTCGCCGCCCCTACCAGGTGCCCGGCCAGCGCAGCCGCGACGAGTACGTGCTGACCGACGCCGGCACCGACTTCATGCCGGTGGTCTGGTCGATGTTCGAGTGGGGCAGGCGGCATCTGCCGCATCGCTCGCGGGTGCGGTTGGTGCACGACGGCTGCGGCGCCGAGGCGACCGTGGCGGTGCGCTGTGCCGACGGCCACGACGTGCCGGCCGACGAACTCGCGGTCGCGTTGACCCGCCGGGACTAGCGGAGCGCATCGGCGACGGCGCCGACGAGCAGGGCCCGCATCGTCGACTCCGACAGCCCAAGGGCAGCCGGTTCTCCGGCGGCCATGCCCTCCACCGCACGCTCGATGAGCATGACGAGTAGCACGTCGGCTTCGGGCGGCCGATCGGCGCCCGGGCTTATTTCGTCGCGAAGCCGGCCGAGGATGGCGACCTGGCGCCGTTGCAGCCGCAGGTACGTCTCGGCGGCCTCCGTATTCGTCATCTTGTAGCTCGCCATCGCCTGGCGCAGGCCGTGCCACCGCGCGTGCAGGTCGGCACTCACCGACACGATGCGCTCGGCGCGGTCCTCGGCGGTGCCCTCCGACAGGATGGCGGCGCCGAGGGCATCCCACTCGTCGACGACCCACGTCTCGTAAGCGGCCAGTAGGGCCGCGCCCTTGTCCGTGAAGTGCTTGTAGAAGGTGCCGGTCGCGTAACCGGCGACGGTCACGATCCTGCGCACGTCCGTTCCGGCGTACCCGTAGGTGTTGAAGGCCTCGGCCGCGGCCTGCACCAACCGGAGCCGGGTGTCCGGCGCACGCCCGCGTCGGGGGCGTACCGGACGCGGCGGCTGCGCGTTAGTGAACATTGCGTCACTATAGAGGCCCCACAGCGAGGAGACGCGCATGCAGATCCGACCCGGAGACACGGCGTTGATCACCGGCGCATCCCGCGGCCTCGGGCGACTCATCGCTCTCCACCTCGCCTCGCGCGGCATGGACGTGCTGCTCTCGGCTCGCGACCAGGTCGCACTCGACGCCGTCGCGGCCGAGGTACGGGAGGCGGCGCCGGTCGCGGTGAGCACGGTCGCCGCCGACCTGGCCGACCGGGACGACGTTGCAGGCGTCGTGGAACGAGCCGAGGCCGTCGGAGGTCCCGTCGACGTCCTGGTGAACAACGCGGGCGTCGAGCAGACGCGTCGGTTCGATCAACGCACGCCTGACGACATCGCCACGATGACCGACGTCAATCTCCTCGCCCCGATGCTGCTGACCCGCGCAGTGCTGCCCGGCATGCGCGAACGCAGGCGAGGCCACATCGTGAACATCGCCTCGATCGCCGGCCTCCTGGCGTCGGCATATGAAGAGCCGTACAACGCCACCAAATTCGGTCTGGTCGGATTCACCCGGTCGTTGAGGCTGACCGCGAAGGACCGAGGGTGGGGCGTCAGTGCGTCGGCCATCTGCCCGGGCTTCATGGAGGGTGAAGGGATGTATGCCGCCATGCGCGACGAATTCGGCGTCGCGGCGCCGCGTTCCATGCGGGCGCTGCCCGCTGCGCGGGTGGGCGCAGCGGTTACGGCGGCGATCGAGCGAGATATACCGGAGGTCCTGCTGATGACCGGGGCTCCTCGCCTGACGCTCCTCGCGGCAACGGCGGCACCGCGCCTCTTCGAGCGGTTGACCATGCGGCTCGACCTCGCGGCGCCCTTCCGCAGCGTCGCCGAGCAGCGCACCCACCGCTAGCCGTCTGCCAGGAACGCCTTCACCAGTGTTCGCGGCGCCTGCGCCAGCCACGCCTCGGTGACGAGTTCGGTCAGCTCCGGCGTGTCGATCGCAGCCAGGCGCACCAGCACCGACGGATAGCCGTCGAAGTGCGGCGTGGTGAAGAACACCGCCGGCCGATCGGCGATCAGTGCGAACTTCACGCCCTCGTCGGCGACGCGCGCCCCGAGGATCTCCCCGTCGGGGGCAGCGTCGCCCAACGCCTCGACGTCGGCCTTGCGCAACGGGCGCTCCCAAACGACGAGTTTCTTGCGCACCCGCCACGTGCGCGGGGACGTTTCCGTCGTCTCCGGAAGTCCGCCGGCGATCCGCGCCACCTCCGCCCAATCGGCCATCTCGTGATTCTGCGCCCCGAGAAATGGCTAGTCTCAGCGCCGTGCTGCATTTGCGGGTGATCTCGCCGGCCGAGCGGCGGGACGCTGTCCTGGAGGTGCTGCGCAGCGAGCCCGGCGCGACCCACGTGGTGATCCATGTCGACGCCGCCGTCGAACCGACGGGGGACGAGATCACCGCCGACATCGCCCGCGAGTGCGCCAACGACGTGGTGGACCGGCTCAAGGACCTGTGCGTGCAGCGCGACGGTGCGATCACGCTCGACGTCGTCGACACCGTGGTCTCGACCGCCGCCCATCAGGCCGAGAAGGACGCCGAGGGCGACCCGGCCGACGCCATCGTCTGGGACGAACTCGCCGAGCGCACCCGCGACGAATCGCGGCTCAACGTCACCTTCCTGGCCTTCCTGTGCCTGGCATGTCTGCTCGTCGCGGTGGGTGTGGTGACCGACTCCACGGTGACCCTGCTCGGCGGCATGGTGGTCGGCCCCGAGTTCGGACCGCTCGCGGCGCTGGCCGTGGCCGCCGTCCGGCGCAGGCGCAACATGGCGATCCGGGCGTCGATCGCTCTGGCGGTCGGATTCCCGCTGGCGATGCTCGTCACCGCCGCGGCCGTGCTGGCGGGAGAGGCGGTCGGCTGGATCCCGCTGGAGACCACCCGCCAGCTGCAGGAGGTCGACTACATCTTCCGGGTGGGACCGCTCTCGCTGGTGGTGGCGCTGCTCGCCGGGGCGGCCGGGATGCTGTCACTGGTGTCCTCGAAGTCGGCTGCACTGGTCGGGGTGTTCATCTCGGTCACGACCGTGCCCGCGGCGGGCTTCGCGGTGGTCGCGGCGACGGTCGGGGAGTGGGACGTCGCCGCGAAATCGGCCCTGCAGCTGCTGCTGAACCTGGTCGGCATCGTGGTCGCGGGCATGCTGGTGCTCTGGCTGCACCAACATCTGCACCGCCGCCGCGCGGCCGCGCGTCATGCGCAGGCCGATCCCGTGTGATGGGATCATCCGATGGGCATCAAGGTGGCGCTGGAGCATCGCACCAGCTACACGTTCGACCGACTGGTGGAGGTGTTCCCCCACGTGGTGCGGTTGCGCCCGGCGCCGCACTCCCGTACGCCGATCGAGGCCTACTCGCTGAGCGTGCAGCCCGACGACCACTTCGTCAACTGGCAGCAGGACGCGTTCGGCAATTATGTTGCGCGACTGGTCTTCCCGACCCGTAGCCGGGAGCTGACCATCACCGTGGGACTGATCGCCGACCTCAAGGTGATCAATCCGTTCGACTTCTTCGTCGAGAGCTACGCCGAGAGTTGGCCAGGTGCAGAAGGATTCACCTATCCCCGGGCGCTGGCCGACGACCTCGAACCGTATCTGCGGCCGGTCGACGAGGACGGTGAGGGATCCGGGCCCGGCGAGGTGGCCCGCGACTGGGCGCAGAACTTCTCGGTCGCCCCGGGTACGGCGATCATCAACTTCCTCGTCGCGATCAACCGGGCGGTCAATGCCGACGTCGGCTACAGCGTGCGCCTGGAGCCCGGCGTGCACACCCCGGATCACACGCTGCGCAACGGAATCGGCTCGTGCCGCGACTCGGCGTGGCTGCTGGTGTCGGTGCTGCGGCAGCTCGGCCTCGCCGCCCGCTTCGTGTCCGGTTACCTGGTGCAGCTGACGTCCGACGTCAAGGCGCTCGACGGACCGTCCGGTCCTGCCGCCGATTTCACCGATCTGCACGCTTGGACCGAGGTCTACATTCCCGGGGCCGGCTGGATCGGCCTGGACCCCACCTCGGGTCTGTTCGCCGGCGAAGGACACATCCCACTGTCGGCGACGCCGCACCCGGCGTCCGCGGCGCCCATCACCGGCGCCACCGAACCCTGCGACACCACGCTCGACTTCTCCAACATCGTCACCCGCGTGCACGAGGACCCGCGGGTCACGAAGCCCTACGACGACGGGGCATGGGCCGCGATCAGCGCGCTGGGCGCCCGGGTCGACGAACGACTCGCCGAGCGGGACGTCCGCCTCACCATCGGCGGCGAGCCCACCTTCGTGTCGATCGACAATCAGGTCGACCCGGAGTGGACGATCGCCGCGGACGGGCCGGACAAACGCCGCCGCGCCTCGGTGCTCGCGGCGCGGCTGAAGAAGGTGTGGGCACCCCACGGTCTGGTGCAGCGCAGCCAGGGCAAGTGGTATCCCTCAGAGCCGTTGCCGCGCTGGCAGATCGGGCTGTTGTGGCGCACCGACGGCGAGCCGCTGTGGCATGACGACGCGCTGCTGGCCGACCCGTGGCCCGAAGAACCCGACCACGTCGAGGTCGCCCCCGACGCCGGTGAACGGCTGCTCGGCGAGATTGCGGCCGGTCTGGGCCTGCCCGCCACCCAGGTCCGCGCGGCCTTCGAGGACCCGCTGAGCCGCCTCGCCCGCGCCGTGCGGATGCCCGACGGCGAACCCGTCGCGGCCGCCGACGACCTCGCCACGGACTCGGCCGGCGCACGCGCGG
>NZ_JACKSJ010000021.1 GCF_025821665.1 [Mycobacterium] manitobense
GGATCATCAAGGGCCAGAAGACCTTCATCTCCGGTATCGATCAGGCGCAGGCGGTGCTCGTGGTCGGCCGCACCGAAGACCACAAGACGGGCAACCTGAAGCCGGCGCTGTTCGTGCTGCCCACCGACACCCCCGGACTGAGCTGGACCAAGATCGACATGGAGATCATCAGCCCGGAAGCCCAGTTCCAGGTGTTCCTCGATGACGTCCGGGTGCCGGCCGATGCGCTGGTCGGGTCCGAGGACGCGGCGATCGCGCAGCTGTTCGCCGGGCTCAACCCGGAGCGGATCATGGGCGCGGCCAGCGCGATCGGGATGGGCCGGTTCGCCATCGACAAGGCGGTCGAGTACGTCAAGACCCGCCAGGTCTGGAAGGTCCCGATCGGCTCGCACCAGGGTCTGTCACACCCGTTGGCACAGAACCACATCGAGATCGAGCTCGCGAAGCTGATGATGCAGAAGGCGGCCGCGCTCTACGACAGCGGGGACGATTTCGGGGCCGCCGAGGCGGCGAACATGGCCAAGTACGCCGCCGGGGAGGCCTCGGTGCGGGC
>NZ_JACKSJ010000022.1 GCF_025821665.1 [Mycobacterium] manitobense
GGCTTCGGTCCGGCTTCGGTCCCGGCGGACGCCGCGGCGGCCCGCGAGGCGGCGGCCGCGGCAGGCGCGGCGACGTGCGTGCCGCGATCCTCAAGCTGCTCACCGAGCGGCCGATGCACGGCTACGAGATGATCCAGGAGATCGCCGCCCGCAGCCAGGACCTGTGGAAGCCCAGCCCCGGCTCGGTGTATCCGACCCTGCAGCTGCTCGTCGACGAGGGCCTGCTGATCGCCACCGAGTCCGACGGCAGCAAGAAGCTCTTCGACCTGACCGACGACGGCCGTACCGCCGCCGACAAGATCGAGACGGCGCCGTGGGACGACATCACCGCAGACGCCGACCCCGGCGCGATGAACCTGCGCAGTGCGGTCGGCCAGCTGATGGGTGCGATCGCCCAGTCCGCTCACGCGGCGACGCCCGAGCAGCAGCCGCGCATCGTCGACATCGTCAACAACGCCCGCCGGGAGATCTACGGCATCCTCGGCGAAACCGACTGATTTCGTGACTTCGGCGCGGTTTCGTTCGCTCAGCGGATAAAACCGCGCCGAAATCGTGTCGCGTGCGGTGAGATCGGTGGTCACACACCGATCGAGAGGTGGCGAACATGCCGGACATCAATCGGCGCTGGGTACTCGCCGAGCGTCCGAGGGGCGTCGTCGGCCGCGAACACTTCGAGTGGCGTGAAGAGCCTGTGCCGTCGATCGGCGACGGCGAATTTCTCATTCGGAACCAGTGGCTCAGCTGCGACGCCGCCCAGCGAAGCTGGATGTCGATCGACACCTACATCCCCCGCATTCCGCTGGGTGAGGTGATGGCGTCCGCGTCCGTCGGTGTCGTCGTGGAGTCGAAGCACCCGTCGTTCAGCGTGGGCGATCTGGTCTCGGGGGCGTTCGGCTGGCAGGACTTCGCCGTCAGCGACGGGTCGGCATTCGGCGGCCTCGTCGCGCCCCTCAAGCTCCCACCCGGTGTCGACCCCGCAACCGCGTTGTCGCTGTTCGGTATCACGGGGCTCACCGCATATTTCGGCCTGCTCGACGTGGGCAACCCCGAAGCCGGAGACACCGTGGTCGTCTCCGCCGCCGCAGGCGCGGTCGGGGCGATCGTCTGTCAGATCGCCAAGCTCAAGGGCTGTCGCGTGATCGGCATCGCCGGCGGCGACCGCAAGTGCGCATGGCTGCGCGATGAGGTCGGTGTCGACGAGGCCGTCGACTACAAGGCCGACGACTTCCCCGCCCGCCTTCGTGCCGCCTGCCCCGGCGGCGTCGACGTGTTCTTCGACAACGTCGGTGGCCAGGTGCTCGACGCGGTGCTGGCGAATCTCGCCTCGGGCGCGCGTATCGCGCTGTGCGGCGCCGTCGCCGGCTACAGCGATCCCGGCGCACAAGACGGCATCCGCAATCTCACGAACCTCGTGCTGCAGCGGGGCACCATGCGCGGATTCCTGATCTTCGACTACTTCGGCCGGGTGGGCGAGGCCGTCGGCGAGCTCGCCGGATGGGCAGGCGAGGGCAAGATCAACGACCACATCGACGTGGTGGAGGGACTGGAGAACGCTCCTGACGCCCTGCGACGCCTGTTCACGGGGCAGAACTTCGGCAAGCAACTCGTCCGGATCACGGGTCCGGCGGATGAAATCGCGCCGGGATAGCGTCAGTACCTGACATGACGACCTTCCATATCGGCTCTCACCCCGTGCACCGCGTCGGCTTCGGCGCCATGCAGCTGCCCGGCCCCGGCGTCTTCGGCCCGCCCCGAGACCACGACGCCGCCATCGCGGTGCTGCGCCGCGCGGTGGAACTCGGCGTCGACCACATCGACACCGCGCAGTTCTACGGCCCGAATGTGGCCAACGAGCTCATCCGCGAGGCGCTGCACCCGTATCCGGACAACCTGGTGCTGGTCAGCAAGGTCGGCGCCCGCCGCGACGACCAGGGCAACTGGACCGCCGCGCAGCAGCCCGACGAACTGCGCGCCGACATCGAAGAGAACCTCCGCACGCTGGGCACCGACCAGCTGGCCGCGGTCAACCTGCGCATCCACTCCGGCGATCCCAACGCGGTGGGCGACGTCGACCCCGAGCTGTTCGGCCGCCAGCTCGACGCGATGATCGCCGCCCGCGACGAGGGGCTGATCGGCGGCATCGGCCTGTCCAGCATCTCGGTGGACCACCTGCGGTTCGCCCTCGAGCGCACCGAGATCGTCACCGTCCAGAACGCCTACAACCTGGTCGACCGGACCTCACAGCCGGTGCTCGACCTGTGCGTCGAGCGCGACATCGCCTTCGTGCCGTTCTTCCCGCTGGGCTCGGGCTTCTCCGCCGACAATCCGGTGCTGGGCAATCCCGCCGTGAAGCAGGCCGCCGCCGACCTCGGCCGCAGCCCGGCACAGGTCGCGCTGGCGTGGACGCTGGCGGTGGCGCCGAACGTGCTGCTGATCCCCGGGACGTCGTCGGTCGCCCACCTCGAGGAGAACCTCGCCGTCGACGACATCGAGCTGCCCGCCGGCTTCGCCCCGTAGCGGGATCACTCGACGTCGACCCAGTCGAGGGTGCGTTGCACCGCCTTCTGCCAGCCCGCGTACCCCTCCTGGCGCTGCTCGTCGCTCCAGTCCGGCGTCCACCGCCTGCCCTCCTGCCAGTTGGCGCGCAGGTCGTCGGCGTTCTCCCAGAACCCGGTGGCCAGCCCGGCGGCGTACGCGGCGCCGAGCGCGGTCGTCTCGGCGACGACGGGTTTGACGACGTCGACGCCGAGGACGTCGGCCTGGATCTGCATGCACAGGTCATTGGCGGTGATGCCGCCGTCGACCTTGAGCACCTCCATGTGGACGCCCGAGTCGGCCTCCATCGCGTCGACGACGTCGCGGCTCTGGTAGCAGATCGCCTCGAGTGTGGCCCGCGCGACGTGGGCGTTGGTGTTGTACCGCGACAGCCCGACGATCGCGCCCCTGGCGTCGGACCGCCAGTACGGCGCGAACAACCCCGAGAACGCCGGCACGAAGTACACGCCGCCGTTGTCGTCGACCTGCCGGGCCAGCGACTCGCTCTGCGCGGCGCCGCTGATGATGCCCAGCTGGTCGCGCAGCCACTGCACGGCCGAGCCGGTGACGGCGATCGAACCCTCCAGCGCGTACACCGGTTTCGCGTCCCCGAACTGGTAACAGACCGTCGTCAGCAGCCCGTTCTCCGACCGGACGATCTTCTCCCCGGTGTTGAGCAGCAGGAAATTGCCTGTGCCGTAGGTGTTCTTGGCCTCACCCGCGTCCAGACACACCTGCCCGACCATGGCCGCCTGCTGGTCGCCGAGGATGCCGGTGAGCGCCACCTCGCCACCGAGCGGCCCGTTGGCCAGCGTCGTGCCGTACGCCTGCGGGTACGACGACGGCTTGATCTCGGGCAGCATCTGACGCGGAATCCCGAAGAACGACAACAACTCGTCGTCCCAGTCCAGGGTCTCGAGGTCCATCAGCATGGTGCGGCTGGCGTTGGTGACGTCGGTGACGTGCACGCCGCCGCGCGGCCCGCCGGTGAGGTTCCACACCACCCAGCTGTCGGCCGTGCCGAACAGGGCGTCACCCTTCTCCGCGGCGTCGCGCACCCCGTCGACGTTGTCGAGGATCCACTGCACCTTGCCCGCCGAGAAGTACGTGGCAGGGGGCAGTCCCGCCTTGCGCCGGATGACGTCGCCGCGCTCGTCGCGGTCCAGTGCGGAGGCGATGCGGTCGGTGCGGGTGTCCTGCCAGACGATCGCGTTGTAGTAGGGCCTGCCGGTCCGCCTGTTCCACACCAGCGCCGTCTCACGCTGATTGGTGATGCCCAGCCCGGCCAGGTCGGTGGCCGACAGGTCGGTGCGGTTGAGCGCCGACATGATGACCGACGCGGTGCGCTCCCAGATCTCGACGGGGTTGTGCTCCACCCAGCCGGCCTTCGGCATGATCTGCTCGTGCTCGAGTTGGTGCCTGCCCACCTCGGCGCCGTCGTGGTCGAAGATCATGCAGCGGGTGCTGGTGGTGCCCTGGTCGATCGCGGCGACGAAATCGGCCATCTCGCAACTCCTTCGGTGATGTGATGCGGGCTGAGGCTACCGGGTGAGCTCCTCCACCCAGCCGGGCTGGATGTCGACCTCGACACCGTCGTCGTACACCGAGGGCACGCCCTCGCCGCCGAGGCCCTCGAAGGTGGTCAGTGCCGCGGCGGTGCGCCGGGCCGCCGCGCTGGCGTCGGTCCCCGACGTGATGCACTCGGCCGCAGAGGCCGGCGCTCCCGATTCGGTGGCCAGATCGGCGAGGTCGTCGTCAGTGTGGTCGCTGGTGCCGCCCTCCTCGGGCTGGAAGACCGGGTCGAACAGCGCCGAGTAGAAGTTCTCGAAGGTGTCGACGTCGCCGTCCTGGGCGACGCAGTACACGGCGGCGGCCGCCCTGGACGAGTAGTCGCCGCTGGCGGAGTAGTCGTCGAGGATCGCGACCACGTGGTAGTGCACCTGGATCTCGTTGTCCAGCACGGCGCTTCGGAGGTCATCGCCGTAGAGGCTGATGAATCGGCCGCAGGCCGGGCACAGTGCGTCGTTGAAGACGTCGATGGTCACCGGCGCCACCCGGCTGCCGACGGAGATGCCGTCGGCGAGCAGTTGGACGGCCGGATCGTCGGTGTCCGGCGCGGAGGTGCCCGAACCGGAGGCATCGGAGGAGCCGGCGGGCCCGTCGTCGGACCGGGTCAGCAGGACGATGCCGGCCACCAGCGCGATGATCACCGCGACGGCGACCGCGCCGATGACGGCGAGCGTCCGCCCGCTCGTCGACCGCGTCGGCGGCGGTGGATATCCCGGAAAGCCCTGCGGCGCATAGCCCGGATAGCCCGGATAGCCCGGATGGCCCTGGGGCGCGAAGCCCTGCGGGGCATAGTACTGCGTCGGGGGTTGCGGAGCTGGCGACCAGTACTGTTGCGGCGCAACCTGCTCGGGCGGCGCCAGCGCGTCCAGCTGCGGCCGCAGCGCCGGATCGAGGTCGGGGCGGTTGCGCAACCCGGCGGCCACCGCCGTCACCTCGTCGCGGACGGCGGGGTACTGCCCGTCCTCATCCGACGCTGCCCGCAGCCGGGCGAGCAGTTGCTGCTGATCGTGCGCGGGCAGCACCGGCGCTGCGACGAATTCGCGCAACGAGTACAGGTAGGCGAACGGCCACGGCGGCGGCGGAGCCTGGGTGTTCGGCCACGGGCCGGTCTGCTGAGCCATCGCCTGCACCGTCGGACCCAGGGCGCCGTCACCGAACTCGAGGATCGTGACGGTCGGCCCGAGATCAGGCCGGTCGACCTGGCCGGACCGCACGGCCAGCACGGGTCTGCCGAGGGCGCCGGCATGCTGGAGCAGCGCCGTCGCGGGTCTGGCCGCCGCCAGGTTGTTCGTCCAGACGGTGAGGAACACGTCGGCGTCGCGGACCCCGTCGATGCAACGCCGCCACCACTGCTCGGTTCCGCTGATGTCGCCGTCGAACCAGACGCTGTGGCCGGCGCGGGACAGTTCGCGGCTGACCTGCTCGGCGAGAGCGCGGTCGGCCGGCGCGCAACTGACGAAGACCCTCATGACCACCTCCGTGCGTTGGACCTGCGCGCCGGTTCAGCATGCCATGATGGCCGCTGTGGGCGGGCGAGCGAAGGGTATCGGGAGCATGCCGCGCGGCGGGCCGGACGCGTCGTGTCTCGACCGGCTGCTGCAGACCGACCGCCTCGAGTACCTGGACCGCGACGACGTCGACGACCGGACCAAGCGCAGCGTGATCCGGGCCCTGGACCGCACCGGGGAGTTCTTCGGCAACCACCAGAGGTTCGCGGGCATCGCCCTTGCCGAACTCGCCGACGTTCCGGACCCGAAGGTGCTCGAACTCGGCGCCGGACACGGCGGCCTGTCGCGCGAGATCCTCCAGCAGCATCCGACCGCGCAGCTCACCGTCACCGACGTTGACCCGGACTCGGTCGCCGCCATCGCCGCCGGCGACCTCGGCGCCGACCCGCGCGTCACCGTCCGCGAGATGGACGCCACCGCGATCGACGCGCCGGACCGCGCGTTCGACCTCGCCGTGTTCGTGCTGTCTTTCCACCACCTGCCGCCGGTGGCGGCCGCACGGGTGCTCGCCGAGGGCACCAGGGCCGCCGACGCGCTGCTCGTCATCGACCTGCCGCGACCTCCGGCCCCGCTGCACCTGCTGCGGCTGGCGACCATGCTGCCGCTGGCGCCGTTCGTGCCGTTCGTCCACGACGGGGTGATCAGCTCGTTGCGCACCTACAGTCCGTCGGCGCTGCGCGCGCTGGCCGCGCACGCGGACCCGGCCATCGAACTCGACCTGCGCAGCGGCCTGCTGAGCCCGCAGGTGGTGGTGGCGCGCCGCACCGCCTGAGCGCGATCCAGGTAGAACTACGGTGTCGGACACCTCGTCCGCCACGCGACGATGAGCGGTGTGCAGAGCCTCTACGCACTCAAGCCGTGGTACACCCGGCGACTGCATCGTGTCGTGGAACACGCTGTGGTGCACCGTATCTCGCCCGACATCTACACGGCCGCAGGCGTCGGCGCCGCGGCGTGCGCGGCGGTGGCCGTCGCGAACGGGTGCTGGCTGGCCGCGCTGGCGTTCCTCGCGGTGCGGCTGGCGGGCGCGAACCTGGACGGGGCGGTCGCCCGCGCCCGCGGCATCGGCACGCCGTGGGGCTTCGTCGTCAACGAACTCGGCGACCGCGCCTCCGATGTGCTGATGTTCGCCGGCCTCGCGGTGTGGGCGGGTGAGCACGGCACACCCGTCGCATGGGTGTTGACGGCGGCGCTCGCGGCGACCCAGCCCACCTTCGCCGCCCTGGCGGGCGCGGGCGCCGGTGCCACCCGGCGCAACGGCGGCCCCTTCGGCAAGACCGAGCGCTGCCTCGCCGTGGTCGTCGCCACCGCACTGCCGCAGGCCATCCCGCACATCTGCGTGCTCATCGTCGCCGGGTCGGTGCTCACGGCGAGCGGGCGGCTGCGGGCGGCCCGCCGGGAACTGGCGGCCTGATGGCGCTCGCGATCCGCATCGCCTGCCTGCTGCGCCACCGGCTGTGGCGAACGGCCTGCCGGCTGTCGGGCGGCCTGACGGTGGTGGGTCGCTGGCGCCGCCCCGGCGGCTGCGTGGTGGTGGCCAACCACGGCTCGCACGCCGACACCGCCGCCCTGATGGCGGCCCTGCCCGCGTCGGCGCAGCCGGTGTTCGCCGCGGCGTCGGACTACTGGTTCGACGATCCGGTGCGGCGGGTGCTGATCACCGCCCTGGCCGGGGGGCTGCCGGTGCGCCGCACCACCGGCAGCACCTACTCCGAGCTGCTCGCGGCCGCGCGGCCCGCGCTCGCCAGCGGCCGCACCGTCGTCGTCTACCCCGAGGGCACCCGCAGCAGGGACGGGTCGGTCGGCGAGTTCCGCTCCGGCGCCATCCATCTCGCCAGGGACTGCGGGGTGCCCCTGGTGCCCGTCGCGCTGCTGGGCACCCGCGACGTGCTGCCCAAGAACGGCGGATTCCACCGCACAGCGATGCAGGTGCGCATCGGCGAACCGGTCGACCCCGGCTCCGTCGACGCCGCCGCCCTGCGCGCACTGGTGGTCGCGGCCCGCTCCCGCGACTTCTGATCGTCACGCGCGCAACCCTTGTCGGGCCTTCCGCCGTCGGGTCTCATAGCGCAGCGTGAGCGTCACCGACACGCCGTCCGCCGAGGCGCCGGCCCCCGACCCGGCCACCGCGCGCACGGCCCTGCTGGCCAGCCTGGTGGGGACGACCATCGAGTGGTACGACTTCTTCCTCTACGCGACCGCCGCCAGCCTGATCTTCAACCAGGCGTTCTTCCCGGACCAGAGTTCACTCGTCGGGACGCTGCTGTCCTTCGCGACGTTCGCGGTCGGCTTCGTGGTCCGGCCGATCGGCGGTGTCGTGTTCGGCCACGTCGGCGACCGGATCGGCCGCAAACGCACGCTGGCGCTGACGATGGTGCTGATGGGCGGCGCCACCGCACTGATGGGGCTGCTGCCCACCGCCGCACAGATCGGCGTGCTGGCGCCGATCCTGCTGCTGCTCCTGCGCATCGTCCAGGGCTTCGCGCTCGGCGGCGAATGGGCCGGTGCCGTGCTGCTCGCCGTCGAGCACAGCGCGCCGCGGCGGCGCGGCTTCTCGGGCAGCGTGCCGCAGGTCGGTCTCGCGCTCGGCCTCGCGTTGGGCACCGGGGTGTTCGCGCTGCTGCAGATCGCTCTACCCGAGGACGCGTTCGAGTCCTACGGCTGGCGCATCGCCTTCCTCGTCAGCATCGTGCTGGTGATCTTCGGGATCGTGGTGCGGTTGAAGGCCGCCGAGACGCCAGCCTTCGAGAAGGTCCGCGCCGACGGCGACCGCTCGGCCGTGCCCGTCAAGGAGGTCTTCCGGTCACCGTCGCTGCGCCCGACGGTTCTCGGGCTGCTCAGCCGGTGGGGCGAGGGCGCCGCATTCAACACCTGGGGCGTGTTCGCCATCTCCTATGCCACCGGCACGCTGCACCTGGAGAAGGTTCCGGTGCTGTTCGCCGTGACCGCGTCGGCGCTGCTGATGGCGGCGCTGCTGCCGGTGTCCGGCCTGCTGGCCGACCGCTACGGCCCCCGGCTGGTCTATGCGAGCGGCATCGCGGCCTACGCGGTCGCGGTGTTCCCGGCGTTCGCACTCTTCGGCACCGGCACGGTCACCGCGTTCACGGTCGCGCTGCTGATCGTGTTCGGTGTGATCCACGCGTGGTTCTACGGCGCCCAGGGCACGCTCTACGCGTCGCTGTTCCCCGCCCGGATCCGCTACACCGGGCTGTCGACGGTCTATCAGCTGTCCGGGGTGTACGCCTCCGGGCTGACGCCGCTGATCCTCACCGCGCTGATTGCCGCGGCGGGCGGCACACCGTGGCTGGCGTGCGCCTACCTGGTGACCACCGCGGTGATCAGCGTCGTCGCGACGCTACTGCTGAAGCCGACCCCGCTGAGCGAGCTGTAGCCGCGTCGATCAGACCGTCACCGATTCGCCGCGGCCGACTTCGACCACCCGCTCGGCCAGCCCGCGCTGCGCCATCGCCTTGTGGAAGTCCGAAAGCGGCGAGGCGAAGACGCCGTAGTCGTTGAAGTGCACCGGGATCACCTTCGGCAGGTCAAGCAGTTCGGTAAGGCCCGCACCCTGCTCACCGTCCATGGTGACCGTCAGGCCGATGGGCAGGTGGCGGCCGAACGGCAGCCGGGTGCCGCCGAGGTGCAGCAGCCCGGCGTCGATCGACGGGTACCGGCGCGGTATCTCGCCGAGCTCCTCGACCAGCAGCGTGTCGCCGGAGACGTACAGCCGCCGCGTCGCGCCGCCGGCCCGGGAGAACTCCAGCATCGAGCCCATCACCGGCGGCAGGAACCGGTCGATCGGGGTCGGGGCGTGCCGCCCGGGCAGCGCGGTCACCGCGACGGTGCTCTCGCCCTTCGTCAGGGTGTGCCGCTGCCAGGTGCGCAGTCCGACGGCATGCGCGAAGCCGCGGTGGTGCAGCCGCTTCGCCGCGTGCGGGGTGGTCAACACGGGCAGCTTCTTGTCGAGCCGGGCCTGGGCGACGCGGTCCCAGTGGTCCCCGTGCATGTGTGAGAGCACCACCGCGTCCAGCGCCGGCAGCCGGTCGACGTCGAGTGCGGGATCGTGCAGTCGCTTGGACACCAGGCCGTAGCCCAGGTAGGCGCGCTGGCCGCGGTGCAGGAAGTTCGGGTCGGTCAGCAGGGTGATGCCGTCGGCCGTGATCAGCGTGGTCGCGTTGCCGAGGAAGGTCACGGTGATGTCCATGGCGCGCGGCTACCCGGCTCGCCATGGGTCAACCGCGTCGCGATCCGCGGTTTCCCTACGCCGGCGTCACTAGCATCGGCGGTGTGGGCGAAGAACTGAAGCGGACCGAGTTCAGCCGCGAGCATCGCCGCGAGTACCGGCGCAAGGTCCAGCTCTGCCTCGACGTGTTCGAGACGATGCTCTCGCAGTCCAGCTTCGAGTTCGAGCGCCCACTGACCGGCATGGAGATCGAGTGCAACCTGGTCGACGGCGACTACCAGCCGGCGATGAGCAACACCGAGGTGCTCGCGTCCATCGCCGACCCGGCCTACCAGACCGAACTCGGCGCCTACAACATCGAGTTCAACGTGCCGCCCCGGCCGCTGCCCGGGCGGGCGGGCCTCGACCTGGAGGCCGACGTCCGGGCCAGCCTCAACGCCGCCGAGGGCAAGGCCGCCTCGAGCGGCTCGCACATCGTGATGATCGGCATCCTGCCCACCCTGATGCCCGAGCATCTCTTCTCCGGGGACTGGATGAGCGAGTCGACGCGCTACCAGGCGCTCAACGACTCGATCTTCACCGCGCGCGGCGAGGACATCTCGATCGACATCACCGGGCCCGAACGGCTCAGCCTTCAGACCCCGAACATCGCGCCGGAGTCGGCGTGCACCAGCATGCAGCTGCACCTGCAGGTCTCCCCCGCCGACTTCGCCGACAACTGGAACGCCGCCCAGGTGCTGGCGGGCCCGCAGCTGGCCCTCGGCGCCAACTCGCCGTACTTCTTCGGCCACGAGCTGTGGGCCGAGACCCGCATCGAGCTGTTCACCCAGGCCACCGACACCCGGCCCGACGAGTTGAAGGCCCAGGGCGTGCGGCCCCGGGTGTGGTTCGGCGAGCGGTGGATCACGTCGATCTTCGATCTGTTCGAGGAGAACGTCCGGTACTTCCCGTCGCTGCTGCCCGACCTGTCCGACGAGGACCCGGTGGCCGAACTGGCCGCAGGCCGCACCCCGAAGCTCTCGGAGCTGCGGCTGCACAACGGCACCGTGTACCGGTGGAACCGGCCGGTGTACGACATCGTCGGGAGCGGCGCCGACGCCAAGCCGCATCTGCGCGTGGAGAACCGGGTGCTGCCCGCGGGGCCGACGGTGCTCGACATGATGGCCAATTCGGCCTTCTACTACGGCATGCTGCGCACGTTGTCCGAGGAGGACCGGCCGGTGTGGACGAAGATGAGCTTCGCCGCGGCGCACCACAACTTCTCCGAGGCCGCGCAGCACGGCATGGACGCACGGCTGTACTGGCCGGGGCTGGGCGAGGTGACGCCCGACGAGCTGGTGCTGCGCCAGCTGCTGCCGATGGCCGAGGAGGGACTGCGCCGGTGGGGGGTGGCCGCGGAGGTGCGTGACCGCTACCTCGGCGTGGTCGAAGGGCGTGCCAAGACCGGCCGCAACGGCGCGGTGTGGCAGACCGAAACGGTGCGTGCGCTGCAGGAACGCGGTCTCGCCCGGCCTGCGGCGCTGGCCGAGATGCTGCGCCTGTACTGCCAGCGGATGCACAGCAACGAGCCTGTGCACACGTGGGACGGGCCCGACTAGGTTGGTTCGCATGTCTGCTGAAGTGATGGACTGGGACAACGCGTACCGGGGGCAGGGCGGATTCGAGGGCCCGCCGCCGTGGAACATCGGAGAACCGCAGCCCGAGCTGGCGGCGCTGCACCGGGCGGGCGCGTTCCGCAGCGACGTGCTCGACGCCGGCTGCGGCCACGCCGAACTGTCCCTGGCCCTGGCGGCCGACGGTTACACGGTGGTCGGCATCGACCTGAGTCCCACCGCGATCGCCGCGGCGAACCAGGCCGCCCAGCTGCGCGGTCTGGCCACCGCGAGTTTCGCCCAGGCCGACATCACGGCGTTCAAGGGCTACGACGGCCGGTTCAACACCGTGGTCGACAGCACCCTGTTCCACTCCCTGCCCGTCGACGGCCGCGACGGCTATCTGCGTTCGGTGCACCGCGCCGCCGCGCCGGGCGCGCGCTTCTACGTGCTGGTGTTCGCCGAGAGCGCGTTCCCGGCCGAGGCCGAGATGAAGCCGAACGCGGTCGACGAGGACGAACTGCGGGCGGCGGTGTCGGCGCACTGGGAGGTCGACGACGTGCGGCCGGCGTTCATCCACGCCAACCCGTTCCTGGGCCCCGACGCGCCCGACATGTCGGCACACGACACCGACGACAAGGGCCGCATCAAACTCCCCGCATATCTGCTCACGGCCCACAAGGGCTAGGAGGCCTGCTTCGTCGCGTCGGCGAGTGCGGCCGCGAAGAGCGCCAGGTCGTCGGCGACGGTGTCGACGTGGGGTGAGAGCCGCAGCACCGGCGCGGTCATCTCGAAGGGCGCCCGCGCCGCGCCGGCGAAGGTGGTCACCATGCCGCGGTTCGCGATCAGCCAGGACCGCACCCGCTCGGGGTCGGCGCCGTCGAGCGGTTCCAGCGTGGTGATCGCGCTGGGTTCGTCGGCGGGTTCGACCACCCGCCAGCCCGGCACGTCGGCCAGTGCGGCCCGGGTGAGTCGGCCGATCGCGGCCAGTTCCTGCCGAATCTGCGCCGGGTCGAGCGCCAGGTGCTCGCCGACCGCGACCGCGAAACCGACGCGGGCGGCGGCGTTGGACTCGCCCTGCCCGAGCTTGTCGACCACACTCATCGGCAGCCCCCACTCGGCGGGTGGCAGCCGCGGCCGCAGCCGCTGCGCGAAGGCCGGCCGCAGCGCCAGCACCCCGACCCCGCGCGGACCGGCCAGCCATTTGCGCGACGACGAGTAGATCGCGTCGGGCGCGACCGCGCAGTCGAGATGGCCCAGCGCCTGCGCGGCGTCGACCACCAGGGGGATGCCCAGCGTGCGGCACACCTCGGTCATCTCGGTCAGCGGCTGGGCCAGCCCGCGGTGGCTGCCCAACGGCGTCAGGTGCACCAGGGCCGGCGGATCGTCGGCCAGCGCGCGTTCGGCGGCGTCGACGTCGAGCCGGCCCGCGCCGTCGGCGGGCAGTGCGCGCACCTGGAAGTCGTTGCCCGCCATGATCGCCAGGTTCGGGCCGTACTCGCCGGGCAGGCAGGCCACCGTGCGCGGAGCGGTCCAGCTGCCCAGCAGCAGGTCGAGCCCGATGTTCGACCCGGAGGTGAACACGACGTGCGAGGCGTCCAACCCGGTCAGCGCCGCGACGGCCGCGCGGGCGGCGTCGAGCACCGGCGCCGCCGCCTCGAGGGCGACGTAGCCGCCGACCTCGGCCTCGTGGACGGCGTGCCGGGCGGCGGCGTCGATGGCGGCCAGGCTCTGCCGGGAACAGGCACCGGAATCCAGGTGCAGACCCGCGACGGCCGGTCTGGCCGAACGCCACCGTTCGGCGAGGGTGGGCGCTGTCATCGGGTGGACAGCGACAGGCCGAAGTCACCGGCGGGATCGGTCCACCAGTGGGTCCGCTGCAGTCCGGCGGCGGCGAGTTCGGCGGCGACGCCGTCGGGCCGGAACTTGCAGGACACCTCGGTGAGCATCTCCTCGCCGTCGGCGAAGTCGACGGTGCGGTCCAGCGCACCGATCCGCACGCGCTGCGGACCCGTTGCGCGCAGCCACATCTCGATGCGCTCCTCGCCGGCGTTCCAGCGCGCCACGTGCTCGAACGCCGACTGGTCGAAGTCGGCGTCCAGTTCCCGGTTGACCACCGCGAGCACGTTGCGGTTGAACCTCGCCGTGACTCCTGCGGTGTCGTCGTACGCACGCACCAGCCGGTCGACATCCTTGACCAGGTCGGTGCCCAGCAGAAGGCTGTCACCCGGCTGCAGGGTGTCGGCGAGCGCGGCGAGGAAATCGGCCCGTGGGCCTGCGGTGAGGTTGCCGATGGTGGAGCCGAGGAACGCCACCAGCCGACGCCCCACCCGCGGGATCTTGCCGAGGTGTTCCTCGAAATCGCCGCACACCGCGTCGATCTCGACGCCCGGGTACTCCTGTTCGATGGCCGCTCCCGCCGACCGCAGGATGCTCGCGTCAACGTCGAACGGGATGAAGCGACGCAGCGATCCGTTCTCGCGCATCGCATCCAGCAGCATGCGGGTCTTCTCCGAGGTGCCGCTGCCCAGTTCGACGAGCGTGTCGGCTCCGGACGCCGCGACGATCGCGGCGGCCCGCTCGCGCAGGATCCCCGCTTCGGTGCGGGTGGGGTAGTACTCCGGCAGCCGCGTGATCTCGTCGAACAGCTCACTGCCGACGGAGTCGTAGAACCACTTGGGCGGCAACGACTTCGGTGTCGCAGTCAGCCCGGCGAGCACGTCGCGGCGCAGTGCGGTTGCGGCCGAGTCGGCGGCGAGGTAGGTCGCCAGCGTGAAGGTCATGCCGTTCCTTTCAGCGCGGTCACCTCTACGTGCGCGCCATCCACCCGGACCAGGTGCCGGTCCGGGATCTCCTGCCATTGCGGGTCGTCGTCGTAGGGCTCGCTGGCCAGCACCACGCCGTCGGCGCGCCGCAGCACCGACAGGGTGTCGCCCCAGGTGGTGGCGACGAGCTCGGTTCCGTTGCCGGCCAGGATGTTCAGCCGGGCGGCGGGATCGTCGGCGCCGACCGCGGCGACGGTCTCACCGAGGTTGTCCATGCCGCTCGCGAAGATCAGCGCCGCCAGCAGCGCGCTGTCGACGGTCGACTCGGCCCGCGCGGACAGCGGCAGCACCGCCCGGTCGACCAGTCCGTTGTGGGACAGCAGCCACTGCCCGTCGGTGAACGGCGCCGACGCGGACGGTTCGATCGGCATGCCGATACTGGCGGACCGGACGGCGGCGACCACGCATCGGCTGCGCAGCGCCGGGGCGACCGAGGCGAACGACGCGTCACCCCACAGCGGCGCGGCGCTGCGCCAGCGCCTGACGACCCCTTCATCGTCGTGGAAGCCGACGCCCCAGCCGTCGGCGTTCATCAGCCCGTGCTTCTGGCGGCGCGGCGCGTAGGACTGCACGAGCAGTCCCGACGGCGGGTCGCAGACCAGCGACGCCACCGAAGCCGGTTCGCCCAGCCACCCGAGGTGCCGGCACATCAGATGTCCCAGGCCAGCCGCACGCCGGCGAAGATCTGCCGCCGGATCGGGTGGTCCCAGTTGCGGAAGCTCGGCCGCAGGATGTCGGGCGCCACTGCCCACGCCCCGCCGCGGAGCACCTTGTAATCACCGTCGAAGAACGGCGCCGAGTACTGCTCGTAGAGCATCGGCGTGAACCCCGGCCAGGGCCGCAGCGGCGAGGACGTCCACTCCCAGACGTCGCCCAGCATCTGCTCGGCGCCGTAGGCCGACGCGCCCGCCGGGTAGGAGCCCACCGGCGCGGGCCGCAGCGCATCCCCGCCCAGGTTGGCCAGGAACGGTGTGGGTTCCGATGCGCCCCACGGGAAGCGGCGGCGGCTGCCGGTGGCGGGATCCCACGCGCAGGCCTTCTCCCATTCGATCTCGGTGGGCAACCGGGCACCCGCCCACGCCGCGTAGGCCTGCGCCTCGAAGTAGGTGACGTGCTGCACCGGTTCGTCGTCGGGGATGTGCTCCACGTGGCCGAACCGGGTGCGGGTGCCGTCGGCGTTCCAGAACTGCGGGGCGACGAGGCCGGCGTCCTGCCGGTGCGCCCAGCCGCGGTCCGACCACCACTGGCGGGTGTCATATCCGCCGTCGGCGATGAACTCGCGCCATTCGCCGTTGGTGACCGGCACCCGCCCGATCCGGAACGCCGGCACGTCCACCTCGTGGGCGCCGCGTTCGTTGTCGAGCGACAGGGGTTCGGTGACGGCGTCGACGCCGAGCACGAAGGTGCCGCCGGGCACCTCGACCGACGTGCCTGCGATGCCGGACCGGCCGGTGGGCAGCGCGGCGCCCGGCTCGAGCAGCGGCGGCCCGGACCGCAGGTTGAGCGCCTGCAGCATCGTCTCGTTGTGCTGGTTCTCGTGGCTGACCACCAGGCCGAACGCGAACGCGGGGTCGGCGCCGTCACCCGCATCGGCGGGCAGCCGGTCAAGTGCGTCGAGTGATTTGTCGCGCACGGTCGCACAGAAGGTGCGGGCGTCCGCCGGCGGCAACAGTGGCAGCTCGACGCGTGCGGCCCGCGGCTGCAGGAAGGCGTCGTAGAGCCGTTCGACGTCCGGCGCGAGCATGCCCGGCCGGTCGGGGTTCGCGTCACGCAGCAGCCACAGTTCCTCCTGCCAGCCGATGTGCGCGAGGTCCCACAGCAGTGGGCTCATCAACGGGTCGTACTGCCTGCGCAGTTCGGCGTCGTCGAGGTCGACCAGCCGCAGCGTGCGCTCCCGCGCCCGGGCCATCCCGTCCGCCAGCGCCTGTCGTGAGGTCAAGACTCACCTTTCACGAGTCGGTGCACCGCGGGTCCCACGCCCCACTCCACCACCCGGTCGGAGAAGTCGTCGGCCGGACTGCGGCCCTCTTCGACCGAACGCAGCAGCAGCGCCATCGATTCCGCCAGCTCGTCGGGCGTGCGTTCGGCGGCGATCTCGACGCAGCGCAGGGCGGCGGCGTGCAACCTGCGGTCCTCGAGACCGACCTGCGCGGCCCGGTCCCATGCCGTCGCGACGGGTTCGGTGGCCTCTGCGGCGGCGTCGGCAGCGGCCGGGTCGTCGAGCAGCGTCGTCATCGCGAACACCACGGCGGGCCACAGCGCGTCCGGCACGCTGTCCAGGTAGCGGATCTCCAGCCAGCGCCGCGGCCGGACCGGCGGGAACAGCGTGGTCAGGTGGTAGTCGAGGTCGGCCTCGGTGGGCCGGCGGCCGCCGAGCACCGCCAGCCCGTCGGCCCAGTCGGCGAACGGCACCCAGTTGGTGACCGGCAGCGCCTGCATGTCGGGCGGGTTGTGCACCAGCATGACCGGGGCACGTAGCGCGTAGCGCGCCCACTCGCCCGCCGGATCGTCGTCGCCGTCGGCGCTGAGCACGGGCCCGCAGCGGGCCGCGTCGAGCCGGCTCCAGACGCGCTGGCGGGCGGACTGCCATCCGGTGAACTCGCCGCCGAGCAGAGGTGAGTTGGCGGTGATGGCGACCATCGTCGGGCCGAGCGCGTGGGCGAGACGGACCCGGTCGGCCCAGCCGGCGTGCGGCCCGGCGTCGAGGTTCACCTGCACCGAGGCGGTGGACGTCATCATCGCCGCGCCGGCATCGGCGGTGCCGCTGGCGGCGAAGAACTCCTCCATCGCGCGGTAGCGGGCGCCGGGGTTGACGCGCTGCGGCGGCCGCAGTGGGTCGGCGCCGAGCAGCACCAGGGCCAGGCCGGCTTCGGCGAACGCCTCGGTCAGCACCGCGCGGTCGGCCGCCATCGCGGCGATCGCGGGTAGTGGCCCGTCGGTCGGCGGTCCGGAGATCTCGACCGCCCCGCCGGGTTCGACGGTGATGGCGCCGCCGCCGGGCAGCGCGGGCACCTGCGCGATGACGTCGGTGATCTCGTCCCACCCCGGGCGGCGCATCGGGTCGGCGCGGTCGAAGCAGTGTGCCTCGATCTCGAGCCCGACCTTGCCGACCGGCCCGTCCTGCAGACAGGTGGCGGTGATGTGGCGGGCCGCGTCGGCCGCGGAGGCGAATCCCACGGCGGGTTCGTCCGGGCGCACGGCGGACCTGATGGGCATAGTCATCTCAACCATCCCTTCGGGCCCGGGCTGGACCGCTGGCGGGCGTGCGCGGCGACCGGCTGATCGCCGCTACCCCCTATATCTTCCAGAGAGGACCGACAAAGTCGCGCCAATTCACCGTGACAGCTTGATGACAGGCGCGGCAGACTATTGCCCGAGCGTGTTCTGCATGGCGCCGGCCAGCACGTTGACGGCGGGACCACCGTTGCCGGACTGACAGACTTTCGCCTGGAGCAGAACGTTCTCCCGCTTGCGGGTGGTGGTGAAGCACCGCCGGTCCGTCCCGGCCTCCTGCTTGACCCAGTCGGCGTCGGTCGCGGTGGCGGGGCCGCCGCTGAACGTCCACACCTGGGTGGTCCCATTGTTCAGGTGCATCGCCGTGGTCTGGCCTGCACACCCCGCCGTGCGGTCGGTGACGCGGTGGAACGCCCGGTCGGCGGCGTCGGGGTTGGCGTAGACACCGACCGCCTGCTTGACCAGGTGGGTGGCGTCGGTGGCCGACGTCTGGGCGACCGCCCCGTTGAACGAGGCCAGGTCGGGATCGCCATAGACCTCGGGCAACCCGACGTCGGCCCAGTTGTTGCACGCCGGGTTGTCGACGGAGAAGGTCTGCACCGGATCGGTGAACACCGATTCCCACCGCATCGGGCCGCCGACGATGTTGCCCACCGAACCCTTGGCCAGCACCGCGTAGGACACCACGCCGGGGTCCGACGGCCGCGCCGTCGCCGGGGGCGCCGACGCGATCAGCGCCAGCCCGGCGCCCAGCACGGCCCCGACGATCGCGCGCACGGCTAGACCTTCGCCGACAGCTTGACGTCGATGTTGCCGCGGGTGGCCTTCGAGTACGGGCACACCCCGTGCGCCTTCTGCATCAGGTCGTCGGCGGTGCTCTGCTCGAGGCCGGGCAGGTAGCCGATCAGATGGGCGGTCAGGCCGAACCCGCCCTCGGAGTCGGAACCGAAACCGATCTGCGCGGTGATGCCGCTGGCATCGTCGATCTGGACCTTCTCGTTCTTCGCCACCAGGCGCAGCGCGCCGAGGAAGCAGGCGGCGTAGCCGGCCGAGAACAGCAGTTCGGGGTTGACGCCCTCGCCGCTGCCACCCAGCTCCTTCGGCGGGCGGGTGTCCAGGTCGATCTTGCCGTCGGCGGACTTGACGTGACCGTCGCGGCCGCCGCCGCTCGCCGTGGACTCCGCCGTGTACTTGACGTCGATGCTCATGGCTCGATCATGCCAGCCCGGCCGCGCAGGGCAAGGCGCCGACGGTCAGCCGCCGTTGCCCTCGAGCTTCGACCGCACGCCCTCCTCGACATTCTTGCCGAGTTCGGCGTCGACGTTGCGCCAGTACTCGAACACCCGCGACAGCACCGGTTCCCGCACGCCGTCGGTCACATGCCCGATGATGTTGTGCGCCAGCCGGTCCCGCTGGTCGTCGTCGAGCACCTCGCGGACCATGGTGCCGGCCTGGCTCCAGTCGTCGTCCTCGGCGCGCAGCGTGTAGGCCGCCCGGACCATGTCGCCGTCGGACATCCAGTGCGCCTCGGTGCCGCGGGCCGGGTCGGCGTGCGCGCCGCCCATCGAGTTCGGCACGTACACCGGGTCACTGGTGAGACGCATCCGCATCGCACCGTCCTTGGAGTAGCTGCGCACCTCGACCTTCGGCTCGTTCACCGGGATCTGCTTGTAGTTCACCCCGAGGCGGTGACGGTGCGCGTCGGCGTAGGAGAACCCGCGGGCCAGCAGCATCTTGTCCGGGGACAGGCCGGTGCCGGGCACGATGTTGTTCGGCTCGAAGGCCGCCTGCTCGATCTGGGCGTGGTAGTCGGTGACGTTGCGGTTCAGCGTCATCCGGCCGACGTCGATCAGCGGGTAGTCGCTGTGCGGCCACACCTTGGTCAGGTCGAACGGGTTGATGCGATAAGTCTTGGCGTCCTCGAACGGCATGATCTGCATCTTCAGCGTCCAGCTCGGGAAGTCGCCCTCCTCGATCGAGTCGTAGAGGTCGCGCTGGTGGTAGTCGGCGTCCTCGCCAGCGAGCCGGTCAGCGTCCTCCTGGGTCAGGAAATCGACGCCCTGATCAGTCTTGAAGTGGTACTTCACCCAGAACATCTCGTCGTCGGCGTTGACCCAGCTGTAGGTGTGGCTGGAGTAGCCGTTCATGTGCCGCCACGTCTTGGGGATGCCGCGGTCACCCATCAGCCACGTCACCTGGTGTGCCGACTCGGGCACGAGCGTCCAGAAGTCCCACTGCATGTGGTGGTCGCGCAGGTTGTTGGCCTGCATCCGCTTCTGGCTGCGGATGAAGTTCTGGAACTTCATCGGGTCGCGCACGAAGAACACCGGGGTGTTGTTGCCCACCATGTCGAAGTTGCCCTCGGAGGTGTAGAACTTCAGCGCGAATCCGCGCGGGTCGCGCCAGGTGTCGGGGCTGCCCCGCTCCCCCGCGACGGTGGAGAACCTCGCGACCATCTCCGTCTTCGCGCCGGGCTGGAACACCGCCGCCTTGGTGAACCGGCTCACGTCGTTGGTCACCTCGAAAACGCCGAATGCGCCGCCGCCCTTGGCGTGGGGCTGCCGCTCCGGGATGCGCTCCCGGTTGAAGTTCGCCATCTGCTCGATCAGGTAGTGGTCCTGCAGCAGGATCGGGCCGTCGGGTCCGACGGACAGCGAGTACTCGTCACTGGGCACCGGGTTGCCGGCGTCGTTGGTGGTGAAGTTGTTCTCGGTGGCGGTCATCGTGGTCGTTCATCTCCTCGGGGAACAGGCGGCCGTGGGGGCTGGACCGCGGACGCGCGGGCGCGTCACCTTCGGGGTGTACCCGAAACCGTGATCATGGATGCACGAAACGACGAGACGCCCCGGCGCGGGGGCGACGGGGCGTCTCGAAGGGCTGCAGAGAAACGTCTAGGCGGACATGTCGGCCGGTCCGGCGTCGCGGCAGTCGGCGCACACGCCCCAGAACACGACCTCGGCACGGTCGACGACGAAGCCGTCGGTGTCGGCGGGCACGAGGCAGGGTGCCGCGCCGACCACGCACTCCACGTCGGCGATGCGTCCACACGACCGGCAGACCAGGTGGTGATGGTTGTCGCCGGTGCGGGTCTCGTAGCGGGCCGAGGGGCCGGCCGGCTCGAGCCGGCGCACCAGCCCGGCTTCGGTGCACGCCCGCAGCACGTCGTACACGGCCTGGGTGGACACCGAGCCGAGCCGGCGCCGGACCTCTCCGGCGACCTCGTCGGCGGTCGAGTGCGGTGTGGCGACCAGCGCGTCGAGCACCGCGATCCGCGGGGCCGTGACGCGCATGCCGGCAGCCCGCAGCAGGGCGCGGGAGTCGGCGTCGTGGATCGCGGTCACACCATCGAGTATGCCCTCAATCTGGATCGAGTCAAGATTAGGTGCGTCACGGCCGAGCCGGGGCGGTGGTCGTCGGCGCATCGGGGGCAGCCGGCCGCTGCGGCCCGAAGCCGGGACCGCCGGGACCGAAGGGGGGGCCGCCCCGCTCCGGACCGCCGGGGCCCATCATCGGCGGCGGTCCGCCGTGGTGCATCATCACGCGGTCACCGTGGCCGGGCCCGCCGCGGTGGCCGCCGCCGTCGGAGGCCTTGCCGAGGATGAAGCCGGAGAAGAAGACCACCGCGACGATGAACACGACGCCTGCGACGATGCCGACCCAGGCGGCGGCGGTGGTGACGCGGCTGCCGCGCCGCGGTTCGCGCGCGATCACCGGCGCGGTCGATTCGGTGACGACGGGACGCGTTGCCGGTCCGGAGGATGCCGGTTCGGAGGATGAAGGTGTTTCGGTCATGACTCACAGCCTGCAAGCGGTGGTGAAGCGCTGATCCAGAATCAGCTATGAATCCGCTGTGAGCGTGTACACCGGCTCGTAGTCTCACGCCATGGCGACCTTTGCCCTGGTCCACGGCGGCTGGCACGGCGCATGGTGCTGGGAGTCGCTCGCTCCCGTGCTGGAGCGCCATGGGCACACGGTCGTCACGATGGACCTCCCGTGCGACGACGCGTCCGCGAGTCTGGACACCTATGCCGATGTCGTGTGCGCTGCCCTCGAAGGCAGCGGCGACGACGTGGTGCTGGTCGGGCATTCCCTGGGCGGCCACACGATTCCGTTGGTCGCGGCCCGACGGCCGATCCGGCATCTGGTCTATCTCTGCTCGGTCGTCCCGAGGATCGGCAGCAGCGTGATGGACCAGGCGACCGACGAGCCGGACATGTGGAACCTCGGCTTCATTCAGGGGCTGACCGTCGACGAACACGATCGGCAGGTATGGGTCGATCTCGAGGTGGCCCGCAGGCACCTCCTCGCAGACTGTGACGACAACACCGCGACCGCCGCGATCGGCCGGCTTCGACCGCAGGCCGATCACCCGATGGCGCAGACCTTTCCGCTGGCCGAACTCCCAGCGATCGGCTGCACGTACATCGTCTGCACCGACGACCAGATGATCAACCCCGAATGGTCTAGACGGGTGGCACGCGATCGGCTCGGCGCCGACGTCGTCGAGCTCCCCGGCAGCCATTCGCCGTTCCTGTCCCGCCCGCAGGCCCTCGCGGAGGTACTGCTCGACTTGGTGCAGCCCGGAATCACCAGGGCTTGAACGGGTTCACCGCGAACTGGATCACCCGGTACGGCGTCCCGCCGCGCGGCATGGTGTTCCACTGGCTGACGAACACCCGCACCTCGTCGAGCGTGGAGCCCGGCGAAATGTAACCGCCGTACGGTTGGGCCAGCCGATTGACCTCCGGCGGTGGCAGCCGATCCACGGGTTCGGGCCACTCCGGCCAGTCGGTGGCCACCACCACGGTCGTGACCGGCGCCGTGCCCAGGCCCGTCGGGGCGTCGGCCACCCGGACCTCCATGTTGCCGTTGCCCGCGTTGAAGTACGACAGCACCGTCTTGCCGTCGATCTGGCGCACGCTCATCTCCCCCACCCGGTCGCCCCACAGCGGCGTGGCCGGCTTGCCCCAGCCGCCGTCCGGACCGGGCAGGCCCGACCAGCCCTCCCAGGTCGACCGGTCGGTGAAGGTGTCGGGCTTCGCGCGGTAGAGCACCACCGGTGCGGTGCGGTCGAAGTTGTTGGCCACGATGTACACCCACCCGCCGGGCGAATCCGCCGTGGGGATCGGGTCGTAGTAGCCGCTGATCTGTGACTGCCTGCCGCCGTCGTGGCCGGCCTCCCGCACCGACCCCTCGATCGTCGGCCACTCCCCTTCGGCAGCAGACGCTTTCACCAGTCTCGACGACTGCGGCCGCAGATCGCGGGTGGTGGTGATCATCATCCAGTTCTCCCGGTTGACCTGCACCACCCCGGCGGGCAACTGCGACGACCCCGGCGGCGTCGGGTCGGCGAGCAGCGGGGTGTCGACTCCGGACACCCCGTCATAGCGCACGCCGTTCGGATCGCCGACGGACTCCGCGTCGACGTGCAATGCGATCGGCGAGTACCACCCGCCGTACCCCACGCCCTGGCCGGCGAAGCTGTCGCCGCACACCTGCAGGATCCCGCTGGGGAACTCCATGAACTCGCACAGGTCGGTCGCGCCGATACCGTAGTCGCTTGTCGCGGTGCCGGTTCCGGCGGTCGGCCCGAGGCGGAGCACCTGTCCGGGCACCAGCGGCGGCAGCACCGGGCCCGGTGCGGGCGAAGGCGGTTCGGCCAGCGCGGACGGCGCCGCGGGCAGCAGCATCAGGGCGCCGAGCAGCGCCCCGACAGCCCGCCGGGTCACAACCGAGCGGCCAGCAACTCGGCGATTTGAATGGTGTTCAGCGCCGCACCTTTTCGCAGGTTGTCACCGGAGACGAACAGCGCGAGCCCACGGCCGTCGGGCACGCCCGGGTCCTGCCGGATGCGGCCGACGAGCGACTCGTCCGCCCCCGCGGCGGCCAGTGGCGTCGGCACGTCGGACAGTGTGACGCCGGGCGCCGCGGCGAGGATCTCCTTGGCCCGCTCCACCGAGAGTGGTTGAGAGAACTCGACGTTGATCGACAGCGAGTGGCCGGTGTACACCGGCACCCGCACGCAGGTGCCGCTGACCAGGAGGTCGGGAATGCCGAGGATCTTGCGACTCTCGTTGCGCAGCTTCTGGTCCTCGTCGGTCTCCCCGGATCCGTCGTCGACATAGGAGCCGGCCAGCGGCACCACGTTGAACGCGATCGGCGCGACGTACTTGTTCGGCGCCGGGAAGTCGAGCGCCGAGCCGTCGTGCACGAGGTCGCGGCTGCCGGAGACGACGGCTGTTGCCTGGCCGTACAGTTCGTCCACCCCGGCGAGCCCGCTGCCCGAGACGGCCTGATACGTCGAGGCGATCATCCGCACCAGCCCGGCCTCGTCGTGCAGCGGCTTGAGTACCGGCATGGCGGCCATGGTGGTGCAGTTCGGGTTGGCGATGATGCCCCGCGGAAGGGACCCGGTGCGGTTCGCGACATCTCTTTCGAAGTTCACCTCGGAGACCACCAGCGGCACCTCGGGGTCCTTGCGCCACGCCGAGGAGTTGTCGATCACCACGGCGCCCGCGGCGGCGAACCGCGGCGCCTGCACCCGTGACATCGTCGCGCCCGCGGAGAACAGTGCGATGTCGATGCCGGAGGGATCGGCGGTCTCGGCGTCCTCGACCTCGATCTCCTGGCCGCGGAACGGCAGCTTCTTGCCCTGCGAGCGCGCGGAGGCGAAGAACCGCACGCTGGTGGCCGGGAAGTCCCGCTCCTCCAGCAGCGTGCGCATCACCTGACCGACCTGACCCGTCGCGCCGACCACTCCGATATTGACCATTTGGCTACCGTCCCGTTCCCGCGTACACGACGGCTTCCTCGTCGCCGCCCAGTCCGAATGCCTCGTGCAACGCTGCAACGGCCTTGTCCAGTTCCGTGTCCTTCACCAGGACCGAGATCCGGATCTCCGAGGTGGAGATCAGGTCGATGTTCACGCCGACCTCGGCGAGCGCCTCGCAGAAGGTGGCGGTGACGCCGGGGTGGCTGCGCATGCCCGCGCCGATCAGCGACACCTTGCCGATGTGGTCGTCGTAGAGCACCCGGGTGAACCCGATCTCGTGCTGCAGCGACGTCAGCTTCTCGACGGCGCCGGGTCCGTTGTCCCGGGCGCAGGTGAAGGTGATGTCGGTCTTGCCGTCCTCGATCTTGGAGATGTTCTGCAGCACCATGTCGATGTTCACGTCGGCGTCGGCGACCGCGCGGAACACCCTGGCGGCGTATCCCGGGACGTCGGGCACACCGACGACGGTGACCTTGGCCTCGCTGCGGTCGTGGGCGACCCCGGTGAGAATGGCGTCTTCCATGGCGATGTCCTCGATCGATCCCTTGACGATGGTGCCCGGCTTGTCGGAGTACGACGACCGGACGTGGATGGGCAGGTCGTAGCGGCGGGCGTACTCGACGCACCGCAGCATCAGCACCTTCGCGCCGCACGCCGCCATCTCGAGCATCTCCTCGAAGCTGACGGTGTCCAGCTTGTGCGCGTTCGGCACGATGCGCGGGTCGGCGGTGTACACCCCGTCGACGTCGGTGTAAATCTCGCAGACGTCGGCGTTGAGCGCGGCCGCCACCGCGACCGCGGTGGTGTCCGAGCCGCCGCGGCCCAGCGTGGTGACGTCCTTGGTGTCCTGGCTGACGCCTTGGAAGCCGGCGACGAGGACGATCTGCCCCTCGTCGAGCGCCGACCGCAGCCGGGTCGGAGTGACGTCGATGATCTTGGCGTTGCCGTGGGTGCCGGTGGTGACGACGCCGGCCTGCGAGCCGGTGAACGACCGGGCGTGCGCGCCGAGTGACTCGATCGCCATCGCGACCAGCGCGTTCGAGATCCGCTCACCCGCCGTGAGCAGCATGTCCAGTTCGCGCGGGGGCGGCGCCGGGCACACCTGCTTGGCGAGGTCGAGCAGGTCGTCGGTGGTGTCACCCATCGCCGAGACGACCACGACGACGTCGTTGCCCGCCTTCTTGGTCTCGACGATGCGCTCGGCGACGCGCCGGATGCGCTCGGCGTCGGACACCGAGGATCCGCCGTATTTCTGCACGACGAGCGCCACTGTCAGGCCTTTCAGGTGCGGATTGGTCGCACACAAGGATAAGGGGTCGGAGCATCCGGTTTTTCCCTCCGGCGGGCAGGTGTGATGCACACACACTCGGTAGCGTCGTGTGGTGGCCGACCCGCCGACTGATCGCACCGCCCAGACCCGGGTGCCCATCCATCCCGACCTCGCCGCGAGGTGGAGTCCGCGCGCCTTCGATCCGGCCGCAGCACTCGCCGACGAGGAGGTCACCGCGCTGCTCGAGGCGGCCCGCTGGGCGGCGACGTGGGGGGCGCGCCAGCCGGTGCGGTTCGTGGTCGGACGGCGCGGCGACCCGACGTTCACCGCCCTGGCCGCCGCGCTCAAACGGGGAAACAGCTACGCCCACGCAGCGGGTGCGCTGATCCTGGTGTGCGCCGACGAGGGCGAGGACGACCGGACGGCGCACTACGCGGCGCTCGATGCCGGCGCGGCGATCGCCAACCTGAGCGTCGAGGCGGTGTCGCGGCGGCTGATCGCCCACCCGATGGCCGGCTTCGATGCGGACGCGGCCCGTCGCGACTTCGGCGTCCCCGAGGGTGTCCGGCCGTACGCCGTGGTCGCCGTCGGCTCGCTCGGTGACTACGCGGGCGCCGACGAGAAGATCGTCGAACGCGACTCGCTGCCCCGCCGCAGGCTCCCGCTCGAGGAGATCGCGTTCGCCGGCGCCTGGGGCAAGCCTGTCCTACTTCCAGAGGGTGTCGAACGACGTCACGGAATGCCCTAGCGAGCGGGCGCTCAGCGCTCGGATCGCGCGCCGTTCGACGACCTCGAAACTGATTCCGACGTGTTCGTGCAGCGCTTCGCGGCCGGCCTCGAGTTCGTCGTCGAGCAGCAGTTCTACGATCTGCAGGTGCTCGGCGATGGTCGCCGTGACGCGCTCCTCTGTGATGAAGTCGTACATCCGGATCAGCCGGATGCGCCTGTTCAGATTGTCGAGCGCCCCGACCATCGCCATGTTCCCCGAGGCGGCCGAGAGCTCGATGTGGAACGCCTCGTCGAGCAGCACCATGTCGGCCTCCGGCGGAGGCGGGCTGGCCTCGAGTTCGCGCCACTGCGCACGCAGCGCGGACAACCGCTCCTTGTCGTAGCGCAGTTCAGAGGTCTCCAGGATCCGGGTGATCCCCCGCAGTTCGATGGTGATCCGCAGTTCGTAGAGGTCACGGACGCCCGCGATGTCGAGTGCCACCGGGTAGTACCCGTCCGGCCTGCGTTCCAGCATGCCGTCGGCGTGCAGCCGCACCAGCGCCTCGCGCAACGGAGTGCGGCTGACGTTGAGCGCGTCACACAGCTGCGACTCGACGAGCCTGGTGCGGTCGTCGATCTCGCCGGTCATCAACTTCTTGCCGAGGTCGACGTACACCCGGTCGCGCAGGGAGGCCGGCTCGTCGACCGCGGCTGGTGCCACCATGCGTTGATGTCCTCCTCTGTGAAACGGCCGGCACTGCCGGGCTCCCTCCGATTATCCCGCGGACGCCACCCGTGGTGCGCTGATCGACCGGCCCGCCATCTGATCGAGGGCCGCCAGCACCGCCTCGGTGGTGGCGTGGGCGCCGAACACCCCGCCCTGCATCGTGATCATGTTCAGGGCGGCCACATGGTTGCCGTAGTCGGTGGCGCCCGTGGCGTCGGAGACCACCAGGCATTCGTACCCCCTGTCGTTGGCGTCGCGCATCGTGGTGTGGACGCACACATCGGTGGTGATTCCGGTGAAGATGATGTGCGTCACGCCGTTGCTGCGCAGGATCAGTTCGAGGTCGGTGGCGTAGAAGCTGCCCTTGCCCGGTTTGTCGATCACGGGTTCACCGGGCAGCGGCGCCATCTCCGGCACGATCTGCCATCCCGGCTCGCCGTGGGTGAGGATGCGGCCGCATGGTCCGAGAGCCCCGATCTCCGCGCCGATCCGGGCGGAGCGCCACCGCTTGTTGGCCGGCAGGTCCGACAGATCCGGCCGGTGGCCTTCTCGCGTGTGGATGACGAGCAGCCCGGCGGCACGGGCCGCGGCCAGGATCTGCTGGGCCGGGCCGAGTGGGGTGCGGACCAGCGACAGGTCGTAACCCATGGTGTCGACGTACCCGCCCTTGCCGCAGAAGTCGACCTGCCAGTCGATGTTGATCAGAGCCGTTCGGCCGGAGGGGATGTGGCCGTCGTAGGGCCATGTGTAGGGATTGGCGTCGACGGTGACCGGTGTGCTCATGCGTTCTCTCCGCTCAGGACGGGCTGGGCGACGGGCGCGCCGGCCGGGACGGCGGAGCCGCGCACCGCGTAGGTCAGCAGCGTGAACGCGACGGCCCCGGTGAGCATGGCGACCACAGCGTCGGACAGCTGCGGCGCGTAGAAGTGCGTCGCCAGGGCCACCGCGGCCCCGATCGCCCACGCGGCGAACGGCTTCCAGTACAACCCACCGCGTGCGGGTGCCCGCTTCGACGCGAAGACCAACTGATCGAGGATGATGATGACACCGATCGGCGGTACGAGGACACCGAGGATGTTGAGCCAGGTCGCGAAGTACGACCAGATGCCGGCCACCGCAGCGACGGTGCCGAGGATACCGAGCACGATCGTCAACTGCCGCATGGTCTTTCCGGTGATGTTGCCGAAGCCGACGGCACCGTTGTACAGGCAGTGCGCGCACACGCTGCCGAGGTTCACGAACACGAAGACGATGGCCAGCGGCACGAGGATCCCGCCGCCGCCCACCAGGACGTGCAGGAAGTCACCGCCGGTGGTGTCGGCCGCCGCCGAAGCGCCGAGTGCCACCACCAACGCCCCGACCAGCTGGGCGATGAAGTAGGCGACGGGGAACGCCGCGAAGGCCGCCAGCGCGCCCTGCCTGCCGCTGCGGGCCCACCTCGTGAAATCCGCGGTCATGGTGCCCGAGTCCGCGAAGCACGCGATCACCATCGTCACCGCCACGCCGAAGCTGAACGCGCTCGCACCCGCGCCACCGCTGTATGAGAACGCCGAATCGAATCCGGTGTCGCCGGCCGCCAACACGACGGCGACCACGCCAAGCGGCACGAACAGCGCCGAGGCGACCACCCCGATCCAGGAGATCGCCCGGATGCCGACGAACGTGAGTGCGACGAAGAGCAATCCGGCCAGCAACGTGATCCAGGTGGCGCTCCAGCCCATCGAGACGTTGAGCGTGGAGCCCACCATTCCGGTCTGGAACGCGAACCAGCCGATCACCAGAACGGACAGGAACCCCGACACGATGCGAAACCCTCTGGCGCCGAACGTGTCCGCCGCGGTCAGCGCGAAGTTCTTCCCCGACCCGCCCGCGAGGTAGCTCAGGGTCCCGACGTACCCCATCAGGATGAGATCGCCGACGACGATCGCGAGGAGCCCCGTGACGAAGCCCAGGTTGTAGACGACGATGCCCGAGAAGACCGCCGACGTCATGATCATCGGAAAGCCGACCCAGACTGCCGACACCGCGAACAATGACTTGCGGGCGGACGCGGGGACGGGTTCGTTCTCGTACTCCTCGCCGAGGCCCGACTCATCGGGGCCGGCGGCTGTTGTCGGTGTTTCCACGGCTTCGCTCATTTCGCATCGGAGGCGGGATACCGATCTGTATCCACTGCTGTATACAGTGAGGTATACGAATTGCCGCTCTGTTTCTGCTGGTGAACGCTTCGTTACAAGCAGCGTGCGACCGACCGCGACATCGTTTACGCATCCGCAACACCACGACACTGTCCGCGTAACAGAAACGTCGGTTACTGCCAGTGAACGGACCCGACTGAGCGGTCCGCATCACTTCCAGGAGTAACTGACCAATGGACGTAGTGGACACTGGCACCACGGCATTCATGCTGTGTTGCATCATCGGGCTGACCCTCATGATCCCGGGCCTTGCGCTGTTCTACGGCGGCATGGTCTCGGTCAAGAGCTCGACCAACATGATGATGATGACCTTCGGTGCGGTCGCCGTCGTCGGCGTGCTGTGGGTGCTGTTCGGCTTCTCGATGGTCTTCGGCACCTCGTACGGCGGCTTCGTCGGCAGCTTCACCGAATTCGACGGCATGACCGACCTGCTGGAGTCCCAGACCACCATCTCGGGCCTGCCGGTAAGTCTGTTCGCCATCTTCCAGGCCCTGTTCGCGGGGATCACCGTCGCGCTGATCTCCGGTGCGGTGGCCGACCGGATGAAGTTCGGCGCATGGATGCTGTTCGCCACGGTGTGGGCCGTGCTGGTGTACTTCCCCGTCGCGCACTGGGTGTTCGCGTTCGACGGAGTGGTCACCGAGAACTCGGTCGGGGGCTGGATCGCCAACAGCCTCAAGGCCATCGACTTCGCCGGTGGTACCGCTGTGCACATCAATGCAGGCGCCGCCGCGCTGGCCGTGGCGATCGTCCTCGGCAAGTCGGCGATGTTCGGTCAGCTGCGCAAGCCGCACAACGTGCCGCTGACCCTGCTCGGCGCCGGTCTGCTGTGGGCCGGTTGGTATGCCTTCAACGGCGGATCGGCTCTGGCCGCTGGCAATTCGGCGGCGATCGTCATGGTCACCACCTTCGTCGCGACCTGCGCCGCCACGCTGGCCTGGCTCGCCGTCGAGAAGATCAAGGACGGCCACGTCACCGGCGTCGGTGCGGCGTCGGGCGCCATCACCGGCCTGGTGGCCATCACCCCCGCCTGCGGTTCGGTCACCCCGGTCGGCGCGATCTTCGTCGGCGCCATCGCCGGCGCGATCTGCGTGTACGCCGTCGGCCTGAAGTCGAAGTTCGGCTACGACGACTCGCTCGACGTCGTCGGCGTCCACCTGGTCGGCGGGCTGATCGGCACGCTGCTGATCGGCTTCTTCGCCAGCGAGGGCATGCCCAACGCCACCAACGGCCTGTTCTACGGCGGCGGTGTCGACCAGCTGTGGAAGCAGGCGGTCGCCGCCTTCGCGGTGATGGCGTACTCCTTCGTGGTCGCGTTCGCGATTGCCTTCGTACTGAAGAAGACGATGGGCATCCGCATCTCGCCCGAGGAGGAGGAGCAGGGCATCGACGCGAAGTTCCACCGCGAGTCGTCCTACGACATGGCACCTGTGTGATCTGACGCCGGCCGGCACGGGTTCACCCCCGCACCGGCCGGCTTTCGCATGCCAGCCGAGTTTCCTATCGTGATACTTTGATTCTCAGCAAGAGACAGGACCCGTATGACCCCCGACCTCGCCACCCTCACCGAGCAGTCCGGCACGAAGTTCGTGCTCGCGCTGTTCGTCGACCTGCGCGGCAAGCCCTGCGCCAAGCTGGTGCCGGTCGAGGCCGTCGACCTGCTCGCCACCGAGGGTGTCGGCTTCGCGGGCTACGCCGTCGGCGCCATCGGCCAGGAGCCCAAAGACCCCGATCTGATGGCGATCCCGGACCCGGCGTCGTTCACCCCGATCCCGTTCATCAAGGACGGGCTGGCCATCGTGCACTGCGACCCGCACGTCGAGGGCGAGCCGTGGCCCTACGCACCGCGCGTCATCCTCAAGGCGCTGATCCAGCAGGCCGCCGACGCCGGCTTCGAGCCGTGGGTCGGCGCAGAGGTCGAGTACTTCCTGCTGCACCGCAATCCCGACGGCAGCCTGTCCACCGCAGACGCCGCCGACACCGCCGCCCAGCCCTGCTACGACGCCCGCGGCGTCACCCGGATGTACGACCACCTCACCGCCATCTCCACCGCGATGAACGCACTGGGCTGGTCGAACTACGCCAACGACCACGAGGACGGCAACGGCCAGTTCGAGCAGAACTTCCAGTTCGCCGAGGCGCTCACCACCGCCGACCGCGTGGTGACGCTCCGGTACCTGCTGTCGATGATCGCCGCCGAACGCGGCATGGTCGCCACGTTCATGCCGAAGCCGTTCGCCGACCGCACAGGCAGCGGCCTGCACCTGCACCTGTCGCTCACCAGCGGCGGCGCCCCGGTGTTCCCGGCCGCCGAGGATCACCGCGGCCTCGGCCTGTCCGACACCGCATACGGCTTCATCGGCGGGATCCTCGACCACGCCTGCGCACTGCAGGCCGTCATCGCGCCGACGGTCAACTCCTACAAGCGAACCGGTGCGACCTCGACGGCGTCGGGTGCATCCTGGGCGCCGCGCCGCGCGACCTACGGCGGCAACGACCGCACGCACTACATCCGGGTGCCCGACTCGCAGCGCATCGAACTGCGCGGCGGCGACGGGTCGGCCAACCCCTATCTGGCGATGGCGGCCGCGCTGGGCGCGGGCCTGGACGGCATCAAGCGCAGCACCGATCCCGGCGCGGTCGGCGCCGCGGGTGACGGCCGCGCGACGCTGCCACCGACCCTGCTGCACGCCGTCGACGAACTGCAGTCCGACCCCGTGGTGTCCGGCGTGCTCAACGCGGCGGGCGACGGGGTGGCCGGCTACTTCGCCGACGTCAAGCGCGAGGAGTTCTTCGCCTACCACGGCGCCGTGACGCCGTGGGAGATCGACCAGTACCTGACCGCCTTCTGACCCACGACGAGGAGAACGAGACAGCGATGTGCGGAATCGTCGGGTTGCACCTGCGCAACCCAGCGCTGTACCCGCGGTTGGGCGAACTGCTCACCGGGATGCTGTGCGAGATGGCCGACCGCGGAAGCGATTCGGCCGGCGTGGCAGTGTACGGCGACCCGGCCTGGACGCCGCCGGGCCGGTCGTGTGTCTCGCTGCTCGGCGTCGACGCCTCGGCCGACTCGGTGCGCTCCGCGCTGGGCCCGCAGGTGACGGTCACCGTGCTCGACGACACCTACCTGGTGTCCGGTGAGTCCGACGCGACCACCCTGCTCACCACGGTCCGGGCGGCGCTGCCCGACGCACTGGTCGCGGGCTTCGGCGACGACCTGGCCGTGCTCAAGGGCGTCGGGCACCCGCGCACCCTCGCCGAGTCGTGGGGGCTGGCGACGGCGCAGGGCTGGCAGGGCGTCGGGCACACCAGGATGGCCACCGAATCGGCCGTGACGCCCTCGGGTGCGCACCCCTACGCCGTCGGCCCCGACCAGTGCCTGGTGCACAACGGGTCGTTCGCCAACCACGCGACCATCAGACGTGAACTCCGCGCCGCCGGCGTCGAATTCGACAGCGAGAACGACACCGAGGTGGGCGCGCGGTTCGTCGCGGCGCAACTGGCCGCAGGCCGTGACGTCGAGACCGCGCTGAAGGAACTGTGCAGCCGCTTCGACGGGTTCTACACACTGCTGGTGTCCAACTCGGACTCGTTCGCCGTGGTGCGCGACGCCATCGCCTGCAAGCCCGCCGTCATCGCCGAGACCTCGGACTGGGTCGCGATGGCCAGCGAGTACCGCGCGCTGTCCGGCCTGCCCGGCGTCGGGCACGCCGCGATCTGGGAACCCGAACCGGAGGTCGTCTACGCATGGCAGCGCTAGTGCACTGGGACCTGGGCGAGACCGCACTGCGGGAGGTCAACGCCGCCCTGCACGCGCCGGGCCTGGCCGGGGAGTTCGTCATCGACCATCCGGCCGGTGCGCACAACGTGGCCGTCGGCCTCGATGCCCCGGTCCGCGTGACGGTCAACGGCCACGTCGGCTACTACGCGGCGGGGATGAACCAGCGCGCCGACGTCGTCATCGACGGCAACGCGGGCACCGGCGTCGCGGAGAACATGATGAGCGGCACCGTGTGGGTGAAGGGTGACGCCTCGCAGTCCGCCGGCGCAACCGCGCACGGCGGCCTGCTCGTGATCGAGGGCAATGCCGCTGCGCGGTGCGGCATCTCGATGAAGGGGGTGGACATCGTGGTGGGCGGCGACATCGGCCACATGAGCGCATTCATGGCTCAGGCCGGCCGGCTGGTGGTGCGCGGCAACGCAGGCGAGGCACTCGGCGACTCCATCTACGAGGCCCGCCTCTACGTCCGCGGCGACGTCGCATCACTGGGCGCGGACTGTGTGGCCAAGGAGATGCGCGCCGAACACCACGAGGAACTCGGCACGCTGCTCAAGGCGGCCGGATTCGAGGACGACGACACGTCGTCCTACACCCGCTACGGGTCCGCCCGCTCCCTGTACCACTTCCACGTCGACAACGCAGCGAGCTACTGACATGACCACTGACCCGGCACAGCGGGGCCTGCGCGAGTCGGCCACCTTCGACCGCGCCACCATCGCCGCGATCCAGCGGGCCGCCGAGACCGGCGTCTACGACATCCGCGGCTGGGGCGCCAAACGCCCGCTCCCGCACTTCGACGACCTGCTGTTCCTCGGCGCCTCGATGTCGCGCTACCCACTCGAGGGCTACCGCGAGCGGTGCGACACCGACGTCGTGCTCGGCGACCGGCACGCCAAACACCCGCTGCACCTGAGCATCCCGGTGACCATCGCGGGCATGTCGTTCGGCGCGCTGTCGGGTCCGGCCAAGGAGGCGCTGGGCCGCGGCGCCAGCGAGGCAGGGACGTCGACGACCACCGGTGACGGCGGCATGACTCCCGAGGAACGCGGCCAGAGCAAGCACCTGGTGTACCAGTACCTTCCGTCGCGCTACGGCATGAACCCCGACGACCTGCGTCGCGCGGACGCGATCGAGGTGGTGCTCGGCCAGGGCGCCAAACCCGGCGGCGGCGGAATGCTGCTGGGACAGAAGATCTCCGAACGTGTCGCAGGCATGCGCACCCTGCCGCAGGGCATCGACCAGCGTTCGGCATGCCGGCACCCGGACTGGACGGGGCCCGACGACCTCACCATCAAGATCAACGAGCTGCGCGAGCTCACCGACTGGGAGAAGCCGATCTACGTCAAGGTCGGCGCCACCCGCACCTACTACGACGTCAAGCTCGCGGTGCACGCCGGCGCCGACGTGGTGGTGGTCGACGGCATGCAGGGCGGCACCGCCGCCACCCAGGAGGTGTTCATCGAACACGTCGGCGTGCCGACGCTGGCCGCACTGCCGCAAGCGGTGCAGGCGCTCACCGAACTGGGCGTCCATCGCAAGGTGCAGCTCATCGTCTCCGGCGGCATCCGCACGGGCGCCGACGTGGCCAAGGCACTGGCGCTGGGTGCCGACGCGGTGGCCATCGGCACGGCCGCGCTGATCGCACTCGGCGACAACCATCCGCGCTACGCCGCGGAGTACGAGAAGCTCGGCAGCGCAGCGGGTTTCTTCGACGACTTCCAGGACGGCACCGACCCGGCGGGCATCAGCACGCAGGACCCGGAGCTGGCGGCACGGTTCGACGCGATAGAGGGCGGCCGGCGGCTGGCCAACTACCTGCGGGTGCTGACCATGGAGGCCCAGACGATCGCGCGGGCCTGCGGCAAGGCCCACGTGTGCCACCTGGAACCCGAGGACCTCGTGGCCGTCACCATCGAGGCCGCCGCGATGGCGCGGGTGCCGCTGGCCGGCACGAGCTGGATCCCGGGCCGATGACCACCGACACCGCTGACGTCGTCATCGTCGGCGGCGGCATCGAAGGCGCCGCGGCCGCCTGGGCACTCGCGCAGCGCGGGGTCACCGATGTCGTTGTCGCCGAACGCAACACTGTCGGCTCCGGGATGACCGGCAAGTCCAGCGGCATCGTGCGCTGCCACTACGGCGTCAGCTCACTGGCCGCGATGGCGACCGTCGGGCTCGAGGTGTTCGAGAAGCCGCAGCAGTTCCTCGGCGACCACGCGGCGGACATCGGGTTCCGGCAGAGCGGCTACGTCGTCGGCGTCGGCGAACAGAACGTCGACGCGATGCGCGCCAGCCTTGCCGCGCAGCGCGCCGTCGGGGTGCAGACCGAGGAGATCGACGCGGCCGAAGTGGAGCGCATGTGGCCGTACGCCGACCTGACGCCGTTCGCGGCGTTCGGCTGGGAGCCGCGCGGCGGGTACGGCGACGCCTACCAGACCGCGCAGGCGCTCGCCGTCTCCGCGCGTGCCGCCGGTGTCCGGGTCCGGCAGGGCACACCCGTGGTGGACCTGCTCGTCGACGGCGACCGGATCACCGGCGTCCGCACCGCCGACGGCACCGAGATCCACGCGCCGTCGGTGGTGGTCGCCACCGGCGCATGGACGCGCCCGTTCCTGGCGCCGTACGGGATCGACGTACCGATCCGCGTGGTGCGCGAGCAGATCGTGCTGATCTCGCCGGGGGTGCCGACGGCGGGTCTGCCCGTGTTCTCCGATCTGGTGTCGCTGCAGTACATCCGCCCCGAGACCGGTGGCGACGTGCTGTTCGGCAACAGCGACCTGGCCGACATCGCGGAAGCCGATCCGGACCGCTATCTCAACCGGGCCACCGACGAGTTCGTCGACGTCACGGTCGAGAAGGTCGGCACCCGCTTCCCCGGCTTCACCGCCGCGGCGATCACCGGCAGCTACGCCGGCTGCTACGACGTCACCCCGGACTGGAACCCGGTGATCTCCGCGACCGGCGTGACCGGACTGTTCGTCGCCGCGGGGTTCAGCGGACACGGCTTCAAGATCGCCCCGGCGGTGGGGCGGCTGGTCGCCGACCTGGTGATCGACGGACGCAGCGCCGATGCCCGCATCCCCGAGTCGGACTTCCGGTTGTCGCGGTTCGACGACGGCGACCTGCTCAAGACGCCGTACCCGTACGTCGGCGCCGGCGAGATGCGCTAGACAGGGAACCCGTGAGCCCCGCTGACGACGACGTTCCGCTGCTGCGGAACAAGGCTGGCACCGCGCGCGACCGCAATCCACAAGATTCGGTGGAAGAGGTCGAGTTCGAGGCGGCGATCGGGCGCAACGTACGTCAACTGCGGTTGCAGCACGGCCTCACCGTCGCCGACATGGCCGCCCGCGTCGGCATCTCCAAGGCGATGCTGAGCAAGATCGAGAACGCCCAGACCTCCTGCAGCCTGTCGACCCTGGCGCTGCTGGCCAAGGGCTTCGACGTGCCGGTCACCAGTCTGTTCCGCGGCGCCGACGTGGAACGGCCCGCGGCGTTCGTGAGGGCGGGCACCGGCGCGCACATCGTGCGCAACGGCACCAAGGAGGGCCACGACTACGAGCTGCTCGGGTCGCTGCGAGGTGAGCACAAGCGGCTCGAATGCCTGCACGTGACGCTGTCGGAGAAGAGCCGGACCTACCCGCTGTTCCAGCATCCGGGCACCGAGTTCATCTACATGCTCGAAGGCGTGATGGATTACAGCCACAGCAGGTCGGTGTACCGGATGCAGCCGGGGGACTCGCTGCAGATCGACGGCGAGGGGGCGCACGGTCCGGTCGACCTGGTCGAGCTGCCGATCCGCTTCCTGTCGGTGATCGCCTTCCCCGACTCGCAGGTGTAGCCGCACGCACTTTTCAGCAAAGTTTTGGGGCACGGGCACACCCGCGCTACAGTGGACGACGTGCAGCGGGTGCTCCTTCTCGGACGCCGCGACGGGGTCTGACCAGACCGGCTTCTCGTCGCGGGTGTTTCGTGATGCGCCGGTCGAGTCCCCTTCACACTCCCGGAGCGAATCACATGAACACTGCACCATCCGCCGACGGCTTCAGCTCGGTACGCACCATTCACACCCCCGCCGGTGACCCACACCCCGGCCAGCCCGCCTGGAACACCCAGCGCGCCACCCAGATGCCGGTCAGCCGGTACCGCAGCTTCGCCGACGAGGTCGAACCCGTCACGGTGCCCGACCGCACCTGGCCCGACAAGGTCGTCAGGACCGCGCCGATGTGGTGCGCGGTGGACCTGCGCGACGGCAATCAAGCGCTGATCGACCCGATGAGTCCGGCCCGCAAACGGCGCATGTTCGAGCTGCTGGTGCGGATGGGCTACAAGGAGATCGAGGTCGGCTTCCCGTCGGCCAGCCAGACCGACTTCGACTTCGTCCGCGAGATCATCGAGCAGGGCGCGGTGCCCGACGACGTCACCATTCAGGTGCTGACGCAGTGCCGGCCCGAGCTGATCGCGCGCACGTTCGAGGCGTGCGCCGGCGCACCCCGGGCGATCGTGCACTTCTACAACTCGACGTCGATCCTGCAACGCCGCGTGGTGTTCCGGGCCGACCGCGAGGCCGTCAAGGCGATCGCGACCGACGGCGCCCGGATGTGTGTCGAGGAGGCCGCGAAGTACCCCGGCACGCACTGGCGGTTCGAGTACAGCCCGGAGTCCTACACCGGCACCGAACTCGAGTACGCCAAGGAGGTGTGTGACGCCGTCGCCGACATCATCGCGCCCACACCCGAGGCGCCGCTGATCGTCAACCTGCCCGCCACCGTCGAGATGGCCACCCCCAACGTGTACGCAGACTCGATCGAGTGGATGAGCCGCAACCTGGCCCGCCGGGACTCGATCATCCTGAGCCTGCACCCGCACAACGACCGCGGAACGGCCGTCGCCGCGGCAGAATTGGGCTATCAGGCCGGCGCCGACCGCATCGAGGGCTGCCTGTTCGGCAACGGCGAGCGGACCGGCAACGTGTGTCTGGTGACGCTGGGGCTCAACCTGTTCAGCCGCGGTGTCGACCCGCAGATCGACTTCTCCAACATCGACGAGATCCGGCGCACCGTCGAGTACTGCAACCAGTTGCCCGTCCACGAGCGCCACCCCTACGGCGGCGATCTGGTCTACACCGCGTTCTCCGGCAGCCACCAGGACGCGATCAACAAGGGCCTGGACGCGATGAAGGTCTCGGCGGACCAGCAGGACGCCGATGTCGACGACATCCTCTGGCAGGTCCCGTACCTGCCGATCGACCCCAAGGACGTCGGCCGCACCTACGAGGCCGTCATCCGGGTGAACTCGCAGTCCGGCAAGGGCGGCGTCGCCTACATCATGAAGGCCGACCGCGGCCTGGTGCTGCCGCGTCGGCTGCAGATCGAATTCAGCCAGGCGATCCAGAAGATCACCGACGGCGAGGGCGGTGAGGTGTCGCCCAAGGAGATGTGGGACGTCTTCTCCGAGGAGTATTTGGCGCCGCTCCGACCGCTGGAGCGCATCCGCCAGCGGGTCGACGCGGCCGAGGTCGACGGCGGCACCGACACCATCACCGCGGTGGTGAAGGTCGACGGCGAAGAGCGCGAGATCGTCGGCGCGGGCAACGGTCCGCTCGCCGCGTTCGTCGACGCCCTTGGCGCCATCGGCTTCGACGTGTCCGTGCTGGACTACTCCGAGCACGCCCTCTCGGCGGGCGAGGAGGCCCAGGCCGCCGCATACGTCGAGGCGTCGGTGGGCGGCAGGACCGTGTGGGGCGTCGGCATCGCGACGTCGATCACCACGGCATCGCTGCGTGCGGTGGTGTCGGCCGTCAACCGGGCGGCCCGCTAACCGAAGACCGCGCGCAGGATCCGGTCGGTCAGGCCGCCCGGATCCTGGGCGCCGGGCTGTGCGGCGGTGAACGTCGCATTGCTGAACGCGAGGCCGTTGAGCAGGCGCGCCAATTCGCCCACCTGTTCGGCGGACGGGCGGTGTCCCGCGGCTTCGAGGATGAGGCCCGCCGACTTCAGCGCGGCGGCCTGGATGTCGCCGAGCGCCCGATGCAATTCGGGCCGGCGGGTGCCCTCGAGGAACAGCTCGAACCGGGCGACGTTCACCTGATGCGCACGCTCGTCGGGGTCGGTGATCATCCGGGTCAGCAGCGCGAGGACGCCTTGGGGACTCCGCTGCCGACCGACCAGTTCCTGCAATACGCCCACCCGCTGCCAGTGCATCTCGGCCACGTGGGCCGTCACCGCCTCGAGCAGTGCCAGCCTGTTCCGGAAGTAGTTGGAGGTGGTGCCCGCCGGCACGCCGCTGCGGGTGTCGACCTGGCGGTGCGTCAGACCCCCGACGCCCGTGTCGGCCAGGATGGCGATCGCGGCGTCGAGGATCTGAGTCCGTCGTTCGGGGTTGGCGGGCATCAGTTCCTGACGCGGAGTCGCCAGAACATGGTCAGCATCGCGGCGTAGAAGGGGAACAGCAGATAGCTGAACCACATCGGGAAGAACTCGAAGTAGAAGGCGACCTCGTTCTTCACGACACCGAAATAGACGTGCAGCGGCACGCTCAGCACGATATAGACCAGCGCCCAGGTGAAGAACACCCTGTGCGGCCGGTTGGCGAAATCGACGCGGCGCCACACCAGGATGCCGGTCACCGCGGCATAGATCATCGGGACGAGCAGCGCCATGTCGGTCGTTCGGGTCAGGACGTACTGCAGCGTCAGGTCGTCGCCGAACAGCACCCGGAATAGGTGCAGCACGACGCCCGTCCCGATGGTCAGCATCGCCGCCTCCCGGTAGAAGTAGCCGCGCCTGCGGTAGGCGTCGAGAAGCGTCACGTGTACTACATGTGTAGTGGTCATGCCCGTGACGTTACCACTACATTCGTAGTGCACACAATGGGTCAGGCCGAGGGCCGAACGGCGCGGTAGCGCTTCACCTGCCCGAACAGCCGCAGCCGGTGGCTGCCCACCTCGTCGACGTTGAACCCGACGGTGCCCAGCAGCTGCGGGATCGCGCCGCCGGGGCCGTGCGGGTGACCGACGATGTCGACGACGTGCAGGCTGCCGCCGGGCCGCAGCACACGGAACGCCTCGGCGGCAGCCTGTGCCTTGGTGTCCTCGTCGAGATGGTGCAGCATCATCGACGACAGCACCCGGTCGAAACTGCCGTCGGGGTACGGCAACCGCTGCGCATAGCCGCGTTCGAAGCGGATTCCGCTCAGGCCGCGGGCCTTTCGGCGGGCCCGGTCGAGGGCACGGGGATCGGGATCCGATCCGGTGAACTGCGCGCCGGGATGTGAGCGCTTCGCGGTGACGGTCACATTGCCGGTGCCGCAGCCGATCTCGAGGACCTGCTGGCCGTCGGCGAGCCCGGCCTGGTCGATGAGCGCGCGGTAGGCCGGCCGCATGCCGAGCACCCGGGTGAGCAGGTCGTACCCCGGCAGGAACGCGTCGCGGCCGGCGGCGGGTATGTAGTCGATTGACCGATCTTTCGTCATCTGACCATCGTGATCCTGTCGCGCATAGCGGTGTTGCTCGATCATCGCCGAAACTTGGATTATGTTCGTCTCATGCCGTCGCGATTGATCCGTCACCGCGACGGGGTGCCCGTGTACGCCTATCCGGCCGCCGACAGCACCCCACCGCTGTCGGTGGTCCGCCTCACCGACGGCGACGTCGTCGAGCACCGCAGGCACATCCACGACTTCCCGGTGCTCTGGTACCTCCCGGCGACCGGCGCCCTCTACGTCGTGGCGGCAGGCGCGGCCGTCGACCCGCTGCAGGTGCACCGCGACGGCGACGGCATCGGCATCTTCTTCGACGCATCGGCGCTGGGCGAGGATGCCGGCTCATCATGGCCGACCTGGCGGTCACATCCGCTGCTGTTCCCCTTCCTGCACGGCCAGCGCGGCGGGCTCATGCGGTTGCACGTGCCCGCCGGCCGCAGGCCGCGCTGGGACGCCGCGATCGCGTCGATCGAGTCCGAGCTGGCCGTCCGGCAGGCCGGATACCGGCAGGCGGCACTGGCCGAGTTGACGCTGCTGCTGATCGACGTCGCTCGCCTGGCCGACGACGTGGTGGGCGACCTGCGGCGCAGCGGTGAGCCGCTGCTGGCCGACGTGTTCGCGGTGATCGAGCGGCACATCGGCGAGCCGCTGTCGCTGCGCGACGTGGCGCGCGCATTGAACCTGACCGCCGGGCACCTGACCACGGTCGTGCGCCGCCGCACGGGACGCACGGTTCAGGACTGGATCCTCGAGCGCCGGATGACCGAGGCGCGCACGCTGCTGGCGGACACCGACCTTCCGATCCAGGAGATCGGCCGCCGGGTCGGGATGCCGGACGCGGCCTACTTCAGCAGAGCTTTCCGCCGAACGCACGGGGCCTCGCCACGGGAATGGCGCAGCCGCAACGCCGCCGCGTGATCAGAACAGGGCGAACTGCTCGCCGGTCGGCGTGGCGGCGGCGAACTCCTCGATGCCGGTGCCGCCGACCACCGCGTCGAGGCAGCGCATGAACTCGGTGTCGGTGACGAGCGGCACGCCGAGGTCGCGGGCGTGATACCCCTTGCCCTGCTCGGGTTCGGCCTCGTTGCAGATCACCAGGGACGTCTCCAGGTCGACGGCCTCGGAGTAGGACAGCCCGGCGTGCACGATCCGTTCGATCAGTTCCTCGTGGGTGCGCTTCACCTCGGCCGACAGGCCGACCCGCATGCCCTGCACCAGCGGCCGTCCGGCGACGAACCGGCCCGGGTTGGCGTACGGGCACGGCAGCCGTGACACGAGCATCTTCAGTGGCCGCAGCTCGTCGTGGGTGACCTGGCCGTTGGGCCAGCGCCGCCGGGTGGCCGGGCGCACCGGCAGCCATGCCCTCCGCTCGCGGGCCCGCGCCAGGGTCGGCTTGAGGATCTGGGCGAGCACCTGTGCGTCGTCGAGGGCGTCGTGCGGCCGCAGCTGCGGCACGCCCCAGTGCGCGGCCAGCGTCTCCAGGCGCAGGTTCTCGGTGCCGAGTTGAAGCCGGCGGGCCAGCTCGACGGTGCACATCACGGTGTCCACTGGCAGCTCGGCGCCGACGAGTTCGGCCTCCGCCGCCAGGAACGAGTAGTCGAAGGCGACGTTGTGCGCGACCAGCGTGCGGCCCGCGAGGACGGCTCGCACGTCGTCGACCACGTCGCCGAAGCTCGGCTGCCCCTCCAGCATCTCGGCGGTGAGGCCGTGCACATGCGTGGGCCCGGGGTCGACGCCCGGGTTCAGCAGCGTCGCGACGCTGCGCTCGACGCTGCCGTCGTCACCGACCGCGAGTGCGGCGATGCTGACGATGCGGGCCTGCCCGGGCTGGAAACCCGAGGTCTCCACGTCGACGACGGCCCAGCCGGATCCGTCCTCCACAGCGGGCCGGCCCCAGGAGCCGCTCGGCCGGCGACATTCGGCATCAGAGCCGCTCGGCCGGCGACATTCGGCATCAGAGCCGCTCGGCCGGCGACATTCGGCGCGCGTTTGGCTCACCTGGCCAGGATGGCACGGGGGTCCGACATCCCTCGCCCGGCAGCCCAGCGTGTCGCCACCTAAAATGCCGGGGATGGTCACCACTCGCGGTCGAATTGCGCTCGGCGCGGGATCCGCGGCGCGCTGGGCCTCGCGGGTCACCGGTCGCGGCGCGGGCGCGATGATCGGCGGCCTGGTCGCGATGGCGCTGGACCGGTCGATCCTGCGCCAGCTCGGGCAGGCCCGCCGTAGCGTCGTCATCACCGGCACCAACGGCAAGTCGACCACCACCCGGATGACCGCCGCCGCGCTGGGCACCCTCGGACCGGTGGCGACCAACGCCGAGGGCGCCAACATGGACGCCGGGCTGGTCGCCGCGCTGGCCGCGGCCCGCGACGCCACGCTCGCCGCGCTCGAGGTCGACGAGATGCACGTGCCGCACGTGGCCGACGCGGTGGATCCGGCGGTGATCGTGCTGCTGAACCTGTCGCGCGACCAGTTGGACCGGGTCGGCGAGATCAACCACATCGAGCGGACGCTGCGCGCAGGGCTGGCGCGGCACCCGTCGACCGTGGTGGTGGCCAACTGCGACGACGTGCTGATGACCTCGGCGGCCTACGACTGCCCGAACGTGGTGTGGGTGGCCGCCGGCGGCAGCTGGGCGAACGACTCGGTGTCGTGCCCGCGCTCCGGCGAGGTCATCGTCCGCGAAGGAACCCACTGGTACTCGACGGGCACTGATTTCAAGCGGCCGGAGCCGCAGTGGTGGTTCGACGACACCCACATCCACGGACCCGACGGGCTCGCGCTGCCGATGTCGCTGGCCCTGCCGGGTGCGGTCAACCGCGGCAACGCCGTTCATGCGGTGGCGGCGGCGGTCGCGCTGGGCGCCGATCCCGCGGCCGCGGTGGCGGCGGCGTCGGCGGTCGACGAGGTGGCGGGCCGCTACCGCACCGTGCGCCTCGGCGAGCACACCGCCCGCGTGCTGCTTGCCAAGAACCCGGCCGGCTGGCAGGAGGCGCTGTCGATGGTGGACAAACACGGTGCGGGCGTGGTGATCTCGGTGAACGGCCAGGTGCCCGACGGCGAAGACCTGTCGTGGCTCTGGGACGTGCGCTTCGAACACTTCGAGGACACCCAGGTGGTCGCCGCAGGGGAACGCGGCACCGACCTGGCGGTGCGGCTGGGCTATGCGGGTGTCGGACACACCCTGGTGCACGACACCGTCAAGGCGATCGCCTCGTGCCCGCCGGGGCACGTCGAGGTGATCGCGAACTACACGGCCTTCCTGCAACTCAACCGCGTGCTTGCGCGCCTGCCCGAGGACGCCCGTGCCTGAGTCGACCGTGCGGATCGGGCTGGTGCTGCCCGACGTGATGGGCACCTACGGCGATGGCGGCAACTCCGTGGTGCTGCGGGAACGGTTGCGGCGCAGGGGTATCGATGCCGAGGTCGTCGAGATCACCCTGGCCGACCCGGTGCCCGCGCAGCTGGACCTCTACACGCTCGGGGGCGCCGAGGACTACGCGCAGCGGCTGGCCACCCGGCACCTGATCCGCCATCCCGGCCTGCAGCAGGCGGCGGCGCGCGGCGCGCCGGTGCTGGCGATCTGCGCGGCCATCCAGGTGCTCGGCCACTGGTACGAGACCTCGTCGGGTGAGCGGGTGGACGGCGTCGGCATGCTCGACGTGACGACGTCGCCGCAGCAGGCCCGCACGATCGGCGAGGTGGTGTCCCAGCCGCTGCTGCCCGGACTGTCGCAGCGGCTGACCGGTTTCGAGAACCACCGCGGCGGAACGGTTCTCGGTTCCGACGCGCGGCCACTGGCCCGCGTCGAGAAGGGTGCGGGCAACCGCGACGGCGACGGCTTCGACGGGGCGGTGCAGGGCAGCGTGGTCGCCACCTACCTGCACGGGCCCTGCCTGGCCCGCAATCCCGAACTCGCCGACCTGTTGCTGTCACGCGTGGTCGGCGACCTGCCACCGCTGCCGCTCGACGAGGTCGAGCTGTTACGGCGCGAACGGCTGGCCGCGCCGCGGCGCGCCTAGGCCGCGTGGGTCTCGACGAAGAAGCCGCGCCGCGCCAGCGCATCCTCGACGGCCGCCAGCCAGTCGACCGGCCTGTTCTCGCTCGCGACCGGCACCACGGCCCAGCCCAGCGCGTGCAGCATCCGCAGCTTCGCGACGTCGGCGCCGCAGTCCACCGCGACCTTGCACTCGGGCCACCCCATGTCGAGGAACGCCACCGGTTCGCCGTTCTCCATCACGGCGATCTGCGTCTCCGGCGCCGGGAAGCCCGCGTCGATCAGCCACAGCCGGACCCTGCTCTCGCGCGGCGTCGCCGCACCCCCGTCGACCAGCGGCAGCAGTGCGCGCAACCGCCGCACCCCCTGCGCCCGGGGATATCGGTCGACGAGCTCGTCGACCGCCGCGACCGAATAGCGCTCACCCCACATCAGCGCGTCCAGCCGGGCCAGCGCCTCGCGGCGGTCGACGTGCCGCCCGATGTCGAACGCCGTGCGCACCCGGGTGGTGACCGGTAGCCCGGCCATCGCCGTGACCTCGTCGTCGGCGAACCGGTCGGCGAGCGGCACCAGCCCCGGCTGCGCCTGACACGTCGCGCCGAGCAGTTCGATCGGCGCCTCGGCGTCCAGCCACGCGGCGCCGTGCAGTGCCGCAGCGGCCGTGCCCGCCACCACACCCTTGCGGCGGGAGGCCAGCCAGGCCGCGACCGCCCGGTCACGCAGCGTCAGCGTCGCGTCCCGCGACACATATACCCCGCGGTGGACGGCGCGATAGTGGGTGCGCAGCGACTGCCGGGTGGCGTGGCCCGCGGCCAGCGCCTCACCGCCGAGGAAGATCTCCGTCATGGCGCCCATGGTGCCCCCGGGCACCGACAAGTCAGGCCGCCCGCCGGGTGAGAGGATCGACCGGTGAACCGGGAGCAGTTCTGGCAGGACGCCGAACGACACGTCGTGCGTTACGGATCGGTGTTCGTGCCGCGGATCATCCAGCGCGCCAGCGGCAGTCATGTCTACGACGACGACGGCAACGCCATCCTCGACTTCACCTCCGGACAGATGAGTTCGGTGCTCGGCCACTCACATCCCGACATCGTCTCGGCGGTGTCCACGGCGGTCGCGACACTGGACCATCTCTACAGCGGGATGCTCAGCGGACCCGTCGTCGAGTTGTCCGCCAAGCTCGCCTCCACGTTGCCCGCGCCGCTGGAGAAGGTGATGCTGCTGAGCACCGGCGCGGAGTCCAACGAGGCCGCGATCAAGATGGCCAAGCTCTACACCGGCGGATACGAGATCGTCTCCTTCGACCGGTCCTGGCACGGCATGACGTCGGGTGCGGCGTCGGCGACGTTCAGCGCGGGCCGCCGCGGCTACGGGCCGCCGATGCCGGGCAACCTCACGCTGCCCACCCCCAACGCGTACCGGTCACCGTTCCGGCGGGCCGACGGCAGCCACGACTGGGAGACCGAACTCGCCTACGGGTTCGGCGTCGTGGACGCGCAGTCCTCGGGCAGCCTCGCCGCCTGCCTGGTCGAGCCGATCCTGTCGTCGGGCGGGATCATCGAGCCGCCGCCCGGCTACCTGCGCCGCCTGCGGGAGTACTGCGACGAGCGGGGCATGCTGCTGATCGCCGACGAGGCGCAGACCGGCATCGGCCGCACCGGGTCGATGTACGCGTTCGAGCGCGACGGCGTCGTGCCGGATCTGCTCACGCTCTCGAAGACCCTCGGCGCCGGCCTCCCGGTCGCCACGGTCGTCACCACCGAGGAGATCGAGAACACCTGCCACGAACGGGGATTCCTGTTCTTCACCACCCACGTGTCGGATCCGCTCGCCGCGGCGGTCGCGCTGACCGTCCTGACCGTCGTCGAGCGTGACGACCTGGTCGCCCGGGCCGCCGCGCTCGGCAAGCAGCTCACCGACCGGCTGACCGAGATGCGGGACCGCTACGAGCAGGTCGGCGACGTCCGCGGTCGCGGCCTGCTGCAGGGCATCGAACTCGTGTCCGACAAGAGCACGAGGGCGCCGGCGGACGCGCTCGGCGCCCAGGTGACGGCCGAATGCCTCGACCGCGGCCTGCACATGAACATCGTCCAATTGCCCGGAATGGGTGGGATCTTCCGCATCGCCCCGCCCCTGACGATCTCGGACACGGACTTCAACGCCGGTCTGGACATCCTCGACGACGCGCTCGCGGCGGTCCTGACGCGCTGACCTGCTCAGGCCATCGCGCGGCGGCCGGTCAGCGCCCGGCCGAGGGTCAACTCGTCGGCGAACTCGAGGTCGCCGCCCATCGGCAGCCCGGACGCGATGCGGGTGACCGTCAGGCCGGGGATGTCCCGCAGCATCCGCACCAGATAGGTGGCGGTGGCCTCGCCCTCGGTGTTCGGGTCGGTGGCGATGATCACCTCGGCGACGTCGACGCCGTCGACCCGCTCGCCGATGCGGTTGAGCAGTTCACGGATCCGCAGTTGCTCGGGCCCGACACCCGACAGCGGGTCGAGCGCGCCGCCGAGCACGTGGTAGCGGCCGCGGAATTCACGGGTGCGTTCGACGGCCTGGACGTCCTTGGGTTCCTCGACGACGCAGACCAGGGACGCGTCGCGGCGCGGGTCGTTGCAGATGCGGCACCGGTCGTCGTCGGAGACGTTGCCGCACACGGCGCAGAACTTGACCCCGTCGCGCACCCGGTTCAGCACCGCCGTGAGCCGGTCGATGTCGGGCGGTTCGACCGACAGCAGGTGGAAAGCGATCCGCTGCGCGCTCTTCGGCCCGATACCGGGCAGCTTGCCCAGCTCGTCGATCAGATCCTGTACCGGGCCCTCAAACAACTAGAGCCCCGGGATGCCCAGGTTGCCCATCCCTCCCGCGAGCGGCCCGAGCCGGTCGTGGGCCAGGATGGTGACCTGCTTGGCCGCGTCGCCGATGGCGCCGACCACGAGGTCCTGCAGCGTCTCGACGTCGGCCGGGTCTATCACCTTGGGGTCGATCGCCACCGAAATGACCTCGCCGCTGCCCTTCATGGTGACCTGCACGAGGCCGCCGCCGGCCTGGCCCTGCACCTCGGCGTTGGCCAGCGCCTCCTGGGCCTCCATCAGCTGCTGCTGAACCTGCTGCGCCTGCGCGAGTAGCGCCGACATGTCGGGCTGGCCACCGGGTTGCATCTTGCGGTCCCCTCTGCTGAATCGGGTGCGTCGGCTTGATTGCGGGCAGGTCTCGACTTGGTTGCTCTCGCCCGGAAGAGGCGGTTTGGACTTCAAGCCTAGTCGGCGTGGCGGCTACGGTGGCGCCCGTGCCTGCCACCCTGCGTGTCGGCCTGCGGACCGGCCTGAGATCGGGCGCCGCCGTCGCCGTCACCATGCTGATCGCCGCGTCCGTCCTCGCCGCGCCGGCGGCCGCCGTGCCCGCCAACATCGCAGGCATGATCGTCTTCCTCGATCCCGGCCACAACGGCTCCAACGACTCGTCGATCAGCCGCCAGGTCCCGACGGGCCGCGGCGGCACCAAGGACTGCCAGGCCAGCGGCACGTCGACCCAGGACGGCTACGCCGAGCACTCGTTCACCTGGGAGGTCACCCTGCGGGTGCGCCAGGCGCTCAGCGCGCTCGGCGTGCGGACGGCGATGTCGCGGGGCGACGACACCGGCCTCGGCCCGTGCGTCGACGAACGCGCGGCGATGGCCAATGCGCTGAAGCCGAACGCGATCGTGTCGATCCACGCCGACGGCGGGCCGCCCACCGGACGCGGGTTCCACGTGCTGTACTCGTCGCCGCCGCTGAACGCGGCGCAGTCCGGCCCGGCCGTGCAGTTCGCCCAGGTGATGCGCGACCAGCTGGCCGGTTCGGGCATTCCGCCTGCGACCTACATCGGCAGCGGCGGCCTTAACCCGCGCTCCGACATCGCCGGGCTCAACCTGGCGCAGTACCCGTCGATCCTGGTGGAACTGGGCAACATGAAGAACCCGGCCGACTCCGCGCTGATGAAGAGCCCGGAGGGCCGGCAGAAGTACGCCGACGCCGTGGTGCGCGGCATCGCGGGGTTCCTGGGGGCCCAGCGCGTCGCCTAGGCGCTCAGGCGCCCGTCTCGACCTGCTTCTTCAAGTTCTCCAGCACCTCGGCCTGGATCTTCTTCAGCCCGAGCGGGGCGAACGTCTTCTCGAAGAATCCCTTGACGCCGCCGGCGCCCGTCCAGGACGTCTTGACCGTGACCGACGATCCCGGGCCCGCGGGGGCGACGGTCCAGTTCGTCACCAGCGTCGAGTTGGCGTCCTTCTCGATGACGGTGTGGCCGGCCACGTCGACGGCGGCCTTCACCTCGCGCACCCGGGACTTGGTGGCCTGCAGTTTCCAGGTCACGACGGTGCCCGCGCCCTGCCCGCCCTCGAGCACCCGGTAGGCGCTGTAGTGGTCGGAGAGGATCTTCGGGCGCACGTTCTGGTAGTCGGCGACCGCGCGAAGCACCTCCGCCTGGTCGGCGTTGATCAAGATCGTGCTCGACGCGCTGACCTGTCCCATCGGTGAAATCTCCTAGTCGTGTGGAAGAACGGCGGGGTCGTCCCGGCCCGGCGCGGTCGCATCGGCTGCGACCGCGGTCTAGCGTATATGCGTGTCTGTTGCCCCAAACGACGCACAGGCCGCCCACGCTGCCGGTGTAGAGCGTCTTCTCGCCAGTTACCGAGCCATCCCGCCGTCGGCCACCGTCCGGCTGGCCAAGCCCACGTCGAATCTCTTCCGCAAGCGCGCCGAGAGCACCGCGAAGGGCCTCGACACGTCGGGGCTGACCGGTGTCATCGCCGTCGACCCCGACCGCCGCACCGCGGACGTGGCGGGCATGTGCACGTACGAGAACCTGGTCGCCGCCACGCTGCCCTACGGGCTGTCGCCGCTGGTGGTGCCGCAGCTGAAGACGATCACCCTCGGCGGCGCGGTGACGGGGCTGGGTATCGAGTCGGCGTCGTTCCGCAACGGCCTGCCGCACGAATCGGTGCTCGAAATGGACATCCTCACCGGCACCGGCGAGGTGCTGACCGCGACGCCCGACCAGCACGCCGACCTCTTCCGGACGTTCCCCAACTCCTACGGCACGCTGGGCTACACGGTCCGGCTGAAGATCGAACTCGAACCGGTCAAGCCGTTCGTCGCACTGTGCCACCTGCGCTTCGACTCGCTGGATGATCTCGTCGCGACGATGGACCGCATCGTCGCGACCGGCGGGCTGGACGGCGACCCCGTCGACTACCTCGACGGCGTGGTGTTCAGCGCCGACGAGGGTTACCTGAGCGTCGGCGTCCGGACCGGGACACCCGGACCGGTCAGCGACTACACCGGCCAGGACATCTACTACCGCTCGATCCAGCACTCCGGCGAGGATTCAGCCGAGAAGCACGACCGGCTGACCATCCACGACTATCTGTGGCGGTGGGACACCGACTGGTTCTGGTGTTCGCGCGCGTTCGGCGCACAGAATCCCCGCATACGGCGGCTGTGGCCGCGGCGGTTCCGGCGCAGCAGCTTCTACTGGAAGCTGATCGGCTACGACCAGCGTTTCGACATCGCCGACCGCATCGAGAAGCGCAACGGAAGGCCGCCCCGCGAGCGGGTGGTGCAGGACATCGAGGTGCCGATCGACCGCACCGCGGAGTTCCTGCGATGGTTCCTCGACAACGTCCCGATCGAGCCGGTCTGGCTGTGCCCGCTGCGGCTGCGTGACGAGGGCGGATGGCCGCTCTACCCGATCCAGGCGCATCACACGTATGTGAATGTCGGATTCTGGTCCTCGGTGCCCGTCGGGCCCGAGGATGGGTACACCAACAGACTCATCGAACGGAAAGTGAGCGAACTCGACGGCCACAAGTCCCTGTACTCCGACGCCTACTACACGCCCGAGGAGTTCGACGACCTCTACGGCGGCGAAACGTACAAGACGGTCAAGAAGACCTACGACCCGGATTCACGTCTACTGGATCTGTATGCGAAGGCGGTGGAAAGACGATGACCACATTCAAGAATCAGGCGCCCGAACGGAAGCTCACGCTGGCCGAGGTGCTGGAGATCTTCGCGGCGGGGCACCTGCCGCTGAAGTTCAGCGCCTATGACGGCAGTGTGGCCGGGCCCTCGGACGCCTCACTCGGGCTGGATCTCAAGACCCCGCGCGGCACGACGTACCTGGCGACGGCGCCCGGCGATCTCGGTCTCGCCCGCGCCTACATCGCCGGCGACCTCGACATGCTCGGTGTGCACCCGGGTGACCCGTACGACCTGCTCAAGGCGCTGGCCGAGAAGATGGACTTCAAGCGTCCGCCCGCGCGGGTGCTGGCCCAGATCGTCCGCTCGATCGGCATCGAGCACCTCAAGCCGATCTCCCCGCCGCCGCAGGAGGCGCTGCCGCGCTGGCGGCGGATCGCCGAGGGCCTGCGGCACAGCAAGCATCGCGACGCCGAGGCCATCCACCACCACTACGACGTCTCCAACACCTTCTACGAGTGGGTGCTCGGGCCGTCGATGACCTACACCTGCGCCTGCTACCCCGACGCCGACGCGTCGCTGGAGGAGGCACAGGACAACAAGTACCGGCTGGTGTTCGAGAAGCTGGGCCTGCGTGCGGGCGACCGACTGCTCGACGTGGGCTGCGGCTGGGGCGGCATGGTGCGCTACGCGGCCCGGCACGGCGTGAAGACCATCGGGGTGACGCTGTCGAAGGAACAGGCCACCTGGGCGCAGAAGGCGATCGCCGAAGAGGGCCTTACCGACCTGGCCGAGGTCCGGCACGGGGACTACCGCGACGTCCGGGAGAGCGGCTTCGACGCGGTCTCGTCGATCGGGTTGACCGAGCACATCGGGGTGCAGAACTACCCGGCGTACTTCCGTTTCCTGCAGACGAAGTTGCGCACCGGAGGATTGCTGCTCAACCACTGCATCACCCGGCACGACAACCGCAGCGGCGCGACCGCGGGCGGGTTCATCGACCGCTATGTGTTCCCCGACGGGGAGCTCACCGGGTCGGGCCGGATCATCGCCCAGGCCCAGGACGTCGGGCTCGAGGTGGTGCACGAGGAGAACCTGCGCCACCACTACGCGCTCACTCTGCGTGACTGGTGCCGCAACCTGGTGGAGCACTGGGACGAGGCGGTCGCGGAGGTCGGGCTCGGAACGGCCAAGGTGTGGGGGCTGTACATGGCCGGCTCACGGCTGGGCTTCGAGACGAATGTCGTTCAGCTGCACCAGGTGCTGGCGGTGAAGCTCGACAACGCCGGCGGCGACGGCGGGCTGCCGCTGCGCCCGTGGTGGAGCGCGTAGCAGGCGCGGACTCAGGCCCCGTCGATGCGGCGGGCGCCCAACTCGCTCTGCAGCAGTTCCAGCGCGGCCTCTTCGGGGTCGCGGCGCGGCCCGGCCTCTTCGTGCACCGCCTCGGACAGCATGTCGTCCTCTTCGCGCTGCGCCGCCTTCGCGGGGACATGGGCCTCCGTCGGCGCACCCACCTCGCAGCGGATCTTCCAGTCCACCCCGAGCGCATCCTTGAGCGCATCGCGGATGACGTCGGAGTTACGTTGCTCGACAAGCCGTTTCGCCAACGGCGCCGACTCGTGGGTGAGCACCAGGGTGTCCTTGTCGACGGTCCGCACGATGGCGCCCGCGAGCATCACGTCGATGGTGCGGCTGCGCTGGCGGACCTTCTCCCGCACGGTCGGCCACATGGAGCGCACCGCGGCGGCGTTCGGTTCGCCGGGCACCGCCACCGGCGGCGCCTCGACCACCGGGTCGGCGGGCGGCCGCAGCGGCGGGGGTGACGTGACCACCGGCTCGGGCTTCGGCTCGGGCTTCGGCTCGGGTTCGGGCTTCGGCTTGGGCAGCGACACCGGCTCGGGCTTGGGCTCCGGCTCGGGCACCGGCGTGGGCGCAGG